>JBIIQT010000025.1:0-34853 GCA_044341875.1 Chitinophagaceae bacterium | reverse complement strand
CAGTTTCCTGTGTTCTCAAAATCGACACAATTTGTGCCTCTGAAAAGTTCTTCTTTTTCATGTTTAAACCATTTAAGTTAGAAAATAATCTCTAAATCCGAATGGTTTAAATAAGGGGAATCTTACATTACCTTTAATTTTATTTACTATTTTTTGTTCTGCTCAAATAAACAATGAGAATGAGTTAGTAAGGGTTTCTAATTATCAGTCACCTACACCTGCAAAGTTTCGTTTGTATCCTACTTCAAATAGATTTATTTTTTTAAGATTAAATACATCAACCGGTTTTATAGATTTAGTTCAATACTCTACAAGTGATGTGGCTAATGCTATGATAAGTAAATTAAGTCAATCTCCTTTAGTTTTAGATGGGCTGGTTGATAGATTTACACTATATCCTACTCTTAATATTTGGACATTTATACTACTAGATCAAGCTGAGGGAATTCCTTATCAAGTTCAATGGAGTACAGACCCAGAAAAAAGGTTTGTTATAAGAATTTATGAAAGTAAGTAATAAATAAACTTGGAGTTAATACATAAAACTAATTACCCCAACTCATACAAATTCAACATCTGAATTGATAAAGGTCGGGCAACAAAAAAAAGATCCGCATTTTGCGGATCTTTTTTTATTCAGTCATCTTTCCGGATTTCTTGAGGTATCGCACAATCCCATAACCAATTGCCAATATAATTACGGCATAAATACTATTGGTCATTACATTTTCAATTTGATAAAGACGAATAATCAGCAAGGCAATACCCGCTAACCAAATGAATTGTGTAGTGTATTCTTTGAGCACCCATCTTTTCCAATTGAACTCCATGGATGAAAATGTAGCTCCAATTCCTTTCAGGGAAGGAATCCAACGGTTTACTTTTGAGCAATAGGCATCAAAATCAGCACCAAATTTTCCTCTTAAAAAATTTTCTTCTGCCAGTACAATGGCCTGATAAATGAACAGGAACAATGGCATGATGATGCCAACATAAATCAGTGAGTTGGCCAAAAACCCAACACCCAGGAGCATCAGGATATTTCCAACATAAAGCGGATTCCTACAATGAGAAAAAATACCTGTAGACACCAGATGCTCTGCATATACTTTCTTGTCTTTTCCGCCCCGCACAATATAGGCCAAACCAATAGTGGCGCCCCTAATAGCTTGTCCCAAAACTGTCACAAACAACCCTATGATCAAGGGCAAGGTTTTATACGCTGCATGGAAAATGTCTTCTGTAAACAACTCCGGAGAGGGCAAGAACAACAATCCGTAGAGCAGTATGAACAGCAGGTTTCTGTACTTGAAAAAGAAATTACCGATCTGGATCATGATAGTTTTTTTGCAATGAATCCTGAGAAATTGTACCACTTGAAAAACACTTCTACCGTCCTAAAACCAACCTCTTTCAACAAGGTGATGTTTTCACTCAACTTGTAAGGAATGAGGATATTTTCCAATGCTTCGCGTTTTTGTGAAATCTCCATTTCACTGTAATCATTCCTGCGCTTGAAATCGTAATAATACTTGATAAAGTCGCGGTTAAAATCAGTTTCCTCTGCGAGAATTTTCTCAATGACAATCAAGACCCCACCTGGCTGGAGCTGATCGTGAATGGACCGCAACAATTTTTCCCTGGCGATAGGCCGGACAAACTGAAGGGTTAGGCAAAGAATGACGACAGTAGCATCTTTCATCGGTACTTGACCGGAATTCAGGTCTGCCACTTCAAGGGAATAAGGCCTCGTCATTCCGCGCTCTTCCAGTTTTGCCTTGCATTTTTCCAACATGGGCTCAGAATCATCAATACCCACAAATTTGATGTGTTGGGGAACAGTTTGGTCCATCATGATCATGGTGGCTCCGGTGGAGCAGCCAAGATCGTAGATAACTCCATTCTCGCCACAGTGGTCCGCCACCAGCTCAGACATCATCCGCTGCATTTCAATGTAATAAGGCACCGAGCGGGTAACCATATCATCAAATACGCCTGCCACTTTGTTATTGAAAGCAAAGTCAGAGGCTTGTTTGATGGGTTCGTCAAAAATCTTGTCCATGTTGTATAATTAACGTGTTGAACCGACCACTTCAGCCGGCATTTGTTTTTTATTGATGAAGTGCCTGGAGTATTTCTTCAATGATGTCTTCAGGATGTTCCAAGCCAACGGAAAGCCTGATCAATCCGGGTGTGATGCCTACAGCCTGCCTTTCTTCTTCACTGAGCTTGGAATGGGTGGTGCTTGCAGGATGGGAAGCAATGGTGCGACTGTCTCCCAGGTTGTTGGTCATTGACAACCATTTCAACCCGTTGAGAAACTTACGCCCACCTTCTAGGCCTGCCTTGAGTTCAAAGGTCAGTATTCCGCCGCCATTGGACATCTGCTTGACAGCAATATCATACCTGGGGTGTGATGGCAAAAATGGATACTTGACCCAATTCAATGCAGGATGATTTTCCAATGCCTTTGCAATCTGCAAGGCATTTTGCGCATGCTTATCCATCCTTACATAAAGGGTTTCAAGGCTTTTGGACAATATCCAGGCATTGAATGCACTTAAAGAAGGTCCGGTATTCCGGATATACAGGTACATTTCCCTGACCAATTCTTTTTTTCCCACAACAACGCCACCCAATACCCTGCCTTGACCATCCATGAACTTGGTGGCTGAATGCAAAACCAGGTCAGCCCCAAACCGAATGGGTTGTTGGACCGCAGGTGTTGCAAAACAATTGTCCACTACAAAAATAATGTTGTGTTTTTTGCAGATGGCTGCAACCATTTCCATATCAATGATATCCAATCCTGGATTAGATGGGGTTTCGACATAGAGCAACTTTGTATTGGACTTGACCAATGCCTCAATGGTTTCTGGCTTGTTCATGTCAAAATAGCTGTATTCAATCCCCCATTTGGGCAGGTATTTTGTCAAGATAGCGTGGGTAGATCCAAACACTGCTGCTGCAGAAATAACATGATCACCTGCAGACAAAAAGGTCATGAAGCAGGCGTTGACAGCTGCCATGCCTGTTGCAGTGGCAATGCCATCCTCGGCGCCTTCCATCAAACATACCTTCTTGATGAACTCATCAACAGAAGGATTGGAAAAGCGGGAATAGATGTTGACATCCAGGCTTTCATCGGAGAAAGCTGCAGCCATATCTTCTGCAGAATCATAGACAAAACTGCTGGTAAGGAACAAAGGAGTGGAGTGTTCCTTCTCTCCTGTTCTTTCAATCTGGGTCCGTATCGCTAATGTTTCGGGGCGCATTTACAATATTTTATTGTCCGGACACTGCCGAACCATTTACAATAACGCTGAAATCAATGGCAGCACCCGCCACCCTGAGGGTTTCAGCCACTGAACAATATTTTTCCATGGAAAGGTCTACTGCCCTATAGGCCTTTGATGGGTCGACCTCTCCGGTAATGTTAAATACCAACTGGATGTTTTTCCAGAGCGAAGGCTCTTTCCCATCCTCTCTTTGACCATCCACCTCAATTACGAGGTTTTCAAGACCCTGGCGTTGTTTTTTCAGGATACTGATCACATCGACTGCACTACAACCGCAAAGGGCTGAAAGCAACATTTGCATGGGCCTGAAACCAGATCCATTTCCTCCTTGTGCTACAGGTATGTCAATGCGCATGGTATGTCCATCTGCATCGGTAACATCAAAGCCATACTCCTTTTCAGCCAAACGGGCAGTGATCAATGCCATAAGAATAAATTGGTTGCAAATATACGATTTCAGCCCCAAAAATGGCTGAACTGCCCTATTTGATTGGTATTCAAGCCAACTGCGCTACATTTGGGTATATGTCTAGCGAAACAGCCATCTTGCTTCAGGAAAAATTAGCAGGTCTACACGGTAGCTTGAGGCAATTGAAAGAGGACAAGATTCAACTGCAGTCTGAAATTGATTTGCTAAAGAAAGAAAAGGAAATCCTGATGAATGCCCTGGATCATTTTACGGCTCTCGAAGACCAGGTCGAAAACTTGCAAAACAAGAACATACTCCTCGAATCCCAGCTTCATTCGCTGTTAAATGCCATTGAAAAAATGGAAAGAGACCAATGATATCAACTTAATTCTTCTGCAACCCGCTGACGCATTTTTCAAGGCTAAGTTTCCAGTTTTCGGGATCTACACCAAAAACACGCTTGATTTTTTGCTTGTTCAAGACACTGTAAGCGGGACGCTTTGCAGGAGTAGGATAAGCACTGGATGGAATGGGATGAACAATGCAATCTGCACCAATAAGCCGTTTGATTTCAAGGGCAAAATCATACCAGGTAATTTCTCCGTCATTGGAGTAATTGTAGATTCCCGGATGCCATTGGGGCTGGTCGATGATGTGAACAATAAACGAGGCCAGGTCTGCAGCCCATGTGGGGCTACCCTTCTGGTCATTGACCACTGAAATCTCTTTGCGATCCTTCATCAAACGCATCATGGTCTTGACAAAATTATTGCCATGATAAGAGTATACCCAGGATGTTCGGATGATAACAGAAAGGGGATCATTTTTGATGGCCTCTTGCTCACCTTCAAGTTTTGTTTGCCCGTATATAGAACTGGGCCCTGTAGGAGAATCTTCAGTGTAGGGCTTACTTGCATCACCGCCATAAACATAATCTGTGGACACATGAATGAAGCGGCAATCATGGGCAGCAGAAACAGCAGCCAGTATACCAACAGATGTTGCATTGACAATCTGCGCCAATTCAGCTTCCTGCTCTGCTTTGTCTACAGCTGTATAGGCGGCACAGTTGATGCAGTAATCAGGCGAGAAAGAGGCAAACATATTCCTGACCAATTCAAAATGATGAATGGGCAGGTCCTCTCTTGAGAGAAATAAAAATTCAACATCTGGATGTGCGGAAGCCAAGTCACGCAATTCTTTTCCAAGCTGGCCATTGGCTCCCGTTACGAGGATTTTTTTCATTGTTCAGGATTAAAAATCTGCATCGATCTTGTCGAATGTAGGAAGCACAAGGTCCTTCTCAGAAACGACCATTGCTTCAGGAGAAAGCTTCCAGTCAATGTTCAGTGCCGGATCATTAAATATCAACCCCGACTCACTCTGCTTGTTGTAAAGGGCATCGCATTTGTACATAACATCAGCAGATGCACTGAGTATTGAAAATCCATGGGCAAACCCTTTGGGAACAAGCAGTTGCTTTTTGTTCTCCGCTGTGAGGATTACAGAGAATGATTTCCCGTATGTTGGTTGTCCTTTTCTGAGGTCAACAACAACATCCAGTATCTCTCCCTGCAAGGCTCGCACAAGTTTTGTTTGTGCGAAAGGTGCTTTCTGAAAATGCAGCCCCCTGATCACCCCATGCTTGGAATGGGATTGGTTATCTTGGACCCAATGATATTCCAGACCAGCATTCAAGTGTGAGGAGCTGTTATAGCTTTCAAAAAAATATCCTCTCTCGTCTGTAAAAACAGAGGGAGTCAATACAAGTAATCCTTCAAATCCTGTTGTTTCAACTTTCATCTTATCGGCTTGTATATTGCTGATCGTAATATTGCTTGTATGATCCAGAGGTTACACTTTGGATCCATTCCGCATTGGAGAGATACCAGTCGATGGTTTTGTCCATACCCTCCTCGAATTGCAATGAAGGCTCCCAGCCCAGTTCCTTATTCAGCTTAGTGGCATCGATGGCATAACGCATGTCATGACCGGCACGGTCTTTTACATAGGTAATCAACTTTGCACTTTCACCATCGGCCCTGCCAAGTTTCTTGTCCATGATAGAACAAAGAAGGTGAACGATGTCGATATTTTTCCATTCGTTGAAACCGCCGATATTATAGGTCTCTCCCAATTTACCTTGATGGAAGATTACATCAATGGCCCTTGCATGATCATTCACCCAAAGCCAGTCACGCACATTTTCACCTTTGCCATAAATCGGCAATGGCTTAGAATGCACGATATTGTTGATCATGAGCGGCAATAGTTTTTCGGGGAACTGATGCGATCCATAATTGTTGGAGCAATTGGAAATAACCATGGGCAAACCATAGGTATGGAAGTAGGCACTGACCAGATGATCTGATGATGCCTTGGATGCTGAGTAGGGAGAACGAGGATCATAGGGTGTTTCTTCGGTAAAGAATCCCGTTTCTCCCAGTGAACCATATACCTCATCAGTGGACACATGGTAAAACAATTTGTTTTCCATGTTTGTCCATGATTTTTTTGCAGCATTCAGCAATACTGCCGTTCCGATGACATTGGTTTTTACAAATGAAAGCGGATCAAGGATAGACCTGTCTACATGGCTCTCTGCGGCCAGATGAATAACCGCATCAAAAGAATGGTCGGCAAACAATTGATTGATAAAGGTCTCATCAGTAATATCACCCTTCACAAAACTGTAATTAGGTGCATTTTCAATGTCTCTGAGGTTTTCGAGATTACCGGCATAGGTAAGTGCATCCAGGTTCACAATGGCATAATCAGGGTATTTGTTCACAAACAACCTGATGACATGTGATCCAATAAAACCCGCACCTCCTGTGATCAATATTTTCTTCATGGCTGGTAAATTATATGTCTGGTGTATTAATTAAACTCCTTGGGTTGCTTGGTCAACTGCTCCTTGGGAAGAGACTTGAAATATTCATAGGTAATCCTCAATCCCTCTGCCCTGTCCACCTTGGGCTCCCAGCCCAACAATTCCTTGGCCTTTGTTATATCTGGTTTTCGTTGCTTGGGGTCGTCCACTGGCAAAGGCTTGAAAACAATCTTGGTTTTTGCCCCAGTCAGCTTGAGGATTTCTTCAGCAAATTCCAGCAATGAAATCTCCACGGGGTTGCCAATGTTCACTGGAGATACATAGTCGCTCATCAATAGCCTATAAATACCCTCTACAAGATCATCAACATAACAAAAAGACCTTGTCTGAGAACCATCACCAAACACGGTCAGATCCTCTCCCCGGAGGGCTTGTCCGATAAATGCCGGCAAGGCTCTTCCGTCATTCAGTCGCATTCTTGGACCATAGGTATTGAATATGCGAATGATCCTGGTTTCCACATGATGAAATGTATGATAGGCCATGGTGATAGACTCCATAAAGCGTTTCGCTTCGTCATAAACTCCACGCGGTCCGACAGGATTTACATTCCCCCAATATTCCTCTGTTTGAGGATGCACCAATGGATCTCCGTACACTTCAGAGGTAGAGGCTACAAGCATCCTGGCGCCCTTTGCCTTGGCAAGACCCAGACAATTATGGGTTCCCAAAGCTCCAACCTTCAAGGTTTGAATCGGTATCTTGAGGTAGTCAATAGGACTTGCCGGTGAAGCAAAATGAAGAATATAGTCTAGGTTACCAGGCACATGAATGAACTTGGTGATGTCATGGTGATAGAATTCAAACTCTTTCAATTTGAACAGGTGTTCGATGTTCTTCAGATCACCTGTGATCAGGTTGTCCATACCCACAACATCAAATCCTTCTTTGATGAAACGATCACACAAATGAGACCCAAGAAACCCAGCAGCGCCAGTGATAAGAACCCTTTTATTTGCCATGTACTAAAAATTAAATTTGTGGGTTACGCCCAACGCTTTCGTAATGGAAGCCTAGTTCATTGACACTGTTTACTTCAAAAAGATTTCTTCCGTCGAAGATCGCTTTTCGTTTGAGACTCTTGACCATCTTCAAAAAGTCCGGAGTCCTGAATTCATTCCATTCCGTTGCGATAATCAATGCATCCGCACCTTCCAATGCTTCGTACTGATTTTCTGCAAAACTGATTGTATCACCCAATAGTGCCTTGACATTGGGTATGGCTTCAGGATCAAATGCAGCAACAGTAGCACCTGCGGCAAGCAGTGCCTCAATCATGTACAAGGCCGGTGCTTCGCGGATATCATCTGTATTGGGCTTGAAAGCCAATCCCCAGAGTGCGAAATGCTTTCCTGCCAAATCACCATTAAAGTAATTGTTGATTTTGGGCATAAGATGCAATTTTTGCTTCTCATTGACATCCATCACAGCATTGAGGATTTGGAAATCATAATCCACCTCAGCAGCACATTTAACCAACGCCTGAACATCCTTGGGAAAACAACTTCCTCCATAACCAATGCCGGGGAAAAGAAATCTTTTCCCGATACGCGCATCACTTCCTACACCCAAACGAACCATGTCAACATCCGCACCCAGCCTTTCACAGAGCTGTGCAATTTCATTCATGAAAGATATCTTGGTGGCCAAAAAAGAATTGGCCGCATATTTTGTCAGTTCTGCCGAACGAACATCCATATAGATCAATGGGTTACCCGATCTAACAAAGGGTGCATACAACTCATTCATCAGCTTTTTTGACCGCTCAGAATTTGCACCAATCACAACCCGGTCCGGCTTCATGAAATCCTCAACCGCAACTCCTTCCCTCAAGAACTCAGGGTTCGACACAACATCAAATTCAACCTTGCTGTTTTCGGCAATGGCCTTTTGGACTTTCTCTGCAGTTCCAACCGGAACGGTGCTCTTATCTACCACTACCACATAATCATCAATAATATGCCCCAGATCTTTGGCAACACCCAATACATACTTGAGATCTGCAGATCCATCTTCACCGGGCGGTGTTGGAAGGGCAAGAAAAAGGATCTTTGCTTCTTTGATTCCAGCCTTGAGGTCTGAAGTGAAACGCAGACGTTGCTCCTTGAGGTTTCTTAAAAATATTTTTTCAAGCCCAGGTTCGTAAATGGTGATCTCTCCAGCACTGAGTTTGTCTACTTTCTTCTGGTAAATGTCTATACAGGTAACTTCATTGCCTGTTTCCGCAAAACACGTTCCTGTTACAAGACCAACATATCCGGTTCCTATGACTGCAATTTTCATGAGTAGGGTTTATTTGACAAAGCTATTTACGTAATTAACGATAAAATCCAGTTGTTCATTGTCCAATTCTGTATGAATGGGCAAAGAAATCACATGTTGTGTAAGCCAATCTGTGACGGGCAAATCAACGGCTGGAAGTTTCAAAAAGGAAAACATGTTCTGACGGTGTGCTGGCACAGGATAATAGATCATGGCAGGAATACCCACACTGGCAAGTTGTTCAACCAGTTCATCCCTGTTGTAGTCTTTCAATATCAGGGTGTACTGGTGAAAAACATGGGTATTCCCTTCTGCTATTAGAGGAGTAGTAATTTTGGGATTCGAGGCGAAGGCTTTTGAGTAAAAATCAGCTGCCTGCCTTCTGGCTTCGTTGTATTGGTTTAGATGCTTGAGTTTGACATTCAATACCGCAGCCTGAATGGAATCGAGCCTGGAGTTGCAGCCTACCATATCGTGGTAATACCGCTTGCTTTGTCCATGGTTGGCAATCATCCTCATCTTATCTGCGAGGGTGGCATCGCGGGTTACAATTGCGCCACCATCACCAAAACATCCCAGGTTCTTTGAAGGAAAAAAAGAAGTACAGCCAATATCTCCGATGGTACCGGTCATGTGCACTGTGCCATCACTGAACTGAATGGTAGCACCAATGGCCTGTGCATTGTCCTCAATAACAAAAAGACCAAACTCCTTCGCGATGGACATGATTGCTTCCATGGGTGCAGACTGGCCATACAAATGAACAGGTACAATTGCCTTGGTTCTCGGGGTAATGGCTTCTCTGATCTTGCTGGGATCGATGCAAAAAGTTTGTGGATCAACATCCACAAAAACAGGATTAAGCCTCAACAAGGCCATTACTTCTGTTGTTGCGATATAAGTAAATGAGGGTGTAATGACCTCATCGCCCGGCTCCAAACCCAAGGCCATCATGGCTATCTGCAATGCATCTGTGCCATTGGCACATGGAACAACATGCTCAATATCCAGAAACTGGCCCAATTCTGCGGAAAAATCAGTCACTGCTTTTCCATTGATGAATGATGTGTTTTGAACAACACCAGCAATTGCCTCATCTACCTCAGTTTTGATTTTGAGGTATTGCCTTTTTAAATCCACCATTTGGATAGGAACCATAATCCATTAATTGTGGCGCAAAGGTAAGAAAATAAAGGGCATAACTGAATTTGGCCGTAGCTTTGCCACTTAATTTAGGCATGCTGTTTTTTTACCATATATTCCTCATTTTTTACAACACTGGCATAAGGCTTGCTTCATGCTGGAATGCCAAAGCCCGGCTATGGGTTGAAGGAAGAAAAAACATATTTGAAAGACTGAAAGCCTCTGTAGAAAAGGGACGGGGTCCAATAATATGGATACACAGTTCTTCATTGGGTGAATTTGAACAAGGAAAACCAGTACTGGAAAGCCTAAAAACCACCTATCCAGAGCACAGAATTCTCCTGACCTTCTTCTCTCCTTCGGGATATGAAATCAGGAAAAACTATGCTGGCGCGGAGATGATCTTTTACCTCCCCCTGGATGGCAGCATCCGTTCATCGAAATTTCTCGATATCGTACGCCCAGCGTTGGCCATTTTCATAAAATATGAATCCTGGTTCTTTTACCTCAATGGGTTAAAACAAAGAGGAATACCTACCCTGCTGATATCCGCCATTTTTACCCCAAAACAGAATTTTTTTGGACCCCTGGGTGGTTTTCTCAGGACCTTGCTCGAAAGCTATACCCACCTGTTTGTACAGGATGCAGCATCTGCAACAATCCTGCAAAAATTCAAGCTGAAGATACCTGTAACTGTTGCTGGTGACACACGCTATGACCGTGTTGTGGAAATCACCGGGACATCTTTTCATCACCCCGCAATTGAAGTATTTTGCAGTGAAGCGGATACCATCATTGCAGGAAGTACCTGGAAAGAAGATGAGCAAATGCTTTCAGCATTATTGCAAGCCAAACCTGATGTAAAGCTCGTTATCGCGCCGCATGAAATAGACCCAAAACATCTTGATGAAATCAAAAAAATGTTCAAGCAACCCATTCTTTTATCTGAACTGGATGACGCTGACAGATCGAAGAATGCGAGGGTATTGATCATCGATTGCATTGGTATGTTGTCAAAGCTTTACCGCCATGCAACCATCTGTTATGTGGGTGGAGGATTCAATGCAGCTGGTATCCATAATATTCTTGAGCCAACTGCCTACGGAAAAACAGTCATTTTCGGACCCAACCACAACCGAACAGCAGAAGCAAAAGCATTGATTGACGCTGGAGTGGGCTTCAGTTATAGCACACAACAAGCCTTGATTTCCATCACTGAAAAATTGTTATCGGATTTCAAAATGAGAAAATCACTGGATGAGTCAGCCAAGAATTTTGTGCTTCAAAAAAAGGGAGCAGCAGATATTATTATCCGTCATATTGAGGAGAATCGGTTTCTGAGCAAATCATAAAATTTTTCAACTACTGCTGCTTGTTCGAGATTATCCTGCATGACCCTGATGTATTGTGAAGCAATTGACTCCGCTTCGTTGAATGTTTGGGCATGGTCCAGCAAACCCATCATGGTATCAAAACTGTGGGCATCACCCCTAAAAAGGGTCTCCAAAAAAATATAACGGTCATTGATGCCCATGGCTAATCTCAATGAGTCTTGCCGAAGGTGCTGTAGCCGATCCGAGAGGTCTGGCACTGAAGGGTTGAGCCTGTCATTCAATGATTGAACTGTAACTGCAGGTATTTCAGGCACAACGGCTTTTCTTTCTTCAACATTCCTTTCTGGTTGGACAGGCTTCTCGGATACCATCAATTCCCGGATGATATCAAAGCCAATTTCCAATAAGGCTTGCTTGGAGGCACCCTCAAGGGTCTGGCGGTTCAACTTTTCCGTCAATTGTTTAAGTCTTTCCATCGCTTTATGGTATTTTTACAGTTCCTTGTACATAAAGATACCGAGAGATCAACAAACCAAAACATGTTCATAGAACCAATCAACCATAGTCAACAAGCAGGATGGATAGAAGTAGTCTGTGGTTCCATGTTCTCAGGAAAAACTGAGGAATTGATCAGAAGGCTCAAACGTGCCAAAATTGCCAACATGCGTGTGGGGATATTCAAACCCTCTATTGATACCAGATATCATGCAGGAAAAATAGTTTCCCATGATGAAAATACCATCAATGCAACACCACTGAAAGAGTCGAAAGACATCCTTGCCCATGCCGAGGCATTCAATGTTGTTGGCATTGACGAAGCCCAGTTTTTTGATGCTGAAATTGTACATGTCTGTGAAAGCCTTGCCAATTCAGGGAAACGGGTCATTGTGGCGGGCCTTGACATGGACTATACAGGAAAGCCGTTTGGACCTATGCCCGCATTGCTTTCTGTGGCCAATTTTGTCACCAAGCTCCATGCCGTGTGCATCAAGTGCGGGGGAATTGCCAGTTACTCATATAGGATTTCATCCAATACAGACCAAGTAGTTTTGGGAGAAAAAGATCACTATGAAGCCCGTTGCAGAAATTGCTTCAATACCTAATTCAATCACTGTGGAAGCACTGAATCAATTTACCGCACTTTTGAAAAAAGAATTCTTGCTGGAGACAAGGCAGCAGCATACCCTTTATGGCGTGATGCTGTACATTGCTTCAACAGTATTTGTAATTTACCTGACCATTGATTCCCCTGATGCGGATACATGGAATTCTCTTTTTTGGATCACCCAACTCTTTATTTGCATCAATACAGTAGCAAAAAGTTTTCTGCAGGAAGCCAGGGGTAGAATGCTCTATTACTATTCCATCACTTCCCCAGTCGTATTCATTCTTTCAAAGCTTTGCTACAATGTACTCTTGATGCTGGCCATGAACCTGGTGAACTTATTGCTCTACACTGCATTCATGGGCAACCCTACCGAATCATTTTTGCAATTTCTTTTTATTGGTCTTTTGGGTTCCATGGGATTAGGTTTGGTCTTTACCATGCTGGCCGCTATCGCCAGCAAGGCGATGCAGCAGGCATCTCTCATGGCCATACTTGGTTTTCCCCTTATCATTCCTCAACTGTTGTTGCTCGTCAGGCTTTCAAAAACGGCATTTTCCGAAGTGTTCAGGGATGGTGTACCCCAGCAATTGGTCCTGCTTCTTGTATCACTTGACATACTCATTGTCTTCCTCGCCGTTATTTTATACCCATTTTTATGGAAAGATTAGCCGAAGGGCCTAATTTTGCCAATCAAAGCTACGGGTTGTATGCCCGTTGAACAGAACCTTGGGTTCATTCAATGCTTTACAATACATCCATGCCATGCGACTTACCTGGTGGAAAATAATTGCAATCGTTTTGCTTGCCTATGCTGTAATTGGAGGCCTTTTGCTCCCTGTCCCTGAGCTCACACAATTGGGAGAGACCATCAGAAACCTTTACTACCATGTTTGCATGTGGTTTGCGATGATGATTCTTTTTACCATTTCAATCGCCCAAAGCATCAAGTACTTAAGAACAGGGTCGATTGAACATGATATCAAAGCTGTATCTTATGCAGGCGTTGGAACCTACCTGGGCTTGCTGGGTTATGCAACCGGTGCCATCTGGGCCAGTTTTACCTGGGCTGATCCGAACAATCCTGCCTTCGCATCATTTGGTTCTATCATGCGTGAGCCCAAGCTGATTGGTGCCGCGATTGCGCTGCTGATCTATGGTGCTTACTTTATTTTAAGAAGTTCCATTACCGACATGGACCAAAGAGCAAGGGTAAGTGCCGTTTACAATATTTTTGCGTACGCCATGCTTTTCCCATCCATTTGGATCATACCAAGATTGCTTCCCAGCTTGCATCCAGGTCAGGAAGGCAATCCCGCGCTGAACTTCAACGATATTGACGCAAGGATGAGAATGGTCTTCTATCCAGCAGTAATCGGGTGGACCCTATTGGGTGCTTGGATAGCCACACTAAAAATCAGACATAAAGTTTTACTGGAACAAAAATGGTTTTCGAATGAAAAATAAATTGATTGCTTTGATTGTAAGCATGGCGACCTTTGGTGCTAAGGCACAAGGTGCGAATACCAATGATTCGATGGCATCTCTGATGAGATCCAACGGAAAAATTTATGTGGTGGTAGCTGTGGTGCTCACAATTCTGTTTGGACTGATTGCCTACCTGATTCGCCTGGACAGAAAAATTTCTAAACTCGAAAAGGAGTCATAAACTTTCACTGAGTTTACTTTTTTTTAAATTACCGAAAAAAAATGCCATGAACCCTGAATACAGTTTTTTTGATGCCGTTTGTAAAAGTTTTGACAAAGCAGCGCAATACACCCAATTTGACCAAGGCATACTTGAACAAATCAAACAATGCAACAGCGTACTTCGCATGCATTTCCCGGTAAAAATCGGTGATAAGGTAGAAGTGATCAAGGCATACAGGGTGCAGCACTCTCACCATAAACTTCCCTGCAAGGGAGGTATCAGGTTCAGTGAGATGGTAAACCTGGATGAAGTGATGGCGCTGTCTGCACTCATGACCTACAAATGTGCGATTGTGAACGTTCCATTCGGTGGAGCCAAAGGCGGTATCACCATCGATCCTAAAAAATACAGCGCCTATGACCTTGAGCGCATCACAAGAAGATATACAAGTGAACTGATCAAAAAGAGATTCATTGGTCCTGGGGAAGATGTTCCCGCACCTGACTATGGTACAGGCGAAAGAGAAATGTCCTGGATTCTGGACACCTACATGGCGATGCACCCAGGTGAAGTAGAAGCATTGGGGTGTGTCACAGGAAAGCCTGTTACACAAGGCGGAGTAAGAGGAAGAAGAGAGGCAACTGGCCTTGGTGTTTTTTATGGCATCAGGCAAGTCTGCAACAATGCTGAGGTCATGGCCAAGCTTGGTTTGAAAACAGGACTTGAAGGCAAAAAAATAATTGTGCAAGGCCTCGGAAATGTAGGCTACCATTCTGCGAAATTCTTTCAGGAAGGTGGCGCCTTGGTTGTTGGTCTGGCTGAATATGAGGGATCCATCTACAATGAAAATGGACTTGATATTGAAGCCGTATTCCAGCACAGAAAAAAAACAGGGTCAATCTTGAATTTCCCTGGTGCAACCAACTTCAACAAAAATACGGATGCCCTGGAAGCCCCGTGTGACATCCTTATTCCCGCAGCACTCGAGAATGTAATCAATGCTGAAAACGCTGATAGGGTTCAGGCCAAGATTGTTGGAGAGGCTGCAAATGGACCGTTGACGCCTGAGGCAGATGAAATCCTCATCAACAAAGGAGTCTTGGTAGTTCCTGACATGTATTTGAATGCTGGAGGTGTTACTGTTTCTTATTTTGAATGGTTGAAAAACCTCAGCCATGTTTCATATGGCCGTCTCGAAAAAAGATTCATGGAAAACCAAAATGCCAATATTGTCTCACAACTTGAAGAAATGACTGGCAACAAAATCAGCGATGAACAAAAAAAACTGATTGTTCACGGACCGGATGAAATTGACCTGGTCAGGAGCGGACTGGAAGATACCATGATCAAGGCGACCAATGAGATTTTTGATTGCTGGAAACAAAATCCCACCATCCGAGACATGAGAACAGCCGCTTTCGTAGTAGCCATCAACAAAGTGGGAACTAGCTATTTGGAGTTGGGAATTTTTCCTTAAAAATATCTTTACACATGTTTTGGAAAAAAAGAGAGCCATTCAGGTATCTCTTTTTTTTTGTCTGCCACATGGCATTCAATACCATTGGTGACGACAAGATACTGCACCGGAATCGCAAGATTGTAGGCGAGAATTTGCATCAATACCGGCGCCTTTAGAGGAACATCTGTAGCCTTGCATTCAACCATCATCCAAGGCTGGGTGTTGGAGTCAAAGACCAGTAAATCAAAGCGTTTCATCATATTTCCAAGGCGCAAACCTTTTTCAACAGCGATCGAATGAGTAGGAATTCCTGCAGCCTTGGTCATCCAACTGATGAAATTCTGTCTCACCCATTCTTCTGGCTGAAGGGAAACCCATTTCTGACGAATTCCATCAAAAATTTCTGGTTGCCCCTCCTGCTCACGGATTTTGAAATCAGGTTCAGGAAACTTCAGCTTGATCATGCATGCAAAGTAATCAGTAATTTTGAAGCAGAACAAGTTGAAATATGAACAACAAGGAAGATATCGTCAAAAACTGGCTCCCCAGGTATACAGGGATGGCCATTGAACAATTTGGACAATATATCCTCCTGACCAACTTCAGCAAATATGTTCAACTTTTCGCAACATGGAACAACGTAACCGTTGTTGGCCAAGATAAACCCATGCAATGTGCTACGTTCGATGGCATCACCATCATCAACTTCGGCATGGGAAGCCCGTCTGCAGCTACTATCATGGACCTGCTTACAGCCATCGATCCCAAAGCCGTTTTGTTTCTTGGGAAATGTGGAGGGCTTAAAAAAAGAAACAAATTAGGCGACTTGATACTCCCCATCGCCGCCATAAGAGGCGAAGGAACTTCAAACGACTACTTCCCAGCAGAAGTACCCGCCATGCCAGCATTCGCCCTGCAAAAAGCGATCTCAACCACCATACGTGAACACGAGCTGGACTACTGGACTGGGACCGTATACACGACCAACAGAAGGGTCTGGGAACATGACGAAGAATTCAAAAATTATCTTCAAAAAGTCAGGGCATATGCAATTGACATGGAAACTGCCACCATTTTTTCTGTAGGCTTTTTCAACAAAATCCCTACAGGAGCATTGCTCCTTGTCAGCGACCAGCCCATGATCCCAGAAGGCGTCAAAACTGAGGAAAGTGATAAACTGGTCACGGTAAATTATGTAGAATCGCACCTTAAGGTAGGCATTGACTCACTGAAACAACTGATCAACAACGGCCAAACAGTCCGGCACCTCAGGTTCTAAGTCATTTACGGTTTATAATTGGTGTAAAAAGCGGATTGATGCACCGGTGAATACCGTATTTTTTTTGTAATTTTGCCATCTTAATGCCAAAACAAGTCTGGTGCCGTAAGATCAGGTTTGATGGATATGAGACCCTATTTGGGTCGCTCACCGGGATTTGTTTTCAGGCAACATAAACATTTTTACGCATGAAACTATCCCAATTCAGGTTCGATTTCCCCCTAAATCTCATTGCCCAGACACCTACCAAAAGAAGAGAAGACGCCAGGCTCATGGTTGTCCACAAGGACACTGGTCTGATAGAGAACAAAACATTCAAGGACATTCTCGACTACTTTGAGGAAAAAGACGTTTTCGTTGTAAACAATACCAAGGTATTCCCTGCCAGAATGTACGGACGAAAAGAGAAAACCGGAGCCAAGATTGAGGTTTTCCTTTTGAGAGAGTTGAACAAGCAAAACAGGTTATGGGATGTTATTGTTGATCCCGCAAGAAAAATCCGTGTGGGCAACAAGCTCTATTTTGGTGATGCAGATGAATTGATCGCTGAAGTAATTGACAATACCACTTCAAGAGGAAGGACGATTCGTTTCCTTTTTGAAGGGTCAGATGAGGACTTCAAACTGGTGTTGAATTCACTCGGTGAAACACCATTGCCCAAATACATCAAACGCAAGCCAGATGAGCTGGACAGGGAAAGATACCAAACTGTTTATGCAAAGCATGAAGGAGCTGTTGCAGCGCCAACCGCAGGATTGCATTTTTCAAGTGAGTTGATCAAGCGTCTGGAAATTGAAGGAATCCGTTTTGCAGAAACAACCCTTCACACTGGTCTCGGAACATTCAGGGCCATCGAAGTGGAAGACCTGAGCAAACATAAAATGGAAGCTGAGTATTATAAAGTAGATGAGACAGCCTGTAAAATAGTGAACAAGGCGAAATCTGAAGGACATCGGATTTGTTCTGTGGGTACAACAACCATGAGGGCATTGGAGAGCACGTTTACTGCAGACAAGATGTTGAAACCATCAGAAGGCTGGACCAATATCTTCATTCATCCTCCGTACGAGTTTTCAATTTGTGATTCATTGATCACCAATTTTCACCTGCCCAAAACTTCCTTGCTCATCATGGCTTGTGCGTTTGCAGGCTACGAACTGACAATGGAAGCCTACAAAAAGGCCATCAAAGACAAATACAGGTTCTTCAGCTATGGAGATGCGATGCTGATCATCTGATGACTGCATTTTATTGACCTTTCATCAGTCGAGCCCAAATAGCCCTTTGTTCAGTACTTTGAGCGTTTCGTTCTTGAAGGAAGTTGGCACCAGGATGGAAACATTGTGCAAACTGCCTCCAAAACTGACCATGTTTACGGGTATACCAGCAAGTGAATCAAACATCCTTGTCATCAGTTGATCCTGCTGGGTGAGTTTATTGCCGACGACTGAAACGATGGTTTGATAAGCAAGAATTTCCAATTCACCCAATGGCTGCAGCTCCTTGGAAATCTGATCAAGATTCAAGGTATTGTCAATCGTCACTGATACCGCTACTTCAGAAGTAGTGATCATATCTATGGACGTTTTGTATTTTTCAAAGACCTCAAAAATCTTTCTCAAAAATCCATAAGCCAGCAACATGCGGCTGCTTTTTATTTTCACCATTACAATGCCATCCTTTGCGGCTACGGCTTTCACCCCATTTCCATCTGGTTCTTTGAGGATGATGGTACCCTTTGCCTCAGGCTCCATGGTATTGAGCAACTTCACTGGAATATTGAATTGTTGTGCAGGCCATATGGAAGCTGGATGAAGAATTTTTGCGCCAAAATAGGCCAATTCAGCAGCCTCATCGAAGCTCAATTGTTCAATGGGACGTGTCGTACCCACCACCCTTGGATCGTTGTTGTGCATGCCATCAATATCTGTCCATATTTCACAAACCGAAGCTGTAACAGCAGCAGCAATCAAGGAAGCAGAATAATCACTGCCGCCACGTTTTAGGTTATCCACCTCACCCTTTGCGTTCCTGCAAATGTATCCCTGGGTGATGAAAATAGGCTTTCCGGAATGGCTATCCAAAGCCTTCATCAGTTTTGCCCTGATGGCAAGTACCTGAGGTTCATCATTGGCATCAATGGCCATGAAATCAAGTGCAGGAAGCAAAACATGGTCCTGACCCTTCTCTTCCAGATAATAAGAAAACAATTTGGTACTCATCAATTCTCCCTGGGCAAGAATATCCTTGTTGAGCGCCTCATTGAAGGAAATTTTTAAAATGATGTTGAGGAATTCAAAATGCTCATTGATGCAGGCAACAGCCTTTTCTCTTATTGCTTCTTTTTCAAGCAAAGCATTGATGAAAACACCATAATGGGCATGAAGTGAATCGATGGCATTTTTGGCTTTCTCCTTGTCTCCTGCTGCCAACGCATCTCCAATGGAAACCAATGCATTGGTTGTTCCACTCAAGGCACTCAAGACAACAATTTTTGGCTCATTGTCACGGGTGATCAAGTCTCTTACCTGAAACATTCTTTCCGGCTTTCCAACGGAGGTTCCTCCGAACTTCATTATTTTCATGCGTTGTTGATTGAGTGTGCGCGAAGTTAAAACTTGATATTGAATTTTTCAGCAATCAATGCAAGGTCCTGCCAAACTACTTCAAGCAGTGGGATACCATTGTCGCGACGGTATTTTTCCATGGCCCGCTCAGGATCACCAGGAATCAACACTGGCTGATCTTCAGCAATTGGCTTAGCAGCCCTAAACCGCCTGATCCAAAGGTCCATATCCCTTTTAAAATCCTCTGATTTTCTGAAGGCATCAATCCGCATTGCGCCAAAAAAATGTCCGACGCCTTTTCCAGGCTGGTTTTCTGGCATGGGAACATAGGCAGGAAATGGAGGTACCCAGGGGCCAAAATTCGCCCCGCTCAAAACCGCTGAAAAAATATCAACAATGGCGCCAAGTGCATACCCCTTATGGCTGCCCTGCTCCCTGTTGCCCCCCAGGGGCAACAGGGAGCCTCCATTTTTCAATGCATGTGCATCAGTGACTGGATTACCCGCTGCATCCTGTATCCAGCCAAGAGGGGCCTCCAATTGCTTCCGCTGCAATATCTCTAGTTTTCCATTGGCAGCTGTAGTCGTTGCCATGTCTGCCACAAATGCTGGTTCATCCCCGGAGGGCACTGCTACACAGATGGGATTGGTGCCCAGCATTCTTTCCCTTGAGAAAGTTGGTGCCACAAGGGCACTGGCATTGGTCATCACGATGCCAATCATGTCTTTCTCCAATGCCCGCATCGCATGGAATGCAGCAATACCAAAATGATTGCTGTTGCTCACACTGACCCAGCCAGTACCTACTTGTGCAGCTTTATTGATGGCAAGATCCATGGCTTCAGGAGCAACGACAAGGCCCAGTCCTTGATCACCATCCATCACTGCGGTAGAAGGCGTCTCATGTATAATGGCGATATTGGGAGACGCATTAACCCGTTTCGCTTCCCACAACCTGACATAACCAGACAATCTAGCCACACCATGCGAATCTATTCCACGAAGGTCTGCCGAGACAAGTGCCAATGCCCCTGTTTTTGCCTGATCTGAAGGACATCCCATTGCCATGAATACTTGTTCAACCAGAGCAATGAGCGCTTTGTAATCAACCATTTTTTCCATCGGATAAAATTACTGTGAATTTTCAGAAGCGCTTCAACAATATCTTGAAGAAATTAGCGGTAAAAACAACATGAAAATGGTGGAAAACTCTCGCTCCATTGCTGTGTTTTACACCTTCTTTTACCTTTACTTTGATAGAACTTTGTTGCAACAAAATCAATCAGTATGATAAAACTACAGGTAATTGGACATTTGGGCAAGGATTGCACTACAAATGTCGTGAATGGAAAAAACGTGATCAACTTCAGTGTGGCCCACAGCGAAAAGTACAAGGACGCATCTGGAAATCCAGTGGAGAGAACCATTTGGGTCGACTGTGCCTACTGGACAGAAAGAACTGCTGTTGCGCCCTATCTGAAAAAGGGACAACTTGTTTATGCGGAGGGATCTCCCGAAGTGAGGAGTTATACCAAGAACGATGGTACAGCAGGCACCTCACTTACCCTTCGTGTATTGAATGTACAGCTGTTGGGTGGTTCCCGAAACGAGTCTGGTGGAGCGGATGCAACAGGTGCCGGTGGAGCGGAATCAGATGATCTTCCGTTTTAAATAGGAGCCAGCATCAGCCTTTGGCAGTATGCCTGATTGACCTGATGATTTCATGCAGGTTGATCAGGCTTTTTTTATGGTCAATCCTGTTGGCCATGACAGGATTGATTTGGTTCATGGTTGCGATGCTATCATCGATCATCGCGTTTACTTTTTCTGCACCGGCCTCGTCAAGGCCTGCATCTATCAATACATTTTCCTCTCCATTCAACAGATCTTCCCGAATATCGGCCAGATCGTCCATGATAAGAAAATAAGTCATGAGTGCATACCAGGCACGAATGGCCTTGTCTACATCAAATGAGGAACTGTTGATGATAACCAGGCTGAAAAGATAGCTGTCTGCCCTGTTCAGGGACGGGAATGCAGTTCCCAACTTTTCATCCCCCGTTTTGATGGGATGAGCCTTGCCTGCATAGGCTTTCAATGCAGTAAACAACTGGTTGTCTATAACAGCTGGGGCAACCAAGGCTATAACCTCAGCGACATGCGCTTCCCAGCCAAACTGCTTATGCTCCAATCGAGCCGCACTGTGAAGAATGGCTTCTGAAACTTGAAGGAAATCCTCTCCGATCAGCTGCTCTCGATCAGCTCCACAACGGTAAAGCAGGTCTGAAAAAATCGGCATGAAGGTATAGCCCGGAGCACCTGGTACATAAATTTTTCTACTCTTCCAGTAAAGGTTGTCCTGAGGAACCTGCCTATTGACATAGGTTTCCCCGATCAGCATATCAACGCCATAAGCAAGCTTCAGATCGTCTTTGGAGAGGAACATTATTGATCAGGATGGATTGGGTTTACGCCTGTTGTAACTGTTTTCCCGGTTACGGATGGCCCTTGCATTGGCTGTATCGATCAGTATTTTAAAGTCTTTGGGGTGCTGCTGGTAAAATCGATAACTCTTTGAAAAACGCTGAGGTTCAACACCGTGGTACTTCAACACAAGATCAATCTCCTTTTGCAAAGCACTGTCTTTGCTGACTGAAGAATCCTTAAGCTGGTATGTTTCAACAAAAGCCTCCGCCAGTGCTATATCATAGAGAATATTGGCCATCCTATCCTTTCCAATCACATCAACTGAATTGAACATAGTCCCTGAACAAGACCAGAGAAGCAAAATAAAAAAACCAAGCTGTATGTTGTGGAGATATTTCACTTTAATTCTTGTCGGTATTTTGAAGCATTGGAGATATCCAATCTTGTGCAAAGATCAATCACGCGGGCTTTCTCCTGCATATTGCCTTTTTTGAACAGCCGAATGACTTCATCGGTTTTGCCTTGAAAGAAGAAGGGCATGATCATGAGGTTAGGGGTCTCCGCATTGAGGGTATTGAGCATTGATATGGCATTCAAGACCTGCTCCCGGGCATCATTTTCATTCTCAATCATTTTGTCCATCCCCTGACGGTAATAGGTATAAATGGCATCATGAACCAGAGCGTAACGGCTGTTTTGGAGATTTTCGGATAACCAGTACCGGTTCCGCTGACCATCGAAAGGTTTCCAACCTTCAATAAATCTTCCTTCGGGGGAGGAACTGACAATGCCATTTGCCTTTTGAAAAAAAGCATCCCCCCCACGGGGTGAAAAAGCATCATAGTCCAGACCGAGGATGATGTTGATATAAAAGGCAAACAGTGCAGAGAGGTTTCCTGCAAGGGGTTCAGTACCTGAAACCCTGTTCTCATTGAATTCAATGGGTTGAAATTCAACATACCGAAAGACGATGTTGTTATCAATATGATTCACCAAGGGCGAAAGATAATTGGTATTGTATACGGGCCTTGCGGCTTGAATGGTAAGGGTCCCCTTGTATACATTGGGTTCAACAACTGATTGCAAATTCAACAAAAAACTGCATTCTATTTTCTCATTGGGCTCAAACAGGTCTGTAGTCCACTTTCTTTTGTTGAGAAAAGCATTGAGGGATGTTTGCAATGTCTGAAATACTTTTTTGTCTACAGTACTTCCAATTTGTGCATAGACCACGTTGACCTTGGCATTGATTTCCTGTGCAGACAGCGTACTATCTACAAAAAGGAAACAAAACATAAAAAAGCCCAATGACCTGGATGAGTGAAACATATTGTTATGTCTAATGATGCCTGTTGCTATTAAAGCACTCTGATTTCAGGTACTAAGTTAACCATAAATTCAACTTAATTTTTGAATCAATATTTCCCTAAAACAAGAAGGGCGATGGATTTACCATCGCCCTTACATAAAAAGGTATCTGCAGGTTAACGGAACAAATCTTCGTCATTCTTGCGGAAATATACCTTGTCCTCCATGAACTCCTGCGTTGCAAGAAGTGCTGGATTTGGCATTTTCTCATATGCTTTAGAAATTTCAATTTGCTCCTTGTTCTCATGAATTTCTTCAAGGCTGTCTGTATGGCTTGCAAATTCCTCCAGTTTGTTATGGAGTTCTTCTTTTATTGCAATATTGATCTGTGCAGCTCTTTTCCCAATTATAGAAATAGACTGGTACAGGTTCCCCGTTTTGCTTTTGATTTCATTCAGGTCCTTTGTTTCAGCTACATTGGTAAGATTATTTCCCAGCTGCCTGCGAAGTCTGCTCATTATTTAAAATTTTAAGGTTATTTTTTGTCAAAGTTAAGTAACGTTCGGCTTCTTTTGCCAATTTACTTTCGGGGAACCTGTCCTGAAAGTCCTCTACCTCTAGAACAACTTTTGCATATCGCTCCTCTTTTTTCTCATCAACACTCATGGCCGCATACCTGTAATATGACTTGATGGACATCAGCTTGTATTCATCCCCTTTGGGAGAATCTGGATAGTTGTTGATCAGGGTAGTATAGGCAAGCGCTGCTGCCTTGAATTGGCCAACATTAAAATACAATTGGGCAGAGAGGAATTCCTTGGTTTCAAGTTTTGCCTGGCATTTGGCGATGATGGCTTCCGCCTCCTTGCTTTTGGGAGATTCGGGATGTGTGTTGATGAATACCTGAAACATTCCTATCGCCTTGATCGTATTGGATTGCTCCAATTCTGGTTTAGGGGATTGCTTAAAATAGCAATTCGCCTGCATGTATTCAACCTCTTCCGCCCTCTTGCTGTTGGCAAAAACCTCCAAATAACCCTTAAAAAGGTTTTCGGCAGTTTCATAATCCCTCATGTTATAATGGGAAAAAGCATAGTTGTAATACAGGTCGTCAAACTGTGGCGTTCCCTTGAAAACTGGAAAAAGTTCTTCATACAAGACCTGGGCCTGTCGAAATTCTTTCTTTTCAAAGTAGGTATTGGCCATTTTAAGCTTGTACTCAAAATCCTTGCTCTTCAGCACCTTTCCGAATTTAGAACAGGCGCCAAGTGAAAGGATCAACACAAAAACCAGTATATTATTCAACTTCATAAATGGAAGGCAAAGTTAAGCATTTAGCAGAAGAAACTAAATTAAGTTCTTTAAAAGAAACGCTAGGTTAAACAAGTCATAAAAAAAGTGCCCTCCTTCGCAGGAGGGCACTACTATCTTTTGATATCCAATTACTTCTTAGAACGAAGGTTTGGATGAGGAGCAGGAACCGTGTTAGGAGCATCAATTACCTCTGCGGTTGCGCTGAAATCAATTGTGTTGACATCACCATCAGCCTGTCCGTATTTGTTGATTAAACGATCGGCAGCGATACCTTGCTTTTCAGTAAGGTAAGACATGATTGCATTAACCCTATCCCAGCTTAACTGTTGGCTTGCTTTGGAAGCCTCAGCATATCCAGTAATGAATACTTTACATGCAGGGTTATTTTTAAGCCTGTCAGCAGTAGAAGCCAAAAGGCTTTGTGCTTCTTTTGACAAGGCAGAAGATCCTTTAGCAAAACTTACACTTGGAATGTTCCCCATGTTACAAGTAACTGGAGCAGGAACAACCATGTTCTTGCAGCAAGGAGGCTCTGGGCATTTACCTACGCCATTTGCATCAACTGGTTGACACTCAGTAGCTGTGATCAGTTGCTTGTCCTTGTAATCAGGAACACCATCTCCGTCTGTATCCTTGCTTACGCCATGGCTGTCAACAGGGGCTCCGGCAGGTGTATTGGGTTCCATATCGAATTGGTCAGCAATGCCATCTCCATCAGCATCGTCAAGAACAACTTTAGGCATTTTCATCCTCTTGGGAGAATTCAATTCACTGTAAGAAAATTCTAATGGATTTTTCCAGTAAAGAGGCTCGACAGACTTTGATTTTTTCTGTGCAAAGGTATCCAATCCTGCAAGGAGGAATAAACCCAAGAACAGAACCGAGAATATTTTATTCAGTTTCATATTTGGAAAATTTGATGAGGGTTAGTGAAAATTAGAAAATGTTGATGTTCAAGCCAACAGACAAGAAATTATAACTATCATAGTGAGTTGTTGCGGTAGCATCTCCAAGGGGTGAAGCGCTCCAACGTTGTCCATCCAACAAATCATCTGCCATGATTGTCACTCTGTCCTCAACTGACAAATTAACCCGCTTGGAAAGTTTGAAGGCAAATCCCATACCAAATGAAGCATTTGTTTTTGAAGTTTTTCCAAAAAGCTTCTTATTGTATTGAGAATTTGTTTCACCTGCAGTTTCGTAATTACCATCTAACAAAGATTTCAAAGCAGATTTGGTATCTTTACGTGTTGCGTAGCTACCGCCGGGGATAGAATTGAAGTTGTATTTTTGACCACTTGCATTCAGCGCATCGATGTTAGTTTCGTAGAAAGTAACACCTACACCAAGTATTGCATAAAGACCAAATTTCGGCTCAGCCTTGTGGAAACGGATGTTGCTGAGGTTGAAAAGCATTTGAGCGCTTAAATCATTGAGCTTGGTTTTGTAATTGTAGAATACACGGTCAGTAGCAGAAACCAATCCAACAGTTTGATTGCCAACGCCAGTATAAATACGTTGATTTCCTCTGTATCCATTATTTCTCCATGCAGGATTGTTCATGTAGTTGTAACTATCCTTCCAATTCAATCCAACAGCAGTACCGCTATTGAACTCGCCTCTTAATGAAACGATATAACCAATAGACTTCCTAACGTGTAAACCATATCCAAAAGTCGGGAAAACAGTACTGACATCACTACTAATGGTTGGAGCCCCTACTTTAAATCCTACTTCCCACTGATTGCGGGGTTTTGCAGGGAAAATGTACTGGTTGTTCAGGAATTCATTGTGCTGAGCCATTCTTGAAGGAGGGATCAATGAAGAGTCCTTCCAATCAGAACCACCCGTTGCAGACATTTGCGCCTGGGTAGTCATGACCAGGGCCAAAAGACCAAGGATAAAAGCATACTTTTTAGTTGCCATAGCTGTGTTTGTTAGTTTAAAGATTTTTGACACGGTCTTACCATGTTACACAAATGTAGAGGTAAAGTTTTAATATTCAAATAAATACCTCTGTTTTTTCGCTCTTAATTGTGAAAAAATGCAAACTCTGCATTCTTTTTTGTAAATGTGAACATTTTACCTCATATCCAAACGGAAAAGGGACAACATGCGAGGAAAATATTGCGTAAGTTCGCAGCCTAGCAATGATAAAACCACAAGAAATTATAGCCATTGAGCTAAAGGAGTTTGAATCGCTTTTCAAAGAGGCAGTCAAAAGCAATGTCCCCCTGTTGGACAGGATTTTGAAATATGTTGTCAAAACCAAGGGGAAACAGCTCAGACCCATGTTTGTTTTGCTTTCTGCAAGGCTTTGTGGCGAAATTACACCGGTGACCTACCGAGCCGCTTCATTGGTAGAATTATTGCATACAGCCAGCCTTGTTCACGATGATGTTGTGGATGAGGCATCGGAAAGAAGGGGTTTTTTTTCTATCTCTGCCTTATGGAAGAACAAGGCCTCAGTATTGGTCGGAGACTACCTGTTGGCCAAAGGCCTGTTGCTATCCCTTGAAAACAAGGATTTCAAGGTGCTGGAAATCCTTTCCGAGGCCGTTAAGAAAATGAGTGAGGGAGAATTGTTACAATTGGAGAAATCCAGGCTATTCAATATTACAGAAGTTGACTATTTCTCTATCATCAGAAATAAAACGGCCTCTCTGCTGGCATCAGCTTGTGCGGCAGGGGCATATTCCGCCAGCCAGGATGATGATTTAACAGAAAAATTGCGGCTTTTTGGCGAAAATACCGGGATTGCCTTCCAAATCAAGGATGATCTTTTTGACTATGGCTCAGCCGATGTAGGAAAACCGACAGGAAACGACATCAAGGAAAAGAAGCTGACCCTGCCGCTTATCTATACCCTGAGAACAGTTTCTGCCGAGACCAGGCGAAAGCTGATCTATATCATTAAAAATAAAAACAAGAACAGAGAAAGCGTTCAGGTCGTGATAGAAGAGGTGAAAAAAGCTGGTGGCATCCAATATGCTGAAGAAATAATGGCTTCTTACAAAAAAGCAGCCCTTGACCTGCTTGAAAGTTTTCCTCCATCTGCAACAAGGGATGCCCTTTCAGAAATGGTTACATTCACAACTGAAAGAAAAAATTAAGATGTGTGCCTCCCCAAAACGATGGAGAACAATCAACCTGCCTGTTCAAGCAACAGAAGCGCTGAGGAATGAATTAAAAATTCATCCAACACTCTGCGGAATTCTCACACACAGAGAGATTGATGATTACCAAAAGGCTAAATCATTTTTCAGACCAACCCTGACATCCTTGCATGATCCATTTTTAATGAAGGACATGCAACTTGCTGTTGGAAGAATTGTAGATGCTATTGCGCAAAACGAGAAGATCCTTGTATATGGAGACTATGATGTTGATGGCACTACTGCTGTAGCCATCATATATGATTTTCTTACCAAAATTTACAACAAGGATCAACTTGAGTTCTACATTCCCAACAGATACCGCGAGGGATATGGCCTTTCCAGCCAGGGCATTGCCTATGCAGCTGAACATGATTTTTCACTGCTGATTACCCTGGACTGTGGCATCAAATCAGTAGGATTGATCGCAGAGGCAAAAGCTTTGGGGATTGATACCATTGTATGCGATCACCACCTGCCAGGAGCTGAGCTCCCTCCCGCCATCGCCATATTGAATGCTAAGCAGCAGGATTGCGCATATCCCTACAAAGAACTCTGTGGATGTGGTGTTGGCTTCAAATTGATTCAGGCACTATCAGCCGAGTTGGGGTTGGAAGAAGATGAGTACCTCCCCTATTTGGAACTGGTTGCCACGGCCATAGCAGCAGACATTGTTCCCATCACGGGAGAAAACAGAATTCTTGCCTACCATGGCATCAAACAAGTCAATGCCAATCCATCTACAGGAATAAAGGCGCTGATTGAAATGAGCGGATCCGGAAAAGAAATCACGATAGGAAGCCTGTCCTTCATGATTGGCCCACGAATCAATGCTGCAGGCAGGATGGACGATGCTAAAAAAGCCGTGTCGCTGTTTATAGAGAAAGATCAAGAACAGGCAAAATTGCTTGCAGCAGTGCTACAAACTGACAACAATTCACGCAGAGAGGCAGATGCACAAATTACTGAAGAGGCCATACAAATGTTACTGGCCGACCCTTCATTGGCATCAAAAAAATCCACAGTGGTCTTTGATGCAGGTTGGCACAAAGGAGTTATTGGCATTGTGGCCAGCAGGCTGCTCGAGAAATATTACAGACCCACCATCGTGATTACCAAAAGCGGAGATGTTCTTGCAGGAAGCGCGAGAAGCATTCCCGGATTCAACATCCACGACGGACTTGAATATTGCAGTGATTTGCTACTGGGGTTTGGCGGACATTATTTTGCTGCAGGGATGACTTTGATGCCTGATCAATTGGAACATTTTCAAAAAAGGTTTGAAGAGATCGCATCGGCCCAACTCACCGAAGATCAACTGGTTCCGGAAATAATCATTGATGCTATCGTAGAATTGCAAGACCTGACAACTTCTTTCTTCAGGATTTTACAACAAATGGAACCGTTTGGTCCAGAAAACATGCGACCGGTTTTCTGTTTACAAAATGCAAAGAATTCAGGTTGCCGCATTGTTAAAGAGGAACATGTACGGTTTGAAGTGGAGCAGCATGGTGTTCAGATTACAGGCATAGGGTTCAATATGGCAGAGCGTTTCAGGCTGCTTGAAGATTCTTCCATGCTGGATATTGTTTTTACACTTGAAGAAAATAATTTCAGGGGTGTCACCTCCCTTCAAATGAAGGTTATCGATTTTGAGGTGGCAGGAAAAAAATGGACCGGCACTGGCCGGTCCTGATCGATCAAAAAATTAGGAAGGTATTGTATTAAGCTTTCATCAATTCCACACTTCTGGTGATAAATGCAGTGAGTTCTCCACCTTTCAACATTCCCTGGGACAACAATGCAAGATCAGCCAAATTTCTTACCTGCTTGTTTTGTATATCTGCATTATCATCTGCAAGAATTGCAGTAAAAATGCTATTGTTGCCATTAACTGTCAGCAATACTTCATCAGGCATGTTGGCATAAAAGCTACCCATGGGTCCACTCATGGAAGCCATGTCTTTCATCCTTCTCATGAACTCAGGCCTTGTTGCGACAACAGGCGGAGCGTCTGTACTCAATCCTTTGACTTCAACATTGATGGTTAAATTATCCACCTTGAAATCAAACAAGGCTTTCAGCGTTTCAACCTCTTTTTCTGAAAGCACAGAATTATTGTCTTCCTGCTTATCGATAAGATTATCTGTGATGTCTGCATCTACTCTCGTAAACTGAACATTATCCCATTTTGATTCGATCTGACCAATAAAGGATGCATCCACAAGCGTATCCATCTTGACTACCTTATAACCCCTGTCTTGTGCAGATTTGATATAAGCATCTTGCTGCACTGGATCGGTAGTGTAAAGGATGACCAGCTTACCATCTTTGTTTTTCTGCAAGGTTTCTGCAGCGGTTCTGTATTCTTCCAGCGTGTAAAAAGATCCGGAAGCCGCATCCTGCATGATGTGGAACTTATCCGCTTTCTCACGAAACTTGTCGTCTGTGATCATGCCGTACTTTACAAAAAGAGCAAGGCTTTCCCATTTCTCTTCAAACGCTGCTCGCTCATTCCTGAAAATTTCATCCAGTTTGTCTGCCACTTTTTTGGTGATATGGCTGTTGATCTTTCTTACATTAGGATCACCCTGCAAATAGCTCCTGCTGACATTGAGCGGGATGTCCGGGGAATCGATCACCCCTTGTAAAAGCATCAGAAACTCAGGTACGATATCCTTGACCTCATCTGTTACAAAAACCTGATTGGAGTACAATTGAATCTTGTCCTTTTGGATTTCATAGGACTGCTTGATCTTGGGGAAATAAAGAATACCCGTCAAGGTAAAAGGATAATCTACGTTGAGGTGAATCCAAAACAAAGGTGTTTCATTGAATGGATACAGTGATTTATAAAAATCTTCGTAATCCTTCTTTTCCAGTTCTGCAGGTTTTTTAACCCAGGCCGGATTGGTATTGTTGATTTGATTTTCTTCAAAGAAAATGGGCACAGGAAGAAACTTACAGAACTTATCCAAAATCCCTTTTATTTTGGCAGCATCAAGAAATTCCTGGCTTTCCTCATTGATAAAAAGGGTGATGGAAGTACCCCTCTCCTTTTTTTCTGTGGGCTGAAGGGTGAATTCAGGACTTCCGTCACATTCCCAAACAACAGCTTCGCTGTTCTCTTTATAAGAAAGGGTGCTGAGTTGAACTTTCTCACTTACCATGAAACCACTGTAAAACCCAAGACCAAAATGACCAATAATATTGGCCTCATTCTGACCTTTGTATTTTTCCAGAAATTCTTCAGCGCTTGAAAAAGCCACCTGATTGATATATTTATCAACCTCCTCGGCCGTCATTCCAATACCCCTATCGGCAATGGTAAGGGTTTTTGCTTCCTTATCTAAAATCACATCAATGCGCAATTCCCCCAATTCCCCTTTGGCCTCTCCAGCAGATGAGTACGCCTTTAACTTTTGCGTAGCGTCTACCGCGTTGGCAATGAGTTCACGCAGGAAAATGTCGTGATCGCTGTAGAGAAACTTCTTGATAATGGGAAAAATGTTCTCCGTCTGAACCCGTATTTGTCCTTTTTGCATATGCTATATTTTAGTTGCATGGGGACAAAATGAATGCCAGAAGGCAAAAGTGACAGGTTGGCACTCCTCCGAAGGATTAACCAGGATAAAAAAAGACAAAATGAGAATAAAATATAGGCAAAAATGGCAAAAAAGCATTACCTTCGCCCCCCATTATCAAATCAATAAATACAGGGTTTATGCAAAATTATGAATTGATGGTGATTTTTACCCCTGTTCTGAGCGAGGAAGAATTCAAAACTGCTCAGAAGAAATATGTCGATTTTATCACTGCTGGCGGTGGTTCTCTCGTACATAGCAACCCCTGGGGGTTGAAATCACTGGCCTACCCCATCCAGAAGAAGACTACGGGAATCTACTGGGTTATGGAATATGTAGCGCCATCCGACATGAATGAAAAGCTGAAGATTCAGCTCCTGCGTGACGAGCAGGTACTCCGTCACATTGTTATCAAACTCGATAAATACGCCGTCGAGTATAACACAAAAAAGAGAAGTGGTGTATCTACCGGAACCGAAAAAGCAGTGGAGGGCTAATATCATGGCAAAAGCAAATGAGATCAAGTACCTGACAGCCATTAAAACCGAGAAACCAAGGAAGAAATTCTGCCGTTTCAAGAAATATGGTATCCGTTACATCGATTACAAAGACGGCGAATTCCTAAAGAAGTTCCTGAATGAGCAAGGCAAAATGTTGCCACGCCGCATCACAGGTAACTCACTAAAGTATCAGCGCAAGGTATCTGAAGCCATCAAGCGTGGCCGTCAGATGGCATTGTTGCCTTACGTTACAGATTTGTTGAAGTAGAACCTCCAACCTAATCACCTGATGGTGTGACAGTCCCAGAACCGGGATTGGAGTTGGTAAAACTTTTAAAAAGAACATTATGCAAATTATTTTAATTCAAGACGTTAACAACCTTGGTGGAGCAAATGAAGTGGTAACCGTTAAAAATGGTTATGCCCGCAATTTTCTTATTCCACAGAAAATGGCAGTAGAAGCCTCTACTTCAAACCTTAAGCAACTTGAGGAGCGCCTCAAGCAAATAAGGAAAAAAGAAGAGAAGATGCTTGCTGAAATCAACAAGGTTATCGCAGCATTGCAAGATGGTCCTGTAACCATTGGTGCCAAAACTGGTACAAGTGGAAAGATCTTCGGTAGTGTTACCACTGTTCAGGTTGCCAAGGCAGTACGTGAGCAGAAGGGATATGAGATCGATCGCCGTCGCATTCAATTGCTTGATGAAATCAAGGAGTTGGGAAGCTATAAGGCGAAAGTTGATTTCGGAAACGGAAACGAAACCGAGATTTCACTCGAAATCGTTGCGGAATAATATTAACGCAAAATTTTATCAAGCCCCCTGCATGCAGGGGGCTTTTTCATTGCATACATTAATGGGATGAGATGCAAGATCTTTCTCTCCCTGCTTATTTACCTTTTCTGGCTGAACGCCTTACAAGCCCTGCAATTCCAATCAATTACAAAAGATACTGGTTTTGTCAAATCCTTTTGCTATCAAAGTCTTGAAACAGAAATCAACAGGTATCAAAATATTGAAAAGCAAGGTGGATGGGAAAATATACAATGGAAAAAGAAAACCATTCAATTGGGTGACAGCAGTGAATTGGTTCAGCACATCCGCAAGCGCCTGGCAATGACTGGTGAAACGAATACAAAAGACACCTCGAGCATATTTGATAAAAACTTAGAATCAGATATCATTGGATACCAAATAAGAAATGGCTTGAAACCAGATGGTAAAATAGGCATTGCAACGATGAAGGAGTTGAATGTTTCCATACAGGAACGAATTCTTCAACTTAAACTGAATTTGGAAAGATGCTTGCAGCTGCCAGAAGTCTTGGGCGATAAATACATCCTTGTCAATATTCCGGCATTTGAACTGATTGCCATGAAAAAAAATATACCTGTTTTCAGAAGTAAAATCGTTACAGGAAAAGCGTCTGACAAAACAGCCATTTTCAAGGGCACGATGCAGTACGTTGTTTTTGCTCCATATTGGAACATCCCCAAGAGCATCATGTATAAAGAGATATTACCTGCAATAGCCAAGCATCCGGGATACCTTGAACAAAATCAGATGGAATGGTTTGATGGAAAAATAAGGCAAAGACCTGGTCCCTGGAATGCACTAGGAGGCGTTAAGTTCATTTTTCCCAATGCCTATAACATGTACATGCACGATACACCTGCAAAGACGCTCTTCAATGAACAAACTAGGGCATTCAGCCATGGCTGCATAAGGATTGAAGAACCTGTAAAAATGGCATTATATTTATTAGAGGAGCAGAAAGAATGGAACCAGGAAAATATAGAAGCAGCAATGAGAAGGGATAGAGAAACCGTGGTATTCTTAAAAGAAAAAACAAATGTATACATTGTCTATTTCACCGCATTTATTGATGAAAATGGAAAACTTAATTTTAGGCATGACATCTACAACAGGGATCGGTATCGGTTGCTTTGAGAAAGCAAAAATCATTGATGGAGTAGAAATCTTTTAAAATAAGCGTTGGAGGTATCTGAGAATGAACCACCGGGATTTACATATACAATATAAATACCCAAATCCTTAATTTGATTGGCAAGGGAAAAAGAAGAGTCAATGCCCAAGACCATAAAGCCATTGTCATAGGCATCTGCAGCCATGGCATCTTTTGCAATGATGGTGACAGATACAATCTTATTGTCAACAGGTAAACCAGTTCTAGGATCTACAACATGGCTCCAATAGCGGCTGCCTAATTTGCGGAATTTTTTCATGCTGCCTGAAGTAGTTACAGCCATGTTTGACAAACTGAGCTTTTTTGAGATAAAATGGTCATCTCCTGCGTATAGATCAGAACCCTCAATGCCAATGACCCAATCATTCCCAGCTGAATTTTTACCTGAGGAATATACTTCCCCCCCCAATTCAACCATAAAATCAGTAATGCCCTTGTTCCGTAAAAACAATGAAAGTTGGTCTACCGTATAACCCTGTGCGATACCGTCACAATCAATCTTGGTAGCAGGATTGTCTTTGATCAAACTATCCTTGTGCAAAATCAAATGATGGGAACCCACGGCCTTGAGCGTTGTATGGATTAAATCTTTTGAAGGTATTGATTGGGGAATGGAAGCATTGAAACCCCATAGCATTGAAATAGGTTTTGACGTAATATCAAAACATCCCTTGGTGGTAGCATTGATCAATAGTGAAGTGCTTACAACACGCAGAAGATGAAGATCAGTTTTTACCCCACGTTTGGCATTGTTAAACTGAGAGATCAAAGAATTGGGCTGATAGAGAGAAAGGGATTGATCAATGTCGGATAATAATTGCTGGATTTCTTTGATATCTATGATGGGGGATGAATGTATGTACTTGATGCTGTACGTAGTTCCTTGTGCCTGTCCTGATAAAGTATATAAGTTCTTATCGGATGGGATAATGATGAAATGAATAAACCCTGAGGAAAAAAGTAAAATGACAATAACCGTACTGACTTTGTTAAACATGAATATAAAAATAATGAGAAATACGGTTTAGGCATGTTTGATCTGGCAGTAACTCCGTTTCTGCCAGATTTTTGGGCAAAAAAAAGCCCTGATCTTTCGATCAGGGCTCAATAAATATGGCACCTACCTACTCTCCCGGGACGAATCCCAGTACCATCGGCCATGAGGGGCTTAACTGCTCT
>JBIIQT010000077.1:0-10748 GCA_044341875.1 Chitinophagaceae bacterium | reverse complement strand
AGCGGAAGTCCGTCAACCACAAAAAGCGGCGTACTTCCTGTACGCACACCGCCAGGTCCCCTGATGCTGATACCCTGAGCAGCACCCGGTTCACCACTTGCAGAAGTTACATTGACACCAGCTACCTTGCCCTGCAACAATTGTTGCGGGGCATTGATGATCCCTTTATTGAACTCTTCAGCACCTACACTCTTTACAGCACCGGTTACATCGCGCTTGCGCTGTGTGCCATATCCAACCACCACTACCTGAGCAAGGTCTGCAGATGCTGATTGTAAAGAAAAATTAATGGCTGATCTGTTGCCCACAACCATTTCTTGTGAAATATATCCTACAAAGGACACAACCAAAACAGCATTATCTCCAGGGACTGAAATGGAGAAACCTCCCTGCGCATCGGTCAGTGCGCTGCTTTTGGTTCCTTTAACAGCCAGGCTTGCCCCGGAAAGCGGCAAGCCGGTTCCAGCATCAGTCACCTGTCCTTTGATGATACGGTCAAATGCGTTTGAGTGACTTAGTTTCTCCGAAGCCATCACCGAGTGAGGGTTAGCCAGGAGAAACACAGCCCCCATCAATGCAATGCATGATAGCAGTCGAAAACATGCACGAAGCGAAATGCAATTTCTCATTTTTTAAATTTTGTCTTGAAAATAAAAAGGATAGCAAAGGTTAATTTCAGGTATTAGCCTCTTATTAACCCAATGCTAAATTATAGTTAATATTTGATAAAGCAACGCGCATGGGATCCCTTTATGGAAAGGCGGGCGCTAAACACTCTACGGGTAATCTATTCTTTGGGGCCTTTTGTTATTTGACATTACTTTATGGCCTCATTCGAAGAACAAAGATATTGTTTTTGATTTATCCTCCTTTTGTTGGGTATAGAAAGGTCAGGGCAGGAAAACGATGGAATAATTCTGTACAGACAAGCAGTATTTCAAGTTATAAAAATTAAGATTTTCTCGCTATTATTTATGTATCAATGATTTGAATCATTGATTTACGGGTTGCATTGCCATAGTTTTATTATGAAATGATGGCTTGAGTAAATCAAAATATTTATCATTATGATGAAAAAACGCAATACACTGATGCTGTTAATATTTCGAGTTGTTTTAGGTCTGACCTTATTCATAAAAGGAATTAGTTTCATACGTGATAAAGCAACTATTGAAACATTAATATCTAAAACAGCCATACTTGAAAAGCTCACATTTCTGAATGTATTAATCCCGTTCATACATATTTTAGGCGGCTTTTTTATTCTTATTGGCATTTATACCAGAATCGCCATTTTAATTCAACTACCTATAATTATCGCTGCAATTTTGTTTTTATTAAACGCTGAAAGCAGTTTTTATCCTCACGAAATGGTATTTGCTTTGACAATACTAATTATGCTTGTATTGTATTTATTCTTTGGAGATGGATTTTACTCTTGGAAAAACTTAATTAACAAAGAGAAAGATATTTTGTAAATACATTATCGCTGTTGAATAAATCACAGTTGAAATAAATTCCATACTACAAGTTAACTTCGCTTACGTGTTGCATTCATGATTTGAAGAGACACATGATGAACAATAAATACTAGGATATGAAAAAATTGATTTTTGCCAGTTTGCTTTGCCTGATTACACATGGCCTTTCAGCCCAAATGAAGACTTTTTTGGATGTGCCATATATTGAAGTATACGGAAGTGCCGACACCCTGGTTACTCCCAATGAAATCTATATCAGTATCGTGATTGCCGAGGCCGATGTTAAAAACAAAATTTCACTGGAGGAACAGGAGCGTAAAATGGTAGCTGGCCTCAAATCCCTCGGGATCAATACAGAAAAAGAACTGACCACTTCAGATATGCAAAGTAATTTCAAATACTATGTGCTGAAGCAGAAGGATGTGATGAAGACAAAGTCTTATACCCTGAAGGTCGGAGACGCTGTTTTGGCTACCCGCGTATTCATGAAGCTGGAGGAACTGGAAATCGCCAATGCCAACCTGGATCGGGTGGGGCATTCAGATATGGTCAAGTTGAAAAACCTCTGCAGAACAAATGCTGTGAAAAATGCCTACGACAAGGCAAGGGCATTGACCAGCCCCATCGGTGCTGCAGTTGGGGCTCCTTTGCATATTGCAGACTTCAGCAACGATGGGGACAGCGCAACACAAACGGCCCTTCAAATGCGGATCAGGGGCATGTCTACACTCAATGAAGTCAAAGAAGAGTTGCCCCAAATAGACTTTGAAAAAATCAGGATCAGCATGAATGTGAGCGTCAAATTCATGTTGAAATAGCATTTTATTTGCCTTTCTGCCGTATATTTGCCCTCCACTGCCCAGGTGGCGAAATTGGTAGACGCACTGTGTTCAGGTCGCAGCGTTCGCAAGGATGTGCTGGTTCGAATCCAGTCCTGGGCACAATGCCCTTTCAGCAAAGCTGAGAGGGCATTTTTATTTTTGAGCGGGCAAGCTCGCTTGCCTAAGCGAAAAATAAAAATGACCGAAACCGCCGAAGGCGGAAAAGGGCATTGATGCCCCTCCCAAAAGGAGGTCTGAGCGAAGCGAAGACAATCCAGGACTTTTTAATTGTAGCCCCCTCGCAGGACATTTGGATCACTGAAAGTAATCCAGCCTGCCTAAGCATCATTTACCATTCATATAAATCCAACAAACAGCCATTTTGTTTTGCATAATTTGCGGGTCTTAATGCAATCATTAGTACCTCATCTATTAGCAAATACAGGATTCCCCCTTGTTCACATGAAATTAATTCTTACCACTGTCACGCTTTTTATTTCTTTGAACCTATTCGCCCAGCAATCAACGATAACAGGGAATATCCGTGCTGGAGGAGAGGTTACAGGTGCGATAGTCAGTTTGATAAAGGCAGCTGATTCCAGCGTGGTGAAAACAAATTTGTGCGAAGCCAATGGCAGTTTTATTTTCTCAAACGCAATGGCAGGGAGTTATTTGCTGAGTATTTCCCATGTGGGTTACATCCGTTTTTATACAAAACCCTTTACAATCGGAGCTAATCAACAGCTTCAGCTTGAACCTATTTCACTGTTGGCTGCTTCAAAGGATTTGACGGAAATTACTGTTAACGGTAAAAAACAATTTATTGAACGAAAAATTGACCGACTGGTTTTGAATCCTGATGCTATAATCGGAAACGCCGGTGGAAATGCCCTGGAAGTGCTTGAAAAAGCACCGGGCCTCCAAGTCGATGCTGATGGAAATATTTCCTTTAAGGGAAAGCAGGGAGTGATGGTTTTTATTGATGATAAACCCAGCTTCCTGCCAGCACAGGACCTGGCCAACTACCTGCGTTCCCTTCCCGCAGGATCAATAGAAACCGTGGAGCTCATGAGCAATCCTCCAGCAAAATATGATGCCGCAGGCAATGCAGGAATCATCAACATAAGGCTGAAAAAAAACACTTTAAAAGGATTGAACGGAAGTCTCAGCTTGGGCTATGGACAAGGCAGGTATCACAGGACCAATAACAGTTTCAACATCAACTACCGGTTAAATAAAATTAATGTTTACTCCAATCTGAGCTGGAATCAAAACCATTCATACCAGGACCTCACCATCAATAGAAACTATTTCACTTCAGCAGGAATAATGAGCTCAGCTTTTACCCAAAACTCTTATATAAAAAAAGAGGGTGAAGGACTGAACCTGAAATTTGGTGCAGACTATTACATCAGTAAGAAATCAACAGCAGGGCTTGTGCTTTCTGGGTTTGAAAATAGAAATTTCTCCCCAGTGGAAAACAGGTCAAAAGTCTTGAACAAAACCAATCAGGTTGACTCAACGGTATTGGCAATCAATCCCAGCGACCGGAAATGGCAAAACGGAAGCATCAACCTTAACTATACATACAAAATCAACAGCAAAGGCAGTGAACTCTCGGCCAATGCCGACTACTTGTATTACAATGCAGATATTACACAAAAACTTGAAAGCTTCAATTTTAATCCCGCCAACATACTCAGCAGCAAATCAACATTGCAATCATTGTTACCAGCTGCATTGCGTATTCAAACATTTAAATCAGATTATCTCAGTCCACTGAAAGGAAACGCAAAGCTAGAAGCGGGTGTAAAATTCAGTCTTGTAAAAACAGATAATACCGCATCTGTTTTTGATATCTTCAATAATATCAAGGTTCCCAATCATGAGTTCAGCAATAAATTTCTTTATGATGAAAACATTAATGCTGCATACCTAAGCTATGCCAAAGAGGGCAAAAAACTCTCTATACAAACAGGTTTAAGGATTGAAAATACCAATATACGCGGTCGGCAATTGGGAAATCCTGTTATCAAAGACTCTTCGTTTGTGCGCAATTACAGTAATTTATTTCCTACCGTTTATTTGCAATATAAGTTTGATTCATTGCAAATAAACCAGTTGATGTTTTCAATGGGTCGCAGAATTAACCGACCCAACTACCAGGACTTAAATCCATTCTCTTATCCATTGGATCGGTTTACCTATTATGGGGGCAATCCATTTCTGCAACCCACACTGGCTTATTATGCTGAAATGTCCCATACGTATAAAAATAAAATCACCAGCAGCATTGACTACAGCATAACGGACAATGTCATCATGGAAACCAATGAGCAGCGTGGAAATATTTATTATAGCAGACCTGGTAATTTTGCCAAAGAAGTTTCTTTCGGTGTTGATGTTACTGCCAATCTACAGCCCACTACCTGGTGGACATTCATTCTTTATTCGGAACTAAGAAACATGTACTACAAATCTATTATTTACGGACAAATATTGGATGAACGCAGATATTACTGGTACATTGGCCCTACCAATCAGTTTACCATAACCAAAAATTTATCTGCAGAACTGGCATGTTCCTATCAAACCAGTGTGCTGGTCGCACAGTTCCTCACCATACCGGTTTGGCAAATGAGAGCGGGATTTTCACAAAAGATCTTGAAAGGCAAAGGCGCATTGCGCTTGAATATTACTGACCTTTTCTTCACCAATAAACCCGGTGGCGATATCAGAAATATTGCCAATGCCACTGCCAACTGGAGAAGCATATTGGACAGCCGGGTGACGACCCTTGCTTTCTCTTATCGCTTTGCTAAAGGAAAAGCACTTTCTGCACGGAAGAGTGGCGGATCAGATGAAGAAAAATCAAGGATCAAATCCAATTGATGCTGATGCATGCATGATAATTAGCCAGAAGCATGACTAGTAAATTATTTCATGGTTTGGGCGCGCAACCAGTTTACTATTTCTACCAAAGCAGTTGGCGAAATTGTTTGTTCAATCGTTGCATACTCTGTTGGAGAACCTGTTTTGCACTCTTGGAACAAGTGATTCAGGTTTGGCAATTCGATAATTGTTGCCTTTTTATTCCCGCCTTTTGACAATGCTTTTTTGATGGCTTCCAGATTCTCTTTGGGTGGTACCTGTAAATCCTTTTCACCATTGAGTGCTAACACAGGACAAGTAACTTTCTCCAAAGCCTTTGAAGGATTGTATTTGATGAAATATTGCATCCAAGGAGTGGTGATTTGGTTGATCTGTAATTGTACAAAAACATCATCACTCATGCCTGCTGGTTTGGCAGCAGATGGATTTTCTTTGAGGGCTTGTCCAATGTATTTTGTGAGGTCGGCATTTAACTTTTCATTGCTATTTGATTTTTTTACGATATCAAAAACGCTTCTGTTGGTTGCCTCATTTTTTTGCAAGTCTGCATCGCTGATTCCTGACGCTTTGCCCACCAATTTCTGCTGCAACAAAAGCAATTGGTCGCCAGGAATTCCTGTTCCAGCCAATAACACGATATAGGCTACATCTTTTGATTGACTGGCCACCATTGGCGCTATCAGGCCTCCTTCGCTGTGTCCAATTAATCCAATTTTCTTTTTGTCAATTTCTTTTCTTGTTTTTAAGTAATCGATGGCCGCTTCAACATCCGTTGCAAAATCAGCAGTCGTTGCAGCTTTAAAATCACCCTTAGACATTGCTGTTCCCCTGTCATCAAAACGCAACACTGCAATCCCATTTTTGGTTAAATAATCTGATAAAACCAGAAATGGCTTATGGCCCATTAACTCTTCATTTCTGTTCTGTGGCCCACTTCCACTGATTAAAATTAGCGCAGGATAAACCCCTTCTTTGGTTGGTAATGTCAATGAACCTGCAAGGGTTATTCCTGCTTGCTCATTGGCAAAGCTGATGTCTTCTGAATGATAAGGATATGGTTTTGTTGGCTCTTGTGGTCTGAGCGGTTTTTCTTTTTCGATTTTTGTCTTTGATAAATTCATGAGAAATGATTGCCCACCTTGCTTGAGCGTTCCTGCAATGATATTGTCTTGTCCCAAATTTCCCTCGTATGCAATTTTTGCCATTGCAATTTCAATTTTCAATATTGGGTTCTCGAAACTGGCTGTTGCTGGAATTCCTTTTGCTCCCTGGTCTGGACTGTCCATTGTAGCGCTAACTCCTTTATCGGTTTGCGTGATGTTAAAGACCAGCCTCAGCTGAATTCCCTGAATCCTTAATTGTCCATACCATTGACCAGAAATATCCTGGGCTACGATTGAAAATGAAGACAAAAGGATAAAGACTGAAAATAGAAATGATTTCATGGGTTGTTTTTAAATTGTAGCTCAAGTCTGCCTTACCCCAACGGCTAAAACAAATCCCTGCCATCGGTTACAAGATGCAGGCCATTGAACTTCCCTTTGTCAAAGTCAATGCGATTGGCTTTTACTGCCACAGGAAATCTGCCGGTTCCGGCAACCATCTTCAAAGTATTGTTTTTGGTGGAAGAAAACTCGATCTTGTTGTTGGCCGACTTCTTCAGTGCATTGATGATCTTGCTGTTGATTTTACCGTCTGTTTCCATTTCAGCAACAAATTGTTCAGCAGTTACCAAGCCTGTGATAACTAGCAGGTTGTTGCGGTTGGCATTGCGCAGGAGCACTGGGTTAGGGTGAAGAAAATCTGCATCGCTGAGAAAGTCTGTCAGGTTTCCCGTAGGCACGACTTCTGTGATGGCGTTTCTGTAGGAGATGCTTAGTTTTTTACCGCCGCTGAGTGCAGCACCGAAATCAATGGGAGGCATGCCGACAGATTGCATCCACTCCTGCACCAGGGTGATTCCAATTTGGAAAGCATACTCGTTCTTCTCTGTATCCTTGATGTCGAGACCGGGGTCTTTGGTGATACGCAACTTTTTTTTGCTGTTGAATGCATGCAGGATGTTGGCGTAATAAAGTTCTGGCTGGTTGAAACCCTGTTTCAGCCAAAGCTGCAGGGGTTTGTGGTTTCGGATCGGGCCATCAATAAGATCGTAACCCGCTTCGCGGAGGTGTTGCTGGAGTGAGGTGGTTGGCATGGTTGTAGCGATAAAATGGTGTCCATAAATATAACAATATTTAGAAAGAGAAAAGCTGAAATACTTGTTTCATCACACTCCCCATTTCAGCAAATTACTTATAACGCTCAATCAGCATTTGAAGTGAGTGAAGAAAAATCAGGCAAAAAAAAGGTGGTCCGTTTCCGAACCACCTTTGTGTATCAATTGCTTTTGTACTTATGCCAGATCGAAACGGTCCAGGTTCATCACCTTGGTCCAGGCGGCAACAAAATCATGCACAAACTTCTGCTCTGCATCTTCGCATGCATAGAGTTCAGCCAAAGCGCGGAGCTCAGAGTTTGAACCAAAGATCAGATCAGCACGTGTAGCCGTCCACTTCAGTTCTCCAGTTGAACGGTCGCTTCCTTCGAATGCTTCGTTTGATGCAGATGAAGCTTTCCAGGTTGTGCTGAAATCAATCAGGTTGGTGAAGAAATCATTGGTAAGATGTCCTGGGCGCTTGGTGAAAACACCATGCTGTGAATGATCGAAATTGGTATCCAATACACGCATTCCACCAACCAAAACAGTCAGTTCTGGTGCAGTAAGTGTCATGAGTTGAGCCTTGTCGATCAACATCTCTTCTGCAGCAGACTTGTAGCGAGATTTTTTATAATTGCGGAATCCATCAGCAGCTGGCTCGAGCACTGCAAATGATTCAACATCTGTTTGGTCTTGTGAAGCATCTGTACGACCGGCAGTAAATGGAACTGTGATGTCATGACCTGCATTTTTCGCAGCCTGCTCAACACCAGCATTTCCTGCAAGCACAATCAGGTCTGCAATGGAAACCTGCTTTCCTCCAGCGTTTGCCGCATTGAAAGCAGACTGGATAGACTCAAGCACATCCAATACTTTTGAAAGCTGGGATGGGTTGTTGACTTCCCAGTATTTCTGTGGGGTCAAACGAACACGGGCGCCATTGGCTCCTCCGCGTTTGTCAGAACCACGGAAAGTGGAAGCTGAAGCCCAGGCAGTAGAAACCAACTCTGAAACTGTCAGACCTGAAGCCAACACTTTGGCTTTCAAATCAGCTGCATCCTGGTCATTGATCAGGGCATGTTCAACCGCAGGGATTGGATCTTGCCAGATCAACACTTCTGCAGGCACTTCTGATCCTACATAGCGTGAACGTGGACCCATGTCGCGATGGGTCAGCTTGAACCAGGCGCGTGCAAAAGCATCTGCAAACTGATCAGGGTTCTCGTAAAAATTCCTTGAAACCTTTTCGTATGCAGGATCTACCCTCAGTGCAATGTCTGTTGTCAACATGGTTGGAGCATGACGCTTTGCAGGATCGTGTGCATCCGGAACGGTGTCAGCACCTGCGCCAGCCTTGGGTTTCCATTGGTGGGCACCTGCGGGGCTCTTGCTCAATTCCCACTCATATCCAAAAAGGTTCTCAAAATAGTTGTTGCTCCACTGGGTTGGCGTGGTGGTCCAGGCACCTTCAAGACCGCTGGTGATGGTGTTTACACCATTGCCGCTGCCAAAGGTGTTCTTCCAGCCGAGGCCCTGCTCTTCAATGCTTGCACCTGCGGGTTCTTTACCTACATACTTACTTGGATCAGCAGCACCATGGGTTTTACCGAAAGTGTGTCCGCCGGCAATCAGGGCTACAGTCTCTTCGTCATTCATCGCCATGCGGGCGAATGTTTCACGGATATCGCGGGCTGATGCGAGTGGATCAGGATTTCCATTAGGCCCTTCGGGGTTCACATAAATCAATCCCATCTGAACGGCAGCCAACGGATTTTCAAGGTCACGGTCTCCGGTGTAACGCTTATCTCCAAGCCACTCCTTTTCAGGGCCCCAATATACATCCTCATCCGGCTCCCAAACATCTTCACGACCGCCTGAGAAACCAAAGGTGTTGAAGCCCATCGATTCCATTGCACAGTTGCCCGCAAGGATCATGAGGTCGGCCCAAGAAAGCTTCTGTCCGTATTTCTTTTTTACCGGCCAAAGCAACAAACGCGCCTTGTCGAGGTTGGTATTGTCGGGCCAGCTGTTGAGGGGAGCAAAACGCTGCATGCCCCTGCCACCACCACCACGGCCATCAGTAGTACGGTAAGTACCTGCACTATGCCATGTCATCCTGATGATAAATGGCCCATAATGGCCATAATCTGCAGGCCACCAATCTTGTGAGGTGGTCAATACGTCAATGATATCTTTTTTCAGGGTAGCCATGTCGAGGCTCTTGAATGCTTCTGCGTAGTTGAAGCCCTTGTCCATCGGGTTGGAGGCGGGAGAATGCTGGCGAAGGATGTTCAATCGCAGCTGATTGGGCCACCAATCCTGGTTTCTTGTGCCGCCACCAGCGCTTTGCTGAAGGGTTGCACCAGAAAACGGACACTTGCCTGTAGGTTGTGCTGTGTTATTTTCCATATTTAATTGATTTATAAATGATTATTGATAAAATTACAACATATCGCAGATCGTAACTTTTTAAAAACGGAAAAGTTCAGAATTTTTTACAAAAAAATGATAATTCCTGGGGGTGGCTCAGAAACCAAAAGCATATAACTTTGATAATATCAAATGATACTATCATGAAGCCTCCCTACGATATCAATGCTGATATTCTTCACTTGATAAGCGAAATTTCAACCAAACTGGGGGAAGTCAAGGCCTATTTTCTCCAAAAACAATCCCCTCAGCTGAGAAAGCAGAACAGGATCAAGACAATTCATTCATCCCTGAACATTGAAGGGAATACCTTGACTGTTGAACAGATCACGGCCATAGTAGACAATAAAAAGGTCATTGGGCCGGAAAAAGATGTAAATGAGGTCTTGAATGCAATAAAAGTGTACAACAACCTTGCTCATTATACACCCAAAAACCAGGAATCATTTTTAAAAGCACACAAGGTTTTAATGAATGGGTTGGTCGACAGCCCAGGCAAGTACCGCAATAAAGGTGTTGGAATCATAAAAGGAGATAATCTTGCCCACGTAGCACCCCCTGCAGAAAATGTTCTTCATTTAATGACTGACTTGTTTGACTACCTGCAAAAAGACAAAGACATTGCTTTGATCAAAAGTTGCGTCTTCCATTATGAAGTGGAATTCATACATCCGTTTATCGATGGAAATGGAAGAATGGGCAGATTATGGCAAACCTTGATATTGCTGCAGCAATACCCTGTTTTTGAATTCCTGCCCTTTGAAACCCTTATCGCTAAAGACCAGGAACAATATTACCGCGCATTAGCCATCTCCGACCAATCAGGAAAATCAACTGCCTTCATTGAATACATGTTAAGCATTATCAATGGTGCATTAAAAGACCTGTTGAATGTCAACAACAGGACATTGTCATCATTCGATA
>JBIIQT010000024.1:0-35159 GCA_044341875.1 Chitinophagaceae bacterium | reverse complement strand
TGCTCCCAAAAAGCAAATGACCCTGGAAGAATGTATGGAGTATATCCAACACGATGAGTGTATAGAGGTTACCCCTAATTTCATCCGCATGCGCAAACTCATTTTGGACGAAACAGAAAGAAACCGCTTGGCCAAACAAATGAAGGCCGACGCATAAATAACATGAAAAGGTACCTGATCACATTCTGCATGCTTTTTGTTTTCGCAGCAGCGAACGATGTCAGTGCCCAATGTTCAATCTGTACCAAAACAGCCCAGCAACTTGGACACAAGCCCGCACAGGGTTTGAACAGCGGAATCATCTACCTGATGATTGCACCATTGGCCATCATTGGCGTTGTTGCATTCAGGTGGTGGAAGGGTGGAGGGTTGAACCAAACGCCTGAATAAACCATCACCAAAATTGATCACCATGAAAAGGATCCTGTCGTTTTTTGTCGTTCTCCTTTCCGTACTGGCCTTCAATGCATGTACAGTTAACAATGTTACCATTGATGACGAAATCGGAGGAATCTTCGAGAAGCATGGTGTGAAAGGAACCTTCGGCATGTTTGACAACAGCAGGGGAACGTTTAAGATCTATGATCTGGACCGTTTTAAGCTGAATTATGCACCTGGTCAAACCTTCAATATTGTCAATACCATGGTGGCCTTGCATACAGGCAAACTTACAGATGACAGTTCATTTGTCAAAGCAAATGATTCACTTGGATCAACCCTCAATATTTATACTGCATTCCGTGCGAACTCAACGCCACATTTTGAAACGGTGGCTTCGCTGATTGGTAAAGACACCATGAAGTTTTGGGTGGACAGCCTCAAGTACGGCAACAAGAAAATCGGAACCGATCTCCAGCATTTTTGGATGAACGATAGCCTGCAAATCTCTGCAGATGAACAACTTGGGCTGATCAAAAGACTCTACTTCAAGCAGCATCCCATCAGGGCCAGCGTGCAGGAAAGCCTCAAGAAAATGTTGGTGGTAGAAAACAATGCACAGTTCCAAACGGCCTACCAACAAGGATCGGTACTGGTCAAAGGCAAAAAGTTGGGTTGGGTTGTTGGATGGATTGAAGAGAACAGGCATGTTTATCCATTTGTGATCAATTTTGATGCGGGGGCTGAAGCAGATACAGATGCCATTGGAAAGCAACTGGCCAATGATATCCTTGCACACATTGGATTTTTCAAGGGGATCATGTGATTTGGTAAGAGGCGGTTCAAAGATTCTATTTCACAATAGTGTAAATTGCAATTGATGCAAGAACAACATTCACTCCATTCCGGTTTGGCCCACCTTAGCGCATACCAGCGTTTGCAAACAATTGAAGTAAAAATTGGCGACCTGTTATTGGGCAATGGCCATCCGATCAGGGTGCAGACCATGACCACCACAGACACGATGAATACCATCGCAACTGTCGAACAATCCATCCGCTGCATTGAAGCCGGTGCGGAACTGGTAAGAATCACGGCACCCTCAAAAAATGAAGCCCATAATCTTCTGGAAATTAAAAATGAATTGCGCAAGCGTGGTTATAATACACCGCTTGTTGCAGACATTCATTTCACGCCCAATGCGGCAGAGATTGCTGCACGCATCATTGAAAAGGTGCGGGTGAATCCAGGCAATTATGCCGACAAGAAAAAATTTGAATTCATTGAATATACCGATGCAGATTATGTTGAAGAGATTGATCGCATCCGCGAGCGCTTCACTCCATTGGTAAAAATTTGCAAAGAGTATGGAACGGCCATGCGCATTGGCACCAACCATGGATCCTTGAGTGATCGCATCATGAGCCGCTATGGCGATAGCGCCATGGGCATGGTGGAAAGTGCGATGGAATTTCTGCGCATTGCCAGGGATGAATCCTACCACAACATCGTGCTCAGCATGAAGTCGAGCAATCCATTGGTGATGGTTCAGGCCTATCGATTGCTGGTACAAACCATGACCAATGAGTTTGGCATTTGTTATCCTTTGCACCTTGGTGTAACCGAAGCGGGTGATGGTGAAGATGGAAGAATCAAATCTGCCATCGGCATTGGAACCTTGCTGGAAGATGGTATTGGTGATACCATCCGCGTATCGCTTACTGAAGATCCTGAGTTTGAAATTCCAGTATGCCTTGATCTTGTCAAGCGCTACAATGGCATGACTGCTGCATCAACTGTTCCGGAAATCATCAAGTTGCCTTATTCACCATTCGAATACAAAAGGCGCGAAAGTTTTGCTATTGAAAACATCGGCGCAAAGCAGGTCCCTGTTGTGATTGCAGACATGAGCAGTGCTGCATCTATTCAACCAGAACAACTGCAAAGCATTGGTTATACTTACGATGAGGTCACAGACAAGTGGAGCATCGGTGATGCAGCTGCTGATTATGTGTATACCGCTGCTACACCGATTGCATTTGCATTACCTGGAACCTTGAAGAATATTGTGAATGCTTCTATCTGGGATGCATCAAGCGAATCCCAGTTCCCGATTTTTTCTCTGGCTGATTTTGTTGGCGCCGTTTCAAAAAGCACGCGCATCAATTTTGTGATGGTGGATTGTTATAGCGATAACCATGATGCATTGCCTGCTCAAATGGAGATGATCCAGCAAGCAGCCACTGATCAAACGGTTGTATTTTGTTTGAGCAGCAAGAACCACAATGCCATGCAAAGTGTGCGTCGCATGTTTATTGAGCTGACCAATCTTGGTATCCGTAATCCTGTTGTGCTGGTTACCGATAGTGGCATGCATACACCAGACGAACACCTCATTCATTTTGCCACCGAAACAGGAGCCTTGTTGCTCGATGGCATGGGTGATGGGATCTCATTGGGTTTCAACGGAAAGGCCATCATGGAAAATACAAAGGCAAAGGGCCGTACCTATCTTCTGGTCAAAGACATTTACCAGTTCACGAACAATACTGCCTTCAGTATCCTGCAGGCAACCCGTACGCGTATTTCCAAAACAGAATACATCAGTTGCCCCAGTTGTGGCAGAACGCTTTTTGATTTGCAGGAAACCACTGCAAAGATCCGTTCAGTGACCAATCATCTCAAAGGCGTCAAGATTGCTATCATGGGATGCATTGTCAACGGTCCCGGAGAAATGGCAGATGCTGATTTCGGTTATGTAGGAAGTGGTCCCGGAAAAATCACCCTCTATCGCAGCAAGGAAATCGTCAAGAAAAATGTTGACAGCGAAGTGGCTGTAGATGAGTTGATCCAGTTGCTGAAAGACAGTGGCGCTTGGGTGGAGCCGGCATAGCGGAAAGGCATTCAAACAAATGTTATGGCCTATTTATTGATAATGTCTTCAATGATTTCTAGGTGATGCTTTGTGTGAATTTCAAGAAAATTTATCGTCTGTTTTAATTTGAGTTTTCCAAAGAAAGGATGTTCAAAGTACTTGTCTTTTGATAAAGTTTTCAATTCATTAATTTTATTTCGAGTTAAAGAAATATGTGAAAGCAAACTATGCTTGTCTATAATTCCTTTTGGTAGAACCACCTCTGGAGATTTGGCTTTTCCTCTGGGTATTTTTTTCATCGTTAGCACTACAAGTCTTATAAAATTAAATTTCCATGTATAGTCGTTTGGATTAGATTTAATTAATAGGTTTGTTACAACATTTAATGATAAGAGTGAATGTTCAATATGCCAACCAACATTTGCTTCAGACACTTTCTGATTCAATGTTTCATAATGTGAAACGTTGGTTTCCAATAAATATAATAGATTGTCTAACTTATTCATTTGTTAATGTTATTGCTCAAATAATTCATTAGTAAACAGGCTTTGATTTAAAACCGATTTGTCTTCTAATCCTCTGTCTACAATCCATTGTATAAATGCTGTTACTCTTTCTTGTTTCATTATACCACAATTAGATTCATCACCAAAATGAGGCATTGTAAAAGAAATTGATTTTTCTAAATCGATATTGTTTAAATCGTACTCGGTCACGTAACGTTTTAAAATTACTACCGATTCGTTTAAGTTATCTCTTGTAAACAAAAAGCCTTTTTGAGTGGCTTTGATAAATTTTGAATACAATTCCTTGTGCTTTGTTATGTTTTCTTTTTTAGCCAGTACAACAGGCGAATAACCATACGGGATATTGACTTCCGCCATTGTAAATTTGTTCAGTTCAATGCCTTTACTGTTTGCTTCAATTCCCTCCCAGTTGTCAAAAATCCAGGTAGAATCTGCGCTACCAGTTAAAAGCGTATTCCAAATTCCAAGTTTTTCTGGATACATTATATGCAAATCACCTTCTCCTCCATCATTTTTGATCATTTCTTTTACTATATGGTCTTCATAGCGTGCTTTATAGGAGGCGAATGTTTTACCATCAAGCATCTTTGGTGAAGTTATGTTTGATGATTTTAGTGTAACAATGCAACTCACATCTTTTTGTAAAACAGCATAAATCGCCATTGCTTGAACTTGATTCGCTTTATTGTTCAGACTTACAACCGTCTCAAAAGGTGCAATTGCAAAGTCTGCAATATCAAGCTCTAATTTTTTTCCTGGCGTAAGCTGGTAATTATCATCCTTAGGGTTTAAAATTTCAAGGTCTATTCCATGTTGGCTGTAAAACCCCAATTCTTTTGCAATGAGGAATCCGATATGATTGACATTTGGCGTCCAGTCTAATGCTAATTTTAATTTGATCATTTTGGTGTCATTTTTACATTCATACAATACGGCCAGCAACTAAATTTACACACTTTCTTATCCCTCCCAAAATTAAAAGATTTATCATAAAATCATGCATATTGTTATGACAACAATTCAGGTTGCATCATTTTCTGATACCTTTGCACCAAACTGATCTGATCAAGTGATTTCATTGTCCATCATCATTGTGAGCTATCGTTCCTGGAACAGGCTGGATGCTTCTTTGAAGAGCATTGCTGCACAGTCGATGGATGACATTGAAGTGATTGTTGTAGACAATCATTCAGATGATGGTCAAGCGCAGGAGTTCATCAGTATGCATCCGCAGGTCAGGTTTATTTTGCAGGATACCAATGCAGGATTTGCACAGGCCTGTAACAGAGGAGCTAAGGAGGCAAAAGGAAGTTGGTTGTTGTTCCTGAATCCGGATACTGTTATACAAACCAATACATTGGTGCCTTTGTTGAAAAGGGTTGCCAATGAACCCACCTGGAAATTGATTGGTATTCGCCAACTCAACGATCAGGGAAAAGACACCCATCCGCATGGATTGTTTTTGAAATGGTGGAACGTATGGGCGCCCATGAGAAGTTTGGAAAGATTGATCAAGGGAGAGAAATCAAGCAAACAGTATTTGAGTACAACACCCATTGCCTATCCTGATTGGATCTCAGGAGCCTTTGTCTTGATCAGAAAAAATGATTTACTTGAATTGGGTGGATGGGACGAAAGGTTTTGGATGTACTTTGAAGACATGGACCTCAGCAAGCGTGCAGCAGAAAAGGGTTGGAAACGGGTTCTCTACAATGAATTGGTTTGTACGCATTCGCATGGTGGATCTTCCAGGATCAATCCGGAAACCAAAGCCATCACAAAATCTGCTGTTATCATTTCAGCAATCAAATACCTCAAAAAGCACAACCGGCCATTTTATTTTGGATTGGCGATGGATATGTTTGTGTTGAGCAAGTTGATTGATATCCTCATCGCTTATCCATTTTCAGCTACTAAAAGAGCCATGGCCAAACATTTGCTATCTGCTCGCTTAGACTGAAAAGCTTGAATTACTAAACTCTTCAACTCCTTCAACCTCCAATCACTCCCATCTCTTTCCCCACCTTTACAAAAGCCGCAATCGCCTTGTCCAGGTGTTCTCTTTCATGGGCAGCGCTGAGTTGAACCCTGATCCTGGCCTTGCCCTTGGCTACTACAGGGAAGAAGAATCCGATTACATAAATACCTTCTTCCAATAGTTTGGCGGCCATCTCTTGTGCAACCGTTGCTTCGTACAACATGATGGGAACAATGGGGTGAACGCCGGGTTTGATGTCGAATCCGGCCTTGGTCATTTCATTCCTGAAGTACATGGTGTTTTCTTCAAGCTTGTCGCGCAATGCAGTGGTTTCGCTGAGCAAATCCAGTACGGCGATGGAGCCACCAACAATGCTAGGCGCCAGTGTATTGGAGAACAGATAAGGCCTGCTGCGTTGGCGTAGCATTTCAATCACTTCCTTTCTGCCACTGGTAAATCCACCAGAAGCACCGCCCAAGGCTTTGCCCAGCGTACCAGTGATGATATCGATCTTGTCTACCACACCACAATGCTCATGGGTTCCACGACCTGTCTTGCCCAGGAATCCTGAAGAGTGACATTCATCGATCATGATAGCGGCATCGTATTGTTCGGCCAGGGCAACGATCTTGTCGAGCTGGGCAATCGTGCCATCCATGCTGAATGATCCATCGGTAACGATGATCCTGTTGCGCAGGTGGGCAGCCGCTTTCAATTGCTCTTCCAGGTCTGCCATGTCGTTGTGCTTGTAACGGTAGCGCTGTGCCTTGCAGAGGCGAACCCCATCAATGATGGAGGCATGGTTCAGTTCATCTGAGATGATGGCATCCTGATCGTTGAAGAGTGGTTCAAACATGCCACCATTCGCATCAAATGCTGCTGCATAAAGAATGGTATCTTCTGTTCCAAGAAAAGCAGAAATCTTTTGTTCCAGCTCCTTGTGGATGTCCTGTGTTCCACAGATAAACCGGACTGAGCTCAATCCAAATCCCCTTTCATCAATGTATTTTTTTGCAGCCTCGATAATCTTTGGATGGGATGACAAACCAAGGTAATTGTTGGCACAGAGGTTGATTACTTCCTGACCCCCAACTGTGATGACGGGTCCTTGGGGGCTTTCAATGATCCTTTCTTTCTTGAAAAGTCCTGCTGCTTTGATTTCGGAGAGTTCAGCCTGAAGGCGCGTAATGATAGATTCGTTCATGTAAAGCGTTTTGGGACTACAAAATTCAATTAAAATTTGCAACTATGCCAAAGAAATTGCCATTAGCATTGGCTACCAAATGATAATTTACTTTTTCGCATGTGTCCTGTAACATTTCAATCTTAACTTCGTTATAGCAACGATGAGGAAAAAACATCCATATTATTTTTTACTGACAGCACTGGTTTGCGCCATGCTTGTACTGGTGATTGGTTACGGCTTCACCAACTTTTACCATGCTTTCCCTTTTTCCCGTTTTCAAGACCTTGACCGATTGGAGCAGCAAGACCAGATCCGCTCTTCAAGACCCCTTTGGCATGCATTGCCGAGGCATCTCTTGCCACAAAACGGTATTTTTTCTCCGGGCTTGTAACTTTTTCAACAGAACTTCGTATTACTGAAGGACGCCCATTTACCCAAAACGCAATGACAGAGAGAGAGTACAATGACTGTGTTGATGCCCATGCAGACGGTGTGTTCAGGTTCATTTTGAAGAACCTGCAGCATACCGAAGATGCCCGCGATATTGTCCAAACTGCCTTTGAAAAAATGTGGAAGAACAGGGATACGGTGGTGAGAGAAACGGCCAAATCTTATCTTTTCACGGTGGCCTATCACCAAATGATCGACCATATCAGGAAAAGCAAAAAAATGAAGTTGACCGATTCATTCAGTGAGGAGAGCCGGGTCAGCAGGGATGTTTCACTGGCACTGAAAAGGGAGTTGGAAATGGCCCTTCAACAACTCACACCCTTGCAAAAATCCTTGATACTCCTGAAAGATTATGAGGGATATTCTTATGATGAAATTGGAAAAATCACTGCATTGAACCCCAGCCAGGTAAAAGTGTATTTGCACCGTGCAAGGCTTCAGCTGAGAGACTTTGTGGGAAAACCAGAAAACATCATTTGACCAATAAGCCCTGAAAAAACAAAATCAATAACGAAAGAATAGAAAATAAAATTCACAAGCAAGATGATCAACTTATTGAATTACGAAACATTTTTCCTGCTCTATGCAGATGGCGAATTGTCGCCAGCTGAGCAGGATGCTGTTTTGAAATTTGTGGAGGAACGTCCTTTGCTTGAGGAGGAATTCAATCGCATCAAAACATTAAAATTCAGTCCTGACAAAGGTTTGACGATGATGGACAAATCACTGTTGCGTATTGAAATCCCTGAAGAAATTGCACTTGACTATTCATTTGAACCAGACCTCAGCATTGTTTATCCCAACAAGGCGGAGCTGTACAGAAAGGAGAACATTCTTCCTGTTTATTGGCTTCGGATGGTTGGAGTGGCGGCGGCAATTTTTTTTACCATGGGTATTGCCTGGATGATCATGGGGGAGAAGAACAACAACCCTTCCATTGTCATGCAAACTGGGGTCGAACAGGGTTCATCATCAACTGAAGCAACGGCTTTGTCAACCCCTGGAACCGCATCTCCTGCATCAGAAAATAAAATGGTGGCATCAACAGCAAACTTGCCTCACCAGGTTGTTGGAGGAAGGCATGGTGCCATGGTCAATGCCTTGAAAGTATCTTCAGTGAGGGTAGTAGGATCAGAAAATCCTGAGGGGCAAATGAACAATGACCCTCAGTCAATCACCGCCAACATTGTTCCGGAGGTTGATGCGCCTGATCTTTCTGTTGCTTCATCGACCCAACCGGTTTCCGTGCAACAGAAGGGAAATTTCACAGAAGCCGCATTGTTGGCTGCCGCAGAACGCATCGCAACCACTGTAACGGCAATATCATCTGAACCCAATGCCAGTTTGCTCATCAATGCGGCATTGAAAGAGGAAAAAAAATCAGGGCTCCGCTCCATTCTTCGGACCATCAACAGAAGGCTGCTCAATGATCACGAGCCGCCGCAGGACAAGAAATTCATCCAGGTCGCCAATTTTTATATTCCCGTCAATAAATAAAATCATCAATAAAAAGAAAGGCATGAAGCATGTAGTAGTGACATTGTTATTGGGTGTTTTGTCAACACAAGTGATGGCACAAACGGATACAACCAAGTTGAAAAAAGGTACTGCCATCATCAAAATCGGGAACATGACCATCATGAAACCCGACAGTGATTCAACCCATAAAACAGACACCTTAAAAATCGGGCAAGATACCGTTAAAATGGGCAGTTTGATCATCGTGGGGAAGGGCGTTTCTGAGGGCATCAGCAAACTGGGAAAGGCCATTGAAGGACTTGACCTCAAGAAAGTTGGAGAGGTAGCGGCAGATGTTTTGAAAAAGAAAAAACCAAAGAAGGTTTCCACCAATTGGTTCGTCTATGACATTGGTTTTGCCGGATACAATGACAATACCAATTATGCTACATCAGCAGCACAGGCATTTGTAAAGCCTGCAGGAAGCGTGCCCGCTTCAAAAGGAGATTTTGCCTTGAAAAGCTCAAGGGTTTCCAATTTCAATCTCTGGTTCTTCATGCAGCGGGTGAGCATCATTGAAAGTGTATTGAACCTGAAATATGGTTTGGGTATTGAGAGCAATAACTATTTCTTCAAAACAGGTATTACCTACGTGGATGACATCAATGTATATACAACGCGTGGCAGCATGAATGAATTGAGCAAAAACAAGCTGGTGGCCAACTACCTGACGGTTCCGGTGATGCTGAACATCAACACCAATCCGACGAAAGGCAAACGTGGATTCCAGTTCTCTGCGGGCGTGAGTGGTGGTTACCTTTCCAGTGCAAGACAGAAGCAAAAAGGACCTGGCGGCACTGATAAAACAAAGTCCAACTTTAACCTCGAACAGTTCAAGCTTTCCTATGTAGCAGAACTTGGTCTTGGCCCGGTAAAATTGTATGGCTCTGTAGCATCAAACCCCATGCACCAATACGGTCTGGAACAAGTGCCGTACACATTGGGTTTGAGGTTCTCGAATTAGGTCCTACACCTTCCCCCTTTTAATCTCCTCCACAACCGCTGGATCAAGCAGTGTTGATGTGTCGCCAATGTTGTCGAGCTCGTTCTCTGCAATTTTGCGGAGGATGCGGCGCATGATCTTACCACTCCTGGTCTTGGGCAATCCTGAGACCAGTTGTATTTTGTCTGGTTTGGCAATCGGGCCGATGATACGGCTGACAGTTGCAGTGATGTCGCGGCGGGTCATTTCTTCATCGCCATGTGTGCCGCTGTAAATGACAAATGCATAGATGCCCTGTCCTTTTACATCATGCGGATACCCTACCACAGCACTTTCCACCACGCCGGCATGCATGTTGATGGCATTCTCCACCTCGGCCGTGCCGATGCGGTGTCCGCTGACATTGAGTACGTCATCAACGCGGCCCGTAATCCGGTAGAAACCGTTTTCATCCCTGTAGGCTCCATCACCTGTGAAATAAAGGTTCTCATACGTGGCAAAATAATTGGTTCTGCAGCGTTCATGGTCACCGTAGGTGGTCCTGAGGGTTGCAGGCCAGGGCGACTTGATGCAAAGGTTTCCTGTCACGTTATTTTCTGTGATTTCCTGACCCTTTTCGTCTACCAGCAATGGCTGAACGCCCGGCATCGGTAGGGTTGCATAGCTTGGCTTGGAAGGGGTGATGCCAGCGAGGTTGCTGATCAATACACCACCGGTTTCCGTCTGCCACCAGGTATCAACGATCGGACATTTTCTTTTTCCGATATGTTCATCATACCATTGCCACGCCTCTTCGTTGATGGGTTCCCCAACGGTACCCAAAACCCTTAGCGAGCTGAGGTCTTTGTTTTGCAAGGGTCCCAGTCCGAAGGCCATCAGGCTTCTGATGGCAGTTGGTGCTGTGTAAAGAATATTGACCTTGAACTTATCGATGATGTCCCAGAAACGGCCAGCATCTGGAAAGGTTGGAATCCCTTCAAACATCAATGAAGTGGCGCCAGCACTGAGTGGCCCGTAAACGATGTAAGAATGCCCAGTAATCCAGCCAATATCAGCCGTGCAGAAATGAATTTCCTGGGGCTTGTATTGGAAAACATTCACAAAAGTATAGTTGGTATAGACCATGTATCCACCACAGGTATGCACCACACCTTTTGGCTTTCCAGTTGAACCAGATGTATACAAGATGAACAGCGGGTCTTCTGAATTCATAACTTCAGCAGGGCAATCAGGATTGCCGGCTGTTTCTACTTTTCGCACTTCATCTTCCCACCAAACGTCACGTCCTTTGATCATGCTGACAGCAGAACGCGTATGGGTGTAGACGATCACGCGTTTTACGAATTTGCAGCTGATCAGTGCATCATCAATTACATTCTTGAGTGGGATGTCTTTGGCTCCGCGGAAGGCACCGTCGCAGGTGATGATGAACTCGGCATTGGCATCCTGAAGACGGTCGGCAATGCTTTGTGCACTGAAACCACCAAAGATGACCGAGTGAATAGCTCCGATCCTTGCACATCCCAAAACGGCAATCGCCAGTTCTGGAATCATTCCCATATAAATGCAGACACGGTCGCCTTTTTTGACGCCATTGTTCTTGAGTACATTGGCAAACTGATTCACCTTGGTATGCAGCTGTGCGTAGGTGAGCATGCGGTGGTGATCATTCGGGTCATTGGGTTCCCAGATGATGGCAGGTTGGTTGGCCTTGTCTACCAGGTGCCTGTCGATGCAGTTTTCTGTAATGTTGAGCTCTGCGCCGCTGAACCATTTGATGGAAGGTTCCTTGAAATTCCAATCCAGGACCTTGTCCCAGGGCTTCTTCCACTGAAAATGGCTGGCCACATCCCCCCAAAATACCTCAGGGTTTTCTATACTTTTCTTCCATGCTTCCTGGTAACCCTCGTACGACGTAATCTGATATGGATAGCTCATAATACAATTGAAATTTAAGAGCGGTAAGTTAAAAAAAAACAGATTCTTCCCGATATATTTTTATCTTGAAAGCAAATTAACCGCTTAAAACAATTGCCTGACATGCAAGCAGCTGCAGAAAAAAAACAGATCAGAAAAGTGATATTTGCGTCGTCGGTAGGAACGCTGATCGAATGGTATGATTTTTTCATTTTTGGTAGCCTTGCACCCATTATTGCTTCGCAGTTTTTCCCAAAGACCAACCCCACAGCAGCATTGCTGTCTACGCTGGCTACTTTTGCGGCAGGCTTTATTGTAAGGCCTTTTGGCGCCCTGGTTTTCGGAAGATTGGGCGATATGGTCGGCAGAAAATATACCTTCCTGCTTACCCTGATACTGATGGGAGGCTCAACTTTTGCCATTGGTCTTGTGCCAGGCTATGAGACGATTGGCTTTGCCGCCCCATTGATAGTATTGTTGTTGCGCCTTGTTCAGGGCCTGGCATTGGGCGGAGAATATGGCGGTGCAGCTACCTATGTTGCTGAGCATTCACCGGTAGAAAGAAGGGGTTATTATACAAGTTGGATACAAACTACGGCAACATTGGGTTTTCTCTTGTCGCTGGGCATTATTTTGATCACCCGAAAAAGTTTAGCAGCCAATGAAACAGATTCGATCCGGGTCTTTGAAGAGTGGGGATGGAGAATCCCGTTCTGGTTTTCTGTTGTGCTGGTGGGCATGAGCATTTACATTAGGCTTAAAATGCATGAGTCGCCTTTGTTCAGCAAGCTGAAGGCAGAAGGAAAAACGTCCAAAAATCCCATAAAGGAAAGCCTGACGCACAAGGGCAACCTTAAAATGGTTTTGCTCAGCCTGTTTGGTGCCACAATGGGGCAGGGAGTGGTTTGGTATACAGGACAGTTTTATGCGCAGACCTTTTTGGAAACCGCCTGCAAAGTAGACTTTGAGCAGACCAGGACCATCCTGATCTGGGCCATTGTCCTTGCTACTCCTTTGTTCATTTTCTTTGGCAACCTCAGTGACAAAATCGGAAGAAAATGGATCATCATGGGGGGATTGTTCCTTGCAGTGATCTCATACCGTCCGATTTATACAAAAATGCTGGATGTTGCCTCTACCAAGGGTATTGCAATGGATGATAGCAAAACCAAGATTGAAAGGGTGATCAATCCTAACAATGAAAAAGGACATAGCATTCAAACCACCACCACTATTCATCTTTACCAGAATGGGATCACTGAAAAGTTGGTTCACAAGGATACCCTTTTTGCCAGCGGACTGGAAAAGCCGCAGGCGATGGACAAGCTTTCGAGAGAACTCCCCGACAATGCTTATTGGATAATGGTGGCCTTGATTTTTGCCCAGATATTTTTTGCAACCATGGTATACGGACCGATTGCGGCATTCCTGGTGGAGATCTTCCCTACAAAAATCAGGTACACCTCTATGAGCCTTCCTTATCATTTGGGGAATGGTGTATTTGGGGGCATGACTCCTTTTATTGCCGTTTTGTTGAGCACTCTTTATGCTGGAGACGTATTGGTTGGGCTTTGGTATCCCATTGCCATTGCTGTGGTCTCCCTCGTGATTGGTACCATCTACCTGTCCAACAAAATAGATCCAGAAGTTAACGATTGATTTAGTGAGTGGCCCCAAGGGCAATGCCTCAAATTGTAAACGCATAAACCAAGAAAATGAACACGATAAAAAAATATTTAGGGCTTGTTTGGATTGCATTGGCCGTCTATTCTTACAGCATTTTGTTAAAAACGTCCATAGATCAGATCAAGCTTGTTCCAACCACCGATACCATCATCCAATGGAGTATATTTGCCATCATCTTTTTGCCCATCGCGATTGGTTTCGCGATGTTTGGTTGGATGGCATTCAAAGGGGCTTACGACCACCTGCCAGCATCCAGCGATGAGGTGGAAGACTAAGCAAAACACATGTCCATTAAAGTTGATCATATCCTCAAGCAATACGGCGATCAGAAAGCGGTAGACCATATCAGTTTTGAAGTGGGTGCTGGAGAGATTGTTGGATTTTTGGGTCCCAATGGTGCTGGAAAATCTACGACCATGAAGATGATCACTGGTTACCTTCGCCCGGATGAGGGAAAAATTACTGTTTGTGGTATCCCTGTTGAGGGCGAAGCCATCGCTACCAAAAAAAAGATTGGATACCTCCCCGAATTGAACCCGCTTTACCATGAAATGTATGTGCGGGAATACCTGGGCATGATGGCTGGCCTTCACAAGATAAAAGCACCTGCAGAGAGGATTGAAGCTGTTATCCAACTCACGGGTTTAACGCCGGAAGCACACAAGGAAATAGGACAACTTTCAAAAGGATATAAACAAAGGGTTGGCCTAGCGGCGGCCTTGTTGCATGATCCTGAGGTGTTGATTCTGGATGAGCCTACGACCGGCCTTGATCCCAACCAGATCGTGGAAATCAGGGAAGTGATCAGGAGCCTGGGCAAGAACAAAACCATTCTTTTTTCAACGCATATTTTACAGGAAGTAGAAGCCCTTTGTGAGCGCGTCATTGTGGTCAACAAAGGTAGAATAGTGGCAGACGACAGCATCGGAAATCTTAAAAAACAACAATCATCTTCTAGCATTCGGGTTGGGTTCAGGGAAGAAGTTTCCAAAGAGGCGTTGAATTCCATTGCAGGTGTCAGGGCTGTGCTTCAACTTGGCACAATGGAATGGGAACTGGAAACCATTGATCCTGACGCGTTGAGCAAAGAACTTATGGGTTTCGCTTTGCAACATAATTTGAATATCGTTTCTTTGCACACGCAAGCCCGGCGCCTGGAGGATATCTTCAGGGACCTCACCGGAACTGGCCTTTGATTTTTTGCCCATACAAACAGAACAACCCTTAAAATAAATCATCATGAGTTTAATTGCCAGCATTCACGCCAGACAAATCTTAGACAGCCGCGGTAATCCTACAGTAGAAGTTGATGTGATCACCGAAAGCGGTTTCATTGGCCGTGCAGCAGTTCCATCAGGCGCTTCTACCGGTAAACACGAAGCCGTTGAGCTCCGTGATGGCGACAAAGCCGTTTATGTAGGAAAAGGCGTATTGAAGGCAATCGACAACGTGAACAATATCATTGCTCCCAAATTGTTGGGTGTTCCAGCAACTGAACAAGCCTTGGTTGACAGGATGCTGATCGAACTGGATGGCACTGCCAACAAAGCCAAACTGGGTGCCAATGCTACCCTCGCCGTGTCTATGGCTGTTGCCAAGGCTGGTGCGCAGGCCAGCAACCTCAACCTCTACAGGTACCTTGGTGGTGTCAATGCCATCACCCTTCCTGTTCCGTTGATGAACATCCTCAACGGCGGTGCACATGCCGACAACAAAATTGATTTTCAGGAATTCATGATCGTTCCAACAGGTGCAGCAACATTCAGCGAAGGACTTCGCTGGGGTGTTGAGATTTTTCACCAGTTGAAAACCGTATTGAAGAAGAAAGGATACAGCACCAATGTTGGTGATGAAGGTGGATTTGCACCAGACATCCAAAGCAACGAAGAGGCGATTGAGACTGTATTGCAGGCCATTGAGGCAGCAGGCTACAAGCCAGGCGAGCAAATTTTCATTGCCATGGACGCCGCTACCAGCGAAATGTACAACGAAGCCGACAATACCTATAAGTTTTACAAGAGTTCAGGAAAAGTGATCAGCAGCGATGAAATGGTTGCTTACTGGACGGAGTGGGTAGACAAATATCCCATCATCTCTATCGAAGATGGCATGGCAGAAGACGATTGGGATGGCTGGAAGAAATTGACTGAATCAGTGGGCGACAGGTGCCAGCTTGTGGGTGATGATCTTTTCGTAACCAACGTCGTTCGCTTGCAAGAGGGTATCGACAGGGGAATCGCCAACAGCATCCTTGTAAAGGTGAACCAAATCGGAACCGTTACAGAAACCATCAATGCCGTAAGACTTGCACAAACCAATGGATACACTTCCATCATGAGCCATCGCTCTGGTGAAACAGAAGATACCACCATTGCTGATCTTGCAGTGGCATTGAATTGCGGACAAATCAAAACCGGTTCTGCATCACGCACAGACCGCATGGCAAAATACAACCAGCTCCTCCGCATTGAAGAGGAATTGGGTGTTAACGCGGTGTATCCAAAAATGTAATGATTCATAAGTTAATACATGAGGGTTTAGGGTTTGTTTACATCCCTAAACCCTTTTTTTTAAACGATTTCAAATGAAAATCCTCCTCGCTCCAGACAAATTCAAAGGCAGCATAGACTCCATTTCACTTTGCAGGATGATGCAACAGGAGATTGCTGCATCATACCCCGATGCTGAGGTGGAATCTTTTCCCCTGGCGGATGGTGGTGATGGCTATTCTGCTATCGTCAAGCATTATTTCAATACAACTGATGCACAGGTGTTGACCGTTGATCCCTTGGGAAGGCAGATCAAAGCCACTTATCAAATTTCAAAGGAAACATCAACGGCCTATATTGAAATGGCGGCTGCAAGCGGTTTTGCCTTGCTTGCTCCTCATGAGTTGGATCCGATGAAGGCTTCAACTTATGGAACAGGGCTGATGATTCTGGATGCTATCAAAAGAGGAGCCAAAGAAATCTTTTTGGGCATTGGCGGAAGTGCCACCAATGACGGCGGCATCGGCATGGCGGATGCCCTTGGCTATATGTTCCTCGACAAGAACGGGGATCCGCTGGAACCCTGTGGAGAGAATCTTTCTTCCATCACTGAAATTGTCATGCCCGAAACAGATTTGCTGGAAGACATTCATTTTACAGTGGCCTATGATGTCAGCAATCCATTTTTTGGACTTGATGGTGCAGCCCATGTTTATGCTCCCCAAAAAGGCGCAACAGCAGCACAGGTCGATGAACTGGATGAAGGATTGAAAAATCTTGATACAGTTTTCATGAAATATTTTGGGAGGTCTGTAGAAGTGGCTCCCGGTTCAGGCGCAGCAGGAGGAATGGGCGGAGGATGTGATGTTTTTCTGGGAGCAAGACTGGTACCAGGGGTTGATCACCTGATCGCTGCTGTGGGCCTGGACGAAAAGATTGCAGCCGCAGACATCCTCATCACTGGAGAAGGAAGGCTGGACGAGCAATCCTTTCAAGGAAAAGTGTTGGGCAAACTGATTGGTCATGCAAGAGCCCATGGCACCAAACTGTATGCCATCTGTGGAGACAGCGCCATGCCCATCAAAGACCTCAATGCACTGGGCGTAGACAGGCTTGTTACACTCACTGCACTCGCGGGTTCAAAAGAAGAGGCCATATCGCATCCAGGCAAGTTTCTGCCCGCGGCAATAAAAAAAATACTTTAGATTTAAGGTATGATGAGATACCTGGTTTTTTTTATATGCTCTTTGTTGGGTTTTCAGTTTGCGCATGCACAAACATTGAAATGGGACAACCGGTTTGATCAAACTCTTCCTGAAGATTGGTTGGTGAAACCCATCAATACAAAAGCCAATGTTTACCAAAGGGAGAAGGAAGGCGATCTCGTTTTATACAATGGTCTTGTGCGCAGAAGTTTTAAGGTGTCTCCCAATTTCGCTTGTTATGATTTTCAGAACATGGCTACCGCACAGCAATTGCTTCGCGCCATCAGGCCGGAGGCCAAGCTCATCATTGATGGGAAGGAATACAATGTGGGTGGAGTGGATGGCCAACAAGAAAAAGCATACCTGCAACAAGAATGGATGAAGGGTTTCAAGGCCGGGGCAGAGGATTTTATTTTTGATGGATATGCTGTCACTGACATCAAACCCTACATCAACTGGAAGCGAACAACCTGGGCATCTGTCAACAAACAAGCAACAGGAAAGTCATTGGCTGTCAGCTTCAGGTCTTCAGTCCCTTCACTCAAAGACCTTTCCGTTATCGTTCATTATGAGCTTCACGATGGCATTCCCCTTATTGTCAAGTGGGTGGAGCTCATCAACAAAAGCAGTAACAATATCGTGGTGAATAGGATTGTCAACGAGTCGCTTGGACTTGTTGAAGAAGAGAGTGCAGTGGTAGGATCCCCAGAGCAAATGAAGAAACAACATGGTATTTATGTTGAAACCAATTATGCCTTCAACAATGCCATGCGGTATGATATCAGCGACCAGACTACTCATTGGGTAACTGATTCATCCTATACCTCACAGGTCAACTACAATTACCAAACGCCATGCGTATTGGAAGTCTATCCCGAAAAAGTAAAAGCGGTTTCGCTTGCCCCAGGTGAATCCATCAAATCCCCAAGAACGCATGAGTTGTTGATGGACAGCTATGATCGGGAAAGAAGGGGGATGATGATCCAGCGCATGTATGCCACCGTTGCGCCCTGGACCACCCAGAATCCTATTTTCATGCATTTGGTCAGCCGCAATGACGAGCAGGTGATTACAGCTATTGATCAATGTGCTGCAACAGGTTATGAGGCCCTGATCCTCAGCTTTGGAAGCCATTGCAACATGGAAGACACCAGTGCTGCAAACGTTGCCCGCTGGAAGAAACTGACGGATTATGCCCACAGCAAGGGCATCCTTGTAGGCAGTTATTCCTTGTTCAGCAGCCGCAGGATCAATGACGAAACCGATGTGATAGACCCCAAGACAGGCAAGCCCGGTGGCGCATTTTTTGGAAACGCTCCATGCATGGGAAGCAAGTGGGGTTTGGCATATATCAACAATCTGAAATACTTCATTACTAAAACAGGCTTCGATCTGTTTGAGAATGATGGTCCATATCCTGGCGATGTTTGCGCTTCAACTGTTCACCCAGGCCACAAAGGCTTGGATGATTCTCAGTGGAGGCAAATGGAATTGCAAAAGGAATTGTACCGCTGGTGCAATGAGCATGGTGTATACGTCAATGCCCCTGATTGGTATTTTCTGGATGGTACCCACAAGATTGGCATCGGTTATAGGGAGGTTAATTTCTCCCTTTCCCGTGATCAGCAAAAGATCCTGAACAGGCAGAACATCCACGACGGCACATTTGAAAAACTCCCATCCATGAGCTGGGGTTTTGTGCCGCTTACCCGTTACCAGGGAGGTGGGCCAGAGGCTGTTTTGGAGCCCCTTAAAGATCACCTCAAGGACTATGAAATGTTGATGGTGCAGTATTATGGAGCAGGCGTACAAGCCTGTTACAGAGGCCCCAGGCTTTACGATACCACCACAACCAAGGCCCTTGTTTCCAACACGGTATCCTGGTACAAAAAGTACCGCGACATCTTGAACGCACCCATTGTGCATCTGAGAAGGGCAGACGGTCGAGATTGGGATGGTTTCATGCACGTTAGCCCAACCCTGAAGGACAGGGCTTTTGTATTGCTTTTCAATCCAACAGATCAGGTCATCAACCGTCAGGTGTCCATTCCGCTGTATTACACCGGACTTGGCCCCAAGGCCTTTGTTTTTGAAAAAGATGCCATGCATCGGCAGATTATGGCTGATAACAAAGGCAACCTCAAATTGAACGTGAGCATTCCTGCCGGAGGCTATACCTGGTATGTGATACGCGAAATCAATTAAAAAACAAAATGGCGAATTTTATTCCGCCTTTTTTTGCCCAAATTGTAAAAAAGATTTTGCTCATTCAATATAAGTCTATAAATTTGGTGGACTAAACAAAATGTCACGTGGCCGAGGGGTTAGGCAGAGGTCCACAAAACCTTCGATGGCGGTTCGACTCCGTCCGTGGCGTCAATAATGATCTTGCATTCTGTGGGGTGCTGAAAGGGTTGCTGACTAGTTCATGTAACCCTTTCTCTTTTTCTCATCCATCCTCTCGATGGCATAACGGAGCATGGTCCTGGGCATGCGGGTAGCAAATTCATCAAGGAATGCTTCAACGGCCAGTGGATCTTTTTTCCATCCTTCCCTGAGCATCCATCCCGTTGCCTTGTGCATCAGGTCGTGTTTGTGGGTGAGCATGATTTTACTGAGTTCCAGGATGTCTTTCAGGTCATTGTTTTTTCTGATAAAGTGCCAGGTGGCCAATACGGCAATGCGGTTTCTCCACAACAGCGGATCAATGGCAAGCTTGTACAATATTTTTCTGTCCTTATCCTCCAGCCATTGTCCTAGGATGATGTGTGCACTCGCATCCACCAAGTCCCAGTTGTTGACACGGTCTGCTTTTTGGAGGTAAAGGTCTACCCATTCTTTTTCCTTGCCTGTTTTTTTAGCCTCACGGAATTTCTCACACATAATGAGAATGCCTGTTAGCCGCTCTTCATGATATGCAGAATCGAGCAATGCAATGATGGTTTCTTTGCTGGTGGTTGAATGGTGTTTTTTTACCACGGTTCTTTGGTCGGGAACAGTAATGCCATGAAACTTGTCACCCTCTCCGTATTGTCCCTTTCCTGTCTTGAAAAAACGGGGCAAGAATGCCGCCTTCTCTACATTAGCAAAGGATTCCAGGTCTTTGACGATTGCCGTGAAACTTCCCATCCTAGGCGGCAAGTTTTTTCAGTGCTGCAACAAATGCATCAAGCTCTTCCACTGTTGTATATACATTTGGTGTGATGCGGCAGCCATGCACATTGGCCGTATCAATGGCAACAGTAAAAATTTTATGCTCGTCCATCAGTCGTTTGGCGAGGTCTGCTGGTGTCATCCCAGCGATGCCTACGTTGGCAATACCACAAGAACGCTTATCGTCTGTTGGCGTATTGATGATGATTTTAGGAACATTTTTTACCCTGCTGGTCCAGTATTGCTGTATATACCGAAGCCGCTTTTCTTTTCTTTCAGCCCCAATCATGTTGTAAAAATCAATGGCATCTTCAATGGTAAGATCGGTTGCACAGGCATGTGTGCCAATATGGTTCAGTCTACGGATGTCCGAGAGGTCTTTTGTTCCATCACCTATCAGTGGCCAGGTCTTGGCAATCTTTTCTTTTTTGACAAACAGGAAACCTGCACCCAGTGGCACACTCATCCATTTGTGCAGCGATGTTCCATAGTAGTCGCAGTCCAGTTCACTGATCTTGTACTGAATATGGGCAAAGGCATGTGCGCCATCCACCATCACCTCAACACCTTTGCTGTGTGCCATGTCGCATATTTTTCTGACAGGCAGTATTTGGCCGGTAATGTTGACCATATGGGGAATCATCAGGAGCTTGGTCTTGGGTGTAATCGCTTTCTCATACAGCGAAACAATCTCCTCATCGGAATCAGGAAGATTGGGGATAGAAACCTTGTTCAATAGAACACCATATCTTTTTGACACCTGTTCAAACATATCAAGCATTGAACCATAGTCCTGGATGGCCATCAAAGCCTCGTCTCCGGCTTTCCAGTCTTGACCGGCAATGACCAAGTCCAAAGACTCTGTCGTGTTTCTGGTGATGATCAGTTCTTCAGGGCTACAACCTGCTACGGCAGCGAGTTTTGCAGCCATGCGTTTTTTGTTATCCCTTTGGACCGTCCGCATATAGTAAGACCCCTGGTAGTTGATATCCCTGATGTGTTGGATGTATTTTTCCAGCGTGGGTTGTGGAATGAAATTGTAGAAGCCATTTTCCAGGTTGATGTAATCTGGTTTGAGCATGTATTGCGACCTGATCTGATTCCAGAACTGGTCGTCAGCAGCCAATGCTGCAGCACTGGAATGTTTCTTTGTTTCAAAAAGGGCTGCCAGTGCATCCATGCCCAAACTGGCACCAATGCCGGTGAGGGTTGCGTTTTTGATGAATGATCTCTTGTTCATGAGATCAATTTAATCAAAAATCAGGAATCAATAGAAAACCTCAAATTTAATTTTCACTTCATTGTCCACCTGTTTCAGCATAAAGCTGGGTCTGGTAACCTTGAAGTCTTCCAGCAGGAAGATAAAACCACCTGTAACCTGCATTGAACCATTGACGTTTTTAGCAATGGCCCTGAAGCTGGTTTCCTTGCTCTGGCCATGAAATTGCAGGGTTCCTTTTACATCCAGTTCTCCGGATTTTGATTCGGTGATTGAGGTGCTAACGAAACTGATGTTGGGGAACTTCAACGCTTCCGTCACTTCGAGGGTGTGTGCATCCCTGTTAGAGCTCTTTGAATCGAAAGAACTGATTTTTGCTACAATGGCTACTTTTTCGATATTTCCATCGGCCTTCAGCTGCACAACACCATTTACATCTGAGGAAACTGCATCCCAGGCATGCAGCATGTGGTTCATGGAGTAGGTAATGGTGGACTTTTTCTTGTCTAAAGGCTTCTTGACTTGGGCGAAAAGAAGCGCGGGCGATAAGAGCAATAAGATGAGGGTACGCATAATTTAAAATTTAATGGCGATGACGGCAGCGGCATAGCTGGCAAAAGCTGTATAGGCGGCTGCACGGTGGTATGGTTTGAACTTGTAGTCTTCGGTGGCTCTGGCTGCCAAAATATTGGTGGCAATCATGCTGGACATGTGCACGACGGAGAGCCATTTGTGGATGCGGATGGCAGATATTTTCTTGTCCCTGTTGATCAATGGTGGAGGCGCAAACAAAGACATGACTGCTGTTGTAGAATAGGTGATGTTGACGAAAGCGCCCAGTCCTTCATGCAGATCCTTGGTTTTGCTGTAATTGCTGCCTGTTGCATTGTAGAGCCTGCTTCCAACAATACCCTGACCAATCATTCCACCTAAAGTGGCAAAGCCAAGCACCTGGTGGGTTACGAGCATTCCTCTCCTGAGTTTCAGTTCTTTTTCACGGTTGACTATATTCAGTGGAGATATAGGCCTCAACAATCCTTTTTGACCCCAAAATATCCTTTGGGTCAAGAGCATTTTTTTTGGAAGCAGTTCAGTCGTGCTGTCCTGTGTTTTCAAAAGGTCATTCAACAGGTCATCCTGACAGAAAGCGGTAGCGGTGATGAAGGTAAAAATGAAAAGGAAAAAATATTTCATATAGAATATATTCGGTTGTTACAAAGGTACCAAGAGATTATGAGTATGCTTTGTTCGAATTTGGGTTACTTTTCAATTGAATACGCATTAATGTCTACTTAAAACACCAAGAATGTTACAAAAAACATATTATAAGACCAAGGATTATTGCAAAGTGAAGTTCAGTTTCAAGCCCGAATTGGCTGAAACGGTTGAAATCCTCGGTTTGAACAGCGACTGGCAAAATGCCATCATCATGAGCAAAAAAAAGGATGGCAGTTTTAATGCGGAAGTCAATCTTCCCAAGGATTCCACCCATGAGTTCAAATACCTGGTTAACAATGCACAATGGTTGAACGAGCCGGAAGCTGATCAACAGGTCCCCAATACATTTGGGACGATCAACAGTGTCATCAGTCTTTGATATTTTGAAGTAAACGAGGATCTTTAGCTCAACAGGCCAATGCCCCTTGATTCCTGGGCTGTTTGTCTATATTCAGCAGTATTTCTGCGTGATATACGTAATCTATTGCCCAACCCATCCCCAGAATGGAAATTAACAAGCCAAAACCAAGGATGTTAGCCATTTTTTCCGGAAATTTGCATTCCCTATTGAATTTATTCAACCCTTACTCAACAATATTGAAAAATGAGCAGTAAACCTACAACCCTGTTTGATAAAGTATGGGATGCGCATGTGGTAAGAGATATCCAGGATGGTCCTGATGTTTTTCTTATCGACCGCCATTTCATCCACGAAGTGACCAGCCCTGTTGCATTCCTTGGTCTCAAGAACAGGAATGTCAGTGTGATGTTTCCTGAAAGGACTTTTGCTACAGCAGACCACAATACGCCAACCATCAACCAACACCTTCCGGTGCAGGATCCCCTTTCAGCCAACCAGCTGAAGGCCCTTGAAGAAAATACTGCAAAGCATGGTATTTCCCATTGGGGATTGGGCAATCCGAAGAACGGTATCGTGCACGTGGTGGGGCCCGAGAATGGCATCACCCTTCCGGGCATGACCATTGTCTGCGGTGATTCTCACACCTCAACGCATGGTGCATTTGGCTGTATTGCTTTTGGTATCGGTACTTCAGAAGTAGAGATGGTGCTGGCTTCACAATGTATCATGCAGCCCAAGCCCAAGAAAATGCGCATCAATGTCAATGGCGAAATGCACAAGGGTGTTACTGCCAAAGATGTCGTGCTCTATATCATTTCAAAATTGACTGCAGCAGGCGCTACAGGATATTTTGTGGAATATGCAGGCGCTGTATTTGAAAGCATGAGCATGGAAGGCCGCATGACGGTTTGTAACATGAGCATTGAAATGGGTGCACGCGGAGGAATGATTGCTCCAGATGAAACCACTTTCAATTACATCAAAGGCCGCGAGAAAGCACCAACAGGCCAGGCATGGGATGATGCGTTGGCCTACTGGAAGACCTTGAAAACAGATGAAGGCGCAACCTTCGATATCGAATACAATTATGACGGCGCCGAGATTGAGCCGATGATTACCTATGGCACCAATCCTGGCATGGGCATGGGTATCACCGAGTTGATTCCTTCTGCCGAAGACATTGATGCAGGAAAGGCAAGCTTTGCGAAATCCCTCCAGTACATGGGTTTCCATGAAAAGGAGCCGATGTTGGGAAAGAAAATCGACTATGTTTTCATCGGAAGTTGTACCAATGGTCGTATTGAAGACTTTAGGGCTTTTGCCTCCATTGTAAAAGGAAGGAAAAAAGCAGACAATGTCACAGCCTGGGTTGTACCCGGTTCGCATGTGGTGGAAGCACAGATCAGGGAAGAAGGCATTTACGATATTTTGATTGAAGCAGGATTTGAACTGCGTCAGCCAGGATGTTCTGCCTGTCTTGCCATGAACGATGACAAGATTCCTGCAGGAAAATATGCTGTCAGCACCAGCAACAGAAACTTTGAAGGCCGCCAGGGTCCTGGTGCCAGAACCCTTTTGGCAAGCCCATTGGTGGCTGCCGCTGCTGCCGTTACCGGACAAGTTACAGATCCAAGAACCCTGATCGCTTAAATTTATTACAATGGCTTACGATAAATTCACCGTCTTAAAGAGCACAGCAGTTCCACTGCCCATCGAAAACGTAGACACCGACCAGATCATCCCTGCACGCTTTTTGAAGGCAACAAAAAGGGAAGGATTTGGCGACAACCTTTTCCGTGACTGGAGGTACAATGGAGACGATACACCCAAGGCAGATTTCGTGTTGAACAATTCCATCTATAGCGGTAAGATCCTTGTAGGTGGCAAAAATTTCGGAAGCGGAAGCAGCCGTGAGCATGCAGCCTGGGCCATTTATGATTATGGATTCCGTTGTGTGGTGTCAAGCTTTTTTGCAGACATCTTCAAGAACAATTCAATGAACATCGGCATCTTGCCGGTGCAGGTTTCAGATGCATTTTTGCACAAGATTTTTTCTGCCATCGAAGCGGATCCCAATGCGGAACTGGAAGTGAATCTTCCCGAGCAAACCATTACCATCCTGGCAACAGGTGAAAGCGAGTCTTTCGACATCAACGGTTACAAAAAGCACAACCTGGTGAACGGGTTTGATGATATTGATTATTTGCAGGCGATGAGAGAAGAGATCGTGGCCTTTGCACAAAAAAGCCGCTACTAGGCCAAGCCTGGTGATGAACAATCATGCCTAAATCTATCCGTTATATCGAGATCATGGACACCACCCTCAGGGATGGTGAACAAACCAGTGGCGTTTCATTTTCTGCAAGTGAGAAACTGACGATTGCACAAATCCTGTTGACCGAAGTCAAGGTTGACAGGATTGAAATTGCATCGGCCAGGGTTTCAGATGGCGAGTTTGAAGCGGTAAAAAAAATCACCCGCTGGGCAAAGGCTAAAGGCATGCTTGGCAAGGTGGAGGTATTGACCTTTGTTGATGGAACAATATCCATTGACTGGATGGTCAAGGCAGGAGCCAAGGTGCAGAACCTGCTCACAAAAGGCTCTCTCAATCACCTCACCCATCAATTGAAAAAAACGCCGGCACAGCATTTTGCAGAAATTGCCAAAGTGATTGCACTGGCCAAGAAAAAAGGGATTGATACCAATGTGTATTTGGAAGACTGGAGCAATGGTATGCGCAACTCTCCGGACTATGTTTTCCAGTACCTTGATTTTATTGCGACTCAACCTGTAAAAAGGGTCATGCTTCCTGATACACTGGGCATTCTTACGCCAGATGAGGTAACTGATTTTATCGGACAAATCATTCCAAAGTATTCAGGCATTCATTTTGATTTTCATGGCCACAACGATTATGACCTCGGCACGGCCAACGTGCTGGAGGCAGTAAAATCTGGTGTGCAAGGCATTCACCTTACTGTCAATGGCATGGGTGAAAGGGCTGGAAATGCACCACTGGCCAGTGCTGTAGCGGTGCTGCATGATTTCTTGCCCAAGGTGAAAACTGGTGTGGTGGAAAAATCATTGTACCAGGTGAGCCGGTTGGTGGAAACCTTCTCTGGCTTTCGCATTCCTGACAACAAGCCGATTGTAGGAGAAAATGTATTTACTCAGACTGCAGGCATCCATGCAGATGGAGACAAGAAAAACAACCTTTACCACAACGACCTGATGCCTGAGCGTTTTGCACGCCAGCGCAAGTATGCACTCGGCAAAACAAGTGGCAAGTCCAATATTGAAAACAACCTTGCGCAGCTCGGGATAGAACTTTCCGATGCAGACCTGAAAAAGGTAACGCAAAGGATCATTGAACTGGGCGATAAAAAAGAAGTGGTTACACAGTCTGACCTTCCGTATATCTTATCAGATGTATTGGACAGCAGTTCGATTGAGGAGACCGTACAGTTTGAAAATTATGTGTTGACACATTCCAAAGACCTAAGGCCTTCCGTGACCCTGCAAGTCAGCATCAATGGGGAAGTTTTCGAAGAGCATGCACAGGGCGATGGCCAGTACGATGCTTTCATGAATGCCCTCAGGAATATTTACAAGAACAAAAAAATGCAAATGGCTGTATTGACAGACTATGCAGTGCGCATTCCTCCTGGCGGAAAGAGTGATGCCTTTTGTGAAACCATCATCACATGGGAATACAAGGGCCGTGAGTTCAAGACCCGCGGCCTGGACAGCGACCAGACCGTTGCTGCTATCAAGGCCACACAAAAAATGCTGAACCTGCTTTAAAACCTCTTAACGATTATACAAATCATCATGAACAAAAACATCCTCATCGTTCCCGGAGACGGCATTGGACAGGAAGTGACAGCAGCAGGCAAAAAAGTGCTTGATAAAATAGCAGAAAAATTCGGACATACTTTCACTTACGATGAAGCATTGATCGGACATGAGGCCATTGAGGCAACAGGATCACCATTGCCAGATGAGACTTTGGCCAAAATGAAAGCATCCGATGCGGTGCTTTTTGGTGCCGTGGGTCATCCAAAATACGATAATGATCCAACCGCAAAAGTAAGGCCAGAGCAAGGATTGCTGAAAATGCGCAAGGAGCTTGGGCTTTATGCCAATCTTCGTCCTATCAAATTGTTTGATGAATTGCTGGACGCATCCAGCATCAAACCTGAAATATTGAAAGGGGCAGACATCCTGTTTTTCCGTGAGTTAACCGGTGATATTTATTTTGGAGAGAAAGGAAGGAAGAATGATGGAGATACTGCCTATGATGTTGCGGAGTACAGCAGGTTTGAGGTAGAACGCATTGCCAGAAAGGCATTTGATGCAGCAAGAACCAGGAGAAAAAAAGTATGTTCTGTAGACAAGGCCAATGTATTGGAGACCAGCAGGCTTTGGAGAGAAGTGGTCCAAAAGATTGCCCTTGAATATCCGGATGTGGAGGTAGAACATCAGTTTGTGGATGCAACAGCCATGTTGTTGATCAAGGATCCTAAGCGGTTTGATGTGGTGGTAACAGCCAATCTTTTTGGCGATATCCTCACAGATGAAGCTTCACAAATTGCAGGCTCTATGGGAATGCTGGCTTCAGCATCCATCGGAGATGGAACAGGCGTATACGAACCCATCCATGGTTCAGCACACGACATCACAGGGAAAGGCGTTGCCAACCCGCTGGCATCCATTCTTTCAGCAGCATTGCTCCTGGATATTTCTTTCGGCCTCAAGGCTGAATCGGAAGCCGTGATCAACGCAGTGGATGCTGTTTTGAAAGCTGGGTATCGCACCAGGGATATTGCCGATGCAACAACAGATCCGGCCATGTTGCTGGGAACTGAGGCCATGGGAGAACAGGTGTTGGCGCGGTTGTGATTACGCAGTACTTTTATAGGGTAAACCATTCCAATGAATAAAAATAATTTTCTGGTTGTTGCCTTGTTGTTTGCAGCAACATCTTCTTTGCATGCACAGAACAATGCAGTAAAACTGGTGAGGGACAAAACCAATCCTGCTGTGCATGTTACCATCAACGGCAAACATTTTACGGACTTCTTTTTTCCGGATACCATTGCAAAGCCTGTACTGTATCCCATCAAGGCACCGAACGGAACCGTGATCACCAGAGGGTTTCCCATGAATCCCATTGCAGGTGAACCGACAGACCATCCGCATCACCTGGGCCTCTGGTTCAATTATGGCGATGTGAATGGGTTGGATTTCTGGAACAACTCCTATGATATTCCGGCAGATAAAAAACATTTGTACGGCACTGTAAAATTTGGCAAGATCACGGGCATGCAAAGTGGTGCCACAGGAAAACTATCCTATGACGCAGCATGGCATGACCAGTCCGGTAAAACACATCTGACCGAGCAAACAGGATTTGAGTTCAGCGAAATCAACGGGGTTTGGGTGATTGACAGGACCACCACCCTGACTGCTGCCATACCCGTTGTATTTAAAGACAACAAGGAAGGTGTGTTGGGATTGCGCATGGCCCATGAATTGCAGATACCTGCAAAGACCACCAAGAAATTTGTAGATGCCAACGGCATTGAAACCACCATCAAAGCGGTTACAGATACCATTGCCAATGGTAACTATATCAACAGCAATGGCGTGCAGGGAGAGGACGTATGGAGCAGAAAGGCCAGCTGGTGCATGATGTATGCCAAAATGAAGACAGATTCAGTAAGTGTTCTGATCATTGATCATCCCAAAAACATTGGCTATCCAACCTACTGGCATGCAAGGGGCTATGGCCTGTTTGCCGCCAACCCGCTGGGAGACAAAGTATTCACCAATGGCAAGGCAGAGCGCAACCTTACCCTGAAAGCAGGGGAGTCGGTTACTTTCCGCTACAGGGTTGCCATTGCTGCCGGTAAAACATCCCTGCCACAGTCAGGCATAACGCAATTGCAAAATGATTTTGCCGCAAAGCCTGTCAAGCTCATGTATGTTGGTTCTTATACAGGCAAGGGCAATCCTGGCATTCAGGTCTATGCCTTTGATCAAACAACCGGAAAATCTTCTTTTGTGAGGGAACACCGCAACCCAAGTGCCGGTTATTTTGCCATCACGCCAGACAAAAAAATCATGTACTCACTCGGGGAAGAGGGTCCCAGAAAAGGTTCAGTATGGGCCTATTCGATAGACCAGAAAACCGGAGACTTGATCAAGTTGAACAGCCAGCCCAGCATTGGTGATGGTCCCTGTTATATTTCATTCGATCCAAAAACAAAGGCTATTTACTGCGCCAACTATTCCGGCGGAAGCCTCACGGTTTTCAAGACAGCAGAAAATGGAAGCCTCTTGCCAGCGGCACAACATATTGTCTACACTGGCTCAAGTGTGAACAAGAGCCGTCAAGACAAGGCCCATGCCCATTGTGCCGTGATTGCCCCCGGAGGGAAATATGTGTATGTAAACGATTTGGGTGCAGACAAGATCTATCGCCACACCATCAAAGCAGATGGCACACTCGAAGAAACACCCTTGGCTTATTCGACTGAACCAGGCAATGGGCCCAGGCATATTGTGTTCAATACTGCCGGAACCCACGCCTATTCAATCAACGAGATGAAGGGCACCGTTGATGCATTCGTCGTTGAAGAAGCTGGCCTCAAAAAAATCCAGACCATTGTCGCCGATACGGTGCAAACCAATAACGACCATGGGAGTGGGGCCATTCATCTTTCTCCGGATGGCCGCTGGCTGATTGGCTCCAACAGGATCACCAGCAACCAGGTGGTTGTGTACAAGGTTTTGGCGGATGGAAAACTGGAGAAAAAAAGCCATACAGAAGTGGTCAAAAAACCAAGATTTTTCAGGTTTGATGAAACAGGAAAATTTGTGCTCGTTGCTGGCCAGGATGGAGACAGGGTGCAGGTTTTCGCCTTTGATGGCAAGACAGGGACTTTGAAAAACACGGGTAACGATCTTGATATTTTGACACCTGTTGCCATTGAGTTTTATTAATCTTTAGCCATGATGCAAAACCTGCGATGAGCAGTAAAGAAGATCAATTAACATCATCAATCAAAATAATCATGAGGCCCACACTGATTTTTGCCATGCTCTTGATCTGTGCAAATTCATTTGCACAGCAGGCATCGGATCCCGAACAACGCCTGAAGGAATTGAACATCCAACTCGGTGCCATGAAACAACCCATCGCCAACTATGTGAAGGCTGTTCAGACAGGTAATCTTTTGTTTTTGTCTGGCCATATTCCTGATGAGGTCCAAGGTAAAAAAACACGTGGCAAGGTAGGGTCTCAATTGAGTGTAGACGAGGGAAAAGAAGCCGCCAGGCTGACCGCCATTTCATTGTTGGCTACGCTCAAGGCCTATGTCGGCGACTTGAACAAGGTAAAGCGGATTGTGAAGGTCTTTGGAATGGTCAACGCAGAACCCTCTTTCACACAACACCCAACAGTGATCAATGGCTGCTCTGATTTGATGGTAGAAGTGTTTGGTGAAAAAGGAAAACACGCTAGATCTGCCGTGGGCATGGGTTCTCTTCCATTGGATGCGGCCGTTGAAATTGAAATGATTGTTGAGTTAAAATAAACAATGCGATGCAATTCCTGAAAAGATACGGGTTCACCCTTTCCATTGTGCTGGCTGTGATCATTGCCATGATATGGCCAGAATATTTCAAGGCTGTCGGGGATTATAAATTGTCCAACCTCATCATACCCCTTTTGCAGATCATCATGTTTGGTATGGGAACGGAAATGAGCCTCAATGATTTTGCGGGTGTGATCAAGACGCCAAAATCAGTATTGATAGGTGTTTCAGCGCAATTCATCATCATGCCCCTGGTGGGATTTGCCATTGCCACCGGATTGGGTTTTGAGCCGGAAGTGGCGGCAGGCATCATTTTGGTGGGTAGTGTTCCCTGTGGTGTAGCATCCAATGTAATTTCCTATCTGGCAAAAGCCAATGTGGCATTATCTGTAACACTTACTGCTGTCGGTACTTTGCTGGCACCCATCATCACGCCATTGTGGATGAAGGTTTTGGCAGGCCAGTTCATTGAGGTGGATGTGATGGCCATGGTGATTGACATCATCAAGATCGTGATTGTTCCTATCGCAGCAGGTTTGGTTTTCAATGCCTTGCTCAAAGGCAAACTCTCCTGGCTGGACAGGGCCATGCCCATTGTTTCCATGGCCGGAATTGCCCTGATCATTGTAGTGATTACGGCCGCAGGAAGGGATAACCTGATGAAGATCGGCATGCTCCTGATCCTTGCGGCTTTCCTGCACAATACAGCCGGTTACTTTTTGGGATACTGGTCCGGAAAACTCCTCGGCCTCAAGGAAAGGGACTGCAGAACCATCGCCATTGAAGTGGGATTGCAAAATGCAGGGCTTGCCTCAGGCTTGTCGAATGCCATGGGAAAGGCCTCTACCATCGGACTGGCCTCTGCTGTTTTTGGACCTGTGATGAACACAACAGGATCTATCCTTGCCTCCTATTGGCACAGGAAACCCATTGAAGAACGGAAATAATTATTCTCCAATACTTTTAAAGTTAGGCACTGATCAATCAGGGCCTAACCAATGCAAAGAATCTTGTTCACCGAGGCCTATTGGTAGAGCTGATTGAAAATGAATTTGAAGCTGCCATGGGTCTGTGCGCGGAAACTGATTTCCGGACCAAAAGCAAACAGGGTTCCTTTTCCAACCGTTGCAGCAAAAGCAGCAATCCCGTCCTTCAGGTAAGCCTGTCCCCAGGCCCATCCACTGCGCAATGTTTTCTCTGAAGCAAACCAGGCCAATGGCTTGATGCTGCCTGCTGTTTGTGCATCAGGCGCAATATGGAAAACAGGACTGTCATCAAAATATACATCAGCTGTTTTCTTCATGCCCCATGCAGCCTTGGCGTTGTTGTCTATGGTGATCTGCATCAAGCTGCCGGGGATATAGAATTTTTCGTTGGGAAGTTCCCTTTCTTTTCCATTGTTCATTTCAACCAAAGCATTGCTGACAGGCAATTTCAGGTGATAGGCCAATGAGGTGCTGCTGCCGATGGTCAGGATGTTGCCACCTGCTTCCAGGAATTTTTTCAGCTCAGGAATGGACTTGTCTACAGAAATGTTCCCGATGGTTTTCTTGAATGCTTCAGGCGTATCTTCTGGCTTGGGTCCGCCCAAACCCCTGCCGCTTCCTTGCAGGGAAGGCATGGCGCCTCCTACAAAAAGGATGACATCGTATTTTTTTTTGAGGTTGCCCTTGTCAATCTCTTGCGCATAGAGCAATTCAACATTGAAATGGTATTGTTCCATGATCCAGCGCATCCAGCCAGCGGCCATCGATCCGCCATAGGTATCCCAAAGCGCAATGCGGGAGGGGTTTACCTTGGTCATGTCTGAAGATGTTTTCATGTCAGTTGCCAAAAGGTCTGCACCCAGTGAGGATGCATTTTTCAGCAGCCATTCGGCTGATTTGCCCTTGTTGGGAATATAAAAAGAGCCGGCAGGTGCATCCACGCTTGATCCATTGATGCGATACACTTCGGCACCGGCCTTGAGCAATTCATTCACTGCAATAAAAGAGTGGTTGTTGGCTGCGCTCAGGATGAAACCGCCTTTGCCCATCTTTTCAGGCGATTTTCCTTTCAAAGCCTGTATTTCACCATCAGCAATTCTTGCAAATGGCCCGTCCAGCTTTTCCATCACCCTGTCAAATTCAATGCCCATTTGATAAGCCAGTGTCCATCCTGCTGCATCATAAGGGGCGATGGGCGGGCCGCCGGGATATTGGAAGTCGTTGGGATGGTCTTGTGGTTCAAACATGTCGATGATGTGCGGGCGAAATGCCTGATCGCATTGTACGATGAGTGAACCGGCAGGATAGTTTTTTCCGTTGGCGCTGAAATCTGCTGTAGCCCTGTGCACCACGATTCCCGTGCGGATCAGGGCGTTCGCGAATCTTGTGGCTGTAGCGAAATCTGCCTGGCTGTATGGGATGATATAGGCCCTTGCATCACGGAGCGCAGGGTTCTTGAAAACACTGTCATAGAATTTCATGGGGATGTTGCCGCCATTTCTGCCCATGCCTTCTGATCCAGATGTTCCAATGCTGGGTGCCTGTTCTTTTTTGAAGCGCTCTGTGATTTCGTCGCTTCTTTTGGGGTATTGCGTCCATGTATCTTTTCTTCCCTTTTCGATGGAATTTTTGCCCATCCTGTAAATATTGTAGAGCAACTCATCCCTGTGGCGTGTGGCATACATCAGCACTGCGTAGTTCATGGAAACAGAATAGTCGATAGAGTTCCTGAAGAACCAGGGGCGTGGTGTGATGGGATTGGGGTTTGCGCTGCTCGGAATCAGACGGGCCGGTACCAGCGGAATGCTGGAGGGAGTAGGACTGCCAATGATTTCCGTGAGCAGGCCAATCATGTTGTGAAAATAGGTGGTGGTGCGAAGCCCGCCATTGTACCAGGTTGAATAGGGTGATCCTGCACGTTGTGTGAAACCTGGCTTGTCTTCTGCATTCAGCCTGTTGATCATGGCGGCTCCAACGGCATCCAGGCTGGTCATCACCAGTGGATCAAAAACATAGTTGAAGGGGTCGCGAAAAGGAGGACCTGCAACAACCGCTCCAGCTGGTCCGGTTTGGTGATGGTTGTACATGATCTGGGGCAACCATTCAATGAACAGCTGGCGGCCCAAGTTCTGGGTTTCCTTGAGGTTCAGCATGTAGAAATCCCTGTTGTTGTCATGCCCGGCATATTTTTCATAGAGCCTGGGCAGGTAGGATGTTGTTCTTTTGAGTGAATCTGTATTGCGCATGTACCAATCGGAGACCAATTCCTGACCGTCTGGGTTGGCATGTACCATCAGGATGATTACGTTGTCGAGGATGGTTTTTGTTTCGGCATCATTTCTGCTGTTCAGCTGGTAGGCCAACTCAATCAACTGGTGTGCACCCACCACTTCTGTTGCGTGAAGTCCGCCATCAATCCAGACAATGGCCTTGCCTTGCGCCGCCAGGGCTTTTGCTTCCGTCTCGGAAAGGTTCTCTGCGCGGGCCATCCGTTGTGCAATGGCCTTGTATTTCTCAATGTTTTGATGGTTTTCGGGTGATGTGATGATCATCATGAACTGATCCCTTCCTTCTTCTGTTTTTCCGATGCTTGTGAGTTTTGCCCTATCGGATGCCTGATCCAATTTCTTAAAATAAGCCTCCGTCTTGGTATAGTTGGCCAGTTGATAGTTGTCTCCAATGTTAAACCCAAAATGTTCTTTTGGGGTAGGGATGGACTGGGCCAGTGAAATGGTGCAGATGACCATCAAGACAGAAAATAATAATGATTTGATCAGGGACATGGCGGTTGTTTGTGCGATGTGATGAAAAAATGACAATTGGCAATGAGGATAAAGATAAACCCAATAAGGGAAAATATTCAAGGAACTCGTTAGCGCAAGAGCACTTAGTAAATAAAAATAAAAAGTAGGAGATGCTAAAAAGATAAAAAACTTTCGGTCAAATTAAAAAAAAACCTAAATTAGCTATGCCATATTTTTTTTAACACCCAAAACGATGCTTTCTCATGAGAAAAAACAGCACGTGCAGGATCCTGTACATGTCTGTCCTCAGTATGCTAACACTGATGACAGCCCAGGTTCAAGCAAAAACAATTTCGCTCTCCGGCCCCAGTTTGCCTGAGAAATTCAGCAAACCCCCAGTAGACATCTCGGGAACAGTAACAGACGCAAAGGGTAATGCCCTGGCCGGAGCAACAGTTACTGTCAAAGGGGGTAAAAATGCCATTGTAACAGACCAAAGCGGTCGTTTTTCCCTAAAAGGTGTTGCAGACAATGCAGTACTTCAAATCAGTTTCAGTGGTTATATCACTGAGGAGGTGGCTGCAAAGAACGCCAAAATAATCACTTTGCGTGAGCAGGTTAACCAGCTCACAGATGTTGTGGTTATCGGTTATGGAACTGCCAAGAAAAAAGACCTTACCGGTGCTGTTGCCCAGGTGAAGGCAACGCAGCTCGAAAATGAGAAC
>JBIIQT010000076.1:0-10833 GCA_044341875.1 Chitinophagaceae bacterium | reverse complement strand
TGATTGATCAGCTGCTCTGCGTATTTTTTGTAACTGCTTTTCCTTTCGGATTGGCGGTACGGGCCATAGGCGCCTTCTTTGTGTGGGCCTTCGTCAGGAGAAATGCCACACCATTCAAGGCAATCAAGGATATATTGTTCGGCACCTGGTACAAAGCGTCCCTGGTCAGTGTCCTCAATCCTGAGTATGAACGTTCCATTGTTTTTTTTGGCAAACAAATAATTGAACAATGCAGTTCTGACTCCCCCGAGGTGGAGCCCTCCTGTTGGACTGGGAGCAAATCTTACCCTTGTAGTTGATGCTGTCATGCTGCAAAGATAAGCAGATATGGTTGTTGCTGAGATGATCAAAATAGGGAACCCTCCCTTAGACAAGGGAGGGTTCATTCCAACCAATATTACCATTTATGATAAGCCGTTAATTATCTGTTCATGAACTTTTCAGTTCTGTTTTCTGTTTCGTTGAGCAGTCTCAGATTATACATACCTGCAGGCTGGTTCCTGACATCGATTGTTTTGGTTCCCGCAGCGGATTTTCCTGCCAGAACTACATGTCCGAAATTATTTACAACCTGAAATTCATAGGCCTCTGCTGCGTTCACGATGATGGGTTGTTGTGCTTGTTTGATTACTTTAAAGATCCCAGCACCATCATTTTTATTTTCAATGGTAACACTGTTGCTGAATTGAACAGAGCCGTCTTTTTCAATGAACTTCAGCATGTAGGTGTAGTCCGCTGGTGCAACCACTTGGTGTACATAGCTTTTTGTTGTCAGTGCTGGCCTGGCAATTTCTTTGAAGTCACCATCTTCAGTTGCAACCATCACACTGATGGCAGCTGTTCCTTTCAAATTGGTTGCGTTCCAATTCAATTTATTGCCATTTTTAACTTTGATACCAGTAACAATCGCATTGTTGGAAGAACTTGTAATCGTGGTAGTTGTACTGGTTGATGTTCCGGAATACGTTCCGTCAATGGTGTAAGCCCCAAGGCTTCCATAATCGTTACCAGCATTCACGTTACCTGTTCCATCAATGATTACATAATAGGTGCCAGCACTCAACGTTGTATCAATTCTTGCGTTCATGGAATCAGCAATATCAAATGTCTTTATTTCTGTTCCTTTTGCATCCTGGAGGGTGATTTTGACATCAAGGTTGGCTCCGCTGTTTCCTGTACCGACATTAAATGGTGTAACATTCAATTTAAGCCTCCCTCTTTGGCTCAGGTCAAAGCGGAAATAATCCTTGTCTGCAGTGGTGGAGATGACCCCAGCCCTGTTGAATAGATTGTTGCTGATGATCACGGGACTAGCGCTTGTATAGAGGTCAGCATAATCATCGGGTCTGTATCCAAATCCATTGGTAGTCGTAATGATGCTAAGGTTGTCTTGGAGGAAAGTGCAGCCATTTGGCGTAGGTCCGAAATTCCACTGTGTGGCATTTCTGGAAGCAACATTGCCCATGATCGGTCCCCAGGAAGTTTCACCAGTTCCAATCCCAGTATGATAAGAGCTTGTCAATGTGCATGTGGAAGTATAAGCAGATTGGTGGTATAAGCCCAGTGTATGTCCGGTTTCATGGGAAACGGCTTCTGCGACTCTTTTTGCATTGTTTCCCAGGCGGTCACTGAATACAAATGCTGGCGTATCATCACCCCATGCGAAGGAGGTTACATATGCGATGCCGGCAACACCTGCATACCATGCGCTGGTAGGAGTTACAACCACGCGGATTCTCTGGGAGAGTGGGGCCGCAAGAAATTTAGAAAGATCGGTGGTAACGTTGATGTTGAAAGGCCTGAAATCTTCTGCAATCCTGTTGAATGCTTCTGTGATTTGTGCATCAGTCATGGTAGCAGGCAAACAGGAAAATGGTGTACCATAATTCCACATGGAGCTGTTCACATCATGACCGTCAAAATCAATGTAAATTGTTGCTGCTGTTGTAGGATAACTGTTCAATGTTGGAGCGGCAGTTGCAGTGCTTGCTGAAAAAATTGCAGCAAAAAGCACAATGAGGGAAAGATTTTTCATAAAATGGAATTGTAGGATTGGAGTTGGAATTGATAGGGGGATTGGATTAAAAACGGGCCATGTTGAGTTTACTCAACGATCATATCTTTGATGTTTATTTTTTTGATGATGTTGTTGCCGGCATTGTCCATGTTGAGTTCGATGCCATCCTGGAATCCGCGTCCAAGCATTCTGCCAACATACTTAATTTTGTTCTCCTGGTCGAGTGTTTTGGAAATGAAGAGATTTGCTTTGTAGTTAGAACTCTCTATGACAATGGTTTGTAAATTGTCATATACTTTCTTGTTGGATTTGATGACACCCGTAACATGAAAACCCTGGGTAAATTTTAGATTGACTGCTGATCCTGGATTCAAATTAAAAATTCCTTCAACGACACTTGGAGAAAACTTTGCAGTTTCAGGTAGCGCATCAAACATTTTTTGTGCCCTTGCATTACTGAACATTGCTGTAAAAACAAGCATGAATGTGAGGGTTACAAATAGCTTTTTCATAAAATGGATTTGATTGGTATGACAAAGTAACGGCGTCTGTTGGCAGAATATTATACCAATAGTAGTTATTCATGCAGATTGAGTATTAGTACTTAACCTGCTTAAGTTAAAAGTTGCAGTATTTACGCAAAGGCACTTAATTCTAAAAAAAGGAACAAGAATGAGGGCGGTCTCAGAAGATTTTAAAAAGTACCCGCGGAGAGCATGACCAAGGTGCAGGCATCTAAGGCATAAATTCCTTTGTCTGTTGCTTCTTTAAAGAAGTTGGGATTTTCAGCTCCGGGATTGAAGATAATGCGTTTGGGCTCGAGTGAAAGAATGTATTCCTGGTAGGCTTTTTGCCTGTCTGCGTTGAGGTAAATTGTTACGGTATCTATCCCTTCAAACGGAGACATTGTTGTGCCAATGGAAATGTTTTCAATGTTGAATTCCTCCCTGCCAATGGCTTCCACCCCATGCCCCGCAGCAATTAATTTCCTTACAGCAAGATGGCTGTACTGTAAAGGATTGGTTGAGGCGCCGATGACAAGGGTTTTTTTAATTGGCATAACGTTGGTAACATAAAAAAAGCCGGTAAGAAACCGGCTTTAAGGTGAAAATATCGGTCAAACCAGCATCACAACTGGGTTCTCCATGTATTTTTTAAGGGTTTGCAAGAAGCCTGCACCCACTGCGCCGTCAACACTTCTGTGGTCACAGCTCAAGGTTACCTTCATCATCTGCGTGGTGGTAAATCCTTCTCCTTTCCTGATCACCACTTCTTTGATTTTACCAACAGCAAGAATACAGCTGTCTGGCGGGTTGATGATGGCCGTGAATTCATCAATGTCCATCATACCCAAATTGGAAATGGTAAATGTGTTACCAGTGAAATCTTGCGGTTGAATCTTCTTGTTCCTTGCTTTGTCATAGAGCTCTTTCGATTCCAAAGCAATTTGAGAGAGACTTTTTTGGTCTGCAAACCTCAAAACTGGAACGATGAGTCCTTCAGGAAGGGCAATGGCAGACCCAATATGTACATGGTCGTAGGTTCTGATAAAATCCCCCATCCAGCTGCTGTTCACAGCAGGATGTTTTTTCAATGCCAGGGCTGAGGCTTTGATCAGCATATCCTGGAAAGATATTTTGGTAGGGCTTACCTCATTCATCTGTGCACGGGACTTTATGGCATTGTCCATGCAGATTTCCATGGTCAGGTAGAAATGAGGGGCGGTGAACATGCTTTCTCCCAGTCTCCTGGCTATGGTCTTGCGCATGGAAGTAAGCTGTGTATCTGTATAACCCTCTTGACCGGAAACAAGGATTTTTGTGGCTGCTGGGGCTGCTGTGGCCTGGGCTGCCACTGGAACTGCTTTGAAGTCATCCACATCTTTTTTGATGATTCTTCCACCATCTCCGGATCCAACAATTTTGGAGAGGTCTATTCCCTTGTCTTTGGCAAGTATTTTGGCAAGTGGGGAGGCTTTTAACCTTCCGTCTGTACTGTCATTCGAAGGTGCTGCTGCTGGGGCGCTTGGAGCAACTGCAGCAGGGGCTGGCGCTGATGCGGCTGGAGCAGCAGGGGCGGTTCCATTTGAGTTGAGGGAGGCAATCAATCCTGTGATATCTGTGCCGGCTTTGCCGATGATGGCAATTACGTCATTGATTTTGGCTGATTCACCATCAGGAACACCAATGTGCAGCAAGGTGCCATCTGCATAGCCCACGACTTCCATGGTGGCTTTGTCTGTTTCAACATCAGCGAGGTTGTCGTCACTTTTGACTGCATCGCCCACTTTTTTATTCCATTGAACGATTTTACCAGAAGTCATCGTATCGCTCAGCAAAGGCATTCTGATCACGGTAACACCCAATTGCTCAGGAGTAACCACAGGCGTTTGATTGACAGCAGCAGTTGGGGTTTCAGATGGGGAAGCCGCAGCAGGGGCAGGTGTTGAAGCACCAGTTTCTGCTGCAAGATAGCCTTGGATGTCTTCTCCTGGCTTGCCCACGATGGCAATGATTTCATTGATTTTGGCAGCTTCGCCTTCCTTTATGCCAACATACAGCAAGGTTCCATCTGCGTAACCCACCACTTCCATGGTGGCCTTGTCTGTTTCCACATCTGCCAATACATCATCACTTTTGACCGTATCGCCTACGTTCTTGTTCCATTTGACGATTTTGCCCTCGGTCATTGTATCGCTGAGGAGAGGCATCCTGATCACTTCGGCCATATCCCTGTTTATATTAAGGTTAATGAATGAATTTGAAGGCCGAAATTACGGCAAAATGAGGAAATCCGTACGACTGTTTACAAAGATTTGCAGTGGATTTCAGTAATCAAGGTCAAGATTGAGCTGGTCTCTCATTTCCTTGATGATGGGATAGCGTTCAATCATCTTGAAATACTGCTCCCTCAAAGACAACGGCTGGTCCTTCACAACTTCCTCCATTTCCGCTGATGGATTGAGTTGGACCAAAAACTGAACCTTTGGGTTGTTGAAAAAGTCTTGCACATGAATGAGGAGACCAACCTTTTCACTTTCTATGAATTGCTGCTGAATCCTGGTATCTGCTGTAATTTCAAAAACCAGTTCATCAATGATGGTAACCGTGGCCATTTTAAGGTTGCTCAGGCTGGTAACCTGGTTGTTTTCTTGCAGTTTCTGCAAATAAGCCGCCCATGCAGTTCCCAGGCGTTCTTCATTGAGGGTAAAGACTTCAGCCTGCTCCTGTTTTCTATTTTGGATCTGTTCCCTGATTTTTTTCAGTGAACCCAAACCGCCTGAAACGGTCTCAGCAGGTGCTTGTGATGGGGACGCAATGGGTATGGGCCTTGCTACAGATTGTTCGGTTTCGGCTGTTGAAACAGGCTGTGGTTGTTTGGCCTGAACAGTCGGGATTGGATTTTCTATGACAAGTTTTGCGGAAGGTTTTGTTTTTTGCTGCGTGAAGGTGATTTGCCTGAATGCAACTGGTTTTATCTCATCAACCCGTTTTTTTTTTATTGCGCTCCCATCTTCCACCAAGGTGACCGCCTGTTTCAAGTGGGTCAGCTTAATCAGGTGGAACTCAACATGTAGTTTTTTGTTCCTTGCCTGTTTGAATCCGATTTCAGCTTCATTGAGGATGTTGAGGGCACCAATCATATAGGCGGGTGAGATAGATGCAGCAGCGGCAATGTAACGGTTCCGAAATCCTTCTACCACTTGTAACAGACTGATGGATCTTGGGTCGCGGCTGACCAGGAGATTCCTGAAAAACTCTGAAAGGTTGTTCAGTACCATGTCTCCATCAAAGCCTTTTTTATCAATCTCGTCATAAATGGTCAAGACCCCCGGCAGGTCCTCACTATCAAGGAGGTCCAGCAACTTGAAGAAATAATCTTCGTCAAGTAAATTCAGGTGTTCAAGGGTATTGCTATAGGTAAGGTTGGCGTTGGTGAAGCTTACAATTTTGTCCAGGATGCTCAAGGCGTCACGCATGCAGCCATCACTTTTTTGTGCGATGACATGAAGGGCTGTAGGCTCAGCTTTGATGTTTTCTTTTATGGCAATTTCATCCAAATGGGCAGCGATATCAGCAGGAGTGATGCGTTTGAAATCAAAGATCTGGCACCTGGAAAGGATGGTGGGCAGGATCTTGTGTTTTTCAGTTGTAGCAAGGATGAAAATGGCATGTGCAGGCGGCTCCTCCAGTGTTTTGAGAAATGCATTGAATGCATTGGAGCTGAGCATGTGCACCTCATCGATGATGTATATCTTGTATTTTCCAGCCTGTGGTGCAAAACGGACCTGTTCAATCAGGTCACGGATATCATCAACCGAATTGTTGCTTGCAGCATCGAGCTCATGGATATTAAAAGAGGCGCCATTGTTGAAGGATTGACAGGAATTGCACGTATCGCAGGCCTCGCCATCCTTTCCCAACTGTTCACAGTTGATGGTTTTGGCCAGGATCCTGGCACAGGTTGTTTTGCCCACGCCCCTTGGCCCGCAGAACAAAAATGCATGTGCAAGATGTTGTTGAAGGATCGCATTTTTCAGGGTAGTGGTGATATGGGATTGCCCCACCACAGTTGAGAAATGTTGCGGCCTGTACTTTCTTGCTGATACAACGAAATTTTCCATCGGGTGCAATTTAAGGAAAATGGTTTAGGGGCTAATCGGTTTAGACTTTATTCAGTTTAGATTTTTTAAAGTAATTTAGGTCAGCAAAGATTCATCACCTTTAACCTCCCTAAAACTCTCTCAACTTCCCTCAACCCCTTCAACTCCTTCAACCCCTTCAACCTTCATCCCATGACCCAATACATCCTCTCTCTCGATCAAGGAACCACCAGTTCTCGTGCCATCCTTTTTGATGTCAATGGATCGATTGCTGCAGTTGCCCAGAAAGAATTTACCCAGTATTTTCCCCAGCCAGGTTGGGTGGAGCATGACCCCATGGAAATTTGGGTCAGTCAGGCTTCAGTAGCCAAAGAGGCAATGCTCAAATTGGGATTAAAGTCGGATGCAGTGGCTGCCATTGGGATCACCAACCAAAGGGAAACCACCTTGCTCTGGGATCGCCAAACGGGTTTGCCAGTTTACAATGCCATTGTTTGGCAGGACAGGAGAACCGCAGCATTCTGTGATCAGTTGAGAAATGAGGGGAAGGCTGAAATGATCAAAGAAAAGACAGGATTGGTGGTGGATGCTTATTTCTCAGGTACCAAGCTGAGGTGGATCCTGGACAATGTGGAGGGTGCAAGGGAGAGGGCTGAAAAAGGGGAACTTGCTTTTGGAACGGTTGATACCTGGTTGCTTTGGAAACTGACAGAAGGGAAAGTACATGCAACGGATGTGAGCAATGCATCCAGAACCATGATGTTTGATCTTGGGAAAATGGATTGGGATAATGAATTGCTTTCCTTGCTGAACATCCCCAGGGCAGTACTTCCTGAAGTGAAAAGCAACAGTGAAGTGTATGGATTCGCTTCAGCCATTGGCATGCCTGAAGTGCCCGTTGCTGGCATGGCAGGAGATCAGCAATCTGCTTTGTTTGGGCAGATGTGTACAGGTGTTGGGATGGTTAAAAATACGTATGGTACTGGCTGTTTCATGCTGATGAATACCGGAACAAAGGCAGTTAAGTCCAATAACAATCTTCTTACAACAGTGGCCTGGCAGATCAATGGCATTACCCATTATGCACTGGAGGGCAGCGTGTTTATTGCAGGTGCTGCCGTGCAGTGGTTGAGGGATGGGCTGAAAATAATCCGCCATTCAAGTGAAGTTCAGTCACTGGCGAATTCCGTGAGCAGTGCAGATGGTGTCGTAGTTGTTCCTGCATTTTCAGGCCTGGGAGCTCCGCATTGGAATCCTTATGCCCGGGGAACGATTTTTGGCATCACCCGTGGAACCACAGATGCACATATTGCAAGGGCTACCCTGGAGAGCATCGCTTATCAGACCTATGATGTATTGAAAGCAATGGAATCTGATGCCGGTTTGCCTATTGTAGAACTCAGGGTGGATGGGGGTGCAACCGTCAATGACCTGCTGATGCAGTTTCAGTCTGATATCCTTTCCGTTAAAGTATTGAGACCCGAAGTAATTGAAACAACTGCCCTTGGGGCCGCTTATCTTGCTGGACTAGCTGTGGGTTTTTGGAATAGTGTAGAAGCAATTTCATCCCAGTGGAAAGTCTCAGGTCAGTTTACTCCATCGATGGATGAAGTTGAAAAAACAAGTCATATCCAGAACTGGCAAAGGGCTGTAAAGGCAGTATTGGCATGGTCTGCACCCAACAATTGATGTTTCGTTAATCGATCATGTGAAAAGACAAGATGCCATAAAGCGTTTGGAAACAGCCACAACCTGGGATATGGTTGTCATTGGTGGTGGCGCAACCGGGCTGGGTATTGCTGTTGACGCTGCCCAAAGAGGGTTCAAGGTTTTGCTCCTGGAAAAGAATGATTTTGCCAAAGGCACATCCAGCCGGAGCACAAAACTAGTCCATGGGGGTGTTAGGTATCTCGCCCAGGGCAATATCAAGTTGGTGGTTGAAGCCCTACGGGAAAGGGCTTTTTTGCTTGCCAATGCACCACACCTTACGCGTGTTCAGGAATTCATCATCCCAGTATATTCATTCTTTGACAAATGGTTTTATGGCATTGGTCTTTTTATATATGAGCTGATGGCGCAAAAGCGCAGCCTTGGACATACCAGGATCCTGGGTAAAAAAGAAATGTATGCCGCTATGCCATCACTCAAAAAGAATGGATTGAAGGGTGGGATAGCCTACGCTGATGGGCAGTTTGATGACGCAAGGCTGGCCATTGCGTTGGCAAGAACTGCCGATGATTTGGGTGCAAGCTTGTTGAATTATTTCAATGTAACCGGTCTGCTCAAGGAGAACGGGAAACTGGTGGGTGTAAAAACCCAGGATGAGTTGCAGGGTCGAGAATATGTAATCAGTACCAAAGTGGTGATCAATGCAACAGGTGTTTTTGTTGATAATATCCTTGATATGGATGATCCTGATGCACCCGCCGCAGTCATGCCATCCCAGGGTGTACACCTGGTCATCAGCAAAGAATTTTTTCCCGGTGATATGGCATTGATGATACCCAAAACAGCGGATGGCAGGGTCTTGTTTGCACTTCCCTGGCATGGTGCCGTTGTGATTGGTACCACCGATACTCCCCTCGATGAGATCAGTGATGAGCCCATTGCCCTTGAAGCCGAGATTGATTTTATCATCAATCACTTTAATGCTTACAATGCCATCAAGATCACTCGTGCAGATATTAAGTCAGTTTTTGCTGGATTGAGGCCCCTGGTCAAAACTCTCAACAAAGGCAGCACTGCCCTGGCATCAAGAGACCATACCATTTTAGTTTCTTCCAGCAACCTGATTACCATCACTGGAGGGAAATGGACAACCTACCGCAAAATGGCAAAAGATGCGGTCAACAATGCGGCCTTTGTGGCCAAGTTTCCCACAGTAAAATGTGCAACCAGAAAATTACGATTGCATGGTTATGATAACAACATCCTTTATGGAAGCACATTTTCCGTCTACGGTTCTGATGCTGTGCTCATTCAAAAAATGATCACAGAAGATCCATCACTGGCCGAGCGTATTCATCCCTCATTCAATTATTGCAAAGCAGAATTGGTCTGGGCTGTGACCCATGAAATGGCCATGACAGTTGAGGATATCTTGGCAAGGAGATCCCGTATGTTATTTGTTGATGCCAGGGCAGCCATCGCATCAGCCGAGCCAGTTGCAAGGCAGATGGCTGACTTATTGGGAATGGATGCTGAGTGGTGCAAAGAGCAGGTCAGGGGCTTTCAGGAAATGGCTGAACCCTACCTGGGCTGAGGAAGGAAGCCAAAAAATCCTTATTTTACCATCTAATATGAATAGATATGAGCCCATTTGTTGCTGAACTCATCGGAACTGCAGTGCTGATTACCCTTGGATCAGGGGTGGTAGCCAATGTATTGTTGGACAAGACCAAGGGCAATAATTCCGGTCTGATTGTGATTGCCCTTGCCTGGGCCATTGCAGTATTTGTGGGAGTCTACATCTCTGCAGACATCAGTGGCGCCCATTTGAATCCTGCAGTTACCATTGGCCTTGCTGTTGCAGGTAAATTCAGCTGGAGCGAAGTGCCATCCTATTTGCTGGCGCAGCTTTTAGGTGCTTTTATCGGTGCCGTTCTGGGCTGGCTGACCTACAAGGACCATTTCACAGCAACAAAAGACCCATCCCTGCTCTTGGCTGTTTTTTCGACAGGGCCCGCCATCAGAAAACCTTTCAGCAATTTGCTGACGGAGACCATTGCCACCTTTATTTTCATGCTTTCCATATTTTATATCCAAAAGGGCGAAGTAAAACTGGGAGCTTTGGATGCCCTTCCGGTTTCATTGCTGGTGCTGGGCATTGGGCTCAGCATGGGTGGTCCGACTGGCTATGCCATCAATCCTGCCCGGGACCTTGGCCCCCGCATTGCCCACGCCATTCTTCCCATTCCCAACAAGGGGGGGAGTGACTGGCAATATGCACCGATTCCGGTGGTTGGGCCTGTCATGGGAGCGGTCCTGGCGGCCATCCTTTACAACTTCCTTTGATTGATTTTCACGAATGTGAGAAAATTGTTGCGTGCAATTTTTCTAATCATCCCATCCTGCTTACCTTTGCGGCCGGAAATCGACTTTTATCCAATTTAAACAATAATCATGTCCAGCAGAGGTAAAATCAAACAGGTGATCGGTGCGGTGGTTGACGTTCAGTTTGAAGGTCAGCTCCCAGAGATCTACAACGCTCTTG
>JBIIQT010000075.1:0-11005 GCA_044341875.1 Chitinophagaceae bacterium | reverse complement strand
CGAAATCCATTTCCATGGATATTCACGATTTCAACATTCGGGTCTTCCCTGAGGTATTTTCTCAGTTTTGCAATGTATACATCCATGCTTCTGCCATTGAAATAGTTGTCATTGCCCCAGATTTTCTTGAGGGCCAACTCTCTTTGCAACAAATCATTCTTGTATTCACTCAGCATTTTCAGGAGTTCATTTTCCTTGGGTGAAAGGGTCACCTTTGTTCCATCTGCAGAAAGTTCTCTCAATTTTGGGATAAAATGATATTTGCCAAGATCATATTCTGTATTTTCTTGTTCCCTGTTTTGCTCTTCGTTTCTTTTGAGGATGGCTTTGATTTTAAACAGCAATAGCTCAGAATCGAATGGCTTGGTGATATAGTCATCTGCTCCAAGTTTGTAGCCCTTGATTTGATCTTCTTTCATCGATTTGGCAGAAAGGAAAAACAAAGGGATGTCTGGATTGATGTCCCTGATTTCTTCAGCCAACATAAAGCCATCCATTTTGGGCATCATTACATCCAACAGACAGATGTCAAATTTTTCACGCTGGAATGCGGCAAGACCCAACCGACCATCGCGCTCCAGTATCACTTCATAGTCATTGAGTTCCAGGAAATTTTTCAATACGAGTCCAAGATTCGGATCGTCTTCGCAAAGCAGGATTCTAGGTTTTGTGTTGGATGACATATGAGTAGGTTTACAACAAATAAAATTATTAAAGTTGGATAAAAGGCTGGGAAGCCCAATAAAATTTTGTTAAACAGGTTTTATCTTTCAATATAATGTTGTTTTGCAACTAAAGTACATTGGGTTGTCAATAAGGCCTTGAGATGACTGGAATATATTAATGTTTAATAAACTGAAAATCAACATTTTGTGTCTGTTCAAGGAATTTCATTCACAATATTGTTAGATTTTGTTTAATTCCTATACCTTCACTACGGTTTTTCATAGGATATTGGATTTTAAAACGGGCTGGATTTCTATCCGGGCCCTTTTTTTTATCTTAAGATGAGCCTTCCCCTCAGATCAATTGATATTTTTTCCTCTGCCATCAACGCTTGAAGTATCTTTTTTGCAGCTGTTTTTTCTACACCAGCATGTATGATGATTTCTTCCTGGGTGCAGGGTTTATATTTCAGCAATCCTATGATTTTTTCTGTATCAGTGCTGAAATTATTGTCCCTAGAAACTGAATTTTTTATGTTGATGCAACAGTCACAGTGACCACATGCGGCCATTTGCTGATCGCCAAAATAGCGTCCAATGAAAGCCGACCTGCATGTTTCGGTTTTTGCATAGTCGATCATGTTCTCTATACGTTGGATGAATTCCTTTTTTCGCTTGAAATAGGATTCATGATCAATATTGAGTTCATCAGCCTTGATGCGGTCTTGCAGGTAACAGATCTGAGGCGTTTCTTTTTTCGGATGATAGGCAATGATTCCTGCACGGTGCAGGGTGGCAAGCTGTTCATGGATGGTTATCAGGTCTCGCTTGAGTATCCATGATAGTTTCATTTCACTGATCTTAACGGCGATGTCAAATACGCCCGCATAGTTTCTCAATAAGGCCTTGATCATTGGCTCATATGCGGGGTATCCATTTTCGAAATCTTCGATAGATGCCTTATCACTGATGAATTGAACCGTGGAGGGCATATAGACCCTTTCGAGGTACGAAATAACATGCTCCTGTTTCAGCGCTTGTAAGCTGTACACAACCTCATTCATCCCCAATTTGAATTTCTCCATGAAGTCTTCCATCTCAAAGTCGAAATACCGGCCTTGCCCCATTCCAGTAGGAACCTGGTGATAGTTGGCCAGCGCGTGGTAAACTTTTCTGATGGTTTTCAGATCGGGAAATCTGGTATTGGGCAACAACAACATTTCCTGGATTTCAGTTTCTCGGTACAATAAGAACGCATCTGCTGTTTCCCCATCCCTTCCTGCCCGACCTGCCTCCTGGTAATAATTTTCAAGACAATCTGGTATGTCTGCATGAATGACCATGCGCACATCCGGTTTGTCAATGCCCATGCCAAAAGCATTGGTACAAGCGATGATCCTGGTATGGCCCTTGATCCATTTTTCCTGTTTATCTTTTCTGTGATCCTGGGTGAGTCCGGCATGGTAAAAATCACAACTGATACCATGCTGCCTGATCAGGTCGCTGATTTCTTTTGTTCTTCTTCTTGTTCTGCAGTAGATGATTCCTGTACCCTCACTCGTTTTCAGCAATTGAAGTATTCTGTTGATCTTGTCATCGCATTTTTCAGCGGTATACCTGAGGTTCTTTCTTGCAAAGGATGTCATGAAAACATTTGGGTTTTTCATGATCAGTTTTTCCGCAATATCTTCTTTGACTTTTCCTGTTGCAGATGCAGTCAAAGCAATTACTGGGATGCTGGGCAGGTATTCACGGATCTTTGCAATATGCAGATAAGAAGGACGAAAATCATAGCCCCATTGCGAAATGCAATGAGCCTCATCTACTGCAATCAACACAATAGGAAGGGAAAGCAGGCGCTCTCTGAATGCCCTTGTTTCAAGGCGTTCTGGTGAAACATAAAGAAACTTCAGTTCATCGTTCATGCAGGCATCAAGTGCATTTTCCGTATCCTGATAGCTCATTCCAGACATGATGGCCATGGCTGGAATGTCCATTTCCTTCAGGCGTTGCACCTGGTCTTCCATCAGCGCAATCAATGGAGAAATGACAAGGCAACAACCATCCAAAATCATTGCAGGAACCTGGAAACAGACTGATTTTCCGCCACCGGTGGGGAGAATGGCCAGGGTATCTTTTCCCTCCAATAAACTGTTGATGATCTCTTCCTGAGAAGCCCGGAAGGAGGGATATCCCCAATAGGTCAGCAGCACATCCTTGGGTGTCATCATGCTTTGGCTCATCTTGATTAAATCACTTTTTTGAAAAACAGCCTGACAGAATTGATGGCAAGTACAACATCACTCATGCCCATGACCAATGCTCCCAGTGTAGGTGTCAGGAAGCCAAATGCGGCAACGGGGATGGCAATGATGTTGTAGAAAAAAGCCCAGAACAGGTTTTGTTTGATGGTGATATAGGTATGCCTTCCCAATCCCAGCGCAGTTGGCAGCTGTTTCAATCCAGCGTTCATCAACACCACTTGTGCACTCTGAATGGCCAGTTGTGACGCATCGCTCAATGAGATGCCAATCGTTGCTTTGGCCAGTGCCGGTGCATCGTTGATGCCATCGCCCACCATGGCAGTGGGGGTGGTCTTGTTGAGGCTGTCAATCGTTGCCAGTTTTTCTTCCGGACTTTGTTCTGCAATCACCTGGTCCATGCCCAAAAGCGAAGCGATATGATCGCATTTCTCTTTCCGGTCTCCACTGAGCAGGATCGTTTTCAACCCACGTCCTTTCAGGTAAGCGATGATTTCTTTTGCTTCCGGCCGAACTTCATCTTGCACATCAATCCATCCAATCAATGCATCATTTTTTAGCAGGTATACGTTATGCGAAGCCTCACTGGTCTTGTCTTTTGCAATCTTGTAGGAGCCTGCCCAGTAGATGTTACCATCCTTGTCTGTCCCCTTCATCCCTATGCCTTTTACTTCTTCAATCGTACTCCATCGCATCTCATCCTTTGTTTTGAAGGCCGCAGACACACACTGTGCGATAGGGTGATTGGAATATTTTTCGAGTGAGTAGACAATGCTTTTCCATTCCGATTCTTCCATGTTGATGGCCTTGTGATCAGCCAGCACAAAGGATCCGGTAGTGAGGGTCCCCGTCTTGTCGAATACCAATTGTGTGATGTTCCTGAAATTTTCAAGACTGGTTGCGTTCCTGAAAAGGATGCCAGACCTTGCGGCCCTTCCCATTCCAACGGCAATCGCAGCGGGGGTTGCCAATCCCATGGCACAGGGGCATGCAATTACCAGTACAGCAATGCTGCGCATTAATGCATGGGTGAAAACATTTTCAGCCTCCGGCAGATTGGACAGGTAAATATAGTTTCCAATGAACGTTACAAGCCCGATGCCAATCACCAAGGGAACGAAAATGCCACTGATCTTGTCTGCCAGGTGTTGAATCGGTGGTTTTTCGCCCTGGGCCTGTTTGACAAGGTTGAGAATGCCTGCAAGAACAGTATCATTTCCTGTGGCAGTGACCTGTGCTTTCAGTGAGCCTGACTCAACAATACTGCCTCCAATGATATTGTCTTTTGCCACCTTGTGCACGGGAATGCTTTCCCCTGTGAGCAGGGATTCGTTGACATGTGCATCACCCCATAAAATTTTACAGTCAATGGGAACCTGCTCTCCACTCCTTACCAGCACAAGGTCGCCAACCTTGAGTTGCGTATTTTCAATGGGCAGGATTACTTCCTGGTGATGCTCATCAAATGCAATCATGTTGGCCATTACCTTTTGAGACTTCATCAGTGCCTTGAGCGCCCTTTGTGTGGATTGCATGGATGCATCCTCAAGGTAGTTGCCGAAGAAAACCAGGGTGATGATGGTTGCGGCAGTTTCGTAAAACAAATACTGTTCACCTTGTCCCATCAGGGTTCCCATCAGGCTATAGAAGAATGCTGCTGAAGCGCCCAGTGCAACGAGCACATTCATGTTGGGCATTCGGTTGCGGATGCTCTTGATCGCACTTTTGCCAAAGAAGGACATACCTACGAGATATACTGGAATGCAAAGAGCCAACTGTAACCAGGGATTCATCAGCCAGTGAAGGTGGACCCATCGCTCAAGCATGTGCAACATCAGCACCAGTGTAAAAGGAAGGCAGAAAATCAAGCGCTGTGTTTGGGTAGAAAGTAATTTTCTTTTGGGCCTTCCTTCAGGAATTTTATCATCCATTACATTGTATCCAAGATCATTGATGCCATCTTTCAGTGCATTGGTTGATGAGCCTTCAACGATGTCAAATGAAACATCTCCATCGATAGGATTAACCCTGATGTTTTGTGCCCCTTGTTTACCAAGATACTTGTTGATGGAAAGGGCACAGTTCGCACAGGTCATTCCATCCACTTTCCATTGAATTGTTTCCATACTACGAATTTACTGATTAAATTACCTTTGCAGTATATGGAATTGATGAACCAAACATACCAATTGACAGCTTTGTCGGAAATAGCTGATCAGCTCGCTGCGCATGTCCGTCTTTACGAGGTAGTTACTTTCGAAGGAGATCTGGGTGCAGGGAAAACCACCCTGATCAAGGCATTGTGCAAAGCATTGGGTGTAGATGAGATGGTCAGCAGTCCAACCTTTGCTCTTGTGAACGAATATGAGGCCACAAATCTCGGTCCAAGAACCAGGGTTTACCATGTAGATCTTTATCGGCTTGAAGGGGAGGAAGAGGCCGTGAGGGCCGGAATTGAGGACCATCTCTACAGTGGCGATCTCTGCCTGGTGGAATGGCCCCAAAGGGCCTTGGGAATCATGCCAGAAAATGTCCTCCGCGTGATCTTGGCCTCCCCCGACATTGATCATCGTCATATAAGGGTGATGGCAGGCAAAAATTGATTAACTTGAACATTATTCATCAATGATGCCAAGGAAGCCTTATATCAGTTCAGGAATCAGTTTTGAGCCACTTGAAGAAACGCTGGATATAAAACCATTGGGTTCTTTTTTATCCATCGCCATTCCCAAGGAAAACGCTTTTCAGGAAAACAGGATTGCCTTGAGCCCAGATGCGGTAGGGGTTTTGGTCAACAATGGCCACACGGTTTCCGTCGAAAACAAGGCAGGCGAGGGGGCTCATTTTTCCGATAAGGATTATGCTGAGGCTGGCGCCATCATCGTTTATGATAAAAAAGAAATTTTCAGGAGTGAATTGGTTGTCAAGTCTGCTCCTGTTTCAGATGAAGAACTTTCTTTGCTTACAGTAGGGCAAACCATCATTTCTCCCATTCATCTTCCTGTGATGAAATCACATATCCTGGAAAAGATGATGGAAAAAAAAGTGACAGCCCTTTCTTTTGAAAACCTAAAAGATGAGTCTGGTCATAATCCCATTGTAAGAAGCATGAGTGAGATTGCAGGGAGTTCAGTGATGCTGATTGCTGGACAGTACCTCAGCAGTGCGAACAATGGAAAAGGCATGTTGCTGGGTGGCATCTCTGGCATTCCGCCCACCAAGGTGATCATCATTGGCGCCGGTATTGTCGGCGAATATGCTGCCAGGACTGCACTGGCCATGGGCGCCAGTGTAAAGGTTTTTGATAACAATATTTACAAACTCAAAAGGTTGCAGAACAACATTGGTGTTCGGCTGTGGACTTCGGTATTGGAACCCAAGGTGTTGGCCAAGCAACTCAAAACCTGTGATGTGGCTGTTGGTGCCTTGACTTCTTCTGGAGGCAGAACCCCAGTGGTGGTCAGTGAAGAGATGGTGTCGATGATGAGGCCGGGGAGTGTGATTGTGGATGTGAGCATCGACCGTGGGGGGTGTTTTGAAACTTCTGAAGTGACTTCACATGAAGAGCCGGTTGTATCAAAATTCGGCGTGATCCATTATGGTGTACCCAATATTCCTTCCGGATTTGCCAGAACCGCTTCACAGGCCATCAGCAATGTGTTGATGCCGCTTTTATTAACCATCGGGGATGAGGGTGGTCTTGAAAAACTGGTCTGGCACCAGCTCAATATCCGCAATGGTATTTATCTTTTCAAGGGCTCACTCACCAATTTTCACCTCAGTCAACGCTTCAACCTGAAATACACCGACCTGAACCTGCTCATTGCAAGCCAGCGTTAAAACCAAAACAAATCAGATGAAAGCGATCATACCAGTTGCAGGCGCCGGAACAAAATTAAGGCCCCATACCTATACACAACCCAAAGCCCTGATTCCGCTTGCGGGCAAAACCATCCTGAGCATCATCATCGATCAGTTGGCTGATGCAGGCATAAAAGATTTTGTGCTGGTTGTGGGATATCTGGGCAACAAGATACAGGACTATGCAAAGGCCCATTATCCCCACCTCAACATTACCATCATTCAACAGCATGAACGCAAAGGCCTGGGTCATGCAGTGTTTTTATGCAAAGAAGCAGTGGGCAATGATGAGGTTGTCATTGTCTTGGGGGATACCATTTGTGAGTACAATGCAACTGAATTCCTGGCTACTGAAGGTTCCGTGCTTGGTGTAAAAAAGGTTGATGATCCCCGGGATTTTGGTGTTGCAGAAACAGATGAGTCAGGGAATGTAAGCCGGGTAATTGAAAAGCCTCAAATTCCCAGAACAAACAATGCGTTGGTAGGCATTTACAAGATCAAGGATTCATCCATGTTGTTTGATTGTTTATCCAAGATAATGGGCAGTACCACCCAGGAAGGAGAAGAGCATGGTCTCACGCCAGCATTGGAGTGCATGATCAATGGCGGAACAGATTTTACCACCTTTAAGGTGTCCAATTGGTTTGATTGCGGGAAAAAGGAAACATTGCTGGATGGCAATGCCACCCTCCTGAAAAAATGGGGTGGAGATGTTGCTGCTGAACATTCATTTGAAAACACCATCATCATTCCACCTGTGAGCATTGCTCAGGGCTGTGAAATCAAAAATGCGATCATCGGGCCCAATGTATCAATTGGAGAAAAAACCCTGATTCAGTATTCAATTGTCAGGGATTCTATCGTTGGCGCTTATTCTAAATTATACGATGTGGTACTCCACGATTCCCTGATCGGTTCTGATACAGAAATCAAGGGGGAAACCCGTACACTGAACATCGGCGATAATACTGAGATTGACCTGGGTTGATGTTTTCTAATTGATTTTTCCTACCATCTCTGAAGGGATCACCCATGCATCAAACTCAGCCTCTGTAAGGTATCCCAGCTTCACTGCCATTTGTTTGAGGGTTGTTCCTTCCTTATGGGCTTTTTGGGCAATTTCAGCGGATTTGTAGTACCCGATTTTGGTATTCAATGAAGTGACCAGCATCAGTGAATTGTTCAGGTGCTTGTCAATATTTTCAAAAAGCGGCTCAATGCCAACAGCGCATTTGTTGTTGAAACTGACACAACCTTCTCCGATCAATCTTGCACTGTGTAGGAAATTATAGATCATCATGGGTTTGAAAACATTCAATTCAAAATGACCAGTAGCCCCACCAATGTTGATGGCCACATCATTCCCCAATACCTGTGCTGCTATCATGGTCAAGGCTTCACACTGGGTCGGGTTTACTTTTCCTGGCATGATGGATGATCCAGGTTCATTGTCAGGAATGAAGAGTTCTCCAATGCCGCTTCTTGGTCCGGAAGACAGCATCCGAATATCATTGGCGATTTTCATCAGGCTGACAGCCACTGTTTTCAGCGCACCATGTGCTTCCACGATGGCATCATGAGCGGCAAGCGCTTCAAATTTATTTTCTGCCGTTACAAATGGAAGGCCTGTCAGTGCAGCAATATGCTTGGCTACGTTTTCTGCATACTGATCTGGGGTATTGATTCCGGTACCTACTGCAGTTCCGCCAAGGGCAAGTTCTGATAAATGCTCCAGGGTATTTTTGATGGCTTTGATTCCATGGTTGAGTTGTGAAACATAGCCACTGAATTCTTGTCCTACGGTCAGTGGTGTAGCATCCATGAAATGCGTTCTTCCAATTTTTACCACATGCATGAAGGCCTTGCTTTTTTCAGCCAGTGTATCCCTCAGCAATTCAATGCCGGGAAGCGTTACCTCCAGCAACATTTTATATGCAGCGATGTGCATGGCAGTTGGAAAGGTATCGTTGGAGGATTGTGATTTGTTGACATCATCATTGGGGTGAAGGAATTTTTCCTTGTCATTCAATGATCCCCCTTGTTTAACATGTCCTCTGTATGCAACCACCTCATTCACATTCATGTTGCTTTGTGTACCACTTCCGGTTTGCCATACAACCAATGGAAAATAATCGTTGAGTTTTCCTTCCAGGATTTCATCGCATACTTCACCAATCAGTTTTGATTTTTCTGCTGACAATACACCGGCTTCACAATTGGTGATGGCAGCCGCTTTTTTCAGGTAAGCAAAAGCATAAATGATTTCTTTCGGCATCTTGTTGATGTCTTGAGCAATCCTGAAATTATCAATGCTGCGCTGGGTTTGGGCGCCATAGTACGCATTGGCTGGTACACTTACCTCACCCATTGTATCCTTTTCAATCCTGAATTCCATGTATATGATTTAGAGATGCAAAATTAATGAATGTACCGGCATTAAAAAGACCTGTTTTTACTGGTCCAGTCTTTGATATAGTCAGCAATTTCTGTTGAAGAGGTACCAGGAGGGAAAAGCTGACCTACTCCCATGGCTTCAAGCACCATCCTGTCTGCTTCTGGAATGATACCGCCGCCGGTCAGCAATACATCATCCATTCTGTTGGCTTTCATCAACCCAATGATCCTGGGAAATACAGTCATGTGTGCACCCGAGAGGATGCTTACACCAATGGCATCCACATCTTCCTGCAAGGCCGCCTCAACAACCATCTCAGGGGTTTGCCTTAGGCCGGTGTAGATGACCTCCATGCCGGCGTCCCTGAGTGAAGTGGCAATCACCTTTGCACCCCTGTCATGCCCGTCCAGTCCAACTTTTGCAATCAGTACCCTTAGCGGTCTTTTTGTTTGTTGATTTTCCATGTTGTGGTTATTGTGCCAATAGCGTCAGGCAATGTCCAATTCTTCTGGTGGTAGCTTCTTTTCCTATCCTGAAGGCGATATCAAAAACAGTAGGACCGAATTTAGCACCCACCAGCATGATGCGAAGGGGAAGTTGCAGTTCACCTGGCTTGATTTGAGCGATAAGAGCGGCTTCCTTGAATGAATTTTCAATGGCAGCTGCATCCCATGTTTCAATCTGGTTAACTGTTGTTTTCCACCCTTCAAAAAACGCATGCTTTTTTTCATCCCATTTGGGTTGAACAGATGCCAGATCAATCTCCACCGGGTCATGGAAGAAATAGGCAACCTGTGCTACAAAATCATTGAGCAGTTGGCATCTTTCTTTTACCATGGGGATGATGTCTGTCAGCACTTCTTCAGTGGCCTCGATATCATTGTTCTTGAGTATTTCTTGCACCAAAGGAAGGAGTCTGTTGGTATCGCTTCTTTTGATCCATTCCTGGTTGAACCACTTGGCTTTCTCAAAATCAAATTTTGCTCCTCCCTTGTGAATCCGATCAATCGAAAATCTTTCTATGAGTTGATCAAGGCTGAAAATCTCCTCACCACTGCCATCATTCCAACCCAGCATGGCCAGCATGTTGATGAATGCTTCGGGAAGGAAACCCATTTCCTTGAATCCTTTCGTGAGTTCATTTGATTTGGGGTCTTGCCAGTCCATGGCGAAAACGGGAAATCCAAGCCGGTCGCCATCTCTTTTGCTCAATTTTCCTTGGCCATCCGGCTTCAGGATCAAAGGGAGATGTGCCCACTGGGGCATTTGGTCTTTCCAACCCAGGTAATCCCATAGGAGCACATGAACTGGCGCTGAGGGCAGCCATTCTTCACCACGGAATGCATGACTGATCTTCATTTCATGGTCATCTACCACAACGGCCAGGTGGTAGGTGGGCATTCCATCAGCCTTGAGCAGGACCTTGTCATCGACCTGATTGGTGTTGAATACAATTTCACCCCTGATCATGTCATGCAGGGTGATCTCAGTGGAGGCCGGCATGTTGATGCGCACGACATGTGGTGTTCCCTGTTCCAGTAATTCGTCTACTTTTTCAATTGAAAGGGAGAGGGAATTGTTCATTCCAAGACGAACCTTGCTGTCGTATTGTGGAGAAGGATTGCTTTCGGTGCGGAAAGCTTCGCGCATTTTTTCCAATTCCTCAGGTGTGTCAAATGCATAATAAGCATGTCCTTGATTGATCAGCTGCTCTGCGTATTTTTTGTAACTGCTTTTCCTTTCGGATTGGCGGTACGGGCCATAGGCGCCTTCTTTGTGTGGGCCTTCGTCAGGAGAAATGCCACACCATTCAAGGCAATCAA
>JBIIQT010000108.1:0-3079 GCA_044341875.1 Chitinophagaceae bacterium | reverse complement strand
CTCCGTTGTTGTCCTTCACCCAAAATAAACCAGCCAATGAAATACTGATGGTGCCGCCCCATTGGTCCATTGAATCAACGGCTTTTGCATAGTTGGTTTTTGAATCCATATGAGTATGCATATCTACACGGGGCATATTGGAAGAAGGATAAATAACCTGCTGATTTGTCTTTTTTGTAATACCGGGCCAGAACATGTAAACTGAATCAGCTCTTTCTTGGCTGAATCCTATGCCATGTATAAACAAGATCAAAAGCAAGATGAATGGCTTCCTCATTTTGAATGATTTCTATCAAAAATATGTAAAAATGAAGGGAAGATATTGCGTTGATTAATTTGTACATTGAAGCATGAACAATCAGCAACCGAATCAGATTGAGGCATTGATCAACCATTACAACCTGCTCCCCCACCCAGAAGGCGGTTTTTTCAGGCAGACCTATGCCGCTGCAGAACTGATCTACATGCCGGTCCGCAAAAGCCCCTAGAGAAATCTTGGGGCTTTTTGTTTTAGTTTACTTGAAGTCTTTATTTCTTCTGCCCAACTGTAATCATTACCCTTTTGTATCGGGTAAGTGATGGGCTGCCATTATCAGTTACAGCCAAGATGATATGCATTACGCCCAACCGGCCATTGTTTTTGGGAACAATAAACCGTGCACTTTGCTTATCGGCATCTTCTATGCTCAGTGGATTACCTGTTCTTGCAGTAGATAATGTGAAACTCCCCGGCTCTCCATAATAAAACCATTTATATGAAAGCTGATGCCCGTCAGGATCAGATGAACCTTCAGCACTCAAATGAATGGTATCGCCCACGTTTGCTGAAAGAAGTTCATCAGTTCCCAACCTTGCAACAGGGGGATGGTTTGCTTCATTGAATGGCTTGATGGTCCAGTCCATACCAGCGGCAAAATCATTTTGAAAAGCCTCTCGCCAACGCCAGATCGTTGCTTTATTATCTGTGTGCCAACTGCTGTCAGATCCGAATACTTCATCCTGTGCATTGTTCCATAAAGAATGGGGTTCGGGTTCAAAGAACCATTTCTCCATTCGGGGTTGATAATATTCATAGCGCCCGCCCCAGCTGCCCCAATCGGGATGTTCTGGATGTCCCAACCCATTGTTGATAAGGTAAAGAAAACTTGGGGTATCGCCTTCCATTAGAAATGTAAACTGCGGATATTGAGCGCCAAGCGGTCCTTTGCTGCGTATATTTTTGTCCAGCCAGGGATTGTCAACAATTGTAAAATTTCCACCTGCAAATCTTCCGTGGAAACGATCACCACTGATACCTGTCCACGTTGCATGATGATAACCTCCGAAAGCATGAAACCCAGGACTCGTTATGTAAAAAATACAAGGAAATGTTTTTCTTATCCAAGGGCCGCTGTCATCCTGGTCAGAAATGGTATATACCCTGAGTTTAGCAACGAATTTTTTAACCTCTAATGGGGAACGTGTTTTATTAACCTTGTATAGTGCCTGTGCCAGACAATTCGGTCCTCCCCAGACAAGTACCCAAAGCGGACGGTTATCATTTCGGTCAACTGCTTCAATAATTAAATCAGAACCCGGAGAATTCATTGTATCACCGACAGCCCGCATTCCATAATCAGCACGTCCATCTTTAACCACCGACAACAAATGACCTGCAGTTGGATACCCCAACGCATGCTTTTCCAGGTTAGCCCGAACTTTCCCATAGCCATTTACAATTTCCCGAATGCGCCAGGCAGCTGTTTTATTTTTTTGATGGACAGAAGTTGTGGCAATCAACCCTTCTACCTCCCACTCATTCGAATAGGTTTAAAAACGAACCATCGACATGGCGTCATCTGGTTCATTTTCAATATCAGTCAGAACCAACACGCGTAATTTATCTGTGGCAGTTTGTGCCATTGCAAATGTTGCCATGATTGCAAACAAAAGTAAAATTGAGATTTTCTTCATCATACTATCCTGCTTATTGTATTATCAAATTCAATGCTCACTTATCATTCAACCATTTTGAAATCAGGGTCTACTGACCAAAAAAACTTTCAAATTCTTTCGCTGAAATCATAAAAACAGATCCATGCCTTAATCCTTTGGGCATGGATATCTTCTCGGAAATATCCGTCCAGTTGATCAGGTCTGTAGATTCAACTGCACCATAAGTATGGTCTCGGTACTTGTCAAACAAGACAACCCATTTATCCCCTATCTTTTCGACAGTTGGCCCTTCAGCCCAATACTTGCCGGTGATGGGAGCACTTGCAATAGAATAGCCCTTGTTGAACCGATTGCTTGTGGCAATGCGAATGTTCTTCTCAGGCTGTGGCTTCAGTGTTTCATCTTTGAGAAACATGACAAAACTATTCTTCCCTAAAACTTTGATGGTTGCGTCAATCACATTAAAATCCCGGTCATACAACAACCTTGTCCGGCTGAATTTTTTAAAATCTTTTGTAAGCACATAATACATCCTGTGGTTGTACTTGCTTTCAGATGTTTGGGTGTTCATGAATTTTCCGGTAATGGTGCTGGCCCAGTAAATCATGTAATTCCCTGAATAAGGATCGTAGGTTATTTCAGGTGCCCAGGTATTCCTGGCACTGTCATAGGACTCCATTACAGGAATAAAGACTTGTTCTGACCAGTGCAAAAGATCAGTGGAATGGGCATAACCAATGCCTTTGTCGTTCCAGCTCACCGTCCATACCATATGAAACTTTTCATCTGCCCCACGCACAATACAGGGGTCACGCATCAACTTATCCTTAGCCACATTGGGCGTCAGAAAGGATTTGTCATTGTTCAGTGAAGTATATTTCAACCCGTCCTTGCTGTAAGCATAGTGCAAACCATCTTCACCATTGCCCTTGAAATAGGAGAACATGTAAACAGAATCCGTTCTCTCCTGGCTGAATCCTATGCCATGTATAAAAAAGGTCAAAAGCAAGATGAACTGCTTCCTCATGTTGAATGATTTGTACCGAAATTAGGCAAAAATGAAAGGACAAATATTGAGGTGAATAATTTGTACATTGAAGCATGAACAATCAGCAACCGAATCAGATTGAGGCATTGATCAACC
>JBIIQT010000023.1:0-36566 GCA_044341875.1 Chitinophagaceae bacterium | reverse complement strand
ATGGTTTTTCAGCAAGTTGAAATGGTTGAGCTGATTGAAGTTTCATCCATTGATGCAACAGAAAGAAATGAAGGCGGCTTTGGACATACCGGTAAACAATAAAATTTGACCATGAGAATTGGATTGCTTTTAATGGTGCTCATGATGGCTTTTGCTTCCTGCAGGTCAACCAAGCAAATCACTACAGTGATTGCAAAAAAAGACAGTGCTGTTGTGGTGGTCAATCCTGCTGAATCGGATTCTGCCAAAACAGTGAGGGCTACCCTCGATAAAATCAGAGGCAAAAAAATCAGCTTTACCACATTTTCCTCAAAAGTAAAAGTGGAGTACAGTGATGACCAAAACAGGCGGTTTGATTTCAATGCATTTGTTCGCATGAAAAAGGACAGTGCCATCTGGATCTCCATCATCGCCGCATTGAATATTGAAGCTTTCAGGGTCATGATCACACCTGATAGCATCGTCATCATGGACAAGATCAACCGCACCATCCAGCGCAAACCGCTTTTTTACCTCCAGGAAATCACAAAGGTGCCTTTTGATTACAATACCCTCGAAGACCTCATTGTTGGCAATCCGGTATACCTTGATAAAACGATTATTGCATATGCCGATCAAGGCGAAAAACTGTCCATGTCAACCATCGGCCAGGCTTTCAAGCATTACCTCACTGTTAGCAAAACAGATCTTAATCTTCTGTTCAGTAAACTGGATGATGTTGACATAACCCGCAGTAGGACTGCAAACCTTGCATATGGCGAGTACATTGGCATTGGTCCCTGGATGTTTGCTGGCACAAGGGATATTTCACTTTCAGAAAAGACAAAGCTCGACATCAAGCTTGATTTCAAACAGGTAGAATTTGAGAAGCCCATGGGATTCCCTTTCAGTATTCCCAAAAATTTCAAGGTCATCAATTAACATATTTTAAAATAATAATTACCAATATTTGCTGATGAGAACTATTTCCGAAATGGTAAAAGGATTGTTCAAAGCCGGGTTCATCTTATTGCTCTTTGTTGCAGTAGATGGGCTGGCGCAATCAAGGGAAGATCTTGAGAAGAAAAGGAAAGAGATTCAACAAGAGATTGCTTCATTGCAAGAAGCACAAACAACGATTTCTAAAGACAAAAAGGCCAGCGTTTCACAACTTAAACTGATTGAAAGGAAATTAAAAAGCAGGTATGCCGTCATCAATAACCTCAATGATGAAATGGACCTGATTGACAATACCATTTTCAGCAACAACAGGGAAATTTACAGGTTGCAAAAGCAGTTGGATACCTTGAAGCAACAATATGCAAAAACAATTGAGTACTCTTACAAGAACAGGAGCAGTTATGATATGCTTAATTTTATTTTTACTGCAACCAGCTTCAATGATGCAGTAAAAAGGGCAACCTATCTGAAGAGTTACAGAAAATACAGGGACGAGCAAGTAGTTAACATCAACAGGACCCAGAGCGAATTGGCACAAAGGATAGAAATGTTGAGTGCCAACAAGCAGGAAAAAGGAAAAGTACTGGAAGAGCAGAACAAGCAAAAGGCAATTCTCGAGGGAGAGCAAAAAGAGAAAAATCAGTTTGTTTCTAAACTCAAGGCAAGGGAAAAAGAGATTGAAAAAGAAGTGGCTGCCAAAAAGAAAGTGGAAAGAAGTCTTCAGAATTCCATTGCTACCATCATCAAAAGGGAAATTGAAGCGGCAAGGCGCAAGGCCGAAGAGGAAGCCAGAAAACTTGCTTCGAGCACTGCAGCAAAGCCGGCCGAAAAAGCGCCTGCTGCTGCCTCATCCACTGCCGCACCTGTAAGAAAGGCCAATATCCTTGAGAATACCCCAGAGGTTACAAAAGTTTCTGTCGGATTCGAGAACAACCGGGGGAATCTTCCCTGGCCTGTAGACAAGGGAACCATCACTTCGAGTTTTGGAAGGCAGCGCATTGAAGGAACCAAGATTGATGAAGACAACAGTGGCATTACCATACAGACTTTGTCAGGCGCAGCCGTGAAAGCAGTATTTGAAGGGGTTGTTACAACTGTATATGACGTGGCTGGAAGCCAGACGGTTACCATCAAACACGGGAAGTATTTTACCACTTATTTCAATCTATCTACCGTTACTGTTGCAAAAGGAGCCAAGGTAGCCATGGGTCAGGTGATCGGAAAAGCTGCAGAAAATTTTGATGGGGATGGTGAAATTCTCTTCATGCTCAATGAAGAGATGCGTTTTGTGAATCCTGAAATTTGGTTGAAAAACAAATAAAATAGTAAGGTTTACCCTGCCAACACCTTGCTGTAAAGTGCCTCGTATTGAGGTACGATATTTTCAATGTCGAAGATTTCTGCCTGCTTCCTTGCTGCTTGACTGAATTGATCGAGCATGATTGGGTTTGAAAGCAATAAGATTGAATCCCTGCTCATGCTTTCCACATCACCAACTTCACTTAGGAATCCATTGACTCCATGGGTAATCACCTCAGGAATTCCCCCAGCCCTTGAGGCAACCACTGGTGATCCTGCGGCCATTGCTTCCAACGCGGATAGTCCGAAGCTCTCATATTCAGAGGGCAATAAAAACAGGTCGGCAATGGCATAGATATCTTCCATGTCCTGTTGTTTGCCTACAAAACGGGTGTCATCAAAAATACCCAATTCCCTGCAGAGTTCCTCTGCCATTGGGCGTTCAGGACCATCGCCAACTAAAAGCAACTTTGAAGGGATGGTTGTTTTTATTTTATTGAAGGTATAGATGACATCAGCAATTCGCTTGACTTTTCTGAAATTGGAGGCGTGCAAAATTATTTTCTCTCCATTGGGAGCAATCACTTTTTTGAAAGCATCAATTGGTGTTTTTGAAAACCTTTTGATGTCAACAAAATTGTGGATGACACTGATCTCTTTTTGGATGTCAAAATTGGTATAGGTCTCGGACCGGAGATTGTCTGAAACGGCAGTGATGGCATCACTCTTGTTGATGGAAAAAGCAACCACTGGTGCATAGGTCTTGTCCTTGCCTACCAGGGTAATATCAGTGCCATGCAGGGTGGTAATGAAAGGAACATGAATGCCTTGTTCCGCGAGAATTTGCTTGGCCATGAAGGCTGCCGAAGCGTGAGGAATGGCATAGTGTACATGCAGCAGGTCTATGTTGTTGTTGCGTACAACATCTACAAGGGTACTGGCGAGGGCAGTTTCGTAGGGTGGGAAATCAAACAATGGGTAAGCTGGCACCCTTACTTCATGGAAAAAAATGTTGGCACTAAAACCTGTAAGTCTTACTGGCTGCTGATAAGTGATAAAATGTACAATATGCCCCTTGTCTGCCAATGCCTTGCCCAACTCTGTTGCCAGCACGCCACTTCCACCAAATGTTGGGTAACAAACAATGCCAATGTTCATGATCAGATTTTTGAATAAACGAAATTACCACATATAAAGTTCAATACACCTGTAGCTTCATCGAATTAATGGAAAAATTGATTAGTTTAGAAGCAATAAAAATTTACCCCAGCATGAGAAGAATTGTATGCATGTTCATGATGCTTTTGATGAGTTTTATCAGTGTTTCTGGCCAGCAAAATCAGGATTCCCTGATGATCAAGCGGATTTCAGATGAAGTATTCATGAATGGAAAGGCGTATGAAAACCTTCGGTTCCTCTGCAAAAAGGTAGGCCCCCGTCTTTCAGGTTCTGCTGGTGCTGCACTTGCTGTTGAACAAACCGCCAGAATGCTCAGGGAGGCAGGTGCAGACACCGTATACCTTCAGCCCTGCATGGTTCCCAGGTGGGAGAGGGGTGCAAAAGAAATTGGAAGGGCAGGCCTGACCAATGGGCAAACCATGCCACTCAATATCGTTGCCCTGGGAAATGCAGTGGGTACTCCTGTGGGTGGCATCTCTGCCAAGGTAATTGAAGTAAAGAGCTTTAAGGAGCTTGATGATTTGGGTGCAGACAAGGTAAAAGGGAAAATTGTTTTTTACAATTATAGGATGGATCCAAGGTACATCAGCACATTTGCCGCTTATGGTGATGCAGGCGTTTACAGGTCTTCCGGCCCTTCAAGGGCCGCTGCATTGGGTGCTGTAGGTGTTATCGTTCGCACCTTGTCGCCAGTATTGGATGACAATCCCCATACCGGTGCTACTAAGTATGAGGAAGGGAAGCCAAAGATTCCTGCAGTGGCGATCAGCACGAATGGAGCAGTAGCACTCAGCAAGGCCATCGCAGAAGGGATAGTCGGATCAGTTTATTTGAAGACAAACTGTAAAATGTTGGAGGATGTTTTGTCCTACAATGTGATTGGCGAAATCTGGGGGTCTGAATTCCCCTCAGAAGTAATCACGGTTGGCGGACACCTGGACAGCTGGGACCTTGCTGAAGGAGCACACGATGATGGTACAGGGTGCATGCAAAGCATTGAGATCATTCGTGCCCTGAAGGCCCTTAGCATCAAACCCAAGCGAACCATCCGTGCGGTGATGTTCATGAATGAGGAAAATGGATTAAGGGGTGGTACAAAATATGTAGAGGTAGCAAAAACTGAAAACAAAAAATTCATCATGGCCATAGAAAGTGATGCCGGTGGTTTCACACCAAGGGGATTTTCTTTTACTGCGGATGCCAGGCAAAAAGAAAAAATCATGTCCTGGAAGCCACTGTTTCGTCCTTACGGAGCGCTTGAATTCAATGAAGGCGGCGGTGGTGCAGACATTGGTCCGCTTCGCCCCTTGGGCACTGCCTTGATTGGATTGAATCCGGACTCACAGCGATACATGGATCTTCACCATGCCAAAACAGATGTTTTTGAAGCGGTAAGTGAAAGGGAATTGAACCTGGGAGCAGTGGTCATGGCTGGCATGGTCTACCTTGTCAGCCAGTATGGGCTATAAACAGGTTAAGAACCAATGATGAAAATGGCAGGCTCCTTTGGGAGGGTGATGCTGTTTCTTTTCCATTCAGCAATCTTTCGGGTGATTACCCACTCATCTGCCGAAGTCAGGTGGTAGGCAATGCAGAGCTTTGTATTGTCTTGAAGCACCTGCTGCAGCGACTGAAGCATTTGATTGTTGCGGTAGGGAGTTTCAATGAAGAGTTGTGTACAGTTCTCATTGATCGCTTTTTTCTCCAGCGTTTTGATCATTTTTTCACGCTCTCCTGACGGTATGGGCAGGTATCCATTGAAAGTGAAATGCTGACCATTCATGCCACTCGCCATCAATGCGAGCAAAATCGAACTTGGTCCGCTAAAGGGTTTCACCTGTGCTTTCATTTCATGGGCAATGGCCACCAGTTTTTGTCCGGGATCTGCAATGCCGGGGCAACCTGATTCGCTGACAATCCCAATCGTTTTGTTTTCTCTCAGATGTGCTTTTAAGGCCTCTATTTTTTCTTCCTCTGCCTGTCCAGTTTCGTGCCAAATCCTGGCATCAATATCAAAAGATTTGTCAATTTTTTTAAATGCCCTTCTGGCAGTCCTTATATTTTCTGCAAAGAATACCTGGCATGCATTGATGGCACTTGCAATGGAAGCGGGCAGGGCATCATAGCCATCTTCTGCCAGTGCAATGGGGATCAGAATTATTTTTCCATTCATGGTATTGGTCTCAGGCAAAGGATTGTTTTTCTTTGATTTCGTGCATGCTGATGGTTGCTGCGATCACGGCATATGCTGGCGCAAAAACCCATCCTACAATGATGACGAAATGCATCATGTAGAAGATGATGCCATTGCCAATGGCCAAACCCTTGTGTTGCCCAATAAAGTCGATGCTTTTTGAAGCACTGAGTTTGTTTCTTTCACAGGAATAATCCAGCATAGAGAAGCCATAGTAGTAGCATTCGATGAGGATGGCAAGTACAGGAGTGGCCCATCCAATGAAAGGAAGCAAGGATAAGAAAATGATGGAAATGATGTACACTGTTTGCCAGAGGGTATTCCTGGCGGCCATTTTTATTCCCCTTACTACATCAGACAGGTATTGACTTAGTTTGAATTCAAAGGATTTTCCCTCAATGATGGAGGCTGTTTTTTCACTGAGTATTGAAAAAACGGGAGAACCTACAATCAACCAGATGTATTTGAACAGAGAGAAGTACAATAGCATCAGGATCAACCAGAGCATGATGCCGCCAACAGTAAAGAGAAAGCCGATCCAGCTGTCCTGGAGGCGTATCAGCCATACCTGCAATCCGGTTTCTTTTGTCAGCCATTCAATGGCAGCATTGGCGGACTTCGAGAAAAAGTACATGCTGATGCCAAACAGGAGGGCATAGAAAATCCCTGGAATAATGATCCATTTCCAAAGCCTGTTTGTTTTGATGAACGCATGGGCCCTGAAATACGACTGAATGGATATGACGATTTCTTTTAGCATTTACTGATGGATGGCAAAATACACATTTAAAGTCAAATCAGTGGGGTTGGTCTTTGTCAATGATGTGTCGGCTTTTTCAATAATGGAGTATCTTCATGAAAATGCTGTGTACATGAATAAACGGGTCTTTCCATCAAAGTCATTTCTGGCACTGCTCAGTGGTCCGGCCTTGTTTTTGTTGGTCCTTTTTATCAACCCCTTCACCCTTGATCCACTTGCCAACAGGGTATTGGCAAGTGCTGTATTGATGATTGCATGGTGGATAACAGAGGCCATTCCCATGCCCGCAGTTGCCATCATCCCATTGGTACTCTTTCCTTTGTTGGGTATCTCCAAAATCAGCGAAACAGCCGCGCCATATGCCAATGAAGTAATCTTTCTTTTCATGGGAGGATTCATGATAGGATTGGGCATTGAAAAATGGAATCTGCACAAGCGAATCGCCTTGTCCATCGTACAGTTTACCGGCACAGGAGGCAACAGGATTATTTTGGGATTTATTCTTGCCACAGGTTTCATCAGCATGTGGCTCAGCAATACAGCTACCACCATGATGATGTATCCGATCGCGGCATCTGTCATTGCTGTTGTGTATGCAAAGAATGACCATAGCCCTAACCTCCGCAATTTTGCACTTTGCATCATGCTTGCCATTGCTTATGCGTCTAATTTTGGTGGGATAGCCACCATCATTGGCACGCCACCAAATGTTGCTTATTCTTCATTCATCAGCAAAAAGTTCGGCTATGATATTTCCTTTTTTGGATGGATGTTTGTTTCCACACCCGTTGCCATTCTGCTCTTATTTTCTCTTTATTTGGTGCTGGTGAAAATGTTTCCCAACAAGATCAATGCAGACTTGGAAATGCATGCACTCATCAAAAATGACTTAAAGGACCTGGGGCCAATGAGCATTCCAGAAAAAAGAGTGATGGCCATATTCTTGCTGACTGCAGCACTTTGGATTACCCGCGACCTGATCAATCAATGGGGCATTGTAAAACTGGATGATAACATGATTGCTGTATTTGGTGCCTTGCTGATGTTCATTGTGCCTTCCGGTCATGAAAAAGACTCGACTGATAAGATTTTGGTCTGGGCTGATACCTCAAAAATGGCCTGGGGAATTCTCCTGCTGTTTGGTGGAGGCATCACACTGGCAGCAGCCCTGGAAAAGGCTGGTCTGATTGGTATGCTGGGAAAATGGTTGGCAGGTTTCTCAGGAAGCTCACTCATCCTCCTCATCCTGGCCGTTGCCTTTCTTTCTATTTTTATCAGTGAGGTTATGAGCAATGTTGCACAGGTAATAGTTTTTGCTCCCGTTGTTACAGGCATCGCTGAAGCAGTGGGTGTCAATCCTTTCATGTTGGGCATTCCCATGACCCTTGCTGCAAGTTGCGCATCTATGATGCCCATGGGCACACCACCCAATGCCATTGTTTTTTCGAGTGGGCACATCAAATTAAAGGAAATGATCAAGGCTGGTTTTGTCATGAACCTGATCAGCATTCTGTTGATTGTATTGGCCAGCTATTTCCTGGTACCACTGGTGATGAATATCCTGAAATAATTGCTTAGAATTTAGGGCAGTTGATTTTTCTTTTCAGCGGATCGCTGAATGGATTGATGTAAATGATCGACAGTTCTGTTCCTCCCCTTGAAAAAGATGCAGGCCTGAGGGTGGAGGTATTGATGTCATAGGAAACACCTATCCTGAAATGGTTTACTTCAATTCCCATGTAAGGTATCAATGCATCGCCCAACCGGTACCAGGCACCAGCATAGAGCTCTAAAGGGTTTTCGACGCTGCCTCCCATGTTATAGGAAAAAGCCCCTCCTGCAATGGTTTCTTTTGCTGCTCCTTGCACCTGGTGCATGATGCTGGCATGAAAAAAGCCATATTGCCCTATTGGGAAATAAGTCCCTCCATGCAAAGTGGTCCTTGTATTGAGCAAATAATTTCCTCCGTTGAAAGACTCAGATGGCCTGTTGACATGGTACACGGAGCCACCAATGTAAAAACTATTGTCACCATTGGTACTCAGTGAATACATGAAACCTGTATTGATGTCAAGATAGTTGATGGCGAAAGGACTGTTGGCAAACGCTTCGGTGGTCATCCCTGTAAAGCCAAGCGCGGTCAGTTCGTCTTCAAAATCAGCCCTTCTTAGATCCAGCCTTTTGCTGGCATAGGTGCCCTGAAAGCCAATCGCCAACTGGTGCATCCCGTCTTCATCAAGGGTTTTGGTATAGGCTGTGCTCAGGGTGTAAAATGAGTTGTTGAGGATCTTGTTTCCACTTTGGTCATTTACTGCCATGAGTCCTACACCCCAGGTATCATTGTCTGGGAGGTTTTTATCAAGGATACTGAAATCAATGGCTGCAGTAGAAGTGGTGAAGGCATTGTTGACGGTTGGCCATTGTTTTTTGAAGTTTCCTGAAAAGCGATAGGTGCCATTGAACTTTCCAGTATAGGCAGGATTCAAGGTCAAGGGTGAAACAAAAAATTGAGAAAAATGGGGGTCTTGCGCATACACAGATGATGCCATCAATATGATGGAAAAGCAGTAGAAGATACGGAATGCGTGTTTATTCATTGGGCGGTAACGGGTTAAGATTGGGATTTTTCTCCAAAGGCAAGATCTCCTGCATCACCAAGGCCCGGCACAATATATCCCTTTGCCGTAAGTTCTTCATCGATTGCTCCACACCATATTTTTACTGCTGGCTCATGCCTTCTCAGGAAGTCAATCCCTTCGGTACAGGCAATCACAGCGACAACATGAATTTCTGAAGGACTGCCTTCTTTTTTTAGCAAATCAATTGTTTTCACAAGCGATGCACCTGTGGCAAGCATGGGATCGCAAAGGATCATTACCCGGTTATCAATTACCGGGCAGGCAAGGTATTCCAGGCTGATATCAAAACTCCCATCCGCGTGATGCTTTCGGTAGGCGGCAATGAATGCATTGTCTGCCTTGTCAAAATAATTCAACATTCCCTGATGCAGGGGTAATCCAGCCCTCAGGATAGTGCCAAGAACGGGTTGTGTTTTCAGCAATTTTGATTTGGAAATGCCCAGTGGTGTGGTAATGTCTTGTTCTTCCCAGGGCAGGGTCTTGCTGATTTCATAGGCGATGATTTCACCAATGCGCTCTATATTCCTGCGGAATCGCATTCTGTCACCCTGAACTGCGGTATCCCTCAACTCGCTGATCCAATTGCTGACAAGTGAATGGCTTTCACTTAGGTTTTTGACCATACAATACTTTAATTTCGGGGTATCTTACAAAACTAAACATTATCTATGTTATATCGCGTGATTGGGGTCATGAGTGGTAGTTCGTTGGATGGATTGGACCTTGCATTTGTTGAAATCGAAGAGTTGGGAGGCAAATGGCAGTATAGCTTATTAAAGACTGACTGCTATCCTTATCCTGCTGATTGGGGGTCTAAGTTAAGCCAAGCGCCTAAAATGGCTGCAGTGGATTTTGTTAAATTGGATGCCGATTACGGAAGATTCATTGGTGATCAGATCAACAGGTTTATTCAAGCCAATCAATTGGAATACAAGGTTGGACTGATTGCATCCCATGGGCACACTGTTTTCCATGTTCCTGGCTCACATTCTATTCAAATGGGAGCTGGTGCTGCCATTGCCGCCAGGACGGCACTCCCAGTTGTGTCAGACCTTCGTGCCTTGGATGTGGCCCTGGGCGGACAAGGGGCGCCGATTGTTCCGATGGGTGAGAAGCTTTTGTTTTCTTCTCACCGTTATTTTTTAAACATTGGAGGAATCGCCAATATATCATTCAATGGTGAAGCTTTTTATGACGCATTTGATGTTTGTCCTGCCAATCGTGTGCTGAATTTGCTGGCCAATACTATAGGAAAGGAATTTGATGAGAATGGGCAGCTGGCATCTGTTGGCCGCATCAACGAAGGATTGCTTGATCAATTGAATGCAAAAGAATTTTACGCGCAGGATTATCCAAAATCACTGGCCAATGAATTTGGAACGGAAGATATTCTTCCGTTGATCAATTCATTTGCAGTGGATCCGGCAGATGCCTTGGCCACTTATGTTGAACATGTCGCGATACAGGTGGCTGCTGCAATTGAGCGCATCAGCCAAAAAAGGATGGTTGACCCTACCCGGGGAAAGCTATTGGTTACAGGGGGTGGAGCATTGAATGGGTATCTTGTTTCTCGTCTAGAGAAGCACCTTTCTCCCTATGCGATGGAAATCGAAGTTCCCGATCATGCCACAGTGCAATACAAGGAGGCCTTAGTCATGGCCTTGTTGGGCGTACTCCGCTGGAGGGAAGAGGAAACGGTCATCCAAACGGTAACCGGTGCTTCGCGGCCAAGTGTTGGCGGGGCACTCTGGATGGGTGGAGATTAATCGCCTGAGTAATCATTTTTGGCGTACCCTATACAAAGAGGAGCATGATGCCTGCTGCAACCATGAGCAGGAATGCTGCAATGCCAAAAAAATTCGACCAGGGTTTATTGGTGTATTCACCCATGATTTTTTTGTTATTGCTTACCAGTAAGATGACGAAGATCAATAAAGGTGCCGTCAGACCATAGATGATCGCGGTAATGACCAATGCGCGAACGGGAGAAATTCCTGTGAAGTTGATGCAAACGGCAACGAGGATTGAAATCACCATTACATAATAAAATCCTTTGGCTTCATGGAATTTTTTATTCAGTCCCTCGCTCCAACTCATTGTTTCACTCACCATATACGACAAAGATCCAGCCAATACTGGAATGGCCAATAATCCGGTGCCAATTACCCCGATGGCGAAAAGAAGATAGGTTAAATCACCTGCCAAAGGTTTGAGTGCAAGAGCTGCCTGGTCTACGGTTTCAATTTCCACAAGATGCGTATCATGCAATACAGTGCCAGTTGAAAGAATGATGAAAAAGAAGACAAGGTTGGAAAAAAATATACCCAACTTGATATCTTTCTGCATGCCATGGATGATCCTTTTGTCCACCACCAATTTTCGTTCTTCCACCTCCTCCACTTCCATGGATGTTTGCCAGAAAAAAAGATAGGGAGAGATGGTGGTTCCCAGAATACCTATGATGATCAGCAAATACTCCCTGCTCCAGATCATTTCCGGAACAAAAGCTGCCCTGAGTACAGCTTTCCAGTCTTGTGTTGTGAGAAAAGGAACAATGATATAGCAAAGCAATGAAAGGCAAAGCCATTTCAGGTAAAGTGATATTTTGGAATAGGGCAACACCACAATTGAGTAAGAAATAATTAGCCCAAAGCCAATGCTGAAAAATGGTGCAGGAACAGCAGGAAATAGCATGTTGCATACTGCTCCCATTCCGGCAAGGTCTGCACTGATGTTTAAAATAATGGCGGTGAAACTTATGCCTACGATCAGCAATACAAGCCATCTTGGGTAGAACATTTTGATGGTGCCTATCAGGCCTTTGTTGGTAACAAGGCCAATCCTTGCACACATCTCCTGCAGGGCTGCCATCAAGGGAAAAGTAAATACCGCTGTCCATAATGCAGCCAGTCCGAACATGGCACCAGCTTGTGAATAGGTGGCAATACCGGAAGGATCATCATCACTGGCCCCGGTTACCAGTCCTGGTCCAAAACCGCGTTTGATTTTTTTCAGAATGCGGGCTTTGATATTTTTCAGTTCCATTGTGAACGATGATAGGCCAATGCATGTTGAATTGTCACAATCCCAGTCTTAATATTGTCAAAACCTTTCGAAAAATAAAAAACCAGGCGTTTTGCCTGGCTTTCAATGTTATTTATATCCCCATTTTTTCATGATTTTTAAATCTTCTTCAGCACATTCCATTGGGGTTTTACCTTGATAGGATTCTTGTTCTATGATAAAATGTTTTGTTCCGGATTCCCTGCCAAGATCAATGATTGATTTGATGGGAACCACGCCCTTTCCAAGAATGGTGGACTCAAAAGGCTCATGTCCTTCTGTTGCCTTGATCTCATCTTTTACATGCATTGACTCAAACCTTCCGGGATATTGTTTCATGACATCAAGTGCCTTAGCCCCTCCGTTGAGCATGTTACCGATATCCAGCTGTTGCATCACCAAATTGGGATCAGTCTCAGCAAGGATGATATCGAAAAGCACCTTGCCTTCTACTTTTTCACTGAACTCAAAATCGTGGTTGTGGTAACCGAACTTCATGCCGAACTTTTTGCAGAGCTCACCAGAGCGGTTGAAGATTTCCATGAAAGCTTGCAGGTCATTCATTGATTTCCGCTTGCTTTCTTCCAGCCATGGGCTGATGACAAATGACTGTCCCATTGCAGCTGCATCTTCTACCGTGTATTTCCATTCAGTGGTGAAGTCTTTTTTCGAGGCATCCCAATGCTTGGCATCCAAAACAGTATGACCGCTGGGCATGCTCATTCCAAAGCCATTTAATATTTTCTTGAACTCTGCAACGCTCCATCCATAGAATTTCCTGTTGGCATAGTTGGCATGCTCAACATGCCTGTATCCCATGTCAGAGAGTTGTTTCAGGGTGCCCAGTGGGTCTGCCTTCATGTCTGCTCTTACAGAGTAGAGTTGTATACCGGTGAGCTCTCCTTTTTTTACTGCTGCGAAAATACCCTGCTGGAACAATGAAACGCCTGCTGCCGCCATTGCACTGTTGCGAATGAAACTTCTTCTGGATCTGTTCATGATTCGTTGTTTGTGTTAACTGTGCTGTTAAATTACAAAAAAACTTTGTTATGGTTTGATTGAAGACAACTTTAAAGGAAAGGAGCGGTCTTGCTTTTCTTGCATTTTTTAAGCCCTGCAGGTGGTCCTGCATAGACAAGCGTTCCGCCTTCATCACCAGCTTCCGGTCCTAATTCAATCGCCCAATCTGCAGACTTGATCACATCAGTATTGTGTTCAATCACGATGATGGTATGGCCCTGGTCTACCAGGGCATTGAAGGAGGTCAATAGTTTTTTAATGTCATGAAAATGCAGACCTGTGGTAGGCTCATCAAAAATGAACATGATTTTATCCTGATGCCCTTTGCCTCTTCCGAGAAAGCTTGCCAGCTTTACCCGCTGTGCTTCTCCGCCGGAAAGCGTTCCGCTGGATTGCCCCAGCTTGACATAGCCAAGCCCCACATCGGTCAGGGGTTTTAATTTTCCTGCAATGTCTTTCTCCTCCATGAAAAATGCTATGGCTTCGTCAACACTCAATTCAAGGACATCATAAATATTTTTACCCTTGTACTGTACCTCTAAAACTTCTTCCTTGAATTTTTTTCCTCCGCAACTTTCGCAGGTCAGGTGAACGTCAGCCAGGAACTGCATTTCAACTGTTTGTTCGCCTTCACCTTTGCAGGCATCGCAACGTCCTCCATCTACATTGAAGGAAAAATGTTTGGGAAGGTATCCCCTGATCTTGCTCAGCGGCTGAGAGGAATAGAGATCCCGCACCCCGTCCCAGGCCTTGATATAGGTAACAGGGTTGCTGCGCGATGATTTTCCAATAGGGTTTTGGTCGATCATCTCAACCTGCTTGATCAGTTCGGGGTTTCCGGAAATTTGTTTGTGCGCGCCCGGTCTGTCTGAAATGCCACAGATGCTTTTTTCCATCGCAGGAAAAAGAATCCGTTTCACCAATGTTGTTTTTCCGCTTCCGCTCACCCCACTCACTACAGTGAAGATGCCCAAAGGGAAATCCACATCAATGTGTTTGAGGTTATTTTCATGTGCATCTTCAATGCGGATGTAATTTTTCCAGGGACGAATCTTCTCCGGAACCTCAATCGACATATCGCCCTTCAGATAAGCTGCAGTCAGGCTTTTTGCTGATTTGATCAGTTCCTCGTAGTTGCCTTCAGCCACCACTTCTCCTCCCTGGTGGCTGGCCAGAGGGCCCATATCAATGATATGATCGGCTTCGCGCATCATCAGCTCGTCGTGTTCCACAACCACAACCGTATTGTCCAGGTCTCGTAGGTTCTTCAATACCTTGATCAGGCGCGCTGTATCTCGGCTGTGCAGTCCTATGGAGGGTTCATCCAGGATGTAGAGTGAGTTGGTGAGGTTGCTCCCCAGGCAGCGCGTCAGCTGAATGCGCTGGCTTTCTCCTCCACTAAGGCTATTGGCCAATCTATCAAGGGAAAGATAGCCCAGTCCAACATCCAGCATGGTATCAAGACGCTGGTTGATTTCAATCAGTATTCTTTTGGCAATGCTTTCCTGGTAAGCAGAAAGTTTGAGATCCTTGAACCAATTGGTTAAATCTCTGACAGGCATTCTGCAGAGTTCACCGATATGCCTGTTATTGACTTTTACATACAATGCATCTTTCCGCAGGCGGTATCCTTCACAGGAAGTGCAAAGGGTTCTTCCCCGGTATCTTGAAAGCAAGACCCTGAATTGAACCTTGTACAGATTTTCTTCTACTTCCTTGAAAAACGCGTTGATGCCCAGGGCGGGTTTACTGCCCTTCCACAAAAGGTCTTTCTGTGCCTGGGTAAGGTCGGCATAGGGCCGGTGCACAGGGAAATCGAATTGCTTCGCTGTTTTAATGAATTGCTCTCTCCACCAGTTCATTTTCTCGCCCTTCCATGGGGCCACAGCGCCGTCAAAAACGCTCAAGCGGTGATCAGGAATAACAAGATCAGGGTCAATGCCCAGGATCTGGGAATAGCCTTCGCAAAGCGGGCAGGCGCCATAAGGATTGTTAAAGGAAAAAAGATTGGGAACCGGCTCTTCAAAACGCATTCCATCCAATTCAAAGAGATTGGAAAAACGGTGTGGGGTTTTGTCATTTTTTTTGATGTACAGCGCTCCTTCGCCTTCATAAAAGGCCAGTGACAAGGAATCCAGGATCCTGTTCTCCTCATCTTCGTCAAAGTCTTTGGCCACGAAACGGTCAATCAACAAATAGGTTTCCTGGGTTGGTTTCCATTTTTTTTCTTCCAGCAATTCTTCTAACTGCAGTATCTCTCCAAGGCTGTTATCATACAGCCTTGAAAAACCTTTCTGCATCAGGATGCCCAATTCCTCCGCTGGTTTTCTCTTGCTGCCCAGAGGGAATGATGCAAGCAAATAAAGCTTGTCTCCAGCCTTGCATTTTTTGATGAAATCCAGTACATCCCTTACATCATCTTTTTTAACCTCATCGCCGGAAATCGGGGAGTAGGTTTTGCCGACCCTGGCAAAAAGCAGCCGCATGTAATCATAGATCTCTGTCATGCTGCCCACGGTAGAACGGGGTGTTCTTGTGATTACTTTTTGCTCAATGGCAACAGCCGGGCAAAGGCCAGCAATATGATCAACATCTGGCTTGTCCATGCGCATCATGAATTGCCTGGCATAGGCACTCAGGCTCTCTGCATACCTTCTTTGACCTTCTGCAAACAAGGTGTCAATGGTAAGGGAGGATTTCCCGGAGCCGGAAACACCGGTCACCACAATGAGTTTATTCCTTGGTATTTCTACGTGAACGTTCCGTAGATTGTGCATGCGGGCTCCATGGATGATGATGGAGTCGCTGGCGGAAACCTTTTTTTTTGTCCCTTTCTTTTCCTTTGCTGTTGCGGGTTTTGGCATAATGAGTTACAAATATAAAATTAAAGTTGCTTCATTTGTTCGAGTACTTTTCCCCGCATTTAACGTGCTGTTGACATTTATACGCGTATGTTGCATACAAGTAAATACGTAATTGCTAAAATTATGGTACTCAAAATTTTGATGGCAGTCAGATAGTTTTAGCTTTGACGTATGATATTGACGAAAAGATATCACGTAACCCTATCCAAACGCATAAAAAACCATTCCATGAGGTCCTCTACCAATCTAACTGACCAACAACTGATTACGCTTTTTGTTAATGGCGACTCCATCGCACTGGAAGAGTTGATCAAAAAGCACAAGGACAGGATTTTCACATCCATCGTAATCCTTGTCAAAGACAAGAGCCTGGCAGAAGACATTTTCCAGGAAGTATTCATCAAGGTGATTGACACCCTACGTTCTGGCAATTATACCGATGAGGGTAAATTCTTGCCATGGGCTTTGAGGATTGCACACAACCTCTGTGTTGATCATTTCAGGAAAGTGAAGAGGACTCCAATTGTACACGGCAATGACGAATATGATATTTTTGAAAATCTCAACCTTTCTGAGGAAGGTGTAGAAGGAGTCATCATGAGGAGCCAAAGCCATGAGCGTGTTCGCCAAATGCTCGACATGCTGCCACAAGACCAAAGGGAAGTGATTGTGCTCAGGCATTTCGCTGGCCTCAGCTTCAAAGAAATTGCCGACAAAACCAATTGCAGCATCAATACTGCACTCGGAAGAATGCGTTACGGATTGATCAATCTCAGAAAATTAATGGTTGAGCACCAGGTTTCGCTCTAAATAAATAGTTTTTTCTCATAAGCAGTACGAGGGACCGTTTTCGGTCCCTCTCTTATTTTAAAGGATTGGAGAAAGCGTCAAGGCCACATTTCAGCCAGCTGACATAGGCTGATGCATCGGGAGTATAGCCTACAGGTGGGGTCAATAATTTTTCGTCCGGTGAAATGGCTACATACCAAGGCTGAGAGGTAGCATTGAAATTTTCTGTCTGGAATTGACTCCATTTGTTGCCAACAGTTCTGATGTTTACAGTAGCGCCTGTTTTTGTGGTGTAGACCATTTGCTGATCTGCGGGGAGTACTTCTTTGTCATCTACATACAATGAAACCAAGATGTATTTTTCCATCAATTCCTGTACTTCAGCTTTTGTCCATACATTCTCTTCCATCTTCCTACAGTTGACACAGGCCCAACCAGTGAAGTCAATCAACAGCGGCTTATTTTGTTTTTTTGCAAGGGCCAGTGCCTCATCATAATCTTTTAGTGGCTCGTCGCAGTTTACCGGATTGGTATAAATGCTGTAGCAAACAGGTGGGGGAAACCCACTGACAAGGCTGATATTGGCCCATTTTGTATTGGAGACACCGGGAGCTATATAAAGGGTAAATGCCAACACAGCAAAAGCGAATAACTTTCTGGGAAGGGAAATTTTTTCTCCTTTGCTGTCGTGTGGAAACCTGATCCATCCCATGAGATAGGCACAAAGGGAGAGAAAAATAAGTATCCAAATGCCAAAGAAAACCTCCCGTTTGATGATAGACCAGTGGGCTACCAGATCAGCGTTGGAAAGGAATTTCAGTGCTAATGCCAATTCGATGAAGCCCAGGACGACTTTTACGGTATTCAGCCAACTGCCACTCTTGGGCAAAGTATTCAACCATTGTGGGAAAAGGGCAAACAAGGCAAAAGGAAGGCCCAGCGCTACGCCAAATCCTGCCAAACCTGCCGTCAATGGCCAAGCTCCCTGGGTTGCAGTACCCACCAGCAGGGTTCCAAGGATGGGTCCTGTACAGGAGAATGATACGATGGCTAAAGTAAGTGCCATGAAAAACACACCCGCCAGTCCTGAGCCTTGTTTTGCATTGGCAGAATTAGCGAGGTTGCCAGGCAATGTAATTTCGAAATACCCGAAGAAAGAAACGGCAAAAAAGATGAATATGGCAAAAAAAGCAGTGTTCAGGTAAACATTCGTGGCGATGTCGTTATAAATGGCTGGGTTCACATTTCCAATCAGGTGAAATGGAATGCTGAAAGACACATAAATCAAAAAGATAAACAATCCGTACACAATGGCCAGGCGTTGTCCCTTTTTTTTGTCTCCACCATGTTTGGTAAAGTAGGAGACCGTCAGGGGCACCATTGGAAAAACACAGGGGGTTAGCAAAGCAAAAAGTCCTCCCAGTAATCCCAGTAAAAAAATAGTGAGCAGGCTACTCTTCTCTGTTGATGCTGGAGTGCCACAGTCCTGAAGGGGTTTATTGGGATTGAGCCCTGGAATCAGGATCCTGGTTTTGGCTGCGATTCCACCTTCCAGTGCTATCTCAAATGATGCTGTTTCCCCCGGAAAAAAAGAATCATCCTTTCCATATGAATAATTCAGTGTTACCTGCAGTTTGGAAGGTACGGTCCCTGGAAATTCAATTTCAGCAACAAATTCAGCATTTCTTTTGAACACTTCATAAGTCTGTCCCTCAAAGATCAGGCTTTTTACATTTTCACCTTTTGAGGCAGCTTTCAGGGCTTGTAAAGTGATGATGGCGGAATCTGGCAATACCAATCCTCCAGAAGGTATGCCATCAAAATTGGCATCAGGGGCATAAATCTCCCAGTTGTTTTTGTTTTCAGCAGAAAAAACCAGCTGATACTTTTTATTGGCGGTCTTCTTTGAAACAGCTTCCCACTCAATGGCTTGTATTGTTTCCTGAGCAGTTGAAAACTGAACAAAAAACAGGGACAACAGCAACCCCAGAAGGACTGTTTTTTTCATAAAAATGTATTTCTAACCGCCAATAGCAATCTTGAAGGGAACCTCTGCCGGAGGCAGGCATAGTTCATCGTCACAGACCATAAATTCTATTTTGCCATTGAGGCTTGTTTTAGCTTTAGTCTTTGCATTGACCACCTGTACAAAAGTTACCGTCTTTTCATAGAAGTTAACTTTTCCACCCCAGGCTTCTTCCATCTTGGTTATTTTCTTCCCCTGCTCCAGAGGCTTACCATCCATGGTCAGCAAGGGGTTGGGCGTGAATGTGATAGCAGTTGGAATAGGGCCTTCCACACCAGCAACCTGTGCATAGAGATGATAATTGCCAGCAATTGTTGCGGTCATCTTCACTTCATAGCGTTTTTCACCAATTTTTTTGGAGGAAAAGGCCCAGCTTACCTGTTTTGCAGATCCCATTTGGGCAAAACTTGAAAGGGAGAGGGACAAGAAAATGATGGATATGAAGGGAAAAAACTTTTTCATCTGATGTTGTTTAGGCGTTTACTGCATCCTTGACATGCTGTAGCAAAAGGGTATTGAAAACACTGACTCCGTCGATATTGCCAATTTTGCTTGAGCATGCCCTTTCAGGGTGTGGCATCATGCCAAATACATTCCTTTCCTTGTTACAAATTCCTGCGATATTGTGCAGTGTACCATTCGGGTTGGCTTCTGGCGTGATGTTTCCATTTTCATCACAATAGCGATAAATGATCTGATCGTTGTCAATAAGGAATTGTATGGTGGCTTCATCGGCTTGGAAACGCCCTTCGCCATGGGCAATAGGAATTTTCAGTGCCTTGTTTTCCTTACCGATGATATGAACATTTTTACAAATGAATTGCTGGTTGGCATTTTTAAGCAAAACACCAGGGAGCAGGCCGGATTCGCAAAGGATCTGAAATCCATTGCAGACACCAAGCACTTTTCCGCCACGTTGGGCAAAGGCAATGGTCTGTTGCATCATCGGGCTGAACCGGGCAATGGCTCCACAACGGAGGTAATCACCGTAAGAGAATCCTCCGGGCAATACAATGCAATCTTCAGTTGAAAAAGCAGAAAGATCATTGTCTTTGTGCCAGAGCTCAATCACTTCCTGACCTAGGTCATCCCTCAAAGCACCCATCATGTCTCGGTCGCAATTGGACCCAGGAAATACAACAACACCAAATTTCATTGGATTACAATTTCTACAAATTTATGACCTTTCATCCAATGTGTTTCCTGCAGTTTCAATTTTAACGCAGTAATGAAAGAATAATCAAGGCCAGCAAGATTAAATTGGGGATAAAATTTCTTTTGAAGGAAAGAAACAGCGGAGAAAACAGCAATGCTGAAGGCAGAAGCATTAAAGTCAGTGTTGTTGAAATGTCCTTGATGGAAAAAATGCAGATCAAAAGAGTGGTCAGGACAAGGATCAGCATAACAAGGTATGCTTTTCTGGCCTGGATCATCATTTTCCCAATTTGTCTGTTGAATGAAAACATTCCCAGCCAGGGCAAGATTAAAAACAGGCCGGTCTTTGTCCATTGCCAAGGACTCAGTGGAGGGAGCTTGAAATTGATTGAAAAAGGGCAAAAAACCATTGATGAATTCAGCTTGTCAAACAGGTACAAGCCCGAAGAAATGAAATAGAAAGGCAGGATAAAACCTGTAGTTGCGAGCAACAATTCACGGATTGATGCGGGCCGCATGATCATGATACAAATGGCAATCCAGCAAAATAAGATCAAAAATCCCGTATTCATTGATGCCATACAACCAACAATAAAACCTGTCAACAGCAGTTTGTTGTTGGCATTGTTCTCCTTGTACATTGTGACCAACAGTTTGAATACAATAAGTATCATTCCGTTCAATACAAGAAAAACTGGACTTATATGGAACGGCAGCAAGGCGTTGAGGAGTAAAAAAGACATGGCAGGAATAAAGCCTGCCCTTTCCATGAGCTTATGGTCTGCGATGATCTTGTTGAGGATCAAAGCTTCCGCAAGCAACAGTACTGTGTAGATGATTTCCCCCAAAATGCCTTTCGATCCATCAAGGAAAGACAGGTATCCAGACAATGTTTTGAATGTAGCGGTAGCTCCAGCCGGCAATGCAGCATTCACCATTGCGTCGCCAGTAATTACCGGCAAGAAGGCAAGCAAAGCCAGCAGCAGCAGGGCAAGGGGGTTGTTATGCTTAAAAATTCCTATCACGATGCTTTATCAAAATTCGATTTTTGCAAAGCAAATATAGTTCTTGTACATGCAGGGCATGATAATTTGTCTTAGGCCAACCTGTTTTCCGAATTTGGGCATGAATTCATAATCCCTGTTGAGGTTTTTCAAGGTCGGTTGTCGTTTTATTTTTCCTTCTGCATCTATTGTCGCGGAGTTCAGCAAAAGTTCTCTTTTTTCTTTCTGGTTGAAAAGAAAGCGCAGGTCATTCCCTGTATTGAAAAGCTGATAAGAGATGAACGAGTCTGAGTTGTCGTCGTATTGGTTTTTTCTGATGGTATTGCTCCAGCGCAACTTTCCGTCTGCATTGAAAAAGAATACCATGATGTTTTCTGATACATGCCGGACATAATTGTTCTGTTGGCCGAACCTGTTGAATGGGTCATAAAATCCGTAATTGTACATCCTGCTCATGGGAGATGAATACCACATGTCAAAGGGAGAGAAAAGTCCACCACCATAGAGGTAATCGTACCTGTTCCAGGCGCTGTTCTTGGAAGAGGAATAGTATAGTTCAGAAACAACTGCGTATCCTCCGTCCTGCACAGGAATCACGTGACGGATAAAATGGTCATTGAATGCGGTTTTCATGGCCCCGGTTTCACTTTTTGCATCCATCCGGACGCTGTCATTGAAGGCAAAATCCGTTTCTGAAGACACTGCTTCCGTTTTCTTGTCCCAGACCAACGAGTATAAGCCATCAATATTCCCGCGTTTTTGTTTGTAAAAGAAAGAAGTCAGGATGATTCTTTTATTGAAATTGTCAAACTTCAATTTCACTTCATCAAGGGTTTTCTCCTTGAGCACTACAGGCACAATTTTTACGGAATCACTGAGCGCGCGCTTGAATACCAGGTCAATTTTGTTGATGTATTCTCTGCCTCCGGTTCTGGCGCTTCTGCCAAAAATGAAATCTCCGTCGTTGTCCACCAGAAAATCAGTGAATGAACCTTCTCGGTCGTTCACCCGGAGACCAAAACTGCTTTTCTTTTTCAGTTGCATCTTGTTGTCAAAGAGCATTGATGTAATCAAGTAACTTTTTTCATTAGGGCGCTTGATTTTGAAGATGACAATCTGTTTCTTGTCGTCGCTGCTGATCATGGAATATACCTTGTTGTCCATCAAGCCCATCATGATGGAGGTGTCAAGGTCTACAGGGTCTGTCATGAGTTTTCCATCTCCATTGATTTTTACCATTGAACAGTGCATCACATTCCTTCGCTGGTACTGGTAAATCATATAGGCAAAGTCATTGTACGCAATGAAATCAACATTGATGACCCTGTCTGGCAAGAATTCAAGCGGTATCCTGTTCTTCAGCTTCATCTCAAGGTCATAGACTGAGATGTCATGGCGATTTTTGAAATTCTTGTAGACATTGATGTTGTTGCCCATTTTACCAATGATTTCAAAATTCATTTCCCGGTAATCGTCTTTGTCAACTTCAGAATAATCAATTCTTTGTGCAAAGGATCCCAAATGGAGCAGGCAGGTTAAGAGGAATATGGTGATATGTTTCATTGTCTTTGCTTTCAGTATAAAATTAGGTCAACCTTTGTTAAAAGAAACAAATATTCGCTATACCTTTGAAATGCCATATGGCAATCATCACATCTTTTTCTAGTGAGTAAACAGCTTAACAAGGTAACCGGCGCGGGGTTACTGATCGCCCTGGGGATCATTTACGGAGACATCGGAACATCCCCTCTTTACGTTTTTAGTGCAATCATCAACGGACGTGTTATCAGTGAAGACCTGATCTTGGGGGGAATCTCCTGTATCATCTGGACACTTACACTGCAGACAACGGTGAAATACGTCATTTTAACCCTGCAGGCCGACAACAGGGGTGAGGGAGGAATTTTCTCGCTGTACGCCCTTGTGCGCCGGCGGAAAAAGTGGCTGGTTGTTCCGGCAATGGTTGGCGGTGCTGCATTGCTCTCGGAGGGCATCATCACACCACCCATCTCCGTCACTTCAGCTATCGAGGGTTTGGCTCAGCTGCCCAGGTTTGCTGCCATTTCTGAGATGCAGATTGTTTATATTGTTTTGGGCATACTGGCCTTTCTTTTTTTCATGCAGCAATTTGGCACCGCCTCTATCGGCAAGTTGTTTGGCCCAATCATGTTCATTTGGTTTGCCATGCTGGCGGTATTGGGCGTCTATAATATAACTGCTGATTGGAGTATTTTCAAGGCATTCAATCCAAGTTATGCCGTGAATCTCTTGATCAATTATCCAAAAGGATTTTGGCTTTTGGGAGCTGTTTTTCTTTGTACCACAGGAGCGGAAGCCTTGTATTCTGATCTAGGACATTGTGGAAGGCAAAATATCCGTATTACCTGGATTTGGGTAAAGATAGCCCTGATATTGAACTACCTTGGGCAAGGTGCTTTTCTACTCGGTCAGCAAGGCAAGATCTTTGCAAACGCCTCACTGATAAAGGATGTTGCATTTATTTCACTTCATCCCAATGCTGAATTGTTGAGAAATCCTTTTTACGCGATGATGCCTGATGCATTTTTGTTGTTCGGTATCATCATTGCCACTGCTGCCGCAATTGTGGCCAGTCAGGCCATGATCAGTGGCTCATTCACATTGGTGAGTGTAGCCATGCGGCTTAACTTGTGGCCCAAGTTTCGAATTAGTTATCCTACAGAGGAGCGTGGCCAGCTTTTCATTCCAGCCATCAACGGAATCCTGTTTGTTGGTTGCTGCTGCATTGTGATGTATTTCAAGTCATCCAGCAACATGGAAGCAGCCTATGGATTGGCTATCACGTTGTGTATGTTTGCAACATCTATTTTATTTGCCAACTTTCTCGTACTGAGAAGGGTAAAGCCCATTTGGATTTACTTGTACCTCGGGGTATATTCTATCATCGAATTCAGTTTTCTGGTTGCGAATTTGGAAAAGTTCCCTCATGGTGGCTTTGCCACTTTTGTGTTGGGAGGTATTTTTGCGCTCGTCATGTATGTTTGGTTCAAGTCAAGAAAGATCAAAAACCGTTACGTGGAATTTGCAAGGCTAGACAATTATCTCCCTGTTTTGCAGGAGCTCAGCAATGACCAGTCCATCAACAAATATGCAACCCACCTGGTTTACCTCAGCAGTGCCAACAATCCCAAAGAGATTGAGTACAAAATCATTCACTCCATCCTGAATAAAAAACCCAAGCGGGCAGACATCTATTGGTTTGTTCACGTAGACACAATGGACGATCCCTATACCTGTGAGTATGAAGTGCAGACCATTATTCCCAATGAAGTGATTAGGGTGGAATTCAGGCTTGGTTTCCGTGTGCAACCCAAGATCAACCTCATGTTCAGGAAAGTCGTGGAAGACATGGTTTCCAACAAGGAAGTTAACATTACGTCTAGGTATGAGAGTCTGCAACGCAACAACATCGCCGGTGATTTTGAGTTCATCGTGATGGAAAAATTCCTCAGCCAGGACAATGAACTTCCTTTCTGGGAGCGGGTGGTGATGAAACTTTATTTTTGGCTGAAGGAAGTTTCCCTTTCAGAAGAAAAAGGATTTGGATTGGATGCCAGCAATGTAACGGTTGAAAAGTTTCCATTGGTGGTGGCTCCGGTCAAAAGTTTAAAACTGAAACGCATCATACAAGATGAAGAATAATCCAGATACCCTTCGAGTGCTCATTGTCGGTTGTGGCAACATGGGCGCTTCACATGCCATGGCCTTTCACATGATGCCAGGGGCAGAAATTTGTGGAATTGTTTCTACCGGTAAAAGCAAGGAATTGTTGAATGAGAAACTGGGTGGTGGACACCTGCTTTTCAGTGATTATGCAGAAGCTTTGAATGAGACAGCGCCAGACGCAGTTTGCATTTCAACCTATCCAGATACCCATGAAGCATTTGCTGTAATGGCTTTTGAAAAAGGATGCCATGTGTTCATGGAAAAACCGATTGCTGATTCGGTGGCAGGTGCTGAAAGGGTGGCCGCCGCCGCAAAAAAAGCGGGAAAAAAACTGGTGGTTGGATATATCCTCCGTCATCATCCCTCCTGGATTAAATTCATTGAAATTGCCCAACAGTTGGGTAAGCCCCTGGTGATGCGGATGAACCTGAACCAGCAGAGCCATGGTTATATGTGGGATGTGCACAGGAACCTCATGAAAAGCCTCAGCCCGATTGTGGACTGTGGTGTGCATTATATTGATGTGATGTGTCAGATGGTTAGGTCAAAGCCTGTACAGGTTTCAGCAATTGGTGCAAGGCTGACCAATGATATTCCTGAAGGAAACTACAATTATGGCCAGTTGCAGATCAGGTTTGAAGATGGATCTGTGGGCTGGTATGAAGCTGGCTGGGGGCCCATGATCAGCGAAACTGCATTTTTTGTAAAGGATGTGATTGGACCTGAAGGATCTGTTTCCATTGTAGCCAAAGATGCTGGGGCTGCAGGCAAATCAGATTCTGTTGAAGCCCATACCAAAACAGAATCCTTGCGCTGGCACCATGCTTCGATTGATGCCAACAATGCTTTTACAAAGCAGGATGATTGGATCGATCTTACAGACGAGCCTGACCACCAGGAGCTTTGCAACCGCGAGCAGGCTTATTTTCTCAAGGCCATTCAAGAAGACATTGATTTGACAGACCATGTTGAAGATGCTGTAAACAGCCTGCGCATTGCTTTTGCCTGCGATGAAAGTGTGCGAACAGGAGAAGTGGTTAAACTCTAACCAACATTCATTAAAGCGGATAGACCAAAGCTATTAACCCCAATGCCTTGGCCACCTGAGTGGCTGGGGTAAAAACGGTTGTTGTTCTTACCCCAGCGATACCCTCGGCTGTTATTTTGTTTTTTCCTTTTCTATCACTTTTTTGACGGTTGCTTCAAATTGGGCATTGATTTCCATTGCCTTTTTTTCAGCCGCTTCCACCCTTGATGAAAGGGTTTTGATGCTCTCTAGTTGCAGATTGCTGGGTCCTGCTTCATTGAAACAAATCGCTTGGTACACTTGGGTAATGTCTTCCCTAAGCCTTGTTTCATCAGCAAACATGGATGTTTGCTTGGTAGGAATCAGGGTTGCCCTAAGGGTCTCCAATGCTGTCAGGTAGTTATTTCCAAGGGCGATTGATTTTTTGTTTTTCAATTTCGCAACATCTTCTTTGTAGGTTTTTTGCTTGTCTGCGATTCCTGCAACTATGGATGCCAGCGATGTATGAAGATTATACAATTTCATGGCAGCCTCAAATTGCGCCTTTCTTTCTGTCAGGCTAAAGTTTGAACTTTCTTCATGTACCAAACGGAACGGCTGTTTGTACTCATCCTTTCCCACTTTCAATGTAACTGTATAGTTTCCAGGCAGCACCTGTGGAGCGATGGCCCCGCCATTGTCAGGCTTTGTAGCGCCTGTGGCTGTCTTGGGTGGTGCAATGCGCTGAGCCCATGTAACACGGTTTACTCCTTTTCTGTTGGTTGCTGGAATGGACTGTACCAGTTTTCCCTCTGCATCGTGTATCTCAAGCTTGATGGTTCCGGAATTGAACCTGTCCTTGAAATAGTATTGGAAGGGTTTGATGGATGGTGCATTCGGTGCAACCCAACCTCCGGTGCTTGGGAAACCTCCATTGCCAAAACTTCCAGTAGAAAGAGTGATATCACCTGTTTCAAAAAGATGAACATCTTTTGCAAGGATCTCATTGGTGAGTCCGCGCATGGCAGAAATATCATCTACAACCATGATACCCCTTCCATGGGTAGCTATGATCAGGTCATTGGTGGTGGGATGGATCTTTATGTCGCGCACCAGTGCATACCAGGGAATGTTGTTTTTCATCCTGAACCAGTCTTTTCCGGCATTCAGGCTGGCAAATAAACCCATTTCTGTTCCAAGAAACAGCAGGTTGGGATTGACGGGATCTTCGATGATTTTGTGGGCAAACCCGCTGAATTCATTGCTGGAAAATGCTTTCCAGGTTTTTCCTCCATCAATGGATTTGGCTGCATAGGTGTTGTGGTCGCCATACATGTGGTTGTCAAATGTTGCATAGACAATCTCTTTATTGACATGAGAAGGCTCAATGCTGCTGACCCATGTTTGCGCGGGGATGCCAGTGCCATTGATGTTAACAGAGGTATTGGTCCAGCTGATGCCTGCATCGCGGGTCAGTTGAAGGTTTCCATCATCGGTTCCCACCCAGATTATTTTTTCATCCAAAGGAGATTCAGCAATGGTGAAAATAGTGGTATGGTTTTCTGCAGAAGTATTGTCAGCGCTCAGACCTCCATTGTTTTCCTGTTCCTGCTTTTTCTTGTCATTGGTGGTAAGGTCTGGTGAGATGCGCTGCCAATTCCTTCCCTGATCAGCAGAACGGTAAAGATATTGTGCTGCTGTATAGAGATTCTTGGGATTGGCTTTACCTGTAACAATTGGGGTATTCCAATTCCACCTGAGTTTCTCTTCAGCACTGGTTTGCAGCGGGCGAATGCTCACAGATTTTACGGTTTTGAGATCAACCCTGTTTACATCACCACCCTGGGATTCTGCATAGGCAATGTTTGGATCTGTAGGATCTGGCACCACCCAGAATCCATCACCACCGTAGATGGGTTTCCAGTCGCCATTGGCCACACCTCCCGCAGTTGAGGAAGGCGCAACCCAGCTTCCATTGTCTTGCAACCCACCAAATACTTTGTAGGGCTTGCCCATGTCATGGTCTACATGGTAAAACTGCCCGACGGGTAAGTTTTGGATAAAGGTCCAGGTAGCACCCCTGTCAAGGCTCATGTAAACGCCACCATCCGTTCCCAGGTAAAGCTGATTGGTATTCGATGGATTGATCCAGAGTGCATGGTGATCACTGTGTACCCAGCCTCCCTCACCACTCGCTTCTGCAAAAGAATATCCTCCGTCACTTGAATAAGAAAACGAATAAGCAGGGCGGTAAACCCTTTTTGAATCTTTGGGGTCAATCACCAGTGTGCTGAAGTAAAATGGCCTTGATACTACATTGAGTGAAGCACTTTGCTGTTTCCAGCTTGCACCGCCATCGGCTGAAATGTACAAACCTGTTTGTTTTGCTTCAACGATCGCCAAAAGGTTGTTCGGAGAAGAAGGGGAGACCGCCAGGGCAGTCCTGCCAATGGGTTTTGCGGGCAATCCATTCTCAAGTTGTTTCCAAGTTTTTCCTGCATCCATGCTTTTCCAGATGCCGCTTCCTTCTCCGCCAGATGAAAATGAATAAGGGGTTCTCCTGAACTCCCAGGTGGTTGCGTAGAGGGTATTGGGATTGCTTGGATCGATGGAAATATCTGCACATCCCGCTTTGTCAGAGATGAAGAGAATTTTTTCAAATGTTTTTCCAGCATCAACCGATTTGTAGAGGCCCCTGTGTTTGCTGTCGTTCCAGAGTGGACCGGGTGCAGCAACATAAATGGTATTTGAATTCGAGGGGTCAATGGCAATTTTTGCAATATGTTCGGTTGAATCAAGTGCACCGATCTTGCTCCAATTGCTTCCTGCATCGGTGGATTTGTAGAAACCATTGCCAATAGAAACAGAATTGCGCATGTTGCTCTCGCCTGTTCCGGCATATACAACTTTGGGATTTTTCTGATCGATGGCGATGGCTCCGATGCTCTGGCAATACTTGTCAAAAACAGGTTTGAAGGAAGCTCCGGCATTGGTTGTTTTCCAAATCCCTCCACCGGCTGTACCAATGTAGAGGGTTTTGCCATTCTCTGCGTCTACTCCCTCAATGGCAGAGATCCTGCCGCTCATCGTGCCAGGGCCAAGTACCCTTGCTTCGAGCGTTCCAAAACTGCTTGAATTCACTTCTGTTTGTGCAGATGCAAAGGAAAATATCGCGGTGCAAAAAGCAGCGATTCCTATGGATTTCAATGAAATATTCATGGTCTTTTTTTAATAAAAAAACCCGGCTTAGGACCGGGTTTGGGTGTTTGAAAATATGGTTATTGTGTTACAACTTTGAAAACTGCTTCGTCAATTTTTCCGTTGACGATCACTTTGGTAAGTGTGATGGGAGCAGGGATAGCACTGTTTTCAATGGTATGTGCAACAACAATCCCTTCGGGTAATTTCTGGTAGTTGCTCATGTTTACAACTGATTCAACTTCCTGACCGTTGGCAGACATTTTTGAGCTGGCGCGCACGATATAATAAGTTTTGGGGTCGAAAAAGAAAATGGACTCGTTGCCACTTTTTCTGGTCAGTTTAATCTTTAAACATTCAACGCCTTCTACGTCTTCCTTATCCATCAGTTGGATGCTATGGCCTTTGGCTTTGTAGTCGACAAAATCGCCCTGAAGGTCGAGCTGATCTTTGCCATATTTCAATTCATCCTGTGTAATGGGTTCAGGCTTGGTTTGGCCCTGCATTGGATTGAAATTCCATCCACCTTCTGAAGTGATAATGGAATATCCTGTCATCCCCATTACAGTGTATTCTTGCTTTGTGGCTTTGTTGTGGACTGCGGTAATAACAACTGGAATATCCATTCCCTGAACACTAAGGGTGGCTTCCTGCCTCATGCTGTTTATTTTTTTCCAGTTGTCAACGCCACCAATGGCGGTGATGTGTTTTGCAACAATTTCATCTGCAGTTTGTGCGAAGGACATCGCAGACAAGAGTAAGCCTATGACTGCGAATGAAAGGTGTTTGATCAGTTTCATGATGTTGTATTTGTATGCAAGATAGTGCGCTTTGCCTTTCAGCAAATAACTTCTCTGTTAAATGTTGATTTTTCTACACCAGCGGTAAATCCATGCATTCAAACAACCAAATCCTTCGTAAATTCCCATTCATGAACCATTTCACCATAAGGGGCAATCTGGTTGACTGCCTGACCAGGAGTTTGACACCTGCCTCAATTGAAGTCCGGGAGGGGAGAATCCATTCCATTGAAATGCTTGATGGCATTTCCCCTGACCTGACACTGCCTTTTATTTGCCCTGGCTTTATAGACGCCCATGTCCACATTGAAAGTTCCATGCTGATCCCGGCGGCTTTTGCGCGGCTGGCAGTTGTTCATGGTACGGTGGCAACGGTAAGTGACCCCCATGAGATTGCCAATGTCTGTGGAATGCAGGGGGTAAGGTTCATGATTGACAATGGAAAGACAGTTCCATTCAAATTCAATTTCGGCGCACCCAGTTGTGTGCCTGCCACAGTATTTGAAACGGCTGGGGATGTTTTGGATGCCTCCAGCGTAAAGGAATTGTTGGCGCTCAACGATATAAAGTACCTCACAGAAATGATGAACTTTCCTGGCGCCATAGCTGGAGACCCGGAAGTTCTTGAGAAAATTGCTGCTGCAAAGTCCCTGGGAAAGCCGGTGGATGGCCATGCACCTGGTCTCAGCGGGGATGGATTGCGGACCTATGTTTCAAGAGGCATTTCAACCGATCATGAATGCTTTACAATAGAAGAGGCTAGAGAAAAACTGGCCCTTGGGATGAAAATCATCATCCGGGAAGGAAGTGCCGCAAAGAATTTTGATGCTTTGATCCCTTTGATTGAATCCCATCCTGAGATGATCATGTTTTGCTCCGATGATAAACATCCGGATAGTTTAGTAGATGGACATATCAACCAGCTTTGCGCAAGAGCAGTGAAGGAAGGGTATGATGTCTTTACTATTTTGCAAGCCGCCTGCATCAATCCTGTGTTGCATTATAAACTTGACGTGGGCTTGCTCAAAGTCGGCCAACCTGCAGATTTTATCCTGCTGGAAAACCTTGCTGATTTTAAGGTCATGGCAACCTATATCGATGGCGTTAAGGTGGCTGAAAACGGCCTCTCCTTGATTCCAAATTTCAGCCTGGGTGCTCTCGAAACAAAAGAGGGAAATCTACCATCAGCACCGATCAACAGGTTCGGTATTGGACCCATCAAAGTCGAAGACCTTGAACTTTGGGGTGAGGGGGAGTATGGCTATCCTGTCATTGAATGCATAGACGGACAGTTGATGACCAATAAGTTATCTCTTCAGCCTTTGCTTCATCACGGTGTCTGGTGCAGCAATACAGCCAATGATGTGCTCAAAATTGTGGTGGTCAACCGGTACCATCAGGCACCCATCGCCAAGGCATTCATCCACCGGTTCGGTCTGAACACTGGGGCCATCGCATCTTCCGTTGCCCACGATTCACACAATATTGTTGCTGTTGGAGTCGATGATGAGAGCCTGTGCAGGGCCATCAATCTTGTCATAGAAACCAAGGGAGGCGTGAGTTGTGTTGGACCTGGCATTGAACATTGTCTGCCATTGCCGATTGGGGGATTGATGAGTGCTGAGGATGGGTATGCAGTGGCATCATCCTATACAGCAATAGACAAAGCAGCAAAATCAATGGGATCAACCCTTTCAGCACCTTTCATGTCCTTATCCTTCATGGCACTCTTGGTGATTCCAAGACTGAAATTAAGCGACAAGGGATTGTTTGATGGAGATGGATTTGGGCTCATCTCAACCGATCCGCTTCACTCAGTAACTTCTCATCCTTTCTGATACCCCTGAAAGCGAATACCAGAAAGAGGATGATGAAAAACGGAAGTATAGCGCTTATCTCCCAAGTCCCCTGGGTTATGCCAAATGCTTGTTTGAATTTGTCAACTGAGAAATATTCAGTGGCAACCGTCAATACAGAAAGAATCATGTTAATGATGATTAGTTTTTTCTGAAGTCCGCGGTTCTTGAAAAGAAAAATATTGATAAAGGGAATGACAATGGAGAGCACCACAATCAGCAACAAGATCAGGTTTTCACGTATGGAAAAAATCTTTACCAGTCCATCTGCAGCTGCTCCTGAAAAAACAGGAACAAACATGATCAGGGCAGCACAAAGTGCAGAAAGCAGCAGCCAGAGCGATTGAATTCTTTGTATCATAAATATATTTTATCCGAGTTCGGGATACAGCGGAAACTGTTGCATAAAGGCCTTCACATCGTCTTTCACAGCTGCAATAACGGTTTCATCATCAGCATTCATCAACACCTTGTCGATCATGTCTACAACCGTTTGCATGTGTGCTGCATTCAGGCCACGGGTGGTAATCGCTGGTACACCAATACGGATGCCTGAGGTAACAAATGGGCTCTTGTCATCATAAGGCACTGAGTTCTTGTTCAAGGTGATGTGCGCCCTGTCAAGCGTCTCCTGTGCTTTTTTACCTGTGATGTTTTTGTTCCTCAAATCAATGAGCATCAGGTGGTTTTCTGTACCACCACTGATCAGGTGATAATCTTTTTTAACAAAAGCAGCAGCCATGACCTGGGCATTTTCCCTGACCTGTTGTTGGTATATTTTAAATGCGGGGTCAAGAATTTCTCCAAAAGCAATCGCTTTTGCTGCAATCACATGCTCTAAAGGTCCGCCTTGAATACCAGGAAACACGGCAAGGTCAAGCAATGCACTCATGGTGCGGGTATTACCTTTGGGGTCTTTCAGCCCAAATGGATTTTCGAAATCGTTCCTCATCATGATCACGCCTCCACGAGGTCCTCGAAGTGTCTTATGTGTTGTAGAGGTCACAATATGGCAATGGTTAAATGGATCGTTGAGTAAACCTGCGGCGATGAGCCCTGAGGGATGTGAAATATCTGCCAATACCAAAGCACCTATTTCGTCTGCAACTGCACGAATACGGGCATAATCCCAATCACGGCTGTAGGCCGAGGCACCGCATATGATCATTTTGGGCTTTTCTGCACGCGCTATGGTTTCTAGTTGTTCATAATTGACCAGTCCTGTTTCTCTATCAACCCCATAAAAGAAAGACTGGTAAGTCTTTCCGCTGAAGTTGGCAGGACTGCCATGGGTCAGGTGTCCGCCCATGCTCAGGTCAAGACCAAGAATTTTATCGCCTGGCTTTAGGCAAGCAAGGAATACAGCAGCGTTGGCCTGCGCACCACTGTGGGGCTGCACATTCGCCCATGATGCGTTGAAAACTTGCTTGAGTCTATCAATGGCGATGGTTTCAATTTCGTCGATTACCTCGCAACCACCATAATACCTTTTGCCAGGATAACCTTCCGCATATTTGTTCGTGGCAACTGAACCTGTTGCCTGCATCACCTGAAGAGAAGTAAAGTTTTCAGAGGCGATCAGTTCAATGCCTTCCCTTTGTCTTTTGAGTTCTTTGTTGAGCAGGTCAAAAACCAGATTGTCATGTGCCATGGAGTAAAGTTTGCGCAAAATTAAACCTATTCCCAGAAAGAAAAAATCTAGTCTATCACCAGTTTTACACACCCATTCTGATGAATTCAGTGCAACTGCCATATTCTGTGGCATCATTGCTGCTGATCAACACCAACCTGTTGTTACAAAGCGATGAAATAAGGTGTTTATACAAATCGATGCCTTGTTGGTCGAGGTTGGTGCAAGGCTCGTCCAGCAACAACAGGGGTGTTTCAGAGAAGAAAGCCTGTGCCAGCTTAACCCTTTGCTTCATCCCAGAGCTGAAGTACCTGATTTGTTTTTGTTTTGCCTTGGAAAGTCCTATTTCTTCTATGATTCCTGTTGCATTCCAGCCTTTGATCAGGGGCTTGAATGAGGCATGGTAGCTGAGGAACTCGATGGGTGTCATTTCCTCTATTAGCTCCAGGTATGGCGCACAGATGGAAAGTTGTTTGTAAACCACTTCAGGTTCCAGTGCCTTTCCATTCAGGTTGAAGGTTATTTTCCCCTCTGTTGTATACAAAGCGCCTGCGATGCATTGCAGAAAAGTTGATTTGCCGGAGCCATTGTGCCCGGTGATGGCATAGTGCTGGTTGGAATGCAGTTCCAGGTTCAGGTTCCTGAAGATCCATTCACGGTTGAAACGTTTTCCGGCATCAATTACCGAGATCTTCATCAATAGAAGTTTTACTGAAACGCTTGATGATGCCCCTACCACTCTCACGGATAAAGGTTACAATCTCATCCCTTTCATCAGTCACTGGAAATTCCTCTTCGATATAATCCATGGCCTGGGTGGTATTCATGCCCTTGTTATAGATATAGCGGTAAATATCCAGGATCTCATTTATTTTCTCAACCGTAAATCCCTTGCGTTTAAGGCCAACCGAGTTGACGCCCGCATAAGAAAGGGGAGTTCTTCCTGCTTTGATATAGGGAGGAACATCTTTTTGAACAAGCGAACCTCCTGCAATGAATGAATGCTGACCAATCTTTACGAACTGGTGAACCGCACACATCCCCGCAAGGATGGCATAATCTCCCATGACCACATGTCCGGCTATTTGGGTATTGTTGCTCATGATGCAGTTGTCGCCAATTTCACAATCGTGGGCAATATGGCTGTAGGCCATGATCAGACAATTTTTCCCCACCACCGTTTTCCACTTGTCTTTTGTGCCACGGTGGATGGTCACAAATTCACGGATGGTGGTATTGTCGCCAATTTCCACACTGGTCACTTCCCCTTCAAACTTAAGGTCTTGTGGAGCGGCAGAAATAACTGCGCCAGGAAAAATCCTGCAATTTTTGCCAATGCGTGCCCCATCCATGATGGTTACATTGCTGCCAATCCAGGTACCTTCACCAATCTCAACATTCTGGTGGATTACCGAAAAGGGATCAATTTTTACATTGGTGGCCACTTTGGCGTTATGGTGAATATATGTATGTGGGTGGATCATTGTTTCATTCATTTAGTATTAGACACCTTCTCTCTTCACCAATTGCGCCATCAACATGGTTTCTGTGGTAATTTTATTGCCAACGTATACCGTACCGATCATTTCACAGAGGCCCCTGCGGATAGGACCGGTCAGTTCCAGTTTCATGATCAGTGTGTCGCCGGGAACAACTTTTTGTTTGAATTTGCAGTTGTCAATCTTCACAAAATAGGTATCATATTCACCTGGAGGCAGACAGTTAATGGCAAGGATTCCCCCAGTCTGTGCAAGGGCTTCAACCTGCAAAACACCAGGCATTACAGGGTTCCCTGGGAAATGCCCGGCAAAAAATGGCTCATTGAACGTTACATTCTTGATACCGACAATATGGGTATCGCTCAGCTCAATAATCTTGTCAACCAACAGAAAGGGGTACCTGTGTGGAAGTACTTTTTCGATTTGTGTGGTATTGTATACCGGTTGTTGGTTGGGGTCATAAACAGGCACGTTTTTCACATGCTTGTTTTTCTTGATGTATTGCTTGATCAGTTTGGCAAACTCAACATTGGAGAAATGCCCTGGCCTGTTGGCAATGATATGGGCCTTGATGGGATAGCCTATCAAGGCAAGATCTCCCACGACATCCAACAGCTTGTGGCGTGCGGGCTCGTTGGGAAACCGGAGTTCAAGGTTATTGAGGTAGCCCTCGCTTTTGACTTCAATTTTGTCTTTTTTGAAGATGCCGGCCAGCCTGCCCATTTCCTCTTCTGTAACCGGCTTGTCCACGACTACGATGGCATTGTTGATGTCTCCCCCCTTGATGAGGTTGTTGGCCAAAAGGGCCTCCAGCTCATGCAAAAAGCAAAAGGTTCTGCAGGGAGCGATTTCAGTCTTGAAGTCATAGATGTTTTTCAGTCCGGCATGCTGTGTTCCCAGCACAGGGCTGTTGAAATCAATCAGGGTAGTAACCTTGTATTCAACTGCTGGCATGGCCATCATTTCAACCCTTTTTCCCTCATCGTAAAACGAGATATTGGTATCGATGGTATACCACTGTTTGGCTGCTTCCTGCTCTTCAATACCAGCTTTATCGATTGCTTCTATAAATGGCTGGGAACTTCCATCCATGATTGGAATTTCTGGCCCATTGATTTCAATAAGACAGTTGTCAACACCCATTCCTACCAATGCGGCAAGGATATGCTCTACCGTGCTCACTTTTGCACCTTTGTCTTCAAGGGTAGTCCCCCTGGAGGTGTCCGTTACAAGATCACAGTCTGCTTTGATGACGGGCTCTCCCGCTAGATCAACCCTTTTGAATTGAAAACCAAATCCCGGGTTGGCAGGATTAAGAACCATGTCTACCAAGATGCCCGTGTGTAAACCGGTGCCAGAAATGCTGATAGGGGTCTTGAGCGTATGTTGCTTGTCTGGGTTGAATTTTGAACTCATTCGCTTGAAATTGGCTGCAAAGATAAACCATTTTTCACAGGTGGAATATGGTTATAATATATTGAAAATCAATTTTTAGAAAGAAATGCTTCTCTTTCCTTATGCAAATCGGCAATGGCCTGCTCCAATTCCTTTATTTTTTTCTCCAATTCCGGCAACCGTTTGAATACTGCCTTAGAACGGAGGGATTCCTTGTAATCGAATGCTGGCGTGCCGTCAACTGAAGTGTTTTCTGGGAGTATAGATTTGGTGATGCCGCTCTGTCCGCCAACTTTGGTACCATCTGCCACACTGATGTGGCCAGCTACGCCCACTTGTCCGGCAATCATGACATTCTTGCCAATTTTGGTGCTGCCGCTGACGCCGGTCTGGGCTGCAATCACACTGTTTTCACCTACTTCTACATTGTGGGCAATCTGCAGCAGGTTGTCCAGCTTTGTGCCCTTCCTGATGATGGTTGATCCCATGGTTGCCCTGTCGATGCAGGTATTGGCTCCAATTTCAACATGGTCCTCCACCACAACA
>JBIIQT010000107.1:0-3109 GCA_044341875.1 Chitinophagaceae bacterium | reverse complement strand
AGCAATGGTGGCAGCGGTGGTGGTGCTCCTCGCCGTAATTTCGGCGGTGGCGGCGGCGGTGGAAACCGTTGGTAATCGCATCAACTATCTGATTGAAAAAGGGAACCATTGGTTCCCTTTTTCTGTTATAAATGTGAACCTCCAATTCTTTTCTGCAACTTTGCAGTATAATCACACACATGAGTATCGTAAACGAATTCAATGAATACAGGGAAAGGATGAATGATGTCATCCTGGGCAAGGGCAATCTGGTGATGAAGCGCCTGTGGAACCTTGACACCAATACCTATCAGGAAGGAGCATTGGACGTGAAGACCAAGGAAATGCTGGGCCTGGTGGCCAGCATGGTATTGAGGTGCGACGATTGCATCAAGTATCATCTGGGCAAATGCCATGAATTGGGTATGACAACCGATGAAGTGTACGAGGTATTTTCCGTTGCCAATATTGTTGGCGGCACCATCGTCATCCCACATACACGAAGGGGTGCTGAGTATTGGGAGGCCCTGCAATCATCCAGCGAAACAAAATAATTGAGTATATTTAAATGAATAAAGGTGTTTTATGAGTGAAGTATTGCAAACAGCAGCGCCGCTTACATCCAAAGATTTTCAAACAGACCAGGAAGTAAGGTGGTGTCCGGGATGTGGAGACTATTCCATCCTTGCACAGGTGCAGAAGGTGATGCCAACCTTGGGTATACCAAGAGAAAATATTGTCATTGTTTCAGGGATCGGTTGTTCCAGCCGTTTCCCTTATTATATGGAGACCTATGGCATGCATTCCATCCATGGCAGGGCTACTGCCATTGCGAGTGGTTTGAAGGCAACAAGGCCTGAACTGAGTGTATGGATTGTGACCGGTGATGGTGACTCACTCAGCATTGGAGGCAATCATACCATTCATTTGTTGAGAAGGAATTTTGATGTGAACATCATGATGTTCAACAACCAGATCTATGGTTTGACAAAAGGCCAATATTCACCAACCTCTGAAGAGCATAAGGTCACCAAGTCAACCCCTTTTGGCAGCATTGATCATCCGTTCAATCCATTGGCTTTGGCCATGGGTGCAGATGCCACCTTTATTGCCAGAACCATGGACCGCGATCCAAAACATTTGCAGGAATCATTGTTGCGCAGCAATGCCCATAAGGGAGCATCCTTCCTTGAAATCTACCAGAACTGCAACATCTTCAACGATGGTGCATTTGAAATATTCACAGACAAGGCATCCAAGCCCATGGAAACACTTTTCCTTGAGCAAGGCAAGCCTTTGGTTTTTGGCGCCAACAAGGAAAAGGGAATCAAACTGGATGGCTTCAAGCCTGTTGTGGTTGACCTTTCAGAAGGCGCCAGTGCAGACGATTGCTGGATCCACGACGACCATGATTTTTACAAGGCACAGATTTTGGTGCGCATGTTTGATGATCCGCATATCGCGGGTCACCTGCCAAGACCTTTTGGTGTTTTCTATGAAACCGACAGGGCATGCTACGAAGATCAGATGCAAATGCAGATTGACGAAGTGATTGCAAAGAAAGGCCTCGGTGATCTCAACAAGTTACTCCATGGCGGGGAAACCTGGACCATTTCATAAGCGATGCTGATTACTGTACATCCAAAAGATCCACAAGCAAGATTGATCAAACAAATTGCCGATTGTTTGCGCAGTGGCGGTGTGATCATTTACCCTACCGACACGGTCTATGGACTGGGTTGTGATATTTTTCAACCCAAAGCGGTTGAGCGGATTTGCCGTATCAAAGGACTTGATCCTTCAAAAGCCAACCTCTCTTTCATTTGCAGCGATCTTTCTGATCTGAGCAAATATGCAAGGGCCATCTCCACACCACAGTACCGTCTCATCAAAAACCATATCCCCGGCCCTTTCACCTTTATTCTTCCTGCCAGCAAGGAAGTGCCTAAAATCCTGAAAAGCAAAAAAGACACGATTGGATTAAGGGTTCCCGATCATCATATTACCCATGCGATTGCCGCTGCATTGGGCAATCCCATCCTGAGTTCATCCCTTCCCGGCGACATGGTGGAAGAATACACAGATCCTGAAATGATCCACGACAAATTCCACAAGCTGGTTGACATGGTGGTGGATGGTGGAATTGGTGGAATGGAATATTCAACCATTGTTGACATGACGGATGAAGAGCCTCAAGTGATCAGGCAAGGCGCAGGCAGATTGGGTTGATAAAATGACAATGAACTGCATCAATTATGGCTTCTTTCAATCCCTCAAGTGTTTCTGCTTGTGTGAAAATTGACTCAGAAATACATTTGGCGGTAAAACCACCATCTTGAGCTTCTTCAACAATAAAAACAACCTCTTGCATGGTATAAGATTAAGCTTTTTGGTGAAACCGGCTCTTTGAAATCAAATAGAAAAATCACCAATATTATGAGAAAATAAACATTTTCATTTTGTAGAAAATGTTTCAGCCCACTACATTACTCTTCAGTTGAAAACTCGCCCTGTGCAGTGAGCATCTTCCGAATTCAGCAATCGCCCTGCGGTGATCAAGCGTGCCATAGCCTTTGTTCTTGATCCAATTGTAATGCGGATATTTCTCATGGTGTTCCAGCATGAAATCATCGCGGTAGGTCTTTGCAAGGATGCTGGCTGCTGCAATGGAAAAATATTTACCATCACCTTTAATAATGGTGGCATGCGGAACTTTTTTGTAAGGCTTGAACCGGTTGCCATCGATGATGATGAAAGATGGCTTTTTCTTCAATTGGTCCAGTGACAGGTGCATGGCCTTGATGGAGGCATTCAGGATATTGATCTGGTCAATTTCTTCCGCATCAATTTTGGCCACAGCCCAGCTGATGGCAGTCTTCTGGATCATGTCCCGCAGGGCGTAACGGGTCTTTTCTTTGATCTGTTTGGAATCGTTCAAAACCGGATCAGCAAAATCGGGAGGAAGGATAACGGCCGCTGCAAATACAGGCCCCGCCAGGCAACCCCTGCCTGCTTCATCGCATCCTGCTTCCGGATGAAGTTCCTGGTAAAATGGTTTGAGCATCTGCTGCAAAGTAGCAAGAAAAATTCATCAAAAAACCTTCGCGATGTACAACTGCAATACCTTTGC
>JBIIQT010000074.1:0-11204 GCA_044341875.1 Chitinophagaceae bacterium | reverse complement strand
GTTGCAGGGATACGGCTAGCAAAAGCATCATTGTTTGGCCCAGACCAACTGCAGATTTTGTTTTCAGTACTTTGAATTGTGAAAAAAATCCCATCACCTTTACCAGTAAGGCTGTTCCAAATACAGGCAATTTGGTGAAATGGAATTGGAACTTTGGAGATGGATCACCTATTCAATCTATAGGTAATGCCAATCCCTTGAACTACGTCTTCGCCTTTTTTAAATCCTACAATGTCAGCCTTGATGTGGTAACCAACAATGGATGTACAAGTGAACCGAAAATACTTCCTGTTATGGTTCATCCGCTTCCACTTGTGAGTTTTGATCTCCCCAAGGTTTGTCTTCCTGAGGGAAAGGCCTTGTTCACCAACAATACAACCATCCCGGATGGCTCTGGCTCGCTGATGACTTATTTATGGAATTTTGGCAATCCCAATAATACCAATCCGGCTGTCACCAAAGATGGTACACACAATTATCTTTCTTTAGGCAGTTACAATGTAAAATTGGTGGTAACAAGCAACAACAATTGTAAAGATTCACTGACCAGGCAGCTTGTTGATGTATTTCCTCAACCCAAAGCAATCTATACAAGCCTTGATTCAGTATGCCTTGGAAAAGACATTCAATTCACCGATATAAGCAATGGTTTTGTCAGACCAATCACGGCATGGAACTGGGATTTTGGTAATGGTAATATTGATAAGACAAATAATCCACTCTATCTTTACCGAGCAACCGGAACCTTCAATGTAAGCTTGTTTGTTGTAAGTTCTGAAGGATGTATTTCAGATACTGCAGTGAAATCAATAACCATTCATCCTTATCCAAAAATATCGGCTGGTCCTGACATGTATGTTTTGGATGATGGTCAAAAAACAATTGTTGCCACAGCTACGGGGAACTCCCTCACTTATGCCTGGTCACCAGCGACTTACCTCAATTTTACCGATATTCTTCAGCCTTTGGTTGTAAAGCCGCAAGACGATATTGTATATACACTCAGTGTTACGGGTAGGGGTAATTGTACAAGCACGGATGATATTGCTATTACAGTTCTGAAACTTCCAAAGCCCCCCAACACTTTCACCCCCAATGGTGATGGCATCAATGATTTGTGGGATATCAAATACCTGGATCAATATCCAGGTTGTATCTTAGAGGTGTATTCTCCACAGGGCCAACTTGTGTTCAGGTCAGAAGGATATGCAAAACCTTGGGATGGAACCTATAAAGGTAATATCTTGCCAACAGGTACATATTATTATGTCATTGATCCAAAATCTGGCAGAAAAAAAGTTGCTGGATATGTAACCATTTTTAAATAGGAAAGATGAGAAGATTGTTATCGTTGATTGTCTGTTTTGTTTTTGTGAATCAATCCAATTCCCAACAAAGGCCACATTATACCCAGTATATCATGAACAATTATATTGTCAATCCTGCCATTGGTGGAATTGAGAACTATGTTGATGTGAAACTCAGTGCCAGGAACCAATGGATTGGTATTGAGGGTGCTCCCAAAACTTTCTATGCTACCATCCATGGAGCCATTGGTAAATCCGATTACCGTGAATCAGCCACTTCGTTTGACATGAAAGGACAAAATCCAAGAGGAAAGGAGTATTGGGCGAACTATACTGCTGCTCCGCCTCATCATGGCTTAGGGTTTACCGCAGTTAACTATTCTACAGGGTATATCAACCGCATGACCACTTATGCTACCTATTCCTATCATGTAGGCCTTACAGGTACAACCAGCCTTTCTGCTGGTTTTGGTGCAGGATTTTCATCGATCAATGTCAACAAGAGCAAAATCACACTTGCAACAGCATTTGATCCTGCAATTGGTAATACTGTCAATGATATCAGCAAAATCAAGCCAGAATTGAATGCAGGTTTGTGGTTGTATTCATCCAAATATTTTGCTGGTCTTTCCGCTCAACAAATCATTCCTGTAAGATTCAACCTGGTAGACAGTGCCGCATACAGATCAACCCTTGTTCCTCATGTTTTTGCTACTGCCGGTTATCGTTTTTTCCTCAATCAGGATATATCAGCATTGCCTTCTATGATGTTGCGGTATATCGCTTCTACACCCTTGGCAGTGGACATCAATGTCAAGACACAGTACCGTGATCTGATGTGGATCGGTGCCAACTACAGGATGGGGGATGGATTCTCTGGCATGTTTGGCCTGAATGTTGCCCACACATTTAATATCAGTTATGCCTACGATCTGAACCGCGGGAAATATCTTTTAAGCACCATGAACCGGGGTACCCATGAAATCGTACTTGGTTTTACCCTAAATAACGCTTTCGGAGATCTTTGCCCAAGGAATGTTTGGTAATCCCTCAAATCTGCTTAATTTTATAAAAATTCATACCATGGTTAATCGGTCTTTGGCTTTTTCATTGATGATGATGGTTGCTTTGACCATTTCATGTACCAAAAAAACTACACCTACCCCAACGCCTCCCACACCACCACCACCCGTGGTAGTGGAAGATAACATTTTGTTTACTCTGGATCCCGATCCTGGCACCACTACAGCAACAGCCTCGTCAGGTATTTACTCCTTCAAAGTCATTTTAAGTTCTAAAATGCCAACTACAGGTATCAGCATTGACATTACAACTAAAACTGACCCTGCAGGAACATTGCTTGAGAGCAAAAACATCAAATCTACTGTAGCTTCTAATGAAATTTCAACTGGTACATTGGTTTCAGGAACACTCTATAGTGTGACTGTTGTTGTAACGAGTCAAAAAACAGCAAGCAATACCTTAACCAGAACATTCAAGGTTGCAAGGAAATAATCAATCAATCTGATATTTCTTTTAACAACGCTCAGGCATAAAAAAAATCCCCTTCAGATGAAAGGGATTTTTTTTATGCTATGAATTGGAAATATTATTGGGTAACTGCTTTCTCATCAATTTTGATGCGTACTTTATCGCCCTTTATCATTGATCTGTATTTTTCAGCATCAACAATCTTGCCATTTACCTTCAGTATATCTTCCTCAAACTCAATGGTGTTTGAACCTTCTCCAATCAAACCATCAGCCTTTAATGCCTGAATCAATCCTTGATCAGGGGCTTCAGTCATATTGATTTCAGCATTAGAGGAATCTGTGTTGATTATTGAGATCTCAACATTCTTTTGAATTTTGGCTGTTGCCGTCGGGTGCATTTGAGCAAGGGTAGGGGCAATGACCAAGGATACAATTGACATCAATTTGATGAGGATGTTCATGGATGGACCTGAAGTATCCTTGAATGGATCACCAACTGTGTCTCCTGTTACAGAAGCCTTGTGGGGTTCAGATTTCTTGTAGAATATTTCACCGTTAATTTCAACTCCCTTTTCAAAGCTCTTTTTGGCATTGTCCCAGGCACCACCAGCGTTGTTTTGGAAAATACCCATCAACACACCACTGACAGTAGCACCAGCCAAAAATCCACCCAATGCTTCTGGTCCTAAAATAAAACCAATCAGCAAGGGAGAAACAATTGTGATGGCTCCAGGTAACATCATCTTTTTAAGGGATGCTTCTGTTGAAATAGCAACACATTTATCATATTCAGGCTTTCCTGTACCTTCCATAATACCAGGGATGGTACGGAACTGCCTACGCACTTCTTCTACCATGGCCATGGCAGCTTCACCAACGGCACGGATAGCAAGAGAGGAGAATATAAACGGAATCATACCACCAATGAACAGAGAAGCCAATACATCTGCCTTATAAATGTCGATATGCTGATTATCTGGCATTGCAACACCCACAAAGGCTGCAAAAAGGGCCAGGGAGGTCAATGCAGCAGAAGCAATGGCAAAGCCTTTTCCACTGGCTGCTGTGGTATTACCCACTGCATCAAGGATATCGGTTTTTTCACGTACTTCGCTGGGCAGTTCACTCATTTCTGCAATACCACCTGCATTGTCTGCTATAGGGCCGAATGCATCAATGGCCAACTGCATGGCAGTAGTGGCCATCATACCGGCTGCAGCAATAGCAACACCATATAATCCTGCACAAGCAAATGAACCATAAATACCACCAGCCAATACGAGGATTGGTAAAAAGGTACTTTCCATGCCAATGGCCAGGCCTCCAATGATATTCGTTGCATGACCAGTAGCTGATTGGCGAATGATGCTCATTACAGGACGTTTGCCCATGGCGGTATAATATTCTGTAATGATACTCATAAGGGCACCTACCACCAGACCTACAGCGATTGCTCCTATAACACCATTGCGCGTAAACTCAAGTCCACGCAAGGTCATTGTCTCTGGTAAAATATAATTTACAATAAAGTATGCTGCGAATGCTGTCAGGATCATTGAACCCCAGTTACCCATGTTGAGGGCTTTTTGTACAGCATGTGTACTGGCGCCAACAGCGTCACTTATCCTTACGAAAAAGGTACCAACAATGGACAGAAGAATTCCTACGCCAGCAATGACCATTGGCAAAAGAATAGGAGCAATGCCACCAAAATTGTCATTTGAAATAGTTTCTTGGCCAAGTACCATTGTTGCCAAAACTGTAGCAACATAAGAACCAAAGAGATCAGCTCCCATACCGGCAACGTCTCCAACATTATCACCTACATTATCAGCAATGGTTGCTGGATTACGTGGGTCGTCCTCTGGAATACCCGCTTCGACCTTTCCAACCAAATCAGCACCAACGTCAGCTGCCTTGGTATAAATTCCACCTCCAACACGTGCAAACAGGGCTATACTCTCTGCTCCGAGTGAAAAGCCAGTCAACACTTCAATGGTGCGCAACATGCCTTCAGCATCTCCGTCGGGAGCGAAAAAATGTTTCAGAATGATGAACAAGCCACCCAATCCCAAAACCGCTAATCCTGAAACACCAAGGCCCATGACTGCACCGCCGGTAAAGGATACGTTGAGTGCTTTGCTAAGGCTTGTTTTGGCTGCTTCAGCTGTGCGCACATTGGCTTTGGTTGCCACTTTCATGCCTATATAACCTGCTGTAGCACTGAAAACGGCACCTATAACAAAAGAAATGGCGATGCTCCAATGGCTTCCTGCATTGCTTTGGGCCATGAACCCTAATAAAAGCGCTACTATGGCTACAAAATAGGCAAGAATTTTCCATTCTGCCTTCAAAAAAGCCATGGCTCCTTCAGCAATATAAGTGCTGATTTCTTTCATTCTTTCAGAACCGGCATCCTGCTTTGATACCCAGTTGAACTTGATAAGCGTGTAAAGCAGTCCGACAACTCCCATCATGGGAACGAGATAGATCAAATTTTCCATAAACAATTCTAATGCATTTGGTTATTGAACTAAACAGTGTGTTACTGACTTAGGGGCAGCAAAAATAGACAAAAACTGATGAAAACGAAGCTTTTTGCTGAATCATTTTTCCCTGGGGAAATAGGATATTCAGCTGAGGAGGTTTAGTCGTCGTCATCAGACTGTATGCCATATCCTTTAAATATACCAGCAATTTTTTTTGCTTTGTAAATGCTTCGATTGAATTTATTGCCCAAGACAATAATGGCAGTAGAATCATCAGGAAGCCTGCTGAAAACGGTATTGTTTCCATGCCACCAGCCATTGTGGTAGATGATTTTCTTTCCAGTTGGCATTTCAACCAGTCTCCAGCCCAATCCATAGTTGCGGGTACCTCTTCTTTCATAGCTATATCCCTTAAAAGCCTCTTCGAGTGTATTTTTTGAAAAAAGCTGGTCTTTTGAGAGCGTATAATCCCATTTCATCATATCTCTTGGTGTACTATAAATATTTTTATCACCATAAACGGCATCAAGAAACATCATCGGTTCTCGCTGGTTGTTAAATTTATAAGAAGGGAGTACCGTTTCAGCCATGTCTACTGCATAGACAAAACTGTTGTTCATCCCAAGGGGTTTGAAGAATACTTTATCAAGGTATTCGGAAAAACTAAGCTGACTCACTTTTTCAACAATCAGGGCCAAAAGGGCGTAATTGGTGTTACAGTAGTCGAAATAGGCATTGGCCCTTCCAGGTTTTAACTTATCCGCATGGTCTATGAATAATTGTAAAATATCTGCATTGGTGACAAAACGATGTGTATCCCAACCCATTTTTTCAACAAAATGGACATAATTGGGCAATCCGCTGCGGTGGCTGAGCAGGTTCCTGACAGTTATCAATGGATATGGAAAGCCAACAAGGTATTTTGTTACAGGGTCGTCAAGCAGCAATGCAGCATTTTCCCATAGTTTAAGGATGGCCATGGCAGTGAATGTCTTAGAAACAGAAGCCAAGTGAAAAGCAGTATTGGAGTCAATAGGCTCACCACTCAATACATTTTGAAGTCCTTGGTATTTCTCAAAGATTATTTTGCCATTTCTGGCTACAATTATGCCTCCATTAAACCTTGATCGAAGCAATGTTTGGTCAAAAAAATGCTGGCTTGAGTTCTTGAGTTCCTGGTCAATTGCTGTAAATGCAGTTTTGGGGGCTAAATCGATTGTTGTTATGGATTCATTCAGCTTGGTGGGGCTTTGCTTTCTGTATCGATCAACAAAATAAAAAAGCACCGAAAAGGCGATAAACAATATAAGGAACAGTTTAAGTTTCTGCATTGCTGTGCTTAAATTGGAAACGGAACAATAAGTTGTTAATTTTGTTTAAATCTACAGATTAAAAAAATGGTTAATACAAACAAAACCAGTTACCCCAAAGATAAGATCAAGATCTTAATGCTTGAAAATATTAGTGATGCTGCTATCAAAGTTTTCAAAGATGCTGGATATGCAGACATCAAAAAAATTTCTGGAGCTCTTTCTGAAGAGCAGCTGATCAATGAAATCAAACAGGTGCACATGGTTGGCATCAGGTCAAAAACACAGATTACCGAAAAGGTTTTGCAGCATGCTGAGAAGCTTCAGGCAATTGGTTGTTTTTGTATTGGAACCAACCAGGTAAACCTGCATGCAGCCCGTAAAAAAGGAATCGTTGTTTTTAATGCCCCATACAGCAATACACGTTCAGTGGCTGAATTGGTTATTGGCGCCTCTATCATCCTTATCAGGAAAATTCTGGATAAAAATAAAGCTGCCCATGAAGGACAATGGAACAAAGATGCCAAAGGAAGTTTTGAAATAAGGGGTAAAACCTTGGGAATCATCGGCTACGGTAATATTGGTTCACAGGTAAGCATTCTTGCCGAGTCATTAGGAATGAAAGTTATTTTTTATGACAATGTGACCAAGTTACCACTTGGTAATGCAGAATCCAGAAAGACACTCAAGGAAGTTGTTTCAAAGGCTGATATCATTACCCTGCATATTCCTGAAACCCAACAGACCAAAAATCTGATCAATAAAACATTACTCAAGCATTTTAAAAAAGGTTCCATCCTGATCAATTTTGCCAGGGGAGAAGTAGTAGATCTTGATGCTTTGGCCACTGCCCTCACAGACGGACATTTGTCAGGCGCTGCCATTGATGTTTTCCCTGTTGAACCTGAGAAGAACGGTGATGCCTTTTCATCCCCCCTTCAACATATCCCTAATGTACTCCTCACCCCGCATGTTGGTGGATCTACTGAGGAAGCACAATACAATATAGGTGAGGATGTAAGTGCCAAATTGTTGCAATACCTTGAAATGGGTGCCACCACCGGATCGCATACCGTTCCTGAATTAAGCCTTTCCCCGCAAGAAGGGACACACCGCATTTTGCATATTCATAGCAATGTTCCTGGGGTATTATCTGAGATCAACACTACTTTGTCCGAAAATAAAATCAATGTACTTGGTCAATACCTTAAGACCAATGACGAGATTGGCTATGTAGTCTTGGATATCGATAAGAAACTATCCAAAAATGCGGTTGAGTTGCTTAGAAAAGTCAAAGGATCCCTTAAAGTGAGGCTATTATATTGATTATATGATCAGTAACCACATTTTATCACATTACTTTTCTGATGCAGATACTTATGAAATTGCTTTGTTTGGCAATGGACTGATCCATAAAACATATACTGTTTCAAGATCGTCTACTCCTGAATATATTATGCAGGAGGTCAATACAACAGTCTTCAAAACTCCAATGGATATTGCCTCAAACCTTCAAGCATTATCCCAATTCCTTGATCAAAATGGAAAGGAAGTCTTCTACCCAACACCCTTGCTTACACTTAATGGTGCCCCTTATTCGATCGAGTCTGGTTTATTTTACAGGCTGACTCCTTTTGTCAAGGGAACCCATACCCTTGATTTTTGCTCAACTGCTGAGCAGGCATATGAAGCCGCTCTTCAATTTGGAAAATTCACAGCAGCGTTCAATGGGATGGATGTGAGCATACTCAAACCCACGATACCACGTTTTCATGACCTGACATTCAGGTGGCAACAGTTTACCGAAGCGATGCAACATGGCAACAGGGACAGGATTAAACAAGCTTCACAAGCAATTGAGCAGATTCAGGCCAATTATCATATCGTCTCAAGGTACCATTCCATTGGTTCATCTTCCCAATTCTTACAACGTGTTACCCACCACGATACAAAAATTACCAATGTTCTGCTGAACGAACAGGGTAAGGGTGTTTGTGTCATTGATCTTGACACCGTCATGTCTGGTTTATTGATCAGTGATTTGGGTGATATGTTCAGGACTTATCTTTCTCCTGGAAATGAAGAGGAGACAGATCTCACAAAAGTATTTGTGCGGCCTGATTTTCACAAGGCAATCATTGACGGATACCTTGAACACATGAAAGATTTGTTGAATAAGGAAGAATTGGAAGCAGTCAATTATTCAGGAGAGTTCATGATCTACATGCAGGCATTGAGGTTTTTGACCGATTTCCTGAATAACGATACCTATTATGGTATTAATTATCCCCTGAATAATTACAATAGAACCATCAACCAATTGGCATTGCTTGACCATTATAAGGCTGTCACGCTGTAGTAGCTATTCTGCTTTCTTGGCAAATATGGTATCCGTAATGGCCGATTTCATTGAATCGCCAAAGTATAGTTTAGCATTGCTTTTTATTGATTCTAATGCAAATCTTTCTTCAGCGGTTATTTTTGTTCCCTGCGCATAAATAATTTTCAAATTCGGCATTTGCATCATGCTTCGAAGAACATTGGCAGTTGTATTGGTGCCTACAATATTGAGATATTCCAGATACTCCAATGCCTTTAACTGATTCAATGAATTATCAGTGATGGCAGTATGGTCCAGCCAAAGTTTTTCAATGTTTTTGAATTTGCTGAGGTTGGTTAGGTCATTGTCTTTTATCGATGAAAATGACAGTTTCAATTCAATTATATGATCACTGATTTCTGCAGCTGCACCCAGGGCATCCTTCAGAGAAGTTTCAATATTGTATCCGATCAAACGAATATGATAATCTTCTGCAGCAATTGTTGAAACTACCCATCCCATTTTTTCAAGTCTTTTCTGGATTTTCTTATCGATGGCTTCAATGGGTTCCCTTGTTTTAATTGTTGTTTTTACCTGATTTTGGTTCTCATCTTTGAAAGATGCTAATGCTTTGATCACTTTTGCATCAGGGGACAATGCCGCAACAGATTTATCAAAAGATGCTCCTGTATTGATCCACCATTGAAAAATGACCATTTCCGCATCTGTAAGCTGCGTTTTTTCTTTAGGAGGCATGTGGTGTTCGTCAATATCATCCAACAAAATTCTTTTGATCAATTCTCCATCAGCTGGATTGGCGGTATTGATTAAATTACCATTTTTACCTCCGGCTTTTATCCAGGAAAGATCGTCTAGACGTAATTTTCCTTTTTGCTTTTCAATGCCATGGCATTGAACACATTTTTGGTTCAATGTATATTGAACCAGGTCTTTGTAAACGACAGCTTGATTGATGTCTTTGATATTCAATTGCGTTTCAGCGATTGTTTTATCCTCCAGTATCCCTTCAGTTAAAAATCCTTCGCCATGGGTAAGTGAACCACCCTGGTGACCAGTCCATGCCAACATAAGAAGCAACAATAGTAGCGTATAGGTATGGGCAAGTCGTTTGGCCATCAATTTATGCCGCAAGAAATAATAAGCAGTAAAGAGGGCCGTGGTTCCAATCGCGGTCCATTGATGATTATCCACCAAATCTTGGTTGTTGCTCCCTTCCAGAGAAAGGGTATATCCTGTGACAAGGGAAAGGATAGCCGACAGAATTCCTATTCCCAGGATCAGTCGAATCGAAGCAGAGAGATATGCAAACTTATCAAACCTCGTTAGTCCATCCATGACAATTACCAATACAAAAATACCTATGGGTAAATGCACCAAAACGGGATGAAAACGGCCAATCAATTCTATCAGGTTCATGCGATGGTTTTAGCTGTATCTTTTTCTTAGTGTTTCCATCATATACTTGTTGATGGCCCATTGGTCAGCAACAGGCTGACTTGTAAAGGGTAGGGTCTGCAGATAGTTGGGCGGACCGAATTCAGTGAGCATTGTGATGGATTGTCCTTCGGATTTTTTTCTTGCAACAACCTTATCCCACCAATCAAAGTGTGCCTTTACCTCATTTTTCCATTCTGGTGCACGGGGGTCATTGACCTGTGGGCCTTCTGCATGGCCTATCCTTGCGTGGATATGGCTTGTTCTTGACAGAGCTGCATCAACGTTAATTGACTGGTCTCCCAGTAAGCTCTCATGTACATTGCACCAGTGAGAAATATCAAGGGTCAGTTTCAATTCTTTGAACCGATCAATGAAACCCTTTGAGATATGCGCAGCAAAAAGCATTCTGCCACGGTGCGTCTCATGGTAGATGGGCACGCCTGAAGCAGCAGATGCTCTAATGGTCATTTCAACCATCTCTGCATTGTCTTCGAAACTGAAATAATCTTTACCCCCATGACAGTTGATGTAAATGGGTTTCAATGAAATCGCCCTTTGTATTGCATCAGAAAACTGTTTCTGGTGAATTGAGGGATTGGCATCATGACCTCCAGCCAGCAGCCCAAGTTTTAGTCCGGCATTACCTACGGCCTCGCTCAATGCTTTCATCTCAGCTGCAGAACCAGGAACCCATACCTCAATGCCATCGTATCCATCTTTTTTGGCTGCAGCACAGAATTCAACAAGATTTCCCTTGAATCCCCAGTTGGTTGCCATGATGATCAAACTTGAGGCTGGCAACTTGACTGCAGGTGTTGCAAACGCAT
>JBIIQT010000073.1:0-11264 GCA_044341875.1 Chitinophagaceae bacterium | reverse complement strand
CCGACACCTTCCCCTTTACAACTGTTTGCGCAAATACCATTGGTAATGCAAAAAGCAAACAGCACATGAACAGCGTAAGTTTTCTCATGCAGTTGATTTTTGGTTTGAAATACGATGATTTTCTCATTGCGAATATAACAATTTATTCACTTTTTAATCTCAATATGGTAAAAAAGTACTCCTTTTAAGTAGTATACTGAATAAGAAAAAAAACACTATATATTGGTTTTCAACAAGTTAAAAAAAAATACCTTGGGAATTTACCTCCAAAAAAAATTATAGATTCTTAAAAATAAATTTTACATTAAAATAATCTATATGTGTAAAATATTTGTCGTCAATGCTCATTTTTTGATGCAATCACCCAAAAAAAATAAAAAAATTACAAAAATTCCTCATATACAATAGAATGTTAAAATTTTTCTTTGTGAAATACCCATAACAAATTCAAAGTTATGCACAGCTGTAAAAAAAATAATTTTGTACTGTGGGAGCAATTTGTAATTTAGTGTCAGAATTTAATGGGTTAGTAAGTACAGGGGACTGGTTTCTACCAGTCCCCTATTTTTTTGGTGAAAATACCACTGCATGATCGTTTTAATCCCATTCATATTGCAGCACTGTTGATTATCTTTAATGCATGAGCAAAATCAAAAAAGCATTTTTTTGCAAGAGTTGTGGACATGAATCACCAAAATGGTCAGGGAAATGCCCTGCCTGTAATGAATGGAATACATTGACTGAAGAAATCATACACAAAGAAACGCCGGGCAACAAAGCATCATGGAAAGAGAGTACGCCGGGCAATTCAAAGAGCATTGAATTGAATGAAGTCATTTCAAGGGAAGAAGAAAGAATCGTAACCAAAGACCAGGAATTGAACCGTGTGCTCGGTGGTGGAATTGTTCCAGGAAGTCTTGTGTTGGTGGCAGGAGAACCAGGTATTGGAAAATCAACTTTGTTCTTGCAGGATGCTTTGATGATGCATGAGTTGAGGATTCTTTACGTAAGTGGTGAAGAGAGCGAGCAACAAATAAAAATGCGTGCCAACCGGATCAATGTGGCGCATGACGCCTTCTTTCTGCTCACTGAAACATCGACCCAGAGCATCTTTCAGGAGATCAAAAAAATAAAACCTCAGTTGGTCATCATCGATTCCATTCAAACTTTGCAATCACCCTACATTGATTCTTCCCCTGGTACAATTTCACAGATCAGGGAATGCACAGCAGAGTTTCAACGCTTTGCCAAAGAAACACAAACACCTGTTTTTCTTATCGGACACATCACCAAAGATGGGAGCATTGCAGGCCCTAAACTTTTGGAGCACATGGTTGATACGGTATTACAATTTGAAGGTGACCAGCATTATGCCTACAGGATTTTACGCACCACCAAAAATCGTTTTGGGTCGACAGCTGAGTTGGGCATATATGAAATGACAGGAACAGGAATGAAACCGGTAGTAAATCCTTCAGATATTCTCATCAACCAAAAAGAAGAACAATTGAGTGGCATTGCCATTGGTGCAACGATGGAAGGATTAAGGCCATTGTTGATTGAAGTGCAGGCATTGGTTACTCCGTCCGTATATGGAACACCTCAACGCACGGCAAGTGGATTTGATTTGAGAAGATTGCAGCTTTTATTAGCGGTCCTTGAAAAAAGGGGTGGATTTCATTTTGGAACCAAGGATGTATTCGTCAATATTGCCGGTGGACTGAAAATTGAGGACCCGGCCATTGACCTGGCCATGGTTTTTGCTTTACTGAGTTCTTATGAAGATGTTCCCCTTTCACAAAAAACCTGTTTTGCCGGAGAAGTAGGATTGAGCGGAGAAATCAGGGCTGTGAATCGCGTTGACCAAAGGATTTCAGAAGCAGAAAAACTTGGATTCGACAGCATCGTGATCAGCAAATACAATAGAAAAGCCGAACCCCACAAGGGAATCAAGACCATATCCGTGGCATTGATTGAAGAGGTTTACCGAACCATATTCCAATAAAGCCTGTGGTATGGTAAAAGCCTGGTGCGATGCATTGGTGCATGTATTCTATCCCTCCCTTTGTTTTGGATGCAACAATGAGCTTATCCAAGGTGATCAGTTGATATGCCTGCAATGCCAGACTGAACTGGGAAGGACGCAATTTGAAGACATCAGAAACAATCCTGTTGAAAAGCTATTTTGGGGCAGGGCTGAGATTCAATTTGCTGCCAGTACCTTTTATTATATAGACAAGACACCTTTACAGCAGATCATCCACCAGATCAAATACAGAGAGGAAAAAGAACTGGGCATTCATATGGGTGAAATCATGGGAGTCCATGGATCAGGCATGTTCATTGCATTTGAAACTGAACTCTGCATTCCCATGCCATTGCATCCCAAAAAAGAATACAAGAGAGGATACAACCAAGCCAGTTTGTTGTGTGAAGGGATTTTTAGACAGACGGGGATACCTTATAATGAAAAGGCCCTGGTGCGCAATGAGAACACCAGGACCCAAACAAAAAAATCAAGGGTAGAAAGATGGGAAAACGTTGCGTCGGTCTTTGAGGTGAATGAACCTTCGATCATCAAAGACAAGCATGTTGTTGTGGTGGATGATGTGATTACCACCGGCGCTTCAACAGAAGCCTGCGTGAACATGCTGATGCAACATGGGGCAAAATCAGCAGGCATCTACAGCCTGGCTTTCACCCTTTAAAATCACTTAAGGTATGCTGTAATTTCTTCACCCATTGGCTTGACCTTGCTCGGGAATACAGCCAAGAGTGCTCCTTTTTCGTCCAATAGAAATTTGGTGAAATTCCATTTGATTTCAGCATCCATCACACCGTTCTCTGCTTTGCTGGTCAACCATTTGAACAGCGGATGAATATCAGTTCCTTTCACTGAAACCTTCTCTGCCATTACAAAACTCACACCATAATTCTTTTGACAAAAATCATTGATCTCTGCATTGGATCCTGGCTCCTGCCCACCAAAATTATTGGCAGGAAATCCAACAATAACCAATTTGCTGGGGTATGCCTTGTGCAATTGTTCCAATTCAGCATACTGTGGTGTATAGCCACATTTTGAAGCGGTATTGACTATCAATACTTTCTTTCCCTTGAATTTTGAAAAATCAATGGTTTGTCCTTCAATGGATGGAACCTTGAACTGGTGAATGGTTGCAGGTCCTGCAGCAAAAAGTGCAAGGGCTATCATCATGGCTTTGATCATACAAATAGTTTTAATTAGCAATTTAACACTTTCAAAGAGAAAATGTTTATGAAAGCATGGTGCAGTTGTCCTTGCTGCGGTATATCATTATCTTTACGCCATGCTATTCAGTGAAATCCCCGGACAAGGTGCAGTAAAGGCCAATCTGGTCAATCTGGTGAGCAGCAACAGGCTCAGCCATGCCCTGCTACTGCTGGGAAAAGAAGGCAGTGGTGCCCTGCAACTTGCCCTTGCGCTTGCCCAGTATGTGGTCTGCAAAAAAAACAAGCCGGGAACTTCCAGCGGAGAACCCTCTTTGTTTGGAGAACCTACCCTGACAACAACGTTTCTTGCAGATGCCTGCGGCGAATGCCCCTCCTGCAAAAAATCTTCAGCACTGATACACCCTGATATCCATTATTCATATCCGACCATCGTGAAAACGGCTGGAGACAAACCCATTGCCAGCGATTTCATCCAGGAATGGAGGAGTTTTGTTGCCCAAACCCCTTTTGGGAATGCATTCGATTGGCTTCAGAGCATTGGGGCTGAAAACAAGCAAGGAAATATTACTGCCAACGAATGTGAAGAGATCATCAGAAAACTGAACCTCAAAAGTTTTGAAAGCGGTTACAAGATCCTGATCCAGTGGATGCCCGAATACCTTGGCCCGATGGGTAACAAATTGCTCAAATTGATTGAAGAGCCTCCTGCCAACACCCTGCTCATCTTTGTGGCCCAAGACGAATCAAAACTGCTTTCTACGATATTATCCAGAACGCAGTTGATCAAGATCAACCAACTGGAATCGAAAGACATACAAGAATGGCTGATCAGTAAACAGGCTGTTCCGAGGGAAAAGGCATTGTCCATCGCCCCACTGTCTCAGGGAAACATGCGAGAGGCCTTTCAAATTCTACACAACAGCGATGAAAACTGGGAAGAAGTTTTGAGGGAATGGCTGAATGCCATCCTTAAAAATGGTCCTGCCGCTCAGGTCAAATGGGTTGATGACAACAGCAAACTGGGAAGGGAAAAACAGAAACAATTTCTTGCCTACTTCATTCATCTGCTTTCAAGTGCTGTGCACATTGCCAATGTGGGAACAGCACCGGAAATTGCAGAAAATGAGCTTGATTTTGCCAACCGTTTGCTCAGGCTTGCAGCAACTGAACAGCTGGAAGCCATCGTTACGGAGCTCGACAGGGCTTCGTATCAAATAGAAAGAAATGCAAACCCTAAAATACTGTTCATGGCCCTGACCATCAAAATTTATCATATCATAAAGGATAAAGCAGTAATTTTGGTACATTGATATAGATTATGGGATGTAGTTCATGCGGTACGAAAGACGGAAAGCCAAGTGGCTGTAAAAGCAACGGCGGTTGCAGCTCGGGCGGATGCAATAGACTTAATGTACATGACTGGCTTGCCAATTTGCCTTTTACTGACCCTGCAGTATCCTGCAGAATAGTAGAGGTAACATTCAGCAACGGCAGCAGGAAAGAATATTTCAAGAATACAACACTTCATCATTTCAACAAGGGCGAATTGGTCAGTGTTGAAGGCGTTGGAGGGTTTGATGTTGGCATGGTCAACCTCAGCGGTGAGCTGGTGCGCATGCAACTCAAAAAGAAGCGAATTGCGGAAGACAGTGCTGAACTAAAGAAAATATTGCGCAGGGCCACAGAAGTAGACATCCAGAAATGGGAAGAGAACAAGGCCCGCGAAAAAGAAGCCCTTGCCCGCTCCCGCGCCATTGCCAGGCAACTGAAACTGAGCATGAAAATCTGTGAAGTTGAATTTCAGGCCGATGGCAGAAAAGCCACTTTCTTCTACACAGCAGAAGACCGTGTCGATTTTCGCGAACTGATTAAGATATATGCCGGAGATTTCAAGGTAAAAGTTGAAATGAAGCAAATCGGTGCCCGCCAGGAAGCTGCAAAAGTGGGTGGCATCGGAAGTTGCGGAAGGGAACTCTGTTGCAGCAGCTGGCTCAACGAGTTCAAAAGTGTAACCACCGCTATGGCGCGTTACCAGAACCTCAGCATCAACCAGACAAAACTAAGCGGACAATGCGGACGCCTCAAGTGCTGCCTCAATTATGAATTGGACAGCTATCTCGATGCGCTGCAGCATTTCCCTGACCATGCGGAAGTATTGCATACCACCAAGGGCAATGCCAACCTGATCAAAAAAGATATTTTCAAGAACATCATGTGGTATACGCTTCCTGATAGTAACAAGCATTACCCGCTCACCATTGATACGGTCAAGAAGATCAAGGCAATGAATGAGAAAGGTCAAAGACCAGATGAGCTGGAAACTGCAGAAATTGTGAGCAGTTCAAGCAAGGCAAAAGAAGCTGAACCACAGTTTGTGGAATTGGTGGGGCAAATCAGCCTTCGTTCACTGGACAGGAATGCGCAAAAAAGAAAGGGACAGCGCTCAGGAACCGGACCCAACAGGGATAGAGGTCAATCCAACAATCCCAACCAAGGACCAAGGGAAAGGCCGAAAATGCAGGACAAATCTACAGGAGCCCAGGGTCCAAAGCCCCAGGGACAGACCGGAGGAAGGCCTCAAAGGGAAAGACCACAGGGTCAGGCAAGGCCACAGGCACCTAGAGAAAAGGCAGCACCACAGGCTTCTGATACTCCACGTATCAAGCCGAGCATTCAAATCAACAAGGAAAAATAAATCCTGTCTATCTGAACAGCAGGTAGCAGACCAGCCAAACCGCTGGCGCTGCAAGCAAGATGGAGTCAAACCGATCCAGGAATCCCCCATGCCCGGGCATGAATGATCCACTGTCTTTGACTCCGGCAATTCTTTTGAGTTTGCTTTCCACCAGATCTCCGATGGTTCCACTGATGGCATTCACCAGGGCAATAATGAGCAGTGCCCAGCTGGGTTCAAATTGCCAAAGAGCAATCAGAAGGATGAGTCCGGTACTGAGGATGATACCGCCAATGGTTCCTTCCCATGTTTTTTTGGGAGACCATGCCGTCAATGGTGTTTTACCAATCAATGACCCTACAAGATAGGCCATGGTATCGTTGATCCAAATCCCCACCACCAATAGAATGCAGATTGTCTTTCCGTTGAAGCCAGACAAGGTATTTGTCAGAAAATTGCTGTCATGTGCTTGTCCCCAAATCCAGCCTGACCGTAAACTGACCAACAACGCCAATGGAAGGGATATATAAGCCAGTCCTGTCAATGACCAAATGAGATTCTTGCGATTAAATGCTTTGGTACGATACAATTCAAATAACACAAGGATGATACTGATACGCATCAAACGCCAACCAGCATCCGAAATATGATAGCCACTGATGTCAAGGCTTTCCGCATTTGCAGCCATCATCATCCCCCAACCCAGAAAAGCCAGGGTTGTCGATAATACAACTGATTGTTTTGAAGATCCTGCATCAATCAGAGATACCAATTTGCGGAATTCATACCAGGCGCCAAAATGCACCAGTGAAAACAAAATGAAAAAGCTCCATTCATTCCAGAACAGGCCAGTCAACATGATGGCTGCATAAACGATGGCTGTTTTTGCCCGCGTTTGGAAAACTGCTTTGTTCAGTGCCATTTATTCAAGTGTTTTTTCAAATCTCCTATAGGCAAAAAAGAAAAATACAATGTGCAAGAGGCCCAACCACAGAGGGAATGTATCATCCATATTTTCTGCCAAAGATTGTCCTGTACTCCTGAGATAATAGACTTGACCAACAGCGATGGCATTGTTGACAAAATGCGCCAATATGGGAACCCAAATGTTTTGGCTTGTTGCAAAGAGCAGGCCCAGTACAATGCCCAATGCAGTCCGCGCAAAAAAACCATAGAATGAAAAATGGATGGCGCTGAATAAAAGGGAGGTTACAATGATGCTCACCCACATGTTGCCTGTTGAACGATGCATAAGGTTCTGAAAACCGCCCCTGAAAAAAACTTCTTCCACAAATGCAGGAATAAAGGCCATCACCACCAGTGAAATCAGAAGATCTGGTATTCCCTTCATCTGCGACATCACTTCTACCTGTTGCATGTACTTGTCTTCCATCTCCGTGAAATACAGTTTCATGGAGGGTGTTACGGGAATCATTTCGTTGAGGGTAGTAAGTGATCCTGCAATCACGATCATGATCAACATGATGATAATGGCGCTGCCATATGTTTTCCAGGAAGATTGCCTAGAAAAACCCAACAACTGCAAAGGTTTTGTATTGATGATCCTTGCCGTGAGCAGGGCTGGAAAAATAAAAATAAAAATCGAAAGCAGGGTCTGCGTAACCCTAACCTGGTTGGCAAAGGCCGGATTGCTCATGGACAATTGCATGTCTGCCATTCCCTGGCCCGTCATGAGTTTCCATACAAAAAAAGAAAGAAAACCACCCACCATAAACCCAACGCCCATCAGGCCTATCAAAATAAACAAGCCCGATTTCTCATTCAACCCCGGTCTGTTTTCCATTTGCTGTTCCATGATTGTTATTTGTAACTTTGCAACAATTGAATGATAAAGATAGGCAACATAAATTTATCTGGATTTCCGCTTTTGCTGGCACCCATGGAAGATGTAAGTGATCCACCATTTCGTGCAGTATGCAAGAAACATGGCGCAGACCTGATGTATACAGAATTCATCAGCAGTGAAGGCCTGATCAGGGATGCGATGAAGAGCAGGCAGAAGCTGGATATTTTTGAGGAAGAAAGGCCTGTTGGGATTCAAATTTTTGGCGGTGATGAAGAGGCCATGGCCATCAGTGCAGGCATTGTTGATGCAGTAAACCCAGACTTGCTGGACATCAATTTTGGATGCCCGGTAAAAAAAGTGGTCTGCAAGGGTGCGGGAGCAGCTGTACTGAAAGACATTGACCTGATGGTGAGGCTTACAAAAGCGGTCATCAAATCCTGCAATGTGCCTGTAACGGTAAAAACCAGGCTGGGATGGGATTTCGACAGCATCAACATCATTGAGGTAGCAGAAAGATTGCAAGACATTGGCGTTCAGGCCCTGTCCATCCATGGAAGAACAAGGAGTCAGTTGTACAAAGGAGAGGCCGACTGGAGCTGGATCGCTAAAGTGAAAGACCATCCCAGGATCAAGATTCCCATTTTTGGCAATGGCGATGTCGACTCACCACAAAAAGCATTGGAATACAAAAACAAATATGGTGTCGATGGCATCATGATAGGCCGTGCAGCCATTGGATATCCCTGGTTTTTCCGTGAGGTAAAACATTATTTTGCAACAGGTGAAATATTACCACCCCCCACTATTGAAGAACGCATTGATGTAATCCGTCAACACCTGCGCGCATCGGTTGCATGGAAGGGACCAAGAATTGGGATTTTTGAGATGAGAAGACATTATGCCAACTACCTGAAAGGGATCATCAACATCAAACCACTTAGATCCAAGTTGGTGATGTTGAACACAATGGAAGAAATTGAAGAAACCCTGGATGAATTTAGCAGTTTGATATTGACTGAAGAATGAATTACACAACCATAGACTCCCCAGCCCTGCTGGTTTTCCCAACATTGGTGAAAAAAAATATTGCTGAAATGATCAGGATGGTCGGCGACGTGAAACGGCTCCGACCCCACATCAAAACACACAAGACTGCAGAAGGGATTCAATTGATGATGGATGCTGGCATCAGCAAATTCAAGTGTGCCACCATTGCAGAAGCCGAGCTCTTGGCCATGACCGGTGCCAGGGATGTACTGCTTGCACATCAACCAGTAGGGCCAAAGGTTGAACGTTTGCAACAACTCATCATCCAATATCCCCAAACCCAATTCTCCACCATAACAGATAACCTTGAAGCTGCAATCCACATAGGTGAAGTTTTCGCCAAGCAAGCGCAATCAATCAGTGTGTATATCGACATCAATGTTGGAATGAACAGGACAGGCATCACCCCCGATGAAACTGCTTTGGCACTCTATGAAGGATTGATGCAAATCAATGGCATCCAGTTCATGGGATTACATGTCTATGATGGCCAACATCGCCAATCAGATCCTGCAGCGCGTGAAAAGGCCTGTGATGAAGCATTTCAAGCTGTTTATGGTTTGATTGACCAAATGGAATCAAAAGGATATCCTCGCCCCTTCATCATTGCGGGTGGCTCTCCCAGTTTTTCCATCCATGCCAAAAAAACCGACAGGGACTGTAGCCCCGGTACCAATATTTTCTGGGACCAAGGCTATGGATTGATCTGTCCTGAGCAAGATTTTACGCCTGCAGTCCATATCCTCACGAGGGTCATCTCATTGCCTGCGGCCAACCGCATTTGTCTTGACCTTGGCCACAAGGCAGTTGCTTCAGAAAACGAGTTGGCCAAAAGGGTTTCTTTTCCAGATCATCCTGAACTGAAAGCGGTAGGACAAAGCGAGGAGCACCTGGTCATGGAACTGGCTCCAGGACATGGTTTCAAGCCCGGCGACACACTGATTGGCATCCCCTATCATATTTGCCCAACTGTTGCCCTTCATGAAACATTGATTGCAATTGAAGGAGATAGCATCGTGGGTGAATGGAAGGTAGCGGCAAGAAAAAGGAAGATCAGCTGCTGATGCCCGGCATAATGCTTAACTTTGCACCCTTAATACCTTAAAATGACCATACACAAGGAAGGATTTCCCACCATTGCCCTCGTCACCATGCTCTGCCTGTTGCTGGGCTTTGCCACCAACCTTCACCTTGAACCCAGTTCGGCCCTCTTGGCATGGGTCATTTATATTGTCCTGTTGGGTTTTTGGCTGTTCATCATTTCCTTCTTCAGGATACCAGCCAGAACATTTACTTATGATGAAAATGCAATTGTATCGCCAGCAGACGGAAAAGTTGTTGTAATAGAGGAAACCTTCGACACAGAATATTTCAATGAAAAAAGATTACAGATTTCTGTTTTCATGAGTCCTGCCAATGTGCATGTGAACCGCTATCCCGTTTCTGGAAAAGTAGAATACAGCCAGTACCACAAAGGCAAATACCTTGTGGCCTGGGACCCCAAATCCTCTACAGAAAACGAGCGCCACAGCATTGTGATTTCCAATCCCAAAGTAACCATGCTTGTCAAACAGATTGCTGGTGCACTGGCCAGAAGAATCGTGAACTATGCTGTACCTGGCGAACAAGCCAAACAGAACGAGGAACTGGGTTTCATCAAATTCGGTAGCCGAGTAGACTTGTTGCTGCCCATCGGCACCAAGGTCAATGTAAAGATTGGCGACACCGTTAAAAACGGTATCAGCGTACTGGCCACCATTTGATTTCCTGATCAGAATATTTTCATCAGCTCACCAAGGTTTTGGATCACATATGTAGGCTTGATCTTGGGTGTATGCGGAACGGCAGGATTGAAATAAGCAGTGTCCCATCCAGCATTCAACGCGCCCAGGATGTCCACCTCCAGGGTATCTCCCACCATGATGCTTTTCTCAGCGGTTGTATTGGTCTTGTTCAAAGCATATTCAAAGATGGCGGCATGTGGTTTCATGATACCAGCCTGCTCTGATGTGATGACTTCCTTGAAAAAATGACTGATTCCACTGTTCTTGATCTTCAGGTGTTGCGTGGTCTCAAACCCGTTGGTGATCAGGTGCATGGGATATTTTTTTTCTGAGCAGTAATTCAGTAGCTCCATGCAGTGCGGGAAGAGATTGGTTTTGGTGGGAAGGATGTCCAGATAACGATCACTCATTTTCTTTGAGAGGGGTTCATCTGTAATTTTGTAATCCACCAGGGTTCGCCACATCCTTCTCCATCGAAGTTCTTCCCGGTTGATGTATCCTTTCCTGAAGCGATCCCAATAAATATTGTTGTGGTGCTGATAGGTTTTGTGGAACTGATCAAAATCACCTGTTGCTTTTTCATTCAGCTTCAATTCTGCATAAAGGTCGCGGAGGGTGGCTTCAGAATTGGTTTCAAAATCCCAGAGGGTATGGTCAAGATCAAAAAAAAGATGCTCGTATTGCTTTGCTTTCATGTTTGCAAAGTTATGCATCCTGGCTTTCCCTAACTTTGAAAAAA
>JBIIQT010000072.1:0-11273 GCA_044341875.1 Chitinophagaceae bacterium | reverse complement strand
CGAAGAATTCCAAAAGGAAGAAAACGTTGACCTAAGGAAGGATCCTATGGCCCTTCAGCGCTTGAAAGAAGCTTCTGAAAAGGCAAAAGTTGAACTTTCAGGTTCATCTGAAACGGAAATCAACCTCCCTTATGTAACCGCCATTGATGGTGTCCCCAAGCACCTTGTAAAGAAACTTACAAGGGCCAAGTTTGAGCAACTTGCCGATAAATTATTTGAGCGCTGTCTGAAACCTTGCGAACAGGCATTGAAAGATGCAGGCATGAGTGTGAGTGAAATCGATGAAGTTATTCTTGTTGGCGGATCCACCAGGATTCCCAAGGTCCAGGAGATCGTTGAAAAATTCTTCGGTAAAAAACCCAATAAGAGCGTAAACCCAGACGAGGCAGTAGCCATAGGTGCAGGCGTACAAGGTGCTGTTCTCACTGGTGAGGTAAAGGACGTTCTTCTGCTTGATGTAACCCCTTTGAGCTTGGGAATTGAAACCCTTGGAGGAGTGATGACCGTTTTGATTCCTTCTAACACCACCATTCCTACCAAAAAATCTGAAATCTTCTCTACTGCTGCCGATAACCAACCTGGTGTGCAGATCCATGTTATTCAGGGAGAAAGGCCTATGGCCAACCAGAACAAAACACTGGGTATTTTCAACCTCGATAATATTCCTCCAGCACCAAGGGGTGTTCCTCAAATCGAGGTAACTTTCGATATTGATGCCAATGGTCTGATCAATGTAAGTGCAAAAGACAAAGGCACTGGAAAAGAACAGAAGATCCGCATTGAAGCAGGAAGTGGTTTGACCAAAGAGGAGATTGAAAAAATGAAGGCGGAAGCAAAGGCAAACGAGGCAACCGACAAGGAAGCCCGTGAAAAAATTGAGAAAATCAATGCTGCTGATGCACTCATTTTCCAAACTGAAAAACAAATGAAAGAGTTTGGTGAAAAAATTCCTGTGGAGAAAAAAGCAGTTATCGAATCAGCACTTACAAAACTAAAAGAAGTGCATAAGTTGCAGGATATCAATGCAATAGAAGAGGCAACCAAAGAACTGAATGATGCATGGATGGCTGCCAGTCAAGACATGTACAATGCTACACAAGGTGCTGAACAGGCAGGGCCTCAAGCAGACGGACAAGAAGCAGGAGGTGCAAAATCATCTGCTGACAATGTAACTGATGCAGAATTTGAGGAGGTTAAATAACAACACCAGTAAACAACAAAAAGGGGATCCAAAAGATCCCCTTTTTTTATATCAGTTCCATCCAGGTATGGTCTGCCAGGAGTTTGACAGCTGCGGCACATTTTTTAAAAGGACCAGAAGGGCCCCATTCTTTGGGGCTGACCAGTGAAAGAAAATGGCTGCCATCTTTTTTCTCGTAGAGGTAATATTGTTGTCCGATGACCGGAGTGAAATTCAGTTTTGCGCTATATATCAGTACTGATAACTCTTTTCTTCTTTGTATTTCCTGTGCTTGCAGGGCCAGCAGTTCAATTTGCTGTCTGATTTGGGTCAGCTGCATATTGGTCTGTTCTTCCATGGCAGTCAGGGATTTGTGCCTAATCATCCCTTCCTCTGTTGGCCTGATCACGGCCCCGGAAACAGAAGTTGAATAGGGGAGCACGCTCATTTGTTTGTGGTAATAGGAGATGTTCTGGTAGGCTGTTCCCTCTTCGTTCGTGCTTTGCTCAGTAACTTTTAGATAACCATTGGGTTGGATTTCATGGAAAATGCGGAGCGTCTTTTCTTCTGAGACAAGCAATAAGATTTCGAAACTGATGCTGTCGATGAACTGTACCTTTGCTTTTTCTGCAATTCCAAGGTCTGCCATGGGATGAAAATCTCCATCCGCTTCCAGTACATAATCTGATGAAAAGGCCTGGTTCTCCAATGTAACCCAATTCATTTCTACACTGAGGGTATTTCTTTCACCAGATGCACTCAGTTTATAAATACCGGATTTGGGTCTTTCTCCTTTTTCATAAATACCCTTTTCAGGGAAAAGTTGCCATGAGTACAAAAAATTATATGCCTGAATCATGTGCTTTTAACAAAATTAAACACTGATGGTTCTAAAAAATATTATTTTGAATTGGCATTCAATGAATTGACTTAATTTTGTAGTGTATGACAATTGAACAAATAAAGAGTATGAGAGACCGCCTATCCGTCTTGAGGAGGTTTCTTTGACGTCGAAAATCGACGATATAAAATAAATGAGGACAAGTTAAAGTCACAATCTCCCGGGTTCTGGGATGATAACAAGCGTGCCACAGAGATACTCAAAACCATTAAGCTCAACGAATATTGGCTCAACCTCTATACTTCAACGGATGCTGCCGTTGAGGATCTTGTAGTATTGTTTGAATTCTGGAAAGAGGGCGAGTGTACTGAAGAAGAAGTAAAGCTGGCCAACGATAAGGCCATTGCTGCCTTGGATGAAGCTGAATTCAAGAGTACCCTCAACCAACCCGAAGATGAACTTCCTGCTGTGCTTCAGGTCAACAGTGGTGCTGGTGGAACGGAAAGCCAGGACTGGGCTGAGATGCTTGTTCGGATGTACAGGATGTATGGAGAAAAACAAGGCTGGACTGTGACAGAATTGGATTGGCAGGATGGTGATGGTGCCGGCATTAAATCAGCGGTTTTGCAGTTTGAAGGACCTTTTGCCTACGGATTTCTGAAAGCAGAAAACGGTGTTCACCGGCTGGTAAGGATTTCTCCTTTTGATAGCAATGCCAGAAGGCATACTTCATTTGCTTCTGTATATGTTTATCCTCTGGTCGATGACTCCATTGAGATTGAAGTCAATCCTGCTGATTTGGTTTGGGAATTTTACCGATCAGGCGGAAAGGGTGGACAAAATGTAAACAAGGTAGAAACGGCAGTAAGGCTCAAGCATACACCCAGTGGTATCATTGTTGAATGTCAACAGGCGAGGACCCAGGGCGAGAACAGGGAAAAAGCCCTCAAGATGCTCAAGAGTAAATTGTATGAAGAGGAAATGAGAAGGCGTGAAGAACTCAAGAATGCCAACAATGCCTCTAAGAAAAAAATTGAGTGGGGAAGCCAGATCCGCAGTTATGTTTTTCATCCTTACAAAATGATCAAAGATCACCGGACGGACCATGAGGTGGGGAATATTCAACCGGTGATGGATGGTGACCTAGATGGTTTTATCAAGGCCTATCTCATGATGGAAAAAGAAAATGTTTCAACTTAAAATATCGATACATGAACAACGGTCATTATAGTTTACCTATTCCTGCCAATGAGCCCATTTTAACCTATGTGCCAGGATCAACTGAAAGAAACAGGCTGAAAGAAGTCATCAGTGAGCTGAAATCCACCAGCATTGATGTACCCATGTACATTGGTTCCAGAGAAATCAGGACCAATAACAAAGTCGCCATGCGTCCTCCGCATGAGCGCAAACACGTCTTGGGATATTTTCATACAGGGGAGGCCAAGCATGTTAAAATGGCCATTGATGCTGCCTTGGCTGCAAAAAATGACTGGGAGGCCATGCCTTGGGAAAGCAGGGCTGCAATCTTCTTGAAAGCAGCAGACCTTATCGCAACACGTTACAGGCCCTACATGAATGCCACTACGATGTTAGGGCAAAGTAAAAATGTTTTTCAGGCAGAAATTGACAGCGCATGTGAACTCATTGATTTCCTGCGGTTCAATGTTCATTTCTTGGGAGAAATATACCAACAACAGCCTGTGAGTGCTCCGGGCATTCACAATAGGCTTGAATACCGTCCTTTGGAGGGTTTTGTTTTGGCGATCAGTCCATTCAATTTCACTGCAATTGGTGGAAATCTGCCTGCTTCAGCCGCACTTTGTGGCAATACCGTTGTTTGGAAATGTGCCAACACACAGGTTTACTCAGCGCAAATGTTCATGCGCATCATGAAGGAAGCTGGCCTGCCAGATGGCGTCATCAACCTTATTTATGTCGATGGACCTACTTTGGGTAGCGTTTGTTTCAGTCACCCACAGTTTGCAGGAGTGCATTTTACTGGTTCAACAGGTGTTTTCAACCAGATGTGGAAGACGATTGGTGAGAACATTTCCAAGTACCGATCATACCCGAGGATTGTAGGAGAGACCGGAGGAAAGGATTTTGTCATGGTGCATCCTTCAGCTGATCCTGATGTGGTGGCAACAGCCTTGCTCAGGGGAGCATTTGAATTCCAGGGGCAAAAATGTTCTGCAGCTTCAAGGGCGTATATCCCTTCCAATCTTGCTTCTGCTGTAAGGAAAAGGCTGATTGCAGGCATCAAAAGCTTTACAATGGGTTCTGTTGAAGACTTCAGCAATTTTATCACAGCAGTCATAGACGATAAGTCTTTCAACAAAATCAAGTCTTATATCGACAAGGCAAAAAGATCTTCTAAGGTGAAAATAATTGCAGGAGGAAACTGTGATAAATCGATTGGTTATTTCATTGAGCCCACAGTCATTGAAACAACCGATCCCAAATATGTAACCATGTGTGAGGAAATTTTTGGGCCTGTGCTTACGATGTATGTATATCCTGAACGCAAGTTCAGTGAAACACTCGAATTGCTGGACCAGACTTCATCTTATGCCCTTACAGGATCAATCATCTCTCAAGACAGGGCTGCCATTGTTGAAGCAACAAAGACATTGAGAAATGCCGCCGGTAATTTCTACATCAATGACAAGCCCACGGGTGCTGTAGTTGGACAACAGCCTTTTGGTGGTGCAAGGGGTTCTGGTACAAATGATAAAGCAGGATTTTCCATCAATCTTTACCGTTGGTTGAGTGTAAGAACAGTCAAGGAAACATTTGACCCTCCCAAGGATTACAGGTATCCTTTCATGCAACCCGAGTAATAAAAAGAATTGAATTTCATATATTTACATTAAGTCAACTGAACAATGAAAGGAGTCAATACCATCATGGAAGAAGATCAGCTTAAGCTGACCTTAAAAAGGTTGGCCCATGAGTTGATTGAAAACCACTATCCTTTTACAGCTACTTGTATCATTGGTATTCAGCCAAGGGGTATTGCCATCAGTGATTTTATTACCCAGTATATTCAAACCATTCATCCGGAAGTCAGCATTGCTTATGGAAAACTGGACATTACCTTTTACAGGGATGATTTCAGGGGGCAAATTCACATCCCCAGCATAACAGATCTTCCTTTTTCCATTGAAGGGAAAAAAGTGATCCTGATTGATGATGTACTCTATACTGGCCGAACCATAAGGGCGGCAATGGATGCTTTGCTGGACAATGGGCGTGCACAAAAAGTGGAACTCTGTATTTTGGTTGATCGAAAGTTCAGCAGAGAACTCCCGATACAGCCTGATTATGTTGGAAAGTCAATTGATTCCATTGTTACGCAGAAAGTAAAAGTGATGTGGGGAGAAGAAAAAAAGGTGATTTTGTATGATAGCATATGACATGCCTTAAAAAATTTGTCAGCAAAATATAACTGTATACCATAAATTTGCTCCCTAATGCAACTAAGCTCAAAACACTTGCTCGGCATTAGAGACCTCCTTCCGGGAGATATTCAACTTATTTTAGACACAGCCCGTCAATTCAAGGAAGTACTTCAAAGGCCCATCAAAAAGGTTCCCTCTCTGCGAGACATCACCATTGTTAATCTTTTTTATGAAAATTCAACTAGAACAAGAATTTCTTTTGAGTTGGCAGAAAAAAGATTGAGTGCCGACACCATTAATTTTGCTGCAAGTGGTTCTTCGGTTTCAAAAGGTGAAACACTGCTTGATACGGTTAACAATATTTTATCCATGAAGGTGGATATGGTTGTGATGCGCCACGGTGCAACAGGTGCCCCCCATTTTTTAGCGAAACATATCCCAGCAGCCATAGTCAATGCAGGGGATGGAATTAATGAACATCCCACCCAGGCCTTGTTGGATGCACTTTCCATCACTGAAAGATTGGGAGATTTGAAAGGAAAGAAAATCGCCATCATTGGAGATATCATGCATTCCAGGGTAGCTTTGAGCAATATCTACCTGCTCACCAAAATGGGTGCAGAAGTTACCCTTGCTGGCCCACCTACCTTGATTCCCAAATACATCAGGGATGCGTTTGGTGTAAATGTTACCTACAACGTAAAAGAGGCATTGGAATGGTGTGATGTTGCTAATGTGTTGAGAATACAATTGGAACGCCAGAACCAGGTGCTGTTCTCTTCACTGCGTGAATACAACCAAGCCTATGGTATCACCAGGCCATTGCTTGATTCACTTCAAAAAGAAGTACTGATCATGCACCCAGGTCCCATTAACAGGGGAGTGGAGCTTGATTCAGATGTTGCAGACAGCAAGCAGTCTATCATATTGGATCAGGTTGAGAATGGCGTGGCCGTTCGTATGGCAGTATTGTATCTTTTGTCAGGAAGAAAAGAAACAACATCCTAAAACAAATCCATGCAAAAAATTTGTCTTTTTCCTGGCACATTTGATCCGATTACACTGGGGCATGTGGATGTGATCAAAAGAGCTTTGCCCTTGTTTGATAAAATCATTGTTGCTGTTGGTATGAATGCCGGCAAGGCTCCTATGTACAGCCCTGAACAAAGGCAATCATGGATAGATGAAATCTTTAAGGATGAGGATAAGGTTTCTGCAGCCGTTTATGAGGGCCTGACTGTCAATTTCTGTAAGGAAGTTGATGCTCAATATATCCTCAGGGGAATCCGCTATGTAAGTGATTTTGAATATGAAAAGACCATTGCTGATGCCAACAGAACGTTGGATCCTCATATTGAAACTTTTTTCCTTACTTGTGAGCCCAAGTACACGTCTATTGCCTCAACGATTGTTAGAGATATCATCCGAAATGGGGGAGATGCCTCCCTGTTTTTGCCCGAAGTTGTCTCAAAATCAATACTTCATCAACCTTAGACCTTCATCTTTACCTGGCTACAGGTAATATTTTTCAATCATTTCCCTGATCGAAGGAAATGCTTGATTTGCAAGTGCTGCTGCTTCAATCTTGTTTACCCATCGCAGTTCCGTAATGTCTTCTTCTGTTTGTGGAACCAAATCTTCTGTACCTGTACATTCCATTTTGAACCAATGTGAGGGCTTTAGTACTGTTTTACCCTGGAAAGGATAGGTATGGTATGTTGTTTGAAGCTTACCATTGAGCTTAAGGTTGGAAATGCCTGTTTCTTCTTCTACTTCTCTTAGGGCACAGGCTTCAATGGTTTCTCCTTCATCCAGTTTCCCCTTGGGCATATCCCATTGGCCACGCCTTAACATCATCAATAATTCACCTTTGGGGTTGAAAACCATACCCCCGCCAGCTTCAATGATCAATTTATCGGCTAAAAATGATTGCCATGCTTGTTCTTGGCTAAATACGATTGGGCCTGTTGGTTCGTGAACAATGATGTACATAAATTAATTTTCTTTTCTGATGAGCTTGCTTCAATTTTGCGGTATGACAAACGAAAAAACGGTTGCTGAGAAACTGCTACAAGTTAATGCAGTGAAGTTGAATCCCAAAGAACCTTTTACCTGGGCATCGGGCTGGAAAAGTCCAATATATTGTGATAACCGTAAGCTCCTTGGATATCCCTACGTAAGGGATTTTATCAAAAGTGAAATGTGCAACGTGATTTTTGAAAAATTCCCAGAAGCAGAACTGCTTGCAGGCGTTGCTACTGCAGGCATTGCTTGGGGTGCGATCGCTGCAGACCAGTTGAAATTACCCTATATCTATGTGAGGCCAAAACCCAAAGAACATGGGTTGGGCAATCAGATTGAAGGTTATTATGAAAAAGGACTGAAAACCATCATCATTGAGGATCTGATATCTACTGGAAAAAGCAGTTTACAGGTGGTTGATGTAGTGAGAAACGCTGGTCTTGACGTGATTGGCATGGTTTCCATCTTTACCTATGGCTTTGATGCTGCAGCTACCGCTTGTTCTGAGGCGGGTGTTCCAACAATTTCCCTGACCAATTATCCTACTTTAATTGAACTGGCCATTGAAAAGGGAACCATCGATCCTGAAGATCAAAATACATTGTTAAACTGGAGCAAGAACCCTTCAGAATGGGGGAGATAATCTTAATTTACAACCTAAATTAATCCCAATGAAAAAAGCAATCTTATCCCTGCTGGTACTTTTTATAACGCTAGCATCAAGTGCTCAACAAAAAAAACCAGTTACTGTTAAAATCAACACCCCAACAGTACAATGTGACATGTGTAAAAAGAAGATTGAGGAATACCTTGCTTATGAGGAAGGCATCACAAGAGTCGTAGTGGATTACAAACAAAAGAAAACTACTGTGACCTATCTTACCGACAGGACAAACCTCGAAAATATCAAAACAGCCATTGCCAACACTGGATATGATGCTGAAGAAGTCAAGGCCGCAGCAGATGCCTATGAGAAGCTCCCGAAATGTTGCAAAAAACCTGCAAAGTAGTTTGTTAAGTATTGAGCTTCAATATTTTCCATGCATCAACGCAATGAAGGATATAGTTGATTGCAAATGTGTTTTTTTTAACAATGAACTTCTCTTTAGAAAGTCTAGTTTCCGCAACAGAATGATAGTTCCTGGAGGCAATGGGCTCGTTTCACTGACGATCCCAATCGTTGGAGGACGATCAGTCAAATTACCATTTAAAGCTGTTCAGATAGATTATGGCAGCAACTGGCAACGCGATCACTTTCGCAGTTTGGAGACTATCTATGGTAACTCACCCTTCTTCTTCCAGTACAGGCCATCACTCAAGGAAATATTTGACTTAAAGCCCCAATTTCTGGTTGATTGGAATCAAATCTGTTTAGATTGGATTGTCAAAAAAATGAAAATAAATCTTCATTTGCTCCAAGATGGAACTCAATCTGCTGATATCCATGAAATCAGGGAAAGGAAGGATTATTATTTACCGTCTAACCATGATACATTTGAAAATCAACTTTTCTTCAAATATCCACAGTTGTTTGAAGATCGGATAGGTTTTAAACCCAATGTATCCATTTTGGACATCTTGTTCAACCTTGGACCTGATGCGCTAAAGAAATTCACCAACCCTACTAAACCTCTTTGAGAATCAATGGTCTAAGAGTTTGTACATATTAAAATTTTCACTAATTTTCCATATAGCCAAACAATGTTCATGAGAAGACTGGTTGTTGTTTTTGTTTTGACTTTTTTTGGAGCTTTTTCCCTTGCACAGGATTTTTCCAACAAGGGGAAGGAGTTTTGGGTAGGTTATGGGAGCCATGTAGCAATGTACAATGCCAATGGAACAGTTGCCGCTGGTGGGGGTGCACAAGACATGGTACTTTATTTTACATCAGACCGTAATGCAAATGTTACGGTTAGTATTCCTTCATTAGGATGGACAAATACCTATCCGGTTGTTGCAAATGCCATAACCACATCAGCACGTTTGCCCAAAACAGGGGCACAAGATGCCAGAATTACTGACGAAGGTAAAAGTGGAAAAGGAATCCACATCACCTCTGATGTGCCCATCATTGCTTATGCACACATTTATAATGCAGCTGTGTCTGGTGCCACTTTGTTGTTTCCTGTAAATACCTTGGCCCGTGAATATTATTCAGTCAATTATAAGCAAGTCTCCAATCAAAATTATTCCTACTGTTTTTCTTATGTTATTGCAACCGAAGATGATACAAATATTGAAATCATTCCTAGCGCCAGAACAATCCTAAATAATGCTGGGGACACCATCAAGGTTAACCTCAACAAAGGAGAGATTTACAATATTCTTGGAAAGTTAAATACTGCATCCAATCCTTTTTTAGGTGAAGACCTCACCGGAACAAAGATAAGGTCTGTTGCAACACCAACAAGTCCTTGTAAACGAATTGCAGTTTTTTCTGGATCGGGCAAGTTGAGTATTACTTGTAACAATGGATCAGGAAGTGCGGACAATTATATGCAGCAGGCTTTTCCAGCTAACGCATGGGGGAAAAAATACTTGACTGTTCCGACTTCTCGAATGCCAAATAATTTTTTCAGAATTGCCATTAACAAACCCGGAACCATCGTAAAAAGAAATGGAATTGCTTTAACGGGACTTCAAAATGGTTTTTACTATGAGTACCAAAGCAATACACCGGATTTACTTGAATCAAACGAACCAATTATGGTTGCGCAGTACATAACCACCGCCAATACCTGTGGCAATACATTTATTGGTGGCAATGGTGATCCTGAAATGATTTATCTGAGTCCTATTGAACAAACCATTGATAATGTAACCATTAACTCTACACCGAATTCAGCTATTAACCAGCATTATATCAATATTGCCATCCATAAAAATGGTTTAAGCTCTTTAAGAATTGATGGAGCAGCTCCTGTTGTTGCTTCTACTGTGCACCCCCAAGAATCCAACTATTCATTTTACCAGGTGCAGGTTGGAGCAGGATCACATACCATAAAAGCTGATTCAGGTTTTAATGCGATTGCCTATGGCTATGGTAATGCAGAAACCTATGGTTACAACGCGGGTGCCAATGTAAAAGATCTATACCAGACACTAACCACCAACAATAAATTTGCAACAGTAAAACTACCTGCTACTTGTAAGGGAACACCTTTCAATATTGCTATTACTTTACCTTATGAGCCACTTTCCCTTGAATGGAAGGTTCCCAATTATCCGGCAATTCCTAAAGACAATGCTCCAAAATATGATTCAACATATCTTGTAAATGGCAAAAGAATTTACAGTTATTCATTAAAGGGTACATATGTATACAATACAATTAATACCTATAATATTCAGGTAATTGCCAACAACCCAACAACCGATGGATGTACTGGAGAACAGCAAATTGATTTTGATTTACAGGTTTTCGAACCGCCTAAAGGTGGATTTAAGTTCAACACAACGAATTGTATCACTGATTCAATTGCTTTTATTGATACAACTTCTTCTACGAGTAGACCCGTCATTGGTTATTATTGGGATTTGGGTGATGGTAATTTCAGTTCTTTAAAGAATCTGAATTACAAATACAAGAATCCTGGAAAATACACTGTCAAGTATTTTGCCTATACTGATGTTGGTTGTTTAACTGATACCATCATTAAAGATGTATTTGTTGATAGTGTTCCTATTGCTAATTTTTCAATCCTTGGTACAACCTGTCAAAACAAAGATGTAACTTTTGTTGATGCTTCCCGTGTAGGGGGAGGGGCAACCATTAAAGAATGGTTATGGGTAACCAATAATCCGATCATATTTACAACAATCATAA
>JBIIQT010000071.1:0-11298 GCA_044341875.1 Chitinophagaceae bacterium | reverse complement strand
AGCTACTCCCATCCTATTTTCAATTGCCGTAGTATTGGGCATGTTCATCGGCTACAAATTACGCAGCAATATGCCAATGACGAAAAGTTTTTTGACTTCGCCAGGCAGCAATACACTGAATGAGGTAATGCAACTCATCAAACAGCGTTATGTTGACAAGGTAAATGTTGACTCCGCTTCTTCCAATGCCATCAATGGACTGGTCAATACCCTTGACCCGCATTCTGTTTACATACCGGTATCAGCATTAATGGAAGTGAATGAGGGACTGGAAGGCCAGTTCTATGGGATTGGCATTGAATTCAATATTTTCAATGATACTGTTCATGTACTTTCTGTAATGGACAATGGGCCTGCAAAAAATGCCGGGCTTGTCATAGGCGACAGGATCCTTGCAGTAAATGACAGCGTGGCCACTGGCCTGAAAAACAGTGATCAGCTGAAAAAATGGGTCAAGGGACCAGCCGGATCTGCAGTAAACATCAGGTTGATGCACGAAGGCAAAATCATCAATAAAAACGTTGTTCGTGGCAGCATCCCGATCACATCTATGGATGCCTCCTACATGATTGACAAGGACAAAGGCTATATCAGGCTGAACCGTTTTTCCAGCAATACGTACAAGGAGTTTATTGAAGCGCTGGAAAAACTGAAGTCTGCGGGAATGACATCACTGGTGCTCGACCTGCGCGACAATGGCGGTGGCATACTTGAAGAAGCAATTGACATCATAGACGAATTCATTGGAGGTGAAAAACTGATCGTGTATACCGAAGGGGTTAACAGTCCCAAAAAAGAATATAAGGCAAAGCGCTCAGGACTTTTTGAAACGGGAAAGCTGTTGGTATTGATGAACGAAGGTTCGGCATCTGCTTCTGAAGTGATTGCCGGTGCCTTGCAAGACCATGACAGGGCCACGATTGTGGGCAGAAGAAGTTTTGGTAAAGGGCTTGTTCAAGAGCAATATGCCTTGTCTGATGGATCAGCACTCAGGCTTACCATTGCCAGGTATTTTACGCCATTGGGAAGGAGCATTCAAAAACCTTATGACGAGGGAAATGAGGCCTATGAAATGGAGTTGATGAACAGGTTTCACCAAGGTGGCCTGAAAAAAATTGATAGCTCAAAACTCCAGATTAAGCCTGTTAAAACGGCCAATGGAAAAACCCTTTATGGCGGCGGTGGCATTACCCCAGACCTGTCGGTTGAAATTGACCCACTGCTGTTTGACACGGGTTTTAACAGGATTTATTTCAACAATATCATCGGCAATTTTTCTTACCGCTATTTCATGGCCAACAAAAGCAGTATATCAACGTATAAAGATGTTGCTGCCTACAGCAGCCAATTCAACCTTGATGACAAAGTGCTTGTTCAGTTGGTTGATTTTGCCCAGCAACAGGGCGCAAAGGTTTTGCTGGCTTCACCGGCTTCCAAAAACCGAGTCAAGAACACCATCAAGGCCATGGTAGCAAGGCTTGCCTGGGGTGAATCAGCTTATTTCCATGTATTGAATCAAAAGGATGAAATCTTTATGAGGGCGATGGAAACCATCAGCAAATAGGTTCAGGCGCTGATGATGTAGATCTGTGAACTGCAGACCCCTTTCTTGAAAATGGCATTGATATTGGAAATGATGCCTGTTATAAGTGCCGGTATCAACCGCATGCTGCCTGTCTTGTATTTTTCACTCAAGAGGCTAACATAAAAAGCATCGTACCACATGGGTTTTATGGCCTTGACCTTCATGGAGTGCAACTGCATCAGCTTTGACAAGCTGTCCGGACTAAAATGATGCAGGTGACGGGGCACATCATAGGCGGCCCAAGCTGCTGCGTATTGCTTGGCATCAAAAGAGGTATGGTTGGGCACAGCCACAATCAACATACCACCCTGCTTGAGGATTCTTTTTACATGATCCAACGTGCAGTGGAGGTCGTGCACATGTTCCAACACGTGCCACATGGTTACCACATGGAAGGCATTGTCTGGCAATGAAGCAAGTTGATCTGGATGACTGATGACAGATGCAGTGAGTTCAGCAGCTCTGGAAGCAGCACCAGGATCGGGTTCCATGCCCTGCACCTGCCATCCTGCCGATTTCATTTCCAGCAGGAATGCACCAGTACCGCAGCCATAATCAAGCAACTGTCCGGTTTGGCGATGGCTGTATTGGGTAACGAGCTTTCGTTTGGAGGCAACGGCTTGCTTCCTGATCAGTTGGTAAATGGTATTGAAAATACCTTTCTTGCTGTCTGTATGTGAGATGTATGCATCTGATTGATAATACCGCCCAATCTGATCTGGGGCGGGTGGATGGGCAGTATACCTGAATCCGCACGAAGTACATTCAACAACCTCAAAATTTTCTAGCGTAACGGTAAAATCCTTGACCGTCAGCAGCGTGCTGTATTCCTTATGATTGCAAACAGGGCAGAACATGGTGCGTTAATTTAAATTAGATAACCCTGTATGTTTCCTTCGGAGTGATGGACTTCAGTGGATTAAACCTTGATGCGCGTAAATCAAAACTTCCAAACATGAAACGGATCACCAATAAGAGGGAAGCAACCAAAATCATTGCCAATGCAGCTTTTTGCCATTTTTTCTTACGAGCATTGGCGCGTTGGTCCTCAAAAAAGATCTCCATGTCTGTATTGGTTTTCTCTTCTTCGCCTACTTTTATGATGTGTTCAGCATCTGGCCTTAAAACATGGGAATATCGCACAGGAAGAAAAAAATCGGTTGATACCGTTTTGGGAACGAAACCTATTTCACCTTCATCGGATACTGAAAAACTACCCACATCCATCCATTCCAGTTTTCGATCAGCCATCAGGCGGGTTTTTAAATCCTCGCCCAGCAAATTCAATTCATTGTCTACAAGTTCTTTGTTCATTCCAGTCAATCGGGATATATATAAGGACTGTTCACCCGATGATGGATTGGTATTTGCGTTGAAATTCAACGCTTGAGTTGGGGGCAATAATTGCTTGCTTGAAAAATCATTGACTGAAGGAATCCGTTTGATTGACAATGACCCCAAACCAGGTATAGATACATTCCCACTCAATGAGAAGTACCGGTAAAGCAGATTGGGAAGTTCAACATGTTGCATGCTGAGGATCATTTGGCTTTGGTGAATGAATACCGAAGACCTGCGATAAAATTAAAACCAAATGAATCATATTGGTTCCATCGCTGGTATTGGATATTGGCAATATTATTCAAATCAACCCACAATGCCCATTTTTTATTCAACTTATAATCCACACCCAGGTTAATATCGGCCGCATCTTTTAACCTTTTCTCAGGCATTCCAGGAGACCTTGATAAGGCTCCACGCCACAAGTCTGCATTGACACGGGTCGTAAGACCCTTGAATGGCTTCCAGAACAAACCAAACTTCAGCTCCAACGGAAGGAGGCCGTATGCCGCTGAATAGGTTGCCTGGTTTTGGAATGCATAAACATTGATGGAAGACCTGAACTCCATTTCAGGGGTGAAAGTATAGTTGACCTCGCCAGCAAGATGAATAGCGTTCAATTGCGCTTCATTCAACACTTTCATTTCCTTTCCGGAACCTTCAGCATTGAGAAAAAGAGGCAGATCATTGAAAACTGTATATCCTCCATTAAACTTGAGCTGCAGGCCTTTTTCACTGAGCCATTCAACGCCGGCATAATAATCAGTCTGTTGAAATATGGTTAGCGAATCGGGAGAAACAAGAAAAGGATTGATTGCATACAATTTGTGTAAGGAATTGATATCCAATTTGTTTACCACTCCCGCCTTTAGCTTCAATCCAGTTTCTCCCATGAGATAATCCAGCTGTAAATTGGGTACAAACTTGATTTTATTGGATTTCAATACAGGAATAATGGACCCTTTAACATTGAAAGATGAAGGGCTGTATTCAAAGGATACGGGAACCTGAACCAAGGCGGCTGATTGATTTGATTGAGTTCCTTTTTTCAGGCTGGCCATTTGGGCATCTACACCAATGCCCGCTTTCAATGTTTCATTGATTTTATAAGACATTGGAAAGGAGAAGTTCAAGGCAATTGCTGATTGCGCTCTGCTGGCAGTTAAAAAATCAGCCCTGATTTCGGGCATTAAGGTCATTGAACCATTTTCACCAGAGAGGTGGTCGTATTTTGCCCCGAGATGAAAATTATTGAAATTTTGACGGAGATCGGCTAATGGTAGACCAGGATTGCGGGCATGATCAAAGCCATACAGCCGGTAACCTTGCCTGTCATATCCTGCATAAACACGGGCAATCCGATTTTCGGCAATGGCATTTTTATAAGCTAGGTTCAGTGAAGAATGTGCATATTGCTGGTCTTCCAATTTTCCTATGGAAGAGATATGGTCTGCGCTGGCTGTGAATTGTTCTTTTGATTTACGACTGGTAAAGCCCAGGGATGCAAAAGGTGTGGAGAGGTTTCCGAACCCAATTTTTGCGTAAATAGCTTCATTGTCTTGTTGCTTTTCGTTGGCATGAAATGAAAGCGGCTTGATCACAAAAGAACTCATGGGTGTTGTGAACTGTATAGGAACTGTTGGGTAGGTCAGTTTATAGGCAGTAGTGTCTTTGGGTGGGGCTTCTGCCTGAAATTCCAACTTGCCCGTTTTTACGATACTGGGCTTGAAGCTGGACGTAATGCTGATTTCTTCTTTTTTGCTGCGCTTGTCTTGTGCACCAACATTTTCACTGCTAACAATGAGTAAAAAGCAGAGAACAAGTATAAAGACCTGATACAAATGATTTGATCTCATATTATTTTTTTAGACCGTTTTTTTCAGCAAGTTCTACTGCTTTCAATTTCTCTGAGGCTTCCAGTTTCAGTTCGGCAATGGAGCAGTTTTCTACTACACTTTTCAATGTGGCCTTGGCATTGAAAAAATCTTTTTGCTCCAGGAAAATATCACCAAGCAACATATAAGACCGGGTGATCCAAAACTCATAAGATCCAGAGTTTTCGATGGATGCAAGGGCTGCTTTTTCTGCGGCATCCCAATCGCCCAATTTAAATGCATTCATCGCTATTTGATGCCTGGCTTCAGCTGCCAAAGAGGATTGGCTGTTGACCACCACCTTATTGAATGAAGCAGTTGAAATATCAAGTTTATTTTCTGATTGTGCTGCATATCCCAAAACTATTTCTGCAAAGGATTGATCGTCTTGGTTGGCAGCCGCATTGCTGATTAGGGCATTGGAGGCATCTCGCCCTTGCAACCATTGTTTCAAATGATAATAAGACCTTACTTCACCCCTGAGCGACTCAATCAACAGATCTGACTTGGTGGTAAGCCTGGACAGTTGACTGAATTGCTTCAGTGCTGTTGCATAATCTTTAAGCTCAAAGAAATAAAGTTTACCCGCCATCCGAAGGGCTTTTTCCTGGTACTTGCTGGTTCCTTTTGATGCCAGCTGATCATACAATTGGGCAGCTGCTTTCCAGTCCTTTTCTTTCAAAAGCAACTCGCCTTTGTAATTCAATACCTCTGCAATGAACAGACCATTGGGGAACTTTCGCATGTATTCTTCCAAGGCATTCAAGGAAGCAAGAGTTTTGCCATCGGCATAAGTGGTTTGTACATACCTGAAAAGCAGTGAATCTTTCTGGATCTGGTCCATTGATTTTCCTCCCGCTTCCAAAAATTGCTGGTATTCATCAATGCGCCCATTGTCTACATAGAGGCTTTGTGCACTCTCAATGGCTTCCGCGGCTTGCTCTGATGCGGGATATTCCTTGACCAGGGTCTTGTATTGGGCGATCGCCTCTTCAATTTTATCCAGGTTGTAATAGGCAATGCCCAGCTTAAGCAAGGAAGCTGGAATCATTTCATCATCTTTTTCTACCAAAGAAGGAATGCGTTTGAGGTAAGGAATGGCCTTTTCAAATTCTTCCTCAGCCATGTGCGTATCACCAAGCTCCATGGTGATGAGGGGAAGATAGGCTGATGATGAATATTGCTGTTCGGCTGCTTTGAGCAGTGCAATTTTATTGGCCGGAGACTTGATGCCTTCTATGAGGGCAAGCTGAAAGGAAGCATAATCTGCACCCTCGCCTTTTCTGTTCTGAACACTGGTGTAAATGGATTTGGCCTTGCTGGTATTTTTTTCCATGAATGCACAGTCTGCAGCCCTCAACATGGCTTCCCCTTTGATTTCGGAAGCAATATCGCGTTTACCCGTGTAAAGTTTTTCAAAATATGGGGCAGCCTTTGCATAGTCTTCCATTTCAAAAAATGCATACCCAATATTATAGAGCGCGTTTTCCTCGTTGGCCTCTCCTATTGGCCTGATGGGCTGTTTGAGATAATCTTGCAGGAATTTTATAGCCCTTTCGTATTGCTCGTTGCGCATGGCGAGTTCGCCTCTCCAGAAAAGCGAAGGGGCATAGAAAGGAGTATTTTTGAATCCGGCAACCGATTCCATCATCTTTTCTGCAGCAGGATATTGAAGATCGTTGATGAGTTCTATTCCCCTGCCAAAAAAGATCCTTGGTGCAAGGGTTTTATAAGAAGCACTGAAGCTTCCAATGCGTTCTAGCAAAACCAGGGCCTGTCTGAAATTATTGGTACGGGCATAATATGAAAGCAAAAGATCATTGGCTTCCTTGGCATATGTTGAAGAGGAATAATCATTGACAAAATTGCTGAGGCCTTGCAGTGCCTGGTCTTCAAAACCCATGTCCAATGAGAGTTTGGCAATCAGAAACCGGGCTATTTCTTTTTTATCCGCACCGATATTTCCGGAAATACAATATTGAAAAGCACTTCTGGCATTGGATCTTTCGTTGAGCTGCAGATAGGAATGGCCGAGAATATACATGGACTGCAAGGCAACGGTATCCTTGCCTGCAGAAAGGGGTTTAAGCTGTTCCACAGCCTTGGTGAATTTGCCTGTAAAATGGTAGCCGGAACCCAGCTCAAAACGTTGAACCGGATTGAGCATGATGCCTGAAGCGATGGCCTTTTCATACAGCAAAACAGCGCGCTGCTGATCACCTCTGTTGAAATAAATGGATGCAAGAAGTTGAAGCATCTCGCTATTGTGCAAACCATCACCTGCTTTCAGGTAATTTTCTCCATAACTGATGGCCTTGGCATCCTGTCCGTTTTCATGATAAATATAGGCTAGGTAGAAAGGTACCGCCAGTGTGTAACGGGGATCTTTTTCAATGGCCTGAAACCATTGGAGGGCCTCATTGTATTGCCTTTCTGAAAATGCCACAAATCCCAGGTAATACTGAACATCTGCAGTGTAGGCGGAAGATTCCCCCTCTAACAATTGTTTAAAATAGGGTTTGGCGTTATCAAATTTTTTCTGAGAAAAATAGGATACTCCTTTTTCAAAAGCCACCCGCTGGCTCTCTTGTTTTGAAAGATAGAGTTTGTCGGCCATTTCCAGGTAGCGGATGGTTTCAGGATACATTGCCAAACTGAAGTGATAATGACCAAGGTGGTAGGCCAATTTAACCGCTGTTGAACGATTCTCAGCCTTATTGACCATTGTGGTTGCAAGATCAACAGCTGTTACCTCATGTTGTATCACCCCACCAGCAATCCTGATATAGGCAAATTCTTCTGCCTCATTTTTTGTAACAAGCCCTTTGCCTTCATGCGAGGATAGATAATCCTCTACAAAAATGGTTGCAGTCTGGTAGTGCCCTTCATCAAAAAGCTGACGGGCCTTGTTTAGTGCAAGCTGTGGGGAAGCGGTTGATCTAGTGGCTTGTCCATGCAGGTGCAATGAAGCCAATGCCAGCGAAAAAAACGAGAGCAACTGTATCAATGTTGGGAATCGAAACATAAAAGGATAAGCTTTTTGTTCTGTTCAAAAATAACCTTTAAATCATGAGATCCAATCAATATTGTACCTTTGTCATGAAAGATTTAACTAAGATTTAAAGGGCTTATTCAATCTGTTGAAATGAAGAAATTGCTCAGTACGCATTACAATGCGTTTTCCTTTAACGCCGCCATGTTGGTATTGCGTTTGGCCATGGGAATGCTCATGATGTCTCATGGGTATGATAAGCTTGTAAATTTCAGTGAGAAAAAGGCTGTTTTTTACAATTTTTTAAGCCTGGGATCCACGACATCATTGATGTTATGCATTTTTGCAGAGTTTTTTTGCGCCTTGTTTGTGGTGATTGGATTGTTCACCAGGCTTGTGTCAGTTCCACTGATTATTGTAATGTCTATCGCTGTTTTCAGTGTTCATAAAATGGACTTTTTTGACACTGGCGAACTAGCCAGTTTATACCTTGCAGGATACTTAGTTTTGCTATTGTGTGGACCCGGCAGAGCCAGTGTTGATGGCATTGCCAGTAAATAAATTTTTGATGATAAAAGGAGCGCATTCAATTGCCGCGGTTATCCTGACGATTGGGGATGAGCTGTTGATAGGACAAACCATTGACACGAACAGTGCCTGGATGGCAACTGTATTGAACCAGGCAGGTATTTCCGTAAAACGCCGTGTAGCCGTAGGCGACGATTGGAATGAAATCTGGGAAGCACTTACAGTAGAAGGGAAGGCTGCAGACATTGTGTTGATCACCGGTGGGCTGGGGCCAACTTCCGATGATATCACCAAGCCCTTGATGTGTGAATTCTTTGGAGGCAAAATGGTCAGGGATCAGGCTGCGCTTGACAATGTGATTGACATATTTACAAAGAAACTCAACAGGCCATTGCTGGAAAGAAACCTGAAGCAGGCCGATGTACCTGACAACTGTAGGGTGATCCAAAACAAAAGGGGTACAGCACCTGGCATGTGGTTTGAAAAAGATGAAACCATTTTTGTAAGCATGCCGGGCGTTCCTCATGAAATGAAGGGGATGATGGAAGAGGATGTTGTTCCAACATTGGTCAATCGCTTCAAATTATCTCCTGTTCAACACAGAACCCTCCTGACTGCAGGAATTGGGGAATCTTTTTTGGCAGAATTGTTGGTTGAATTCGAAGCTGCCCTGCCCAAAGATTACAAACTGGCCTATTTACCCAATTATGGTATGGTGCGGTTACGGTTGACCGGACTGGATGGAACTAAAGATGCTCAAGAGATAGATGACCTGTTCGAAGAGCTCAAAATACTGGTGAAAGAGCATTTGGTGGTAGACCAGGATCTTACATTGCAGGAAACCATTGCAAAGGCATTGCTGGAAAAGAAAAAAACCCTTGCCATTGCAGAGAGCTGCACCGGAGGCTATATTTCCCACCTGATTACCATGCTACCCGGTAGCAGCGCCTACTACCTGGGGGGTGTTGTTAGCTATTCCAATGAAATGAAAATAGATATTTTGGGAGTTGATCCTGATACGATAGCACAATTCGGTTCGGTAAGTATAGAAACCGCTACCCAGATGGCTGAAGGCATCAGGAAGCAAACAGGTGCCGATTATAGCCTTGCCACTTCTGGTATCATGGGTCCAACCGGCGGCACCCCTGAAAAGCATGTTGGCTTTGTTTGTGTGGCTTTTTGCTCCAGCGAGCGCACATCCACCACCACATTTCAGTTCCGTTTCGACAGAAAACGAAATATAGAATTGACTGCAGCACATGCCCTTGACTTTCTGAGGAAAAATATGGGATAAGTTGGTGAATTTCAACCCGAAAAGAACCATTAAATCAGTTAACTTTACATCACAATTAACCCATTTTAGCAGATTCAATGGCTTTAGTCAACATCATAATGCCCAAGCTCGGTGAGAGCATCATGGAAGCTACTGTGCTCAAATGGCACAAAAAGGTTGGTGATGTTGTAGCCTTGGATGAGACATTGCTTGACATTGCCACTGACAAGGTTGACAGTGAAGTCCCATCCACATCAGCCGGCATACTTGAAGAGATTCTTTGCAAAGAAAATGATGTAATTTCAATAGGATCAGTAATTGGCAAAATAAGGACCAATTCACCTGAGCCTTCAGTTGTATCTGCACCTCCCGTAGCACCTTTTCAGTCATCCCAGCATGGCCCTTCTGCAAATGGTGCCTCCCAAAAACAAGATGAGATCAGGGTGCCTTTTCAGCCCAGCGAGGTGTCAGTTCCACACAAACAAGAAAATGGAAGATTCTTCTCCCCATTGGTCATGAACATCGCCTCAAGGGAAGGCATTCCTTTTTCAGAGTTGGAATACATCAAGGGTTCCGGCAGTGATGGAAGGGTAACCAAATCAGATATTCTTTCTTACCTGGCGCAAAGAGGAAACAATCAACAGTCGATATCCAACCAGGCAATTAATTCAGACCCTGTTCAGGCAGCTCCGGCTTCCTATTTTCAGCACCAGGCCCCTCCAACACCAGTCTATGCAGATACAACTGTAAGTGGAAATGTTGAGGTGATTGAAATGGACAGGATGCGCAAATACATTTCAGATCACATGACAAGGAGCCTCGCTACAAGTGCACATGTGACCAGTTTTGCAGAAGCAGACGTGACGAATCTTGTAGCTTGGAGAGATAAGTCGAAGAAAGAATTTGAAAAAAGAGAGGGTGAGAAAATTACTTTCACGCCGTTGTTCATTGAAGCCATTGTAAAGTGCATCAAGAAATATCCCATGCTGAACTCCAGTGTGGTTGGAGACAATATCATTATCAAAAAAGACATCAATGTCGGGATGGCCACCGCCCTTCCCAATGGCAATCTGATTGTTCCGGTGATCAAATATGCTGACCAGTTCAACATCATTGGATTGGCAAAACAAGTGAACAGGCTAGCCAACAGCGCACGCATTGGTAAGCTTCAGCCCGGCGATACGCAGGATGGTACCTTTACATTTACCAACGTGGGTACTTTTGGAAGCCTCATGGGTACACCAATCATCAACCAGCCGCAGGTTGCGATACTGGCAACTGGTGCCATCAAGAAAAAACCTGTGGTCATTGAATCTGATAAAGGAGACAGCATCGCCATTCGGCACATGATGTTCGTTTCCATGTCTTACGACCATCGGATCATCGATGGCGGAATGGGTTCCCTTTTCCTGGCTGCTTTTGTAGAGGCGCTGGAATCTTTTGATGTCAATCGCACTTTCTAGTGAGCAGTTCCATTTTTTTGGTCACTCCCCCATTTACGCAACTCAATACGCCCTACCCGGCTACTGCTTATATCAAGGGTTTTCTGAACACCAAACAGATCAGCAGCAAGCAGGCAGATCTTGGTATTGAAACCATACTGGCCATCTTCAGCAAAAAAGGTTTGATTGAACTTTTCCAATACATCAAACAATCAGGTAAACTCCTCTCTGCGAATGCCAGCAGGATGGTTGCCCTAGAAAAT
>JBIIQT010000022.1:0-37398 GCA_044341875.1 Chitinophagaceae bacterium | reverse complement strand
CTGTTGTCATACTGCATCTGAAACTTACTTGTTTTGGCCCTTTTGGTGGTGATCAGGATGGCACCGGAGCTGGCCTGGCTACCATAAAGCGCAGTGGCCTCAGGTCCTTTCAAGATGGTTACGTTTTCAATATCACTTGGATTGATGTCGGCAATCCTGTTTTGGTAGTCATTGTTTCTGTTGGGGCGGTCAGAAGCCAGACCGATACCACGACCACCATCTGAAGTTTCATCAACACTCTGGTTGTCTACCACGATACCATCCACCACAAATAATGGCTGATTGCTCATGGAAAGTGAGTTGAATCCCCTCAAAACGATGGAGGAAGAAGCTCCTGCAGCACCACTGGTTGGGCTGATGGTCAGACCGGCAACACGGCCTTGTAAGCTGTTCACAAAGTTTTCACGCTGTGTTTCCTGGATATCATCTCCATCCACTTTCTGGACGGAATAACCCAGTTCGCGCGGATTCTTCTTGATGTCCATTGCCGTTACGACAACGCCTTCAAGCAGTCCTTCGTCTTGGGTAAGTTTAACATTGATGATGGTTTGTTCGGCAACCTTGATTTCCTTGGAAACAAAGCCCACTGAACTGAACACCAGTGTTTCACCTTTGGATACCGCGATGGTAAATTCACCTTTGGCATCGGTTTGTGAAGCCTTGGCTTTTCCTTTGATAGTCACTGTTGCATTGGAAACAGGCTGATTGTTGGGCCCTGTAACCTTTCCTTTGATGCTGGTTTGTGCCATCACCATGGTGTGCAGCAGCATGGGAAGCATGATCAGCCATGTGATTTTTTTGATTTGTCTCATAAACGTTTGTTTTTGTCTTTGATAGACCGTGTTTAGCAATATGAAAAAAGTTGGATGCCTCAATAGATTTTTGTCTTGCATAAGACATTGGGAAATAGGCCCGAAAGGTATAAATCTTAGGGGAAATAGACAAATATGGAGCCTGAAAACATCAGTTTTTAAGCCCTTTCGCAGTTCCGCTCCAGTCAGGATCTGCCGCGCCTATCCAGTTTCCTGAAAGACCGTATTGGATGGCATGCACCCTGCCAAACTGTGCTGTTGTTTTGATTTCTTCTATTTTGATGCCAGATTGCCTCAGCAAATCCATTGTTTTTTTGTCTTTCCAGAAGACATTTTTGTGGTTTTCAACCAATAATCTGTCAGGAAGCTGGTAGATCCTTCCGGCTGAAAGGGCCTGCTCAAGTGTCATGCCATGGTCAATCACCCGGCTGATGACCTGCACAATGGCCGGCACAATCCTCGCTCCGCCGGCAGCACCCAATGCTAGAAATGGTTTTCCATCTTTTAGGATGATGACCGGTGAAATATGTGAGGAAGCCCTTTCGCCTGGTTTCATTTCACCAAGATATGGCCCCATGGTGGTTGCCAAGACAAATCCGTTCTTCTTTGAGGCAACTTTCGAACCCATCAGCGGTCCCACAGACTGGGTGACGGAAACCATGTTGCCATTCTGGTCACTGGCCACCAGGTGGGTTGTATGTCCATTGCTGTGGTCTGCTGTGGCTGAAGATTGGGGGAGGGCCATGGTTTTGGGCAAGCTGTCTTTCCACCTTTTTGCCGCATAGGTTCCAACCACCAGGCTGTCTTCCTTTGTTTTCAAAAGCGGTCGGTCTTCGTATGCCTTGTGGTGTGCGGCCGCATGGTACTGGAGGTAATCTTTTTCAGAAACCTTGGACAGGTCAACCTGTTCCAACATTTGAAGCATTTCAATCACAATCGCACCATAGCAGGGCAGGCCTGTTCCAATGATTTCGTATCCCCTGTAATTTCCCCTGACAATTTTTGCCTCTTCTGCCTTGTAGTTTTTCATGTCAGCAAGGGTCAGAAAACCGCCACCCTGCTTGATTTCTTCTGTCAGTGCATAGGCTATCCCACCAGTGTAAAAAGATTTTCCCTTGTCGCGGGCAATGGTTTTAAGGGTTTTTGCCAATGCAGGTTGTTTGAACAGCGATCCGCCTGCATATACAGTGTCTTTTTGAAGAAAATGGGCTACAGTTCCTTCAAACTTTCTCAGCTCTTTTATCTCAATGGATTCTCTTCTTGATTCTTCGCTGAGGAGTACGTGTCCCTTGGAAGCGGCTTCAATAGCGGGTTGTATCACCTGTTTCAATGAAAGCTTGCCGTATTGCTGGTGGAGTTGTACAATGCCTTTAACCATCCCAGGTACACCAATGGTACCATATCCATGCTCGGCTTCTTTTGCTTTTTTGATGTAACTGGCCGGAACCTGTGTGGTGGCATCCAGGCCTTTTACCCCCTGACCGGGAACAAAATAAATGGCCTGTAAACGTCCACCCAACCCACTCATGCTGGGCTCAACCACCGAAAGCATGAATGAAGATGCTGCAATCGCATCAAAGGCATTCCCCCCTTGGTTGAGCATGAGCAATCCTGCTTCTGTTGCCATGGGATGTGCAGTGGCAACCATCGCCGCGGATGAAGTGTCCTGTTTTTGCTGCGAAAAAGCGAGGCTTGCAATCAGGAGAAACATGAAGGGCAACAAATGCTTCATACGTTGGATTTGCAGTAAATAAAGGACAAAAATAGACAATTTCTATCCTCGGTGTTTACTTGTATTGCAATCCCTCGTCGTACCAGAAAAGGCCATACTGCTTCCCTTTCATGTAACCGGGTACATCTGAAAGTTGTTGCTGGGCCTGATCTTCAGAGATGGGAGTGGTAAAGGGCATCTTCCCGCTGGGCTTGAATTTACCGGTGATGATGTCGAGCAGGGCATCAGTTGTGGTGCCAAACGTTGCCAAGATACCAGCAAAATGCTGTTTCGTTTTTTCATTGTAGATCTCATCGATCACCCAGGGATTGGTATAGTTCACTGCCAGTATGGTTGGTTTTTTGGCAGCCAGTGCATTGATGTAATTGATGTCCACGGCATTTTTGGATAGCGACAAATAAATCGGTGAACCGTTTGATTCAAACAGCGACTTTGACCCCGGAGTAATCCAAAGCAGGATCATGTCTGCTTCCTCAGGCGTTTTTACAAACTCGATGTCATGGTTGTTTTTCAATGGCTGTAAAACATTGCTTGCGGAGGGCGCTCCCCTTTTTTGGAAATAGGTTTCAAAATAAACCTTTGTCTTTTGTTTGACGGGGAGTGCGTTGTTTTCATTCCGCAGCAAAACAATGGATTTGCGCATGGCCAGGTCTGCTCTTGCTTGCAAGGCTGGATTGCCTACGAAAGCCACTGCCTTTTTTTCATCCACGTATGGATTTTCAAAAAGGCCGAGCTCAAATTTTTCCATGAGCAAACGGTAAACAGAGTTGTCTACCAGCTTGATGTCAACCATGCCAGATTTCACCGTTTCCAACAGTGGTGTAGGATCTGCAGAGCCTGAGTAAAGGTTCACTCCAGCTTCCATGGTTTTTTTGTAGCGTTCCTTGATGCTGAGGTTTTCTGCACCCCAGGGCATCATTTCAATGGGCCCGGTATCCGAGTTGATGATGCCTTTGAAACCCAGGCTGTCCCTTAGCAGTCCAGTAATCACCGGCTTGTTGTAGGCATAGGCAATTTCTTCATATTGGGTGCCCTGAGGGATAGAGTAGTAGGGCATGATGGCAGAGGTGCCGGCTTTGATGGCTGCTTTAAATGGGATCAAATTGTTCTGAAACATTTTACCAGGAAAATGTTCATACTTCCCCCAGGCAAAATGCGGATCCTGTCCACCAACACCTGATCCACCACCTGGAAAATGCTTGGTGGTCAGTGCAACGGAACTTGGTGAAAGTTTTGTTCCTTGGAAACCAGTGACAATCTCATGCATCATCTTGCCAACCCACTCGGCATTCTCGCCAAATGTTCCTTCAACCCTTTGCCATCTTGGTTCGGTGGCCAAATCAGCCATGTACATATATCCCTTCCTCAGCCCGACCGCTGCCCACTCCTGTCTGGCAATGTCTGCAAATTCATGGATCAGCTTCAGGTCTCTTGTGGCAGAAAGTCCCAGTTCACCGGGCCAGGTTGAAAAAGTGGTGGTGCCCACGCTCAGCCCTATCGATGCATCTTTGGTGATATGGTTTCTTGGATTGGAGGCGATGATGGCTGGAATGCCCAGCCCGTCTGCTTCACAGAGGCCTTGCAGTTTGTTGGCCCATGCTGCAGTGATGGCTGTACTTGCATTGGCACGCAGGATGAAATGACGGAGATGAAACTGTGTAACCCCTTTGGTAGTGCCTGCGGCCATCATCATGGGCAAAGGCAATGGCTTTCTGGTAAACATGTTCATGCTCTGCACCTGGTCTTCTTCATTAAAATCGCTGCTGATGGAATCTGTTGATCTTTGCGTATCAAAAGACCGATCGTTTTTGAGTCTTGTGGTGCTGATGAGCATGAAACCAACTTTCTGTTCTACAGACATTTGAGACAGGAGGTTCTTCGCCCTTGCTTCATTCGAAAGCCTCCAATCCTCGTATGGGTCAAGCTTTCCGTTCCTGTTCAGGTCTTTGAATTGCAGCTTGCCTACATTGACCAGTTTGGCAGACCGGAATCCAAGCAAAGGTTGTTTTTTATCTGGGGATGTTTGTGCTACCGATTCTTGCATTGCAAAAGCAATCAACATGGTCATCAAGAAGCATGCTTTGTTCATTGGTGTAGTGTTTATCATCTAAATGTAATTTAAATCCTGTTGTGCCCATGTCAAACTTCTAAAAAGATTTCGCGTAACTTGGTTAAGCCATGAAAGTATATCGCTGTTATGCTGTCTAATGTTGTTCACCATCATCAAAGCCAAATGAAAAAAATCATTGTTACAACTGTACTTCTTTTCCAAACTGTTTTGTTGTTTGCTCAAGCCCAGATCCAGACAAAGGTTTACAAGTGGGGTGCTGGAAAAACAGCCATGTTTGATGGCGCTGGCGCGATTTTCTCCAAACAGGTGCTGAAAGGCCATGCCATTGCTGGAGGGAAGAAATTAAAATTCAACACTGGAGCCAATGGAGACGAACTTTTTTTCATCATCAAATATGGTCCTGTGCATGTAGAATTGAATGGCGTATCACATGACCTTGACAAAGGCTCTGTTGTTTTTCTTCTTCCAGGAGATGATGTTGTGTTTCAGAACAAGCGCAAGGATGATGTTGAAATTTATGAAATGCAGATGGCGTCTGCACAGCCAGACCTTGCCAGGGGAAAAGCTGCAGGACCCTCTTTTGTGATGGATTGGTTTGACATGAATTTCAAACCGCACGACAGGGGTGGTGTAAGGCAATTGTTTGACAGAAAAATCGTGATGTCTCCTCGGTTTGACATCCACATCACTACCTTGAATCCTGGTCTGAGCAGTCATCCTCCACATACCCATAAAACAGAAGAGATCATCCTGATGATTGATGGAGAAGGGGAGATGGTGCTGGGAACTACAAAACAGAAAATCATTACTGGTGATGCCGCCTGGGTGGAATCCAATATCCCGCACAACATCACCAACATTGCTAAAAGACCTGCAGTCTATTTTGCTATTCAGTGGAATTAAACGATCAACATGAAGTATATTTTTTCTATACTGTTTTTATGCTGCATCAGTTCCATGTTTGCACAAGACAAGAAAAAAACATGGGTCTTCATTTTGGCGGGGCAATCCAACATGGCAGGCCGTGGTGCCGTTGAAGCAGAAGACACCATAACCCATCCAAGCATAAAAACCATTGACAAGAATGGCAACATCATCCTGGCAAAAGAACCCTTGCATTTTTATGAACCGACCATGGCCGGATTGGATTGCGGCCTTTCATTTGCAAAGGCCCTGATCAGGGATTGTCCGGATGATGTAAGCATCCTCCTCATCCCTGCTGCCGTCGGGGGAAGCAATATCCGCCAGTGGTTGGGCGATTCAGTTCATCGTGGTGTAAAGTTGTTGAGCAACTTCAAAGAGAAGACAGCCCTTGCCAAACAATACGGCACCATCAAGGGAATCCTCTGGCACCAGGGTGAAGGCGATGCCAATGAAAAAGGCATGCCGGTATACAAGGAAAATATGCAAAAGCTGTTTGGTATTTTCAGGGCAGAAGCTGGCAAAAAGAAATTGCCCATCCTGCTGGGCGAACTGGGTGCATTCAATATCAATGCAGCCAAGCAATTCAAACAAATCAATCAGATCATTGGGGAATATGCATCAACCGATAAAAACACTGCGGTCATTGCTACCAGTGATTTAAACCACAAGGGCGATAATCTTCATTTTAATGCAGCAGGGCAACGTGAGATGGGAAAAAGGTATGCCGCCGCCATGTTGAAATTCAAATTGCATTGAGGGCATCGATACAGACCTGATTGAATTGAATATTATTTCAATCTTACTGTACGTTTTTGTTGATTTGCTCAACAAAAGTGCTTTCAAAAATCTTGTCTGCATTGCTGGTTTCGAAACCATCGCGGAAATGCTTCCTTTGCAGTTGGTCTTTGGCAATGGTTTCAAATGCAGGCAATACCCTTCGCTCCGCAAATTCAACATAGCTTCCTGCAATAGCATGGTTTTCATTGTTGTCAAATGACGCTTCAATGATTTGTGCAACGGTTGAACTCTGTAGCAGCAGGCCATCACCACTTACCTTGGTTTTTCCTCCGGCATCGTTGAGTTGAATGCCGATGGATTCAAGGAAATGATTGAATTGTTCAAGGGTATTGTAGCCATCTTTCAATTGATGAACACTGATGGTATAATGATTCAAATAATAACGGTTATAGATGACCCAGGAGGCATATTCTGATTCTTGTAAAAGCCTCAGGTAGTCGCTCAGTTTCGGCAACCTCCACAGAGGGGTATGCAAAAATGAGGATACTGCATGAGGGTCGTTAAGGTCCAAAGCATCAAGCGGATCAGCAGTGACTTCTTTGGTATAGGAAAGGATGATGGTCTGTGCCTCTTCAGAAAGTTCTTCCACTTTCAGTTCGCTGATAAAGATCCTTGGAAATTCCGGTGATGGAGGCGCAAACCAATAGGCATCAAGCTTCTTGCCTTCGAACCTGAAATAATCTTTTTTCTCATAACCATAATGGGAGAAGATTTTTTCAAGTGATTGTATGCCCAACATAGGAACACCAATTGTTCTGAAGGCGATGTGATCATTTTCAATGTCGGAACGGTTTTGGATGATGCCTTCTGACAACATCCCTGCAATGATTTTTTCGACATCGGGTACCCGTTCGCTGTATTGTTTCATCAGGCCTTCCATGATGATGGCCAATCCTTCAAGCTTGTTTTTCATCTTATCACTATTGCTGTAAAGTTAATGAAAAGCAGGCTGCGGTTTCATCCTGAACAAAATGAAAAAGGCAGAAATGAGGGTAAGTATTCCGATTAGGAAAATAGAAACATTGATGCCCAATTGGTCTGCAGTGATGCCGGTGATGATTGCGCCAATGGCATAACCGCTGTCTCGCCAAAAACGAAAAATACCCAGGCTTTTCCCCCTGTCCAGGGCATGGGTATTGTCGCTGATGGTTGCAAGAAATGTAGGATAGACCATGGCTGTTCCCATGCCCAGTCCAGTACTGATCATCGCCATTTCAGCATACGTATTGGCAAGGGTCAGCAGTAAGATGGCCAGTGCTTGTAGCAGCATCCCCCAGAACAAAAGACCTTTTTTGGAAACGATGTCAGCCAGCTTCCCAGTGATGATTTGGCTCAGGCCCCAGACTGCAGGGTAGATGGATGTAATGATGCCAACATCGACCAGATCAAAATGTTTTCTTGCCAGGATGATGGGAAGTAAACCCCAGATCATTCCATCGTTGAGGTTGTTGATCAGCCCTGCCTGGGTCACAGCACCCAGTTGTCTGTTTTTCCAACTGGTCTGTATGAAAATATTTTTCAATCGGGGTATTTGATCAAAATAGATGGCTTCTGTTTGCACAAAAGCAGCTGTATCTCTTACCAACATTATACTCATAACCAATCCGATGATGCTGACCCCGAGGCCAAGGTAGAAGGGGTATGGAAAAATCCCATAACGGTCAGCAATGAAAGCCGTGAAAAAGGCCATGAGGGCGACAGCAACATATCCTGCAAACTCATTCAGTCCCATCGCAAAGCCACGGTTTTTTTGTCCCACCAGATCTATTTTCATGGCCACTGTACTGGACCAGGTAAATCCCTGGTGAATGCCCAGCAATACATTGGCAAATACAATCCAGGACCAGCTTGGTGCATAGATGAAGATTAGCGGGACGGGAAATGCAATGATCCAGCCAAGTACCAATATTTTTTTTCTACTGTATTTTGCTGCAAGAAATCCGGAGAAATAATTGGCAATGGCTTTTGATATGCCAAAAATTACAATGAAAGAGAGCAATACTGATGTTGAGGCAATGTTGAATTTGGCTGCCGCAAACTCTGGAAGTATCGACCTTTCAATACCGATCATGGCACCGACAAAGGCGTTGACGATGATCAATAAGATGAACTGTTGAAGGTTCTCTTTTAATCCGAGTTGAACGGGGCGATCCGGATGGGGCATTGCTGCAAAGTAAATGCATCTCAAAGGCTGTGGAGGTGATAAAGGTCACATCCTCTAACTTTGTATTTGCTTGATCTAAAGCCTACATCTAAACAGACATCATTTGTCAATACCTAAAATATTGGCGTTGATGTTCAACACAACAACATGCACACACAGCAAATACTGGACAATCCCGTTTGGGAGGCTCTTACAGCGGAAGACAAACGATTCAATATTGGGACGGCTGCGCTGGCATATTTTCCGGAAGATATTTCACCTTTTGTGGGCATGGAACGTTGGGATGAAGATGATCTTGCCAGCATGGACAGCTTGTTGCCAGCAGAGAGGAGTTTCTCCATCATGATTGCCAGGGATGTCATGATACCTCCAAGCTTTGAAATTCTATTTACAACGCCTTTGTACCAGATGAGCTGTACAAGCCTGCAGCCTATTGCTCAGGCAGGTGCAACCATAATGCAATTGGGTGAAGCGGATGTGCCAGCCATGTTGGTTTTGACAGCATTGACAAAGCCCGGTCCTTTTTTGCAGCGCACCATTGAATTTGGTAATTATATCGGGATATACGAGAATGGCGAACTGCTTGCCATGGCGGGGGAGCGATTGCACCTCAGGGGTTACACAGAAGTTAGTGCTGTTTGCACTCACCCTGATCACCTGGGAAAAGGATATGCGGCACAACTCATGACATATGCCTGCGAAAGAATCATTAAACAAGGAAATATTCCCTTTCTTCATGTGAAAACAGACAACCTTCGAGCCATCAGCAAGTATGAGCAGCTTGGCTTCAGGATGCGGGCAGATTTCTATTTTGCTGTTGTAAGAAAAAGGGCCATCTCAGGATCCTAAAATCCCTGATTCGGATAAATTAGCGTAATTTTGTAATTCAATTTTTTACCATGGGCTTTCATATCAATCCTAAAATAGCTGCAAAAAGCAAAACGGCTACTACCAAGAGCAATACGCAGGGCGGATCCTCAAAGTTCATCACCAAGCCAACCAGCACTAAATCTGCGGGTGCGGCCAAAAAGCCGGTGAAAACGGGTGGTTCGAGAGGAAGCTGATCATTGAATCTTCCATGATTGCGTCAATGACCAATCATTTTCATGCCTATATCTCCCAGAAAAGTGAAGAGTGCGCAACGTGCAACCACGCCAATGCAGCACCAGAAAACCAGTTTGTTGACAGGAACATTGAATCCTACACCTACGCCCATGCTGATGGGCCCTCCAACTGTCATGGTCCCAATAACGCCTAGTCCAATCACTCCGTACTTGTCCCAGATTTTTAGCACAAATTTACTTTTAGGTTTTTCCTCTTTCTTTCCCTTGCGGTATTTGCCCAGCATCCGCTGAAGCAGGCTCCCCAGGTAGGCAGCAGCAAACACTCCCAGTAAACCCCCTGTAGTACTGGCGAGAAAAATGACAATGGGTGAAAGCTGAAAGGCAAATCCCGCGGGGATGGCAGCGTAGACTTCGAAGGTAGCCAACCCTATAATTGTCAATATTTTAAAGATCATGCTTGGTTTTTCTTGTTCGGCGAAGCTAACCTGAAAAAAGCTATGATAAGGTTAAATAACCCCCACTGCAGCAAACAGGAATTTATTGGTAAATTTGCATTTCATGATGGATGCAATGAAGGACAAGCTGAAAAGGCTGGCAGGGCAGCTGCAGGGAGATCTTTTTCTCGATGATACCATGCGCACGCTGTATGCTACTGACGCATCTGCTTACAGGGAAATGCCCCTGGCGGTTGCCATTCCCCAACATCAGGACGATATCAGCCAACTCATTGCATTTGCCAATGAAACAAAAACTTCACTGATTCCCAGAACTGCGGGTACTTCCCTTGCCGGACAGGTGGTGGGCAATGGCATCATCGTGGATGTGTCAAAGCATTTCAATCAAATCCTTGAATTGAACAAGGAAGAGGGATGGGTAAGGGTGCAGCCCGGTGTGATCAGGGATGAATTGAATTTGTTTCTCAAGCCCTATGGATTGTTTTTTGGTCCGGAAACATCCACTGCCAACCGTGCGATGATTGGCGGGATGGTGGGTAACAATTCCTGTGGCTCCAATTCCGTGGTGTACCGCAGTACCAGAGAGCATTTGCTGGAAGTGAAGGCTTTTTTGAGCGATGGAACAGAGGCGGTTTTTTCAACCCTTTCTGCGGATGAATTTCATGAAAAATGTGAGCGCAATACCCTCGAGGGCAATATTTACAAATCGATACGATCCATCCTGGGCAATTATGACAACCAGGTAGAGATCAGAAAAGAGTTCCCCAAAAAATCTGTAGAAAGAAGGAACACCGGGTATGCCATTGACTTGTTGGTAGAAACAGAGCCCTTCACTGCAGGTGGTCAGGCATTTAATTTTTGTTCACTGATTGCAGGGTCTGAAGGAACGCTGGCTTTCATCACAGAGATCAAGCTCAATGTAGTACCTGCCCCGCCAAAAGAAACAGGCTTGCTCTGTGTGCATTTCAACAGCATTGATGAGTCTTTGCATGCTAACCTGATCGGTCTCAAATACAATCCCAGTGCCAGTGAATTGATTGATCATTATATCCTTGAATGCACCAAGGGAAACATCGAGCAAAGCAAAAACAGGTTCTTTGTGCAGGGAGATCCGGGTGCCATCCTTGTGATTGAATTCACCAGGGAAACAAGGGAGGAAATCCTGGCCATCACCCAACAAGTTGAAGCAGACATGCGGGCCGCAGGGCTGGGCTATCATTTCCCTGTGCTCTTTGGCGCCGACACCAAGAAGATATGGACCTTGCGCAAGGCGGGCCTGGGCTTGCTGAGCAACCTTCCTGGCGATGAGAAAGCAGTTCCTGTGATTGAAGATACTGCCGTCGATGTGGAAGACCTTCCGGAGTATATCCGTGAGTTCAACGCAATCCTTGAAAAGCACGGGCTGTATGCAGTGCATTACGCACATGCAGGATCCGGTGAGCTTCACCTTCGTCCGATCATCAACCTGAAAACGGTTGAGGGAAATCAACTCTTCAGGACCATTGCAGAAGAAGTGGCCACCTTGGTAAAAAAATACAATGGCTCATTGAGTGGTGAACATGGTGATGGAAGATTGCGTGGTGAGTTCATCAAGCAGATGGTGGGCGAGAAAAACTATGGACTGTTGAAGCAGGTAAAAAATGCCTGGGATCCGCACCATATTTTCAATCCCAACAAGATTGTCGATACCCCGCCCATGAACACCATGTTGCGGTATGAACCTGGTCAGTTTACGCCGGAGTTCAAAACAATTTTCCGCTTTCACCAGCAAGATATTTTGCAGCATGCTGAACAGTGCAATGGTTCAGGAGATTGCAGAAAAACACATTTGTCTGGAGGCACCATGTGTCCATCCTACATGGCCACCCGCGATGAGAAAGATACAACCCGTGCCCGTGCCAATATCCTGCGGGAATTCCTGACGCATTCTGACAAACAGAATAGGTATGACCACAAGGAAATCTATGATGTGATGAGCCTTTGTTTGAGTTGCAAGGCTTGCAAGAGTGAATGTCCTTCCAATGTGGACATGGCCAAACTCAAGGCTGAATTCCTGCAGCATTATTACGATGCCAATGGGGTTCCATTCAGATCCATGTTGATTGCCAATTTCACTGCTGCAGCAAAATTGGGATCTATCGCTCCTTCTCTTTATAATTTCGTGATGGGGAATGCTTTCACAGGCATACTGGTAAAATCCCTTTCGGGGTTTGCCCAGAAGCGCTCGATGCCGGCCCTTTCCAAACAGACCTTGCGCGCATGGTTCAACAAACACCAGCATGTGCAAGCACTAGCGAACCATTCCAAAAAAGTATACCTGTTTTGCGACGAGTTCACCAATTACAATGATGCGCATATTGGTATTAAGGCGGTTCAATTGTTGAATGCCCTTGGATATGAAGTCTTGATGCCAGTGCACGGAGAAAGCGGAAGAACCTGGCTGTCCAAGGGTTTGGTGAGAAAGGCAAAGATCATTGCCAACAAGAATATTGCCTTGTTCAGCCCCTTGATAACAGAGTTCATACCATTGATTGGTATCGAGCCTTCGGCGATTCTGACTTTCAGGGATGAATATCCCGACCTGGCTTCAGATGAAAACCTGGATGCAGCCAAAGCCCTGGCCAAAAATGCATTCCTGATTGATGAGTTCATTGCCCGTGAGATCAATCAGGGAAATATCAGCAAGGATCAATTTTCTCCGGCAAAGCGCTCCATCGTTTTGCATGGCCATTGCCAGCAGAAAGCTGTTGGTTCACTGGCCGATTCGATCAAAATCCTTTCGTTTCCTGAGAACCATACCGTAGAAACCATCCCTTCAGGATGCTGTGGCATGGCCGGTTCTTTTGGATATGAAAAGGAGCACTATGATGTTTCCATGAAAATTGGGGAACTGGTCCTGTTTCCATCAGTTAGAAAGAACAGTGGAACCTGCACTGTAGCAGCGCCGGGCACAAGCTGTCGCCACCAGATCAAAGATGGAACCGGCACAAAGGCCCTTCATCCAGTGGAGATATTGTTTGAGGCGTTGGCAATTTGATTTCGCAATTCAATTAGAAGTGAATGTTAGACCTCTTTGGTTTTTCCAATGATCCTGCTCTCAATCTCCTTCCTTGCGATGGAGAAGTTCATTATTATGGCAAGTTGATGACGCCAAAACGAGCCTCCGATTACTACACTGAGTTGATGTCCAATATTGCTTGGGAAAACGACCAGGCGATTATTTTTGGGAAGCGCATCATCACCAAAAGAAAGGTGGCTTGGTATGGCGATCAACCTTTTCAATACACGTATTCAAAGATTACCAAGGAAGCATTGACTTGGACCCCTGCCTTGCAGGAGCTCAAGGAGATGGCAGAGAAGGAAAGCGGAGAGTCCTACAACTCTTGCCTGTTGAACCTTTACCATACTGGTGAGGAAGGAATGGCATGGCACAGCGATGGCGAAAAAGACCTCAAGAAGAATGGCGCCATTGCATCACTGAGTTTTGGTGCAGAAAGAAAGTTTGCATTCAAGCACAAAAAATCAGCAGAATTGGTCAATGTATTCCTTGAACATGGAAGCCTGCTGGTCATGAAGGGGGAAACCCAAACCCATTGGTTGCATCGGCTTCCTCCTACCACAAAAATAAATTCGCCAAGGATCAACCTTACTTTCAGGACCATCGTAGGATAATGTGCTATCAGCCATTGTCAATCATTGTTTCCGTTTCGTTTCCAAAAATGGAGTCCTTGAATTTGTTATAAAGAAATGATGCGATGAGCATGATGACACCCAATACAATCAGGGCAATGGTTTTGGAGATGGTAGAAAGGGAAGCGAGGTCGTAGAACAATACTTTGCATAGGGTAATGCCGAACAGGATGATTCCACCCATTCGGATGTGTTTTAGTTTTTTGCTGATGCCTGTAATGATCATCGCAAGTGCATATACAGCAAAGATGATGCTGAGTCCTAGTTTGTACTCATTGGCAAATCCTCCAATATCCATCCAATGGATGAATTCATTGCAAAGCAATACCAGCAAGGTTGAATTGAAAATAAGGGCGATTAATGTTGTTATGTTCGGGGAAGGCAAAAATCTTTTCAGGTTAGATATGATACCCATAACCAACACTGCAATGAGCAGGAGATATCCGTATCGAATGCCCAACATCGATAAAGCGTTTCCATTTTTCTGCTGGATGTAAAGATCTCTCAGGATGCCAATTTCTGTCAATCCTCCAATCGTTGGAATGAACAATGCATAAACTCCCACGATAACCAGTATAGTTGCCAAATGCTTTTCCTTGAAATATTGCCAGTTGAGCCATAACCAAATGCTGGCATAACCAATGCTGAACCCTTGTAATGAAAGGAGTTTAAAGCTGTTCAACGATTCGGATGCATGGCTGATCTGGTAGATTCTCCAGCCAAGTTCAATCTCCTGAAAAAAATTGAGATAGGTTAGCAGGATAAAGGCCAGGGGTACGGCTACATTCAATACTGATTTGACAAGGCCCTGTTCAATCTTGGCATGTTTGATGGACAATCTGCCGATGATGCCAAAGCAAATGCATACAAATAGCGAGCTCAGGAAATTGGCATTGAGAAAGGGTTTTGAAGCAACGTAAATGGCGGCATCAGCTGCATAATCTTGTTTCCAATCAATCAACAAGCTGCCCAGTGTCAAGAACAACAACGCAATCGACAAGATCAGGTATGACTCGCGTTTTTTTGTAAGGCCTGTATAACATAAAAAAACTGCTTCGACGGCCCACAAAACAGTAATGGTATTGCCTTCAAAGTGAATGGGAATCGACACTGTAAAGAATGTCAGACCAAGCCCCAAGATGAAGAGGGTCACGGTTTCATCTGCCAGTTTCAGCCATCTGATCCTATCGCCGATCACCAGATGAATCAGGGCATTCCCCAGTGTGAAAAGGGTGAGGTAGTGTTTGTTGTCAAATGATGTATTGATGAGGTAATATCCCAAGAGAAAGAAAGCGCCTGCATTGATGAGCAGGATGCTGATCTCAGGCAACGCATACAATTCTTTTTTGATGATCTTGTTGACAAGAAATGCGGTGTAAAAAATGATGAAATTGACAATCAGGAAAATGATATTGGAAGAAAATCCTGCAGCGAGGTCTTTTGCGTTGAGAAAGGAGACGACGAAAATGAACCAGCTGAACCCAAATGCGAATTCGTAAATCAGCTTCCAGTCTCGCTTGAAGGAAAGCATCAGGAGCCCGATGTTGATGATGGACAGGTATCCGTATAAAAGGGGCAGGTTTTCATTGCCCGTGCTCAATAAAAACGGAATTGCATAAGCGCCTACCTGTCCGAGCAGCGCAATGATTTTCCTGTTGTACCAGATGGACATGCTCACGACAAATACAGTGGTGGCAAGCATCAAGCCAAAGGCAAAGGGTTGGGTAAAAAGATGATAAAAGCTGTGCGCTATATACGTGATGAAATAGATGATGGCGATCGATCCACTCATCAGGACCGCACTGTAGTCGATGTATTTGGCTTTAAGGCGATAGGCCAAAACACACAATATTGCGGCAATGCCATAGCCGAGAATGATCCTTGTGGTCGCGCTGATGAGCTCTTTTTCAATGGCATATTTTGCACCGATAAATACACCAACAACAGTAACGAGAATCCCTATTTTATTGATGATGTTGCTGCCGATCAGGTTTTCCAACTGATCTTTCCGAACATTGGTAGTGTTAGTAGGTACTTGTTTTTTAGGAGGGGGAACAAATGAACTTGATCTTCGAACAAAGGGCACTTCAGCCTGAGGTGATGCCGCATCTTTTTGCAGTGAGGTCTTCAGTGATTGGAGTTCAGCAAGAACAGCATTCAGCGTTTCAGTTGTTCTGCCCTGTTCAGCATTCAATTGCTTGACGCTGTTTTCCAAATCCTCTATGCGCTGGTTGATGTTCTCCATCATATAATGGTTTAAAGGTGCTGTTTTCTTACACCTTCTTTGGTGATGACAACAGGAAGAATCAATCCATTTTTATCAAAACGCATTTCATCGATGCAGGTTTCCCGGGAATTCTGGTCTTTCTCATTCAGGGGTCGGCGATGGTAAACGATATAGTATTGATCTTTGCCTGGAACTGAAATCACAGAGTGATGACCAGCTCCAGTAGCAATGCTCGGGTCTTGCTGCAGGATTTTTCCGATCCGCTTGAAAGGCCCGGCAGGACTGTCTGACATGGCATAGGCAACACTGTAGTTGGGCCCAGTCCAACCCCCTTCAGACCACATGAAATAATATTTGTTATTGCGCTTGAACACAAACGGACCTTCCACATATCCTTCGGGTGTGATTTCCTTGAAGGTCTTTCCGTCTTCAAAAGGGACAAATCCATTCAACTGGTTGTTCAACTGTACAAGGTTGCAATGTCTCCATCCACCATAATACATGTAGTATTTTCCGTTGTCGTTGAAGACGAATTGATCAATGGGCTGTGCGCCATTGTGAAACTTATCAATCAAAGGCTTGCCAATATGGTCTTTGAATGGGCCTGAAGGAGCATCCGCTACAGCAACACCAATCCCTCCTTTTTCATTGTCATTTTGGATATCGTTTGCAGCAAAAAACAGGTAATATTTATTTTCTTTTTTGATGATGGAAGGTGCCCACATGGCTTTCTTCGCCCATTGAATGCTGTTGGTATCAATGATTCGAGGATGTTTTTTCCAGGTCAACAAATCAGTGGACGAAAAAGCATCCATGAAGACCTGTTTTTCATAAGGGGCAGAGAAGGTGGGATAGATCCAATATTTTTTGTCGAAGATGGTTGCTTCCGGATCGGCATACCATCCCGGAAACAAGGGGTTTCCGCTGTATCCGTCGTTTTTTGTGAGTCGCAACAATTCCGCCAATTCTTTTAGCTTTTCAGGATGTTTGGTAGCAAGATTTTTCTTTTCTCCTATATCCGATTTCAGGTTATAGAGTTGTGCTGACGGGCTGTTCCCCAGTTCAATGTTGGTGAGTGCTGCAATGGCGGGTTCTTTGCTAGGCTCAATGTATTTCCATTCTCCATTGGTTATTGAAAGTGTACGCAAGCCCTGCTTGACCATGGCCTTTCTTCCCTGCTGTGATTTCCCCAGCAAGGCATCAAGCAGGTTTTCGCTGTCTGTCGCATCATCTGCAGGAACCTTGGTTTTGAGCATGGAAGCAAATGAGGCAATAAAATCAAGCTGTGATACCATGGCATCAGATACGCCGGGTTTGATCATGGCAGGCCAGCTCACAAGAAAAGGCACACGGGTGCCCGCCTCAAATGCGCTGTATTTTCCGCCCCTGAGTGGCCCCCAGGGTGTATGACCATTCAATGCAGTGACGGCCTCATCATCATATCCATCGTCCAGCACAGGGCCGTTGTCACTGGTCAAAATGATCATGGTGTTCTTGTCAATGCCCAGCTGTTGCAACTTGTTCAAAACCTGACCAATCGTCCAATCAATCTGCAGGATGGCATCTCCGCGCAAACCCAATCCGCTTTTTCCTCTGAACATGGTGGAAGGCATGCGGGGAACATGGGGTTCCGTAAGGGAATAGAAAAGGAAGAAAGGTTTTGTCTTGTTTTCCTCGATGAACCCAAGAGATTTTGACAAGAAGGTCAGTGGCAGTTCTTCATCCGTCCACCTGGCTTTTGTTCCACCGGTCATGAAACCAATCCTGCCGATGCCATTGACAATGGTATTGTTGTGGCCATGGTTGGGCGAGGCTTTCAATTTAAGCAGCTCAGGATTCTCCAATCCTGTAGGGTCATTGCCGATTTTCTTTTTATAATCTACCTGAATCGGATCATTGGGGTCAGCGGCCACTACATGATGGTTCTCTACAAAAACCGTTGGTACACGATCTGCTGTAGCGGGGAAGATGAATGAATAGTCGAAGCCTACTTCATTGGGGCCAGGTTTTATTTCACCGTTCCAATTTTTTTGCACCTCATTCCCAAGCCCCAAATGCCATTTGCCCACCAAGGCTGTTTGGTAGGAAGATTTTTTGAAAAGGGATGGCAGGCTGGTTTTATCTGTAGGAATGATCAGTGCAGCATCTCCCGGAAGAATGCCCGTTCCTGTCTTTCTCCAGGGATATACTCCTGTCATCAATGCATACCGGGAAGGAGTGCAACTTGCAGAGGTGGCATGGCCGTTGGTGAACCGGATTCCTCTTTTTGCAAGCCGGTCCATATTGGGCGTTTTTATCTTTGTAGCCCCATAGCAACCAAGGTCTCCATAACCAAGATCATCCGCATAAATGATGATCACATTCGGGCGCTGTTGTGCGGAAAGAGTAACGCAAAAAAAGAAGAGAGCGCAGAGGGTTTGAAGACTTTTCATGCTGAAAGCTTTGTGCTTTAAGTTATTATATCTGTGGGTTCTGCTGAAATAAATCCCTTTAAAGGTATGGCTAAACGCCGTTAATTTTACCTTTGTGCGATAAACAATAAGCCATGTTGCATGGCATAAAATCGAAAGATGGAAATAGGAATTGACAGTTTTGCCGCCATGATGAGTGGCAATGAAGAGAATGCCATCAGCGATGCCCTTGCAATGGAGCAGTTGTTGGACAGGATCGCTTATGCAGACCAGGTTGGGCTCGATTATTTTGGCATTGGAGAGCACCACAGAAGGGGTTTTCTCGACTCTGCTCCAACGCTTATTCTTGCGGCTGCAGCTGCCCAAACAAAAAATATCAGGCTGGGAACTGCAGTTACTGTCTTGAGTGCAGCAGACCCTGTGCGCGTCTTCCAACAGCATGCAACATTGGACTTGATTTCTGGAGGAAGGGCAGAGATGGTGGCAGGAAGAGGATCCTTCATTGATGCCTATCCCTTGTTTGGATTGGACCTCAATGACTACGATGCCCTGTTTATTGAGAAGCTCGATTTACTGTTGAAGATAAGGAACAATGAAACCATCAGCTGGTCAGGAAAGTTTCGTCCTGCGCTGAAGAACCAATCCATTTATCCAAGGCCGGTGCAGGATCCATTTCCCATTTGGCTGGGTGTCGGTGGAACACCTTCTTCTTTTGCAAGGGCAGGTACGCTTGGACTTCCTTTGATGGTAGCCATCATCGGTGGAGAGACCCATCGCTTCAGGCCGCTGGTTGATTTGTACCGCGAGGCAGGCAAAAAAGCGGGCCATCCTGCGGAGCAGCTCAAAGTGGGTCTGCATTCACTCGGATATATTGGTGAAACCACTGAACAGGCCTTTGAATCTTTTTATCCTGGCTATGCTGCCGCAATGACCAAGATTGGAAAAGAGCGTGGATGGCCGCCCACCACCAGGGCCCATTTTGAAGCACAGGCAGGCCCGACTGGTGCATTGCTGGTAGGCAGTGCCGAGGATGTTGCAGCGAAAATCCTTCGCCATGCCCAAGCATTGGGTGGAATTTCCAGGGTAACCTTCCAACTGGATACGGCTGAATTGCCCCATTCAGCAATAAAGGAATGCATTGGTTTGATGGGTACCAGATTGAAGCATTTGCTTGCCTGATAAGAGGTGAATTTTGTATATTTATTGAACATCATTATGCCATGAAACGAATATTCCCCCTTTTTCTGCTCTCCTTCTTTTTGCTGAATTGTACCAAAAAAGAAGCAATGCTGACCGAACAGGAAGTCTATGCGGTATTGGATAAATTTGATCAAGGATGGGAACAGAAAAATTCCAAATTGGTAGACTCTGTTTTGTCTGAACACTATGTCTATTATACCCAGTCTGGACAACCCTTTGACCGCAAAAACATCATTGCAACCGCGGGGTCAGATATCTATCAATTGCAAACCATGGACCGCGAACATTTGACCCTGCAGATCGAGGGCAATACTGCGGTGGTGAACACCATCTGGAAAGGCAAGGGTTTCTACCATGGCGAACAGTTCAATGATAAACAGCGCTGCAGCGTTACGATTGTCAAGCACAAAGGAAAAGTCAGGATCCTTGCTGAACACTGTACGCCTATTAAGTAGGCAGGTTCTCTGTTATAAATTTATTGCGAGGAAATAATCCATCGAATAGCAAATTATCCTATTTGCCTTTCAGTGTCTTGTTGATGGTGTCAACCAATCCATCATTGGCTGTATCATGTCCAAGCTGCCAGAACATGATGCCTCCCAATTTTCGCTGCATGACATATTTGGTTTTTGCTGCAATGGATTTTTTGTTGTCAAAAGTGGCGTATGATTTTTCTTTGGCATTGTAAGCATAAGGTGCCTGAGCCTGTTCGTCCCAGTACATGGTATAACCACTGTTTTCAGATATGCGCGTAGGAAACTGGTTGTATCCTATAAAATGTTTGAAGGTCCCTTTTTGGTAAAGTCCATTGTTTTCTGGGGATACCCCTTCCCAGGTGCGGGCGTAGAATGCGGCACCCACAATCAGTTTTTTTGATGGGATACCCATGTTGAGCAAACTGCTCACACAATTGTCGGTTGATTCCTTTTGTTTGTCGGTGCTGTACAACGCAGTATGGTGGCCTGTTACAGTAGAATATCCTCCAACAAGATCGTAGGTCATCAGGTTTACGTAATCAACAAGTGGCATGATGGCTTTCCAATCTACCGACTGATCAATGAATTTTTGAAAACCACCTGCTGCAAATGTAATCGTACTTTTTTTACCCAATTCCTTGCGCAAAAGCCGAATCAGTTCAGTAAAATTCTGTTTGTCTTCCGGAACAAATCTGTGCCCTGGAAATCCTTCAATGGTAGGGTATTCCCAATCCAGATCAATGCCATCCGATCCAAAATAATCCGTCAGGGATTTCACGGATCGAACAAAATCCTCCCTGCCCCTTGCAGTACTGAAAACGTCAGAGCATGGTGCACATCCTCCCCATCCACCCAATGACAACAATACTTTCAGGTCCTTGTTTTGTTTTTTCATGGCCACCATCTTCTGGATCAAGAGCGTATCTTTTTCTCCACGAATTTTCAGGTCATTGCCATTGAGTCGTCCAAAGCAATAAATGATGTGCGTGAAGTTTTTTGCATTGAAACTGTCAATTGCAGCAAGGCTTCCTGAGTAATAGGCGATGACTGCTTTTTTTTGCGCTGATGTTGTTTGTGCTTGAGTGAAACCCAATATCAACAAAAGACAAAGACTGATTATTCTGTATGGCATGATTGAAAAGTAGTTGAGTAGTTCAAATCTAAATAAATTAACGATGCACTGTTGAAATTAATCATTCTATTAAAAGTGTAAATTGCATTTCTATATTATGACTGAAATAATTGCACTTCACTCCAATTCAGAATGGCTACTGATCCTCCTGGCTTCCTTCATCATCGGCCTTACCAAAGCCGGCCTCAAGGGTGTGGATATGCTGAGTGTAACGCTGATGGCGATTGTATTTGGGAGCAAGGCCTCAACGGGCATTGTTTTGCCTTTGCTCTGCCTTGCTGATATTGCAGCTGTTGCTTACTACAACAGACATGCAGAGTGGAAGCACTTCAAAAAACTTACACCCTGGATGTTGGTGGGCATTGTGTTGGGTGTTTATTTGGGACAGGATATGGATGAGGTTATTTTCAGAAAAATCATGGCCATCATTATTTTGTTGACCATTGTGATTGCATTGGTGATGGAGTACAGAAAATCGCAAGAGGTTCCCAGTCATCCAATGTTTGTTGTGTCAACGGGTCTGGCAGCGGGTTTCACCACCATGATCGGCAACCTGGCAGGAGCATTTTCCAACCTGTATTTTCTGGCCATGCGGGTAGACAAGAATAGTTTCATCGGAACTGCTGCCTGGATATTTCTCATCATCAACCTTGTTAAATTTCCCTTGCAGGTCTTTTTTTGGAAGAACATCACTGTTCAGAGCCTCAAAATTGATGCATTACTGGTTCCAACCCTTGCCATCGGTTTTGTGGCCGGAATCTTCATCGTTGGAAAAATAAAGGATGAGCACTACCGTAAGGTGGTGTTGGTACTGACTTTGGCGGGATCGATCCTGATGTTGTTGAGGCGGTAAGGCTAAGTCATTAACGGGTTACTCTCCCAATAAATTTTGTACTTCTGTCTGAAGGACTGGAAGATGATTTATAACAATCCCCCAAATAATTTCATCTGAAACCGAGTCGTAGCCATGTATGATTCTATTTCTTGTGTCTACAATTTTTCTTGCATTTGAAATAGTAACTGTGGGGTCTTTTGTGATGATTCTATTTAGTGCTTCTCCAATAATTTCAACATTTCTTTCAACAGCTCTTCTTGTTCGAAGATCATTTTTGTAAGTTGTAAATTCTTTTGGAATATTATCAAAGTAACTATCAATTTCCATGATAGCATTTAAAATATCAAAAAGCCAGGCTTTGATTTTATCATCCATAAACAAGTTCTTTTGATTGGTTTACTACTTGTTTAAAATAAGGATTTTTAATTGCTTGTTCTTCCAATAAGTCAACCGGGCGATTGAATATTTCTTCTAATGAGAACTTAAAATCAAAATAGTTGTCAGCATAATCTTTCACATCAATATCATTAAACTCAACGATGAGGTCAATGTCACTATTGGTATTGAAATTGGAACTCAAGACCGACCCAAATGCATATAAGCTCCTGACCTTATGGTTCTCACAAAGTTCATTGATTTCTTGTTTGTATGCAGAAAGGTTGTTCATTTTTGTTCTACGTATCAAATTTACGCTTAAATCACTTAAATTAAATTCATAAATTCATATCCTTACATACAAAATACACATGCGCACCATTACCGTTAAGGCCACCATCAACGCATCAATGAATACTGTCTGGGATTTCTGGACGAAACCCGAGCACATCATGCAATGGAACAATGCAAGCCCAGACTGGCACTGTCCATCTGCAACCAATGACCTCAGGGTTGATGGCGAGTTCCATTACATCATGGCCGCCAGAGATGGCAGCGTGAATTTTGATTTTTTGGGAACCTATGTAAAGGTGGATCCCTATCAAGCATTGGAATGTATTTGGGCGATGATGGAAGAAACCTGAAAATTGCATTCAATGAAATCGATGGTGCAGTGAGCATCACAGAAATCTTTGAACCTGAGGAAGTCAATTCATTGGAATTGCAGGAAGCTGGTTGGCAGTCCATCCTGAACAACTTCAAACATTATGTTGAGGGGTAATCACTGCTCAACTCAATATCCATCAACCTTATTTTGAAGTGATGACCTGTCTGTAAAAAGCAATCATCCTGTTCAAATCTGAAATCCCAATGCGCTCATCAATGCCATGAAATCCTTTGGCATCTTGCATGGGCGTAAAGTTCAATACCGCTTCACTGAAACCCCTGAAATAACGGGAATCCGTTGCGCCAATCATCAGGTAGGGTGATACCAATGCTGATGGAACAAGGCTATTGGCAATCCCTTCCAGCTTCTTGAATGCTGGGTGATCTGTGGGAGTTGTTGCCGAAGGTTCCATGAGAGAGATGGTTTGTTTTTTCACCATTACCCGCTCATCATTGATGGCTTTTTTCACAAAATTCACCACATCTTCACTGGTTTCTCCGGGAAGAATCCGGCTGTTGAAAGTTGCTTTGGCAATAGAAGGTATCACATTGTCTTTGATGCCTGCCTTGACGATGGTAGGAACAATTGTGGTATGTACCATCGCATTGGTCTGTTTGTTTTCCTCCAACTTGCTGATCACCTTTCCCTTAAAGAGCCACATGTTGGACATTACCATGCGGGTGAAGAATGATTGGGCTGCGCCAGTGCGGTTGAGCAATTCACCGACTGAAGGCGTGATCATGGCAGGCATTTGATTGGCCCTTACTTTAACGATGGCCTGATTGAGAACATCAATGGCCGTTTCTTTATCAGGCATCGATGAATGCCCACCGGGAATTTCTACTGTAAGGTCGATGTTTACAAATCCTTTTTCACCGGTTCCAATCACTGCTACAGGCCTGCCGACGTCTTTGAAACGCTGCGTATCAATCTGTCCACCTTCATCCAATACAAATGCAGGTTTGATGTTGTTTTCCTTGAACCATTTGGAAAAAATGGCGGCGCCTCTCTTGCCGGCGATCTCTTCATCATGTCCAAAAGCCAGGTAAATCGTGCGTTCTGGCACATGGTTTTCCTTGAGTAGTTTTTCAACCGCTTCCATGATGGCAATGGCAGAGGCTTTGTCATCCACAGCTCCTCTTCCCCAGATGGTATCGTTTTTGATGATGCCACTGAAGGAGGGATAGGTCCATTTGCTTTCCGCTACTGCTTCCACAGGAACCACATCCATGTGTGCCATCAATACATATGGAGCTGCTGTAGTGTCTTTCCCTTTCCATTTGAACACATAACTGAATTGGTTGAAGGTCATCTTTTCCAGCTGCTGGTGCATCAATGGGTAAGTGCTTTCCATGAAGCTGCGGAATTTGGTGAACTCAGTTGTGTCAATGGCCAGTGTATCGCCGAATGAAATTGTTTTTATCTGGATGGCATTGCTCAAATGAACGGCTGCTGAATCGTTGTTCGGGATTTCAACCACGGTACCGTTGAATACTGCTGCTTTTTGAAAACGGAAAGTATTGACCAATAGGACTCCTGCAACAACAACAATGGTCAGCAATGCGAAATATAACAGACGTTTCATGATGATGGGGATTGAGGATTGAAGATATGAAGAAAGGCCAATTCAATCAATTTGCTAGTATGGTTTGCATGCATTAAATTCAATCATGAAAAATATGCGATCTTCCTTTTGGCTCATGTTGCAAGCCCTATTCCTCATTTCAACACTTGCAAAAGCCCAGCCGGAAAAAGCCGAAGCAGGCATCAAAGCCATCATGCAGGAAATACCGGTAATGGGCCTTTCTGTTGCTGTCGTAAAAGGCAATAAAATCATTTATACCCAGTCCTTCGGGAACAAAAACCAAGAAAACAAAACCCCGTTGACGGACGATTGTATTTTCAGGATTGCTTCGATCTCCAAATCCTTTTCTGCCACTTCCATCATGCAGCTAGCAGAAAGAAAAAAACTTTCCATTGACCAGGATGTGAGTGAGCTCATCGGTTTCAAGGTGCGCAACCCGAAATTTCCCGAGACGGTTATTACGCTTCGATTGATGATGTCGCATTTGTCTTCGATCAATGATAGCCAGGGATATTTCAGCCTTGATGCCATCAACCCTGATAAAAACCCGAACTGGGCTAAATCGTATAGCAATTACGAACCGGGAAAGGGCTATGCTTATTGCAACTTGAATTTCAACATGATTGGTGCCATCATTGAAAAGATTTCAGGAGAAAGATTCGATCAATACGTAATAAAGCATGTATTGGATCCCCTTAAGTTGTATGGAGGATATGACGTCGATGGATTGGAAAAATCACGTTTTGCATCCATTTATGAGTACAGGGCTGATTCCACAAAATTTGTCCTGTCAGAGGGTGCCTATGCCAGTCGGTCGAAGGATCTATCCAATTATGTGATGGGCTATACTACGCCTGTTTTTTCGCCTACTGGCGGAATGAAGATTTCAGCACCCGACCTTGCCGGATACATGCTGATGCACAGCAATTATGGAAAATACAAAGGGAAAAGAATCATTTCCAAAAAGAGTGCGCAGCAAATGCAAACAGCCATGTCTGCAGAAGAAGGATATGGATTTGCGATAGAGACTACCAGTAAACTCATTCCTGGCAAAACATTGAAAGGTCATACTGGCGTGGCTTACGGATTGTTCAGCGCCATGTATTTTCATCCGGAAGAGAAGTTCGGCATTGTTGTTATCAGCAACGGATGTGCTCCGGGATATTCTGAGGGATACAATACCGTGATCAGGAAATCAATCAATTGTTTGTACGAAAGCCTGATTGCCAACTAAAGCAACTTACTTTTTGATTCCAGCATTGGACCCTGATCAGTGCTTTGACTCCTGGTAGTGTTGTTTCAGAATGTCTGCTCCAAAATCGCTACCCTTTTCTCTGAGGATGGCGTGAATATGGTTGCCATCGTTGCTGAATCCAACATTGTCGTATTCAATCAAAAAGTCAGGGCCATTTATGATATAATAATGGGGCTTGTTGTTCTCGAGACTTCCAATCCATGCGAAATAAATTTTTTCAATCCCTGACTTGATGATCTTATCCATGAGTTGATGCGCTTTTTCGTGTTCAAAATTGTGCACGAACTCCTGGATCAACAACTGCAGCATTTCCTTCTGGTCTTTTGTGAATTGTTTGGCCTGGATCCCATAATTGCTGTCGATCCGCTGACTGCTCTTGGGGTTGGTGATGATATCTTTTGGCACAGCACGGTTCAAAACAGCAATGGCTTTTTGTTGCGCTGACATGGATTGAACCAACATGAAACCAAAATCCTCTTCTTTGCTCAAAATCCGCAGGCCTGCATATTTTCCTGATTTCACCTCTGAAGGATCTGTTCCGATAAAATAGGGCGACATGCTGATTTTTTGACCATCGGAAGTCATGCTCAGTGCCATATGGTGGCCGCCAAAATTCAGGCCCCAGGGTTTATTCTCTGCCGGCTTTCCAAAAATGGCGATATAGTAGTTTCCATGTGCCCACTTGAGGTTCTGCATCCCTTTCAGTGTCTTATCGGTAATTTTCCCATCATCGAATGCCTGTTGGTAGAGCATGTTCAAAATATCATCCAATTGCATGATGCTGGTGGTTTTCAAATATCCCTGTGAGCTGAGCAGTGCGCTGAGTACACGGTGATAGGCCAGGCGACTTTTGTCACTGAGAGAACCATATTGAATACCGGGTCGGGCTTCCATCCCTACAGGCAAGTTGGTCCATTTCAACCTTGCAGGGTCGTTGAATGCATAAATGGTTTTGCCCATCTCAACATCACTCAGTGTCAGCAAAAATTCATTGGTTGCCTTTATCAGCTGGGGATTTGACTGTGCATTCAATGTTGCATTGAATGAAAACAAGAGCAGACAAGCCAGGAATGATTTTTTCATTTGTTTTGATTTGAGTGTTCAAGGGAGCAAGTTTTTCCAAAGAACCGGTACCTATTTTTGGCAATCAGGTCATATACAAAATCCCTGATGGGCTTTGGAATAACTTGAAAAAATTTCAGGTAATGTGGAAAGCCATTCAGCTGTTTTGCAATCTCAATGGCAGCATCTGATTTGATGAACATCTTTTCATTTGAAATGAAGATGATTGAATCTATTTTCTGCGAGTCAATGTTCATTTTCAATAACAGCTGTTTCGCGGTTTCGCTTTGCAATGAAGCAAATGCTATTCTACTGTTTCTGTCATGCCTCGTGATGAAGCGAACAGATGCATTGCAGAGATTGCATATCCCGTCGAACAGTACAATATTCATTTGTGTAAAGGTAGGTTAACACCGTCAAATGGCGTATTCATCGACCAGGGTTACATCAGATCTGATTTCACTTCAATAACATCCTTCTGGTTCCAATAAGAAATGGAATCAGTATTGAATATCCGATGAAAAAGGGGATGATATGATCAATCCATCCCAGCACCAAAAAAACGGCCATCAGCAACAACTGAAATCCCAATCCATAAAATGAAACCATGAACATGAACCATTTCGGTGTGACGCTCGCTTTGGAAGCATTTGGGTCAAGGGCATAAATAAAATCATCAAATACCTTGTAGAGCAATCGAAACAACCTGAAGAGAAAGTTGACCATGGCCTGTCTTTCTTCAGGGTATGCTTTGGGTGATTGATTTTCAAAAATCTGGCTTGTGATTTCACCATCCGTGCTGTGTCTTAAAATCACATGGTAGTAGTTGTACAAAGTCCCCTGGGTTTGCATGCAGATAAAGGCCAGAAGGGCAAAGCTGAAATTTGCATCTGTAAAAATTGCGATGGCAACAATCAATGCAAAATTCAGCAGACTGTCCAGAATGGAATCCAAGTAACGGCCGGTATAGGAAGGTTGATTTTTGGTCCTTGCCAGTTGACCATCAGCGGCATCCAAAATGGATTTCAATACCAGGAAAAATCCTGCAGCCCAGTATGCTTCTAACCTCATGCAATAGATAGCGAGCATTCCGGATACGCCAAACAACAATGTAATGTGGATCGCACTGACCCTTGTCGATTTCAACATTCGTACGATGATCCTGGCCATAGGCCTGCCATAGTCTGAAACATCGATGAATTTATTGCCTAATGTGAGTTTGGACATGAAGTGGATAACAAAATTAATGCTGTCCGTTGACAATGTTCAATTGTGTGGAGCATTAAAGGCCATAATACGAACAGAATAGCAGTTTATTGCTCTTGCTCATTGTCTTTCTGCACTTTTCCATTGTTGCTGAGGTTCATTCTAATGTACAAATCTTCCACTTGTTTCCTCGCCCATGGTGTCTTGCGAAGAAATTTCAGGCTGGATTGAACACTTGGATTGCTGTTGAAACAATTGATGCGGATGTGTTGCCCAAGGTCTTCCCAGCCGAAGTATTCAACGAGTTCATTAACGATGAATTCCAATGTCTTTCCGTGCAATGGGTCTTTGGATGTTGCTGGCATGCGCTAAATTTATTCATTATATCTCTTTTTCTATCAATAGGCTTTATTTAAATCCAAACAAAACTGGAATGATGAATACAACAATGGCCGTCCATAGTCCGTATATCGGCAGAAAGAATGCAATGGCCTGTTCAATATTTTCTGCATCCTTTTTCTTTTTGATGTTTTGGAGCAGTTGATGTGTTATCCAGATCAGGTTCATGAAAATCAGGAGGTTTGACACCAGTACGGCCAATCTGTTGGGGGTGATGCCGTATTCGAAAATCCTGAAACCAATAGCAGAAAGGGCGATGCCATTGGTGATAACGGTCAGGATGGACAATGCGAATAAAAACAGCAGGCTGACCCTGTTGTTTTCTTTTTTGGTTGCTTCAGTTATGGAAAACAATACAATGGCCATTACAAAAATCAGCAATGCATTGAAGATCATTAGAAAATCCCTGTCGTGGTAAATGCTTTTTCTTGTGAATGCCATGGCAGATAAAAATACCAGCAGTGTTATGGCAACCAATGGAGTAAATATTTTCGCAATGGTGGGAGAGATTTTGTCTACCAGTTGGGGGTTGTTTCGCACCATGAATGTTGCCAGTACGGGGATGGCTGAAAGCCCCCATATCACTACATAATCAACGTAAAAACTTGTGATATCGAGTCCAATGATTTCAAACAATCCAAAGGTCAATCCGGAGAACAAAATTCCTGACAGCACCATGATGGATGACATCACCACCAGGTCTCCATTGTATCTCAAAAATCCAATCCTTTTTCCAACATTTTTCATGTCTCCACCTGCAAATGCGAATCCAAGCATGGTCCACAGCAATATAGGCAAGTGAATGCAGGCCAGTACCAATGTATCGCTTTTTTCGTTTTTAGGGAGTAGGTTGATGTACACTCCTGAAACAACTACAGCAATGATTGGAAGCAACATGCTTTTCCAGGCCAACCCCTGTTTCCATGCAAAAAAGAACATCAGCATGGGAAATGCGATCAATCCAATGTTGCGGGAAAAGAAATAATCCGGTTCGATATCAAATATTTGTGGTGATTTAGCCAGCAGACCGGTTAAGAACGCAATCAGGGCAACCATCTTCAGCTCACTGCTGATTCCCCAGTTGATCTCTTCTTCCTGGTAGTTGAGTCTTTCATGCCATGCTTGGGCAATGGCATTGTTGTTTAATTCATTGTATAGACTGTTAAAGGCCTGTTTGAAAAGGACCTTGTTTTTTCGGTACAACAACTCAAGTTGTTTGGGATCCTCGATGTTTTCTTTGATCCCTGATTGTATGTTGTTGATCTCATTTATTCTTTCCATATATATCCTTTTTATATAAACACAATGTGTATCAGACTACATTAATTTGATGCTTTCTTATTGTTTTACCTGCTTGTCTATGTGGTGTAGATAGAAAGGTATCTTCTTCGGAGTCCGAGCATCCCTTGATATAAGGTAAAAAATATCCATAATATTGTGCCATTATCGGTAAATCAGAATAATGATATTATATGGCTTCTATGGAAATTAGGCGATTAACGGGTGAGGATGCGCTGCTTTTGCAAGAGATTGGCAGGAAAACCTTTGCTGAAACATTTTCATCCACCAACAGCAAGGAGAACATGGAGAAATACCTTGAGGAAGGCTTTTCCCTCGCCAAACTCCAGGCAGAAATCAATGATCCCAATGCTGAATTTTATTTCGCAATGCAGGACAACAGTATCATTGGCTATTTGAAACTAAACATTGGGCAATCTCAGACTGAAATCAAAAATGACAATGCACTGGAGATTGAACGAATTTATGTTTTGACGGAATTTCATGGACAGAACATTGGGCAACAGCTTTTTGAAAAAGCCCTCGAACAGGCGTACGTACAAAAAGTCGATTTTATCTGGCTGGGTGTTTGGGAGGAAAACAAGCGGGCAATACAGTTTTATACCAAGAATGGATTTGTTGCCTTTGACAAGCACATCTTCAAATTGGGGGACGAAGAACAAACGGATATCATGATGAAGTTGAAACTATTAGAGTGATTTTATCCATTGAAGTTTATAGAAATAATTTACGCAATCGTTCCCGACACCAGCCTGGATGAAAACAGATCAATTTCAATATGTTTCTGCTGCATCAATTGTGTTTTCGTCTAAAAAAAACATCTACTTTTAAAAAAATCATTTGATTAACATGAACATACGTGAACAATTGTTGTGCCTTGTCATCAGTATTGTATGCTCAATCCAGTTATACGCTCAGGAAAAAGATGATGTCAACACACCGCTGCACCTGCTGCCAGCCAATTATCCCACACTATATAAAGCTCCAGATAAAGTATTGGTGAAAGGAACCTTGGACAGGATCTTCAACTACATCAATCAAAACACACCTCCGGAATTGATAGATACAGTAACAGGAAAAAAAATTGATTCGCCGGCATCACTCACCAAGAATGTCATCCTTAAAAAAGGCGTTTTCAGGATAACCAGCTACGAATGGGGAGTGGTGTACAGTGCATTGCTCAATGCCCATCAGCGCACCGGCGATGAAAAATATGTGAATTATGTAAAAGATCGTCATGCGTTTATTGCCCATTGGGCGGGTGTTTTCAGAGAAAAGATAGCTAAAGGAGAATTGGCTTTGAGTGGTGATTTTGCCCTTCGTCAACCGGTTGCTCCTCATGCATTGGATGATGGGGGTGCAGTAGCCGCATCCATGATTAAATCAACAATGAAGGGGTTTGCTACAGGACTCGACAAACAGATTAAATTTTACCTGGATTATATTTCCCAGAAGGAATTCAGGTTTCCTGACAAGACCATTGCCAGGAATCGTCCACTGAAAAATACATTATGGTTGGATGACTTGTATATGGCACTACCGGCTTTGGCCCAGATGGCCAAGTACACCAACAAGCCTGCTTATTTTGATGATGCCATTTATCAACTGGAATCTTACAGCAGCAAAATGTTTGTTCCCAGCAAGGGTCTTTTCATGCATGGCTGGGTCCAAGACATGCAGACACATCCTGCTTTTCACTGGGCCAGGGCCAATGGGTGGGCTTTGTTGACCATTACAGAGTTGCTGGATGTACTACCCGCGAATCATCCCAAAAGAAATTTTGTATTGAACCTTTTTCGCAAGCATGTAGAGGGATTGGTCAAATTGCAGGATGGCACAGGCTTCTGGCACCAGTTGTTGGATAGGCCCGATTCATATCTTGAAACTTCCGCTACTGCCATTTATACGTATTGTATTGCCAAAGCCTGCAATGAAGGTTGGATTGACAAACTGGCTTATGCACCGGTCGTTGCATTGGGCTGGAATGCTGTTGCTTCTAAAGTAAATGCTGCCGGACAAGTAGAGGGTACATGCGTAGGAACGGGCATGGCATTTGATCCCGCTTTTTATTATCACAGGCCTGTGAGCAAGTTTGCAGCCCATGGCTATGGCCCGCTCATCTATGCAGCTTCGGAAGTACTGGAGTTACTGAATAAAGGTGAATTTAAAATCAATGACAGTGCGTTGATTTTTTATCCAAAAGATTGATTGAAGAAGGTGAATACCAAGATGGATAAATCAATTTCTTTGTATCTCTAATCCATCTCTAAATTTACAATATCTTCATCCTAGCGATTATAAATTTTTATTTGTACATCTTTTATGCCAATGAAATATTTGCTTTTATTGCCTCTCACACTTTTTTTTACCAGTTTTTCTATATGTGCTCAATCAACCTATCGTTTAATCATTAAAAATGCTGATGCTAACGAGCCTTTGGTTGGCGCAACTGTAAAAATCATTGAACTCAATCGAACAAAACAAGCAGACAGTCTTGGTATTGTTGTGTTTGAGCAAATTCCTGATGGAAGCTATACCATCAACGTTTCGTTCATCGGTTTTGCCGATAAAACAATCACAATAAAAACACCACAGTATCCAACTGCCGTTCAGGAGGTATTGCTGGAAGAACGTGAAGAAGAGGAAGAGGAAATTATCGTTACCGCAACGCGGATCAGTCGAACCATTGAGAATACACCAACCCGGACGGAAGTAATTTCCGGTGAAGAGCTTACTGAGAAAGGAAACATGAAGCCCGGCGACATCAGGATGATGTTGAATGAAAGCACCGGTATACAAACACAACAAACCTCCGCAACCTCATTCAATGCAGGTATCCGTATTCAGGGATTGGATGGACGGTATACACAAATGTTGAGAGATGGATATCCCATGTACTCAGGTTTTGCCGGAAGCCTTTCTCTTTTACAAATTGCTCCACTTGATCTCAAGCAGGTTGAAGTGATCAAGGGTGCTGCTTCAACGCTATACGGCGGTGGTGCTATAGCCGGGTTGGTAAACCTGGTTTCTAAAACTCCTGTTGAAGAACGTGAACTGAATTTCCTGGCCAATGCCACGTCTGCAGGAGGTTTGGATCTTAGCAGTTTTTACAGTGAAAAATATGGAAAGACAGGGTTAACCGTTTTTGCCTCAAGGAACAGCAACACAGCATTTGATCCTGCTTCCATAGGATTAACTGCAATACCGGAGTTTCAGCGGTATACCATCAATCCACGCTTTTTTGTTTACGGGAAAAATACCACTGCTGATTTTGGGATCAACTATACAACTGAAAATAGAACGGGTGGGAGCATGGATTATATCAAAAAGGGGAGTGCTGGTTTTTTTGAAAAGAACAATACGGATCGATTTACAACCCAGTTTGGCATAGCGCATCGATTCAATGAGCGCGCTACCCTTCAATTTAAGAACAGTTACAGTCATTTCAACCGAATGCTGTCCATACCAGACTACATTTTCAACGCCCTTCAGCAATCTTCATTCTCAGAGCTAAGCTGGAACAGAAAAGGAGAAAATTCAGATTGGGTCGTAGGAACCAATCTGGTCACAGAAAACCTGGTGGAAAAGCCCAATGCAATTGATCCCAAAAGAGACTATCGTTTCAACACCTTTGGAATTTTTATTCAAAATGCCTGGTCATTCAGTGAAAAGATCGTGTTGGAAACAGGGCTGAGAGGAGATCATATCAATGAATTTGGGTTTGAAGTCCTTCCCAGGGTCTCTGCCATGTTCCGGCTAACCCCAGAATTGACCACCAGGATTGGTGGTGGATATGGTTACAAACCGCCAACCATTTTTACCGAAGAAGCAGAAAGAAGACAGTTCAGGAATCTACTTCCTATTGATATCATCAACTCCAGAAATGAAAGATCAAGAGGTGTGAACTGGGATATCAATTATAAAACCTCAATTGGTGATGTTGGTTTGAGTGTTAACCAACTCTTTTTCTATACCAAACTTTCTCATCCCCTTGTTTTGACAAATACTTCTGGCAATAAAGTGGAATTTGAAAATGCAGCAGGATTTCTTGACACAAAAGGGATGGAAACCAATCTCAGGCTTACCTATGCTGATTTCAAGTTGTTCCTGGGTTATACCTATACAGATGCCAGCACCCATTTTGTCAATTCAAAACAATGGTTACCCCTCACAGCCCGTCATCGGCTGAACAATGTGTTGATGTATGAAATTGAAGACAAGCTCAAATTGGGACTGGAAGCGTATTATTTCAGTAAACAAAAATTGGGTGATGGTAGCTTTGGAAGGGATTATTGGATCACTGGTTTCATGGCCGAAAAACTTTGGGAGAAATGGTCTCTCTTCATCAATTTTGAGAATTTCACCAATACAAGACAATCAAGGTTTGAAAAGATTTATACCGGTACGCTGCTGAATCCTGTCTTCAGGGATATCTATGCCCCAGTAGATGGGTTTGTCATCAATGGAGGGTTAAAGATCAGGATCTGACATGGCCTTTCGGAAAGTAAAAGCCTTTTCTTATGGTGATAACAATTCCCTAATCAGGGAAATTATGCCTATTGCCTTTTGAATCGTTTAAAGAACGTCCATATCACCTCGCAAGCATTCACATCCTGACTTGTTTTTCCAATAATGGATTCAGATAAATATTGGAAACCTTGTGGCCAGGTATGACCACCATTCAGGATCACATGGCTAACAACTTCAGCACCATTTGACCCTCCGCCATACACTCTTTGTTTTACAGTTGTTCCTTCATTGGCAATATCAGGAAGGTCTGTAATAACGGGAGTTGTATTGCATCGGTTGATTGAAACCCATTTGTCAATTGTCTGGAAATGCGAAAGGATTGTTCCTCCTGCCGTTCCACCAGCTGTCATTACTCCTCCGGTAAAGGGCACAAGTGGATCTGCAGTACCATGCATGTAGATTGCAGGAACCGCTTTTGCCGGATTGCAATTGGGGGCAATTGTTGTGGCTTCCATGGTAGCAGCCACAACAGCAATCGCTGCAATTTTATTGCTCAATTCACATCCCAGTCTTGAGCTCATGAATCCTCCATTGGATATTCCAGTTGCATAAATTTTGGAAGCATCAACGGAATAGTTGGCAATCATGTGATCAGCTAACTGATTGAAAAAACTGACATCATTGATTCCCAATTGATTCGGATTTGTGGGTCTTCCATCATTCCAGTTTTTTTGAATGCCAGAGGGATATACCAAAACAACCTTATCCCTTTCTGCGATATTTTTGAAATTGGCTATATTGATCATTCCCTCCGGGGTGCCAGCTCCTCCATGAATGACAAAAATCATGGGCATCTTTCCTGCATTGTTATAGCCGATTGGCAGATACACAATGAAGCTTCGATCATTGCCATCGATTTTCAAGTTGATCGTTTTTTGTTCGCTTATTTTGTCTGGAGGTTTCTGGTCTGTAGGTCCTTGACTGCTTTCCTTTTTGCAGGATAGAACCGAAAGGGAAACCGTGAGAATGAGCATGATTATTTTCATGGCAATGTTCGCTGTTTGAAAAAATAAGCAGAGAAAAAGCTGCTGTTACGTTTATTCTTCAGTCTTGAACGGTTCCTCTTCGATGAAGGGTTGCTTGTACATGCGCTTTCCTGTTGCCTTGTAGATGGCATTGGCCACTGCTCCTCCTGCTGGTGGCAATGCAGGTTCACCCAAACCGGTGGGATCCTTTCCATTGTCTACAAAATGCGCTTCCACTTCCGGAATGCCCTTCATGCGAATATGTCTGTATACATTGAAATTCTTCTGCTCCGGTTCGCCAGCATTGAAGGAAAGTTTTCCATACATCGCAGTTCCCATGCCATCGAGAATTCCACCCATGACCTGTTGCTCTGCTCCAGAAGAATTTACCACCACGCCACAATCTGCAACAGAAGTGATTTTTTTGATCACGGGTTGACCGTCTTGGATCACCACATCACAAATCTGGCCTACATAAGATGCATGAGAAAAATAGACACTGATGCCTTGAGATACTCCTTTCTTTTTGCCCCACTGTGCTTTTTCTGCAACAGTCTTAACCACTGTTTCCATCCGGTCGATATCATACCGAACAGGGCCTGCTGGTTTGGTACGTGCCTTTTGCAATAAATCAAGCCGCATTTGCACAGGATCCTTACCCATGGCTTCTGCTACCTCATCTAAAAACGCTTGCTCTGCATAGGCCAGGAAGTTTGTGATCGGAGCCCGCCATGCTCCAGTCGTGATGGGCGAGTTATGACCCAATGACTCAATCAACAAATTGTCTATTGAACCCGATGGGAAATTATTCTCTCTGGTAGGAGCCCCGGCGTTCATGCCAACACCCCTGAGTTTATACCCAGTCAAATTGTTGTTTGCATCGAGCGCTGCTTCAAACCGGTAACGTACAGCAGGTCTATAACTTCCTCCACCCATATCGTCTTCCCTTGTCCAGATAACCTTCACAGGTTTTTTGATGATGGAAGAAATTTCAGCGGCTTCAACCACATAGTCATATTTCAGCCTGCGTCCAAAGCCACCACCCAAGCGGGTGATATCAACCGTAATATTTTTTTCAGGAATTTTGAGCAGGTCTGAAACGGCCCTGCGGGCTGATCCTGGTGTTTGCGTAGGGCCAATCAGTTCTACTTTGTCTGAACGGACATCTGCAAAGAAATTCATCGGCTCAATGGGGTTGTGTGGCACAAAAGGACATTCATATTCCCTTTTGATAACCTTTGATGCTGATTTGAATGCAGCATTTACATCTCCATCCTTGCGGTGCATGCGTGCATTGGCACTATCCATCAACTTGCTGAAAATATCTGCATGATCCGAACTGCTCTCCAAAGCCTTGTCAGCCGAATAGGTAATTTCCAGAGCCTTTCTGCCTTTCATGGCAGCCCAGGTTGAGTTGGCGATCACTGCAACATTGTTACCAAACTTCACTACATCAACAACGCCTTGAACAGCCCTTGCAGCTTTGTCGTTTACAGTATTGATTTTTGAACCAAAGGCAGGTGGACGTTGAACAACCGCATACACCATTCCGTCGCGGTAAAAATCAAGCCCAAACATGGGTTTACCAACAACAATATTTTTATTTTCAACATTACGGATTGGCTTTCCGATGAGTTTGAAATCCTTGTGATTCTTCAAGGGAACATCTGTTGGAACATTCAATTTGGAGGCGATAGCAACCAAGTCTCCATAGCCGGTTTTTTTCCCACTGGTTTTATGGATCACAAATCCGTTTTCAGCTGTGCATTCTGATGCAGGTACATTCCAGGTAGAGGCGGCAGCGGCAATGAGCATCTGCCTTGCAGTGGCCCCGGCTGTGCGCAACCTTTTCCAAGAATGAGGAACGGCACCACTTCCACCAGTTAACTGCCTGTCGAATTTAGTAGTATCCAATGGAGCTTGAACTACTGTCACCCTGCTCCAGTCTGCATCCAGCTCGTCAGCAACAATCATGGCAAATGATGTTTTGATGTTTTGTCCGAGTTCAGGATTGGGTGATGCAATGGTGATGCTGCCATCGGCGGCAATGGACAAATAGCTGTT
>JBIIQT010000021.1:0-37401 GCA_044341875.1 Chitinophagaceae bacterium | reverse complement strand
GAATATTGATGATCAGGCCAAGGCCGCCAAAGAAGTGTTCAAAATGGGCTTCATTGATACCACCCGGGTTGCTGTTTGGGGATGGAGTGGAGGCGGTTCTGCCACCTTGAACCTCATGTTCAGGTATCCTGAAATTTACAAGACAGGGATTTCCATTGCTGCGGTTGCCTTCCAATTGACCTATGATAATATTTACCAGGAACGCTACATGGGATTGCCGCAGGAAAACCGCGAAGATTTTGTCAAAGGATCACCCATCACCCATGCGAAGAACCTCAGGGGAAATCTCTTGTACATCCATGGAACAGGCGATGACAACGTGCATTACCAAAATGCCGAATTGCTGCAGAATGAGTTGATCAAGTACAACAAGCAATTCCAGTTCATGTCTTACCCCAACAGGAGCCATAGCATTTCTGAAGGTGAAGGCACCACGAGGCATTTGTCAACGCTCTATACCAATTATCTCAAGCAGTATTGTCCTCCGGGGGGGAAGTGAGATTGTTGAAGAGGTTGAAGCATTTTAAGGGGTTGAGGTTGTGTAACGATTGCATCAACTTGAGAAACGAAAATATACATTCGTAAAGAAGGGAAATAAGATGGCAAGCGAGAAGCATGAGCGATTATTAGCGGAAATTTCACAAATAAGGAAACTCACTGTTGAAGACAGAGATAATGTAAAGAAAAATTTTATTCCTGTTTCTGTTACGAGAAATTCTGTTTTGGAAGAACAGGGCAAGGTGCCCCAATACCTGTATTTCATCGATTCAGGCTTTATGCGGTTGTTTTACTACGACGAAAATGGGGAGGAACAAACAACTTTCTTATCCTCGCAATCAGGATTCATAGCTTCATTTTCATCATTGATCAACCAAACAAAAGCCACAGAAAATGTAGAATGCATAACAGATTGTGAGCTGTTTAAGATTTCTTACGTTGATGCTAAAAAGCTTGTAGAGAATAGTGAAAACTTCAAGAACTTTTTTTTAGTAATGTTTGAAAAGTCAATATCGTCTGCATCAACAAGGGCCAATGATTTGGCCATGTTAAATGCGGAGCAGCGCTACCAGAAAATGATTGACCAACAGCCTCATTTTATTCAAAACATTCCTCTTCAATACATTGCTTCGTATTTAGGAATAAAACCTCAAAGTTTGAGCAGAATAAGAAAGCAAGCAATAAAGTAACATTTGTGAAGTAGAATGAAGTTTTGTTTTTAAACCTTTGCATTTCATTTAACAACAAGTATAAAATGGAAGGCTTAAAAGAAATCTTAGATCAATTGCCTATAGCATTGGGTCAATCCTTGATGAACTATGCAATCATTGCAATAATTTATGTGGTTATTTGGAAAATATTTAAAAAGCGGCTCCTCAATTGGCGCATTCAGTTGAAGGAAAGGGTAAATGCAAAACAAATAAAATCAGAATTAATCAATAGCATTTTTACTTTGTTGGTAAGTACCCTGCTTGTTGTGGTAATTTACCTTCTAAAATCAATGGGCTATACAAAAATATATACTGACATTAACGAGTACCCAAGATTTTTCGCATTTAGTGGATTTTTCATTTTTTTATTATTTGACGACACTTGGTTTTATTGGATGCACCGACTTTTACATCATCCACGAATTTTTAAATACATACACAAGGTTCATCATAAAAGTATTGACGTTAATCCGTTTACTTCTGTCTCTTTTCATTGGGCAGAAACCTTGCTGCTCACCATCTGGATTGTGCCAGCAAGCATGCTTTTCCCAGTATATGTTCCTGCATTTGGAATTTTGCAAGTATGGGGATTTGTAGACAATATAAAATCACACCTTGGGTATGAATTTTTTCCAAGCTGGTGGAATAAAAGTTTTGGAAAATTAATGACTTCAAGTACACACCATAACATGCACCATAGTAAGTTTAATGGAAATTATGGCGTTCATTTTCGTATTTGGGACAGACTTTTAGGGACGGAATTTAAGGATTATGAAAAAACATTTGATGAAATACAAAACAGAAAAAAAGGAAAGACCAGTGCCCCTATGCCCGTAGTGTTGATCCCATAATTTACTATAGTACAGCGGGTATGAGAAATGTCAGTGAGCATACTCTACTCAACCCTCACTCCCCCGCAAAATACTGATGAAAATAAGGAATCGTTTCAATCCCTTTGTAGAAATTGAACAGGTCGTATTTCTCATTGGGTGAATGGAGGTTGTCGCTGTCGAGGCCAAATCCCATGAACACGATTTTTACCCCAAGTTCCTTTTCAAACAAGGAACAGATGGGGATGCTACCACCGCCACGAACGGGAACCGGAGCCTTTCCAAAAGTATGTTCAATGGCCTTTGACGCAGCCTGGTAGCCCTTTGAATCAATTGGCGTGAGATAAGGCTCCCCACCATGGTGTTTTGAGGCATTCACCGTGACTCCTGCTGGTGCAATCTTCCTGAAGTAATCAAGGAGGATGGCTGTGATTTTTTCTGAAGATTGGTTGGGCACCAAACGGGCAGAAATCTTGGCTGTTGCCTTGGAAGGTAAAACGGTTTTTGCGCCTTCGCCAGTATATCCACCCCAGATGCCGTTCACTTCTATTGTTGGACGAATTCCCGTTCTTTCATTGGTGCTGTATCCCTGTTCACCATACACTGCATCAATGCCAAGGTCTTGCTTGTATTCAGCCTCGTCAAACGGAGCCTTTGCCATCAGAACACGTTCTTCAATACTTGACTCGATCACATCGTCATAAAATCCAGGTATGGTGATATGGTTGTTTTCATCATGGCAAGAAGCAATCATCCTGGCAAGGATTGTTGCGGGATTGGCTACTGCACCGCCATAAACCCCACTGTGCAGGTCGCGGTTGGGGCCTGTTACTTCTACTTCAATATAGCTGAGTCCACGAACTCCTGTATCAATCGATGGGGTGTCCATGCTGATCATGGCCGTGTCACTGATCAGCACCACATCAGCTTTCAGCAAGTCATGATGACTTGCAACAAATTTTCCCAGGTTGGGAGAACCAATTTCTTCTTCGCCTTCAATACAAAATTTGATATTGGTTTTCAAGGCATTGTTCCTGACCATCACTTCCAGTGCCTTGACATGCATGTAAAACTGTCCCTTGTCATCACAGGCCCCGCGTGCATAAATCTTGCCGTCTTTGATCACAGGCTCAAATGGGCCACTGTGCCATAACTCCAGAGGATCTGCTGGCTGTACATCGTAATGTCCGTAAACCAGAACGGTCGGAAGGGATGGGTCAACCATTTTCTCCCCATAGACGATGGGATGCCCGGCTGTTTCATGGATTTCAGCAAGGTCTGCTCCCGCATCCAGCAGGGATTGTTTGACGGCTTCAGCACAGCGTATCATATCACCCTTGTGTTCACTGTTGGCACTGATGGAAGGAATCCTCAAAAGGTCCAGCAGTTCACTCAGGAAACGGTCTTTGTTTGCGTCAATGTATTGTTTCATTATTAAAGTGTTTTATTTACACATTAGATTTCTTAATATGTTAACAGAAAAATTTTGTAATTCCAAAACCCTGCCTATATTTGATGTACGATTGCGTGTCATATTTTCAGCCTTTGTGAATCCAACTCTTCAGTGAGTGGTTTTTGCAAAGGCTGAATCTTTTTAGGGCTTCCATCAAAAAGTTATTTTCCCGACAATCTTCCTTCCACAAATTTCCAGTTCACGAGGTTGAACCAATTGTTTACATACTCTGCACGCCTGTTTTGGTACTTGAGGTAATAGGCGTGCTCCCATACGTCAAGACCCAGTAATGGCAAGCCTTTCACAGGAGAAACATCCATCAGTGGATTGTCCTGGTTGGGTGTTGAACCAATCTGTAATTTCTTTTCACCATCCAGGTAAAGCCAGGCCCATCCACTGCCAAACCTTGTCATTGCAGCTTCACTCATTTTTGTTTTGAAGTTCTCGAAGCTGTTGAAATTTGATATCAATGCTTGCTTCAAGGGCCCTTCATGAAGCGCAGAACCCGGTGCCTGCATGCTTTTCCAAAAAAGTTCGTGGTTGTAATGGCCGCCACCATTGTTGCGCAACTTGGCAGAGTATTTTGAAATATTGCTGAGCGCATTTTCCAGGCTGGTGTTTTCGCCTTTGAACTCTGCAATTGCTGCATCGTTAAGGTTCTTGGTATATGCTGCAGCATGTTTGGTATGGTGAATCTCCATCGTCATGGCATCGACATAAGGCTCCAGCGCATTGTATGCATAGGGAAGTGGGGTTTGTACAAATGGAGTCGGTTGCATGGAGTCGTTGGCCAACAGGGAGGAAGGAATCATGCCTATTGCTCCTGCTGCCATGGTTCCCTTGACTGTAGTGCTGATGAATTTTCTGCGTGAGCTGTTGGTATGCATGGTATTGTATTTATGGTAAAGTTCAGGATCCTGGGGCAATCTTGCGTTTGGATAGGCTGCGTATTTTTCTGAAAAAACGGAAATAGTATTCATTGTTGAACAATTGGGAATCGTTCATTGCCTTGTATACCAAAAACAAGCCGATGGGCAGGAGTATGATACTGGAAAGCCAGATGCCCAGGAATGGCCCCATGATATCCTGCCTGACAAATTTCTCACCGAACATGTTCAATAGATGGAAAATAAGGAAGAAAACAACAGCCACTACCAAAGGCATGCCCAGCCCTCCTTTTCTGATGATGGAGCCCAGTGGTGCGCCAATAAGAAAAAGTACTATGCAGGCAAAGGAAAGTGAATATTTTTTGTGCCATTGCAATCTGTAAAAACGCCAATCCCGCTCCCTCTGCTCATGGTCTGCCGAAATCAATTCAAGAGAACTCTGGATCAAATTCATTTTGTCTGCAGCTCTGGTGAATGCGACATTGATAACAGAATCAGGAAGGTTGTATCCATAGGTTTTTGCCTTTTGGGGGCGGCCTGGTTTTGCTGTCTTCCACCCTTTTTCAAAAAATTTGCCGAACAGGTAATAGCTGGTAATCTCTTTCTCCATTCGCTGAGATTTAATCCGATTGATCTCCTTACCAATGGAATCGGTCGATTTTTGCAGTTGTTGGACATTCAGCATCTCATAGCTGCTCTTGAACATGCTGTCAGGGGTTTTGAGGACGTCAAAACTGCTGAGGTCAAAAACCTTTTTATATTTTTTGAAACCAAGGCGGTAGTAGTCTGTCTCCTTGGTATTGTAGGGGCCTTTTTCCTGGTACCGCCATCCGTTTTCGAGATCGAATTCAAGAAATTTCTTGTCATCGCTCACACTCATTTTCCCTTTCTCTGCGATAATAATGTTGTCCTGAAGGGAATATTGATTTTCATAAATTACAACCTTGCTGATGCTGTTGCCATCATTTTCCTTTTTGCCTACTTTGATAGCAAAGCCAGGGATCTTGTCATAAAAAATGCCCTCTTTTATATCGAAGGCAGGTTTGGCAACCCGGATGTCATAGAGCATGGTGGTAAACTTCAGGTTGGCAACAGGCATTACATAATTGGAAATCAGGAAGGCAATCACACTGATGACAACGGAGACGACCAACAGAGGGCGCATGAAGCGGAGCAAGGGGATTCCAGCCGATTTGATGGCAACGAGCTCAAAGCTTTCGCCCAGGTTACCAAATGTCATGATGGAGGAAATCAGGATGGCAAGGGGAAGAGCCAATGGAATGGCAGTGACAGTCACATAAGATGTTAATTCTATTATACTGGTCAGGTCCAGGCCTTTTCCCACCAGGTCATCGATGTATTTCCAAAAAAACTGCATCACCAACACGAAGAGTGAGATGAAGAAGGTCGCGATGAATGGACCGATGAATGCTTTTAAAACGAGTTTATCAAGCTTCTTGAACATCTTTAATTTCCCAGCCTGTGGAACAGATCATGTACTTGTACACCCCAAAGCCTTGACTGGTCGGCAATTTCCTTTTTTTCAGCGAAATCCTTGATGACCAGGATGGTCTGGCTGCTTACTTCTGTTTTTTCAATTGAAAATTCAAAATATTCGTTTTGTGGTGCATGCAGCCAATGGAAACGGATAAATTTATTTTCCTCTGCTTCAAGCACTTCGGCTTTTTCAACAGAGCCATTCCAAGAAAAGCTGAACACAGTATCCCTTTCATCTACTTTATCTGCAAACCATTCTTGCAATCCGGCAGGGGTCGAAAGGAACTCATACAAGATGCTGGGTGAACATCTTACGGGGTACTCTATGGAAAATAACTGTTTGCTCATGTTGTTTTGTATTGGTCTCTAATCACAATATATCTGCCTGCACCTTGCAATGATAGAAAAATATCGGAATTGAAAAAATATAATTTGATGTTTCTTTCCAACTTTTTATCCGTGATTTTCCCCATTTCAAAATGGTGTTTTTACGGGCTTGAATATCAATGTTTTATGTCATATTTTCAAGTTCAAACCTTCTGGCTGGCTTCATTTAACAATATTTTCGCAAAAATCACGTTTAGTAAAGGTCTAGTACCGTCCTTAAGAAAATGAATTTAAAATCCATCCCATGAGCATGCGCCAACTGCGTATAGGCCAATCCATCACCTTACGCGAATCTCCAAGTCTAGAGAAATACCTTCAAGACATCAGCAAAGTTCCCATGATCAGTGCAGAAGAAGAAGTTAGGTTGGCAGATTTGATCAGAAAAGGAGAACAATCAGCATTAGAACAACTTACAAAAGCCAACCTGCGGTTCGCCGTTTCGGTGGCCAAACAATACCAACACCAGGGATTATCGCTCTCAGACCTTATTAATGAAGGAAACCTGGGCTTGATCCGTGCCGCAAAAAGATTTGACGAAACCAAAGGTTTCAGGTTCATTTCTTATGCCGTATGGTGGATCCGACAAAGCATCTTACAGGCATTGGCAGATCAGTCACGCATTGTACGGATTCCCTTGAACAGGGTTGGTGTTCGCAACAAGATTGCCAGGGCTGCTCAGCAGCTTGAGCAGGATTTTGAGAGGGAGCCTACAGCTGAAGAAATTGCTGAATTTCTTGAGATGGAGCTTGAAGAAGTATCCTCAACCATCAACCTGGCCAACAGGCATCTCAGCATCGATTCTCCTGTAGGAGAGGATGGGGAAGGTACCATGATTGATGTGATGGAAAACAAGGAAGCAGATGCCGCAGACCATGAAATCCAACACGAATCAATGCTTTATGAAATTGAACTAGCCCTCCGCAGTTTACCGGAAAAACAACAGAAAGTGATCAGGTGCCTCTATGGAATTGGGATGGACCGCCCCATGGGTATGGAGGATATAGGAGTAGAATGCAACCTCACCCGAGAAAGGGTCAGGCAGATCAGAGACAAGGCACTGGAGGCCTTGCGGTATACAGCCAATACCATGCGCCTGAGAACCTTCCTTTAGCTCCTACTTGATAGCATAACAGGTTAAATGCAGAATCATTAACTTTGCAAGAATGAACATCCCATGGTGTTCATTTTTTCATTAAAGCCGGAAGAAAATGTTTGAAAATTTAAGCGAAAAGATAACCTCAGCCTTCAAACAAATCAAGGGAGAAGGAAGGATATCAGACCTCAATGTAGCCAATACAGTCAAGGATATCCGCAAGGCATTGTTGGACGCAGACGTCAACTTCAAGATTGCCAAGGAGTTCACCGATAAGGTGAAGGAAAAGGCCATGGGGCAGAAAGTTTTGACAGCCGTAAGTCCTGGTCAGCTCATGATCAAGATCGTGCAGGATGAACTGACGGAATTGATGGGCGGCATGGCCAGCGGTTTCAATGCAACTGGGAATCCGGCCATTATCTTGATTGCAGGTTTGCAGGGTTCGGGTAAAACCACCTTCAGTGGAAAGCTGGCCAATTACCTTAAAACACAAAAAGGAAAGTCACCCTTGTTGGTGGCGGCGGATGTGTACAGGCCCGCAGCGATTGATCAGCTGAAGGTTTTGGGAGGACAAATTGGGGTCGATGTGTATGCAGAGCCTGAAAACAAGGACCCAAGGGCCATCGCTGAAAATGCTTTAAAACAAGCCAAGACCACCAATAAGAACGTAATCATCATTGATACTGCAGGCCGTTTGGCGGTAGATGAAGTCATGATGAATGAGGTTGCCGGACTTAAAGCGGCACTTCAGCCACAGGAAATCCTTTTTGTGGTGGATTCAATGACCGGACAGGATGCAGTGAATACGGCCAAGGCATTCAATGAAAGGCTTGATTTTACTGGTGTTGTACTCACCAAACTGGATGGTGACACCCGCGGTGGTGCGGCATTGTCCATCAAATACACTGTTCAAAAGCCCATCAAGTTCATCAGCAGTGGTGAAAAGATGGAGACCCTGGATGTTTTCCACCCAGACCGTATGGCCCAACGAATCCTCGGCATGGGTGATATTGCTTCACTGGTGGAAAGGGCACAGGCACAGTTTGACGACGAGCAAGCCAAGAAGCTGGAGAAAAAAATCAGGAAGAATCAATTTGATTTTCAGGATTTCCTGGATCAACTCCAGCAGATCAAAAAGATGGGTAATCTCAAAGACCTGATGGGCATGATTCCAGGAATGGGCAAGGCAATGAAAGACATAGATATCAGTGATGATGCCTTCAAAGGAGTGGAATCCATCATCAGCTCCATGACCCCATTTGAAAGGTCCAATCCAGACGTCATCGACCTCAAGCGAAAGCAACGCATTGCAAAGGGTTGTGGCAGGGACATGAATGAAGTCAATCAGTTCTTCAAACAGTTTGAACAGATGAAGCAAATGATGAAGGGAATGAACAACATGCCCGCCATGCCCAGGATGGGCGGCAGGCGTTAAACATCAGATACTTGTATCATTTTTATGATGTTTTTCACGTTTTTTCCTGACAGTTGTTTTTGCTAGTTCTTGCCTAATGCCTATATTTGCACCTCGATTCGAAACAATTTTATTCATCACCCACTAAAAATTTACATTTTTTATGGCTGTCAAAATCAGACTCCAACGTCACGGAAGCAAGAAGCGTCCATTTTACTTCATCGTAGTAGCAGATGCACGCGCACCTCGCGATGGTAAATTCATCCAAAAAATCGGTACTTACAACCCGCTTACTCATCCCGCAACTGTATTGGTTGACCGTCAGAAGTCACTTGAGTGGCTGAACAATGGTGCACAACCAACCGACACTGTTCGCAAGATCCTTTCTACCAAAGGTGTTCTTTTCTTGAAGCATTTGCTTCGTGGAGTTGACCTTGGTCTGTTTGATCATGCAACGGCCATGACCAAGTTTGAAGCTTGGCACCAGGAGCAGGAATCAAAGACAAGAGCACGTCAGGAAGCAGCAGCCCGCGAACGCCGCCAAAGGCCTCGTCAGGGTGCTCCCGCCAGCCGTCCAATCCCTGTTCAAGTTGCACAACCTGAACAAACTGAACAGCAAGACGCTCCTGCAGCTGAATAAGCCACACAAACAAAATCAAAAGCCTCGTTCAACACGGGGCTTTTTTATGCCATGGAAAATTATCTAAGCATTGGAAAACTCGCTGCCACCTTCGGTGTGAAGGGCGAGGTAGTATTGGAGCATCACCTCGGTGAAGATGCCAGCCTTGAGGGGGTGGTCGCGATTTTTATAGAAGAATTTACCGGTAAGTTCATTCCCTATTTTATTGCCGGGCACAAGAATAAATCCGGTACAGAGATGATCCTCAGCCTGGAAGGAATAGAAAGCCCAGAGAGTGCCAAACGTTTCCTCCGTAAAAAAATATGGCTCAAGGAAGAGGACGTTAAAAAAACAGCCTCAGCCACAGCACCTATCTCCATGTTGGGATTCATGGTATATGACAATAAAAAACCCCTGTCTGCTGTGTTGGAAGTAATTGAGCAACCGGTTCAGATCCTGCTGCGCATTGAGTTGCAAGGAAAGGAAGTACTGGTACCGCTCAATGAAAGCACCCTTGACAAGATAGACCACAAGCAAGGGAAAATTTATGTTACGCTACCAGACGGATTGCTCGATATTTATCTAAATTGAGTTTATATTTCTCTCTTATTATGGCTGGTCAGCAACCCTATATTGCCCATTTCGACCTGGACGCCTTTTTCGTTTCTGTAGAGAGAATCCTTGACCCTTCATTGGTAGATAAAGCATTGATTCTTGGAGGTTCCAGGGAACGAGGGGTGGTCAGCACCTGCAGTTATGAAGCCAGGAAATTTGGTGTACATTCTGCTATGCCCATGACAAGGGCAGTGGCCCTTTGCCCGCATGCCATCGTGATGCAGGGTACCCGGGGACAGTACAGCAAATTTTCACAATGGGTTACCGATATTATAGCCGCCAAATCACCCCTTTACGAGAAAGCTTCCATCGATGAATTTTATATCGACCTGACCGGCATGGATAAATTCTTCGATCCACTCCAATGGACAATAGACCTGCGCAATGAAATCATTGAAACGACGGGTCTCCCCATCTCTTTCGGATTGGCATCCAACAAGATGGTAGCAAAAATGGCCACCAATGCTGCCAAACCCAATGGCTTTTTACAAGTGCTGCCAGGCAAGGAAAAAGAGTTTCTTTCCCCACTCAATGTTGGAGAAATACCTGGGGTGGGGGAGCATACTTTAAAAACCATGCATTCCCTGGGAATCATGACCATCAATGACCTGTCTGTATACCCCCAACACCTTTTAGAACAGAATTTTGGCAAATACGCAGAGGTATTGCAGCAAAAAGCAGCAGGTAATTATGTGGGAGCAGTTCACCATTACCATGAGGCAAAATCAATTTCAACCGAGCATACATTTTCAGAAAATACTGCAGATCTGGATTTTCTGCAAGCTGAGTTATTGCGGATGACAGAAAAACTGGGTCATGAACTGAGAGAGGAAGGCAAGATGACCAAATGCGTTGCCGTCAAAATCAGGTATCCCGATTTTGAGACCCATACCCGGCAAATGGCCATTGCCCCAACCTCCTATGACGATGAATTGATCAAAGTGGTAAAAGAACTTTTTGGGAGTCTTTACGAAAAAAAGCACCTGGTCAGGTTGGTTGGTGTCAGGTTCAGTGAGTTAACCCTCAGCAGCCTGCAGACCGATCTGTTTGAAAACAGGGTCAGAAAGGCCAATTTATACACTGCCATTGATGCCGTAAAACTGCGGTTTGGGAAAAAATCTTTAGGCAGAGGAGGGTGAAACAATAGTCTACTTATTTTGTAGGATAATAAATCATTCTTATATTTGCAGTATTAAATCTATCATCATGTCAATACATTTAGGCGATACAGCACCCAATTTTACTGCCGAATCAACAGCAGGTACAATTGACTTCCATGCATACCTTGGAGACAGTTGGGGAGTATTGTTTTCGCATCCTGCTGATTTTACACCCGTTTGTACCACTGAACTGGGCAGAACAGCGTTGCTCAAAGAGGAATTCGCGAAAAGAAATGTAAAAGTGTTGGCGCTCAGCATTGACCCATTGGACAAACACTTCCTTTGGGTCAAGGATATCAATGAAACCCAGCATTGTACGGTGGATTTCCCCATCATCGCAGATGAAAGCCGTGAAGTGGCTAGCCTCTATGACATGATCCATCCGAATGCATCGGCTACTTTTACCGTTCGGTCCCTTTTCATCATCGGACCTGATAAAAAAATCAAGCTTTTCATTACCTATCCTGCATCAACCGGAAGAAATTTTGTGGAGGTGCTTAGGGTGATTGACTCGCTGCAACTTACTGCAAATCATAGTGTTGCCACTCCTGCAGATTGGAAAGAAGGGGAAAATGTTATCGTTGTTCCTGCAGTCTCTACAGAGGATGCCATGCTGAAGTTTCCCAAGGGTGTTGATGTCATCAAACCATATCTCCGCTACACGCCACAGCCTGAATAGTTTGGTCCGGTTTTGGGTACCAATTTTATTTCTATCCCTATAAAAAGCCAAACCCCTCAAGGAATCATTACCTTTGCGGCATGTCTAAGCAGAACATCCGCAGCTTCAGCAAGGAAGAAATCGGAGAATACCTTGAATCAATTGGGGAAAAGAAATTTCGTTTGCAGCAAATATGGGAATGGTTATGGCAAAAACATGCCTTTGATTTCCAGTCCATGTCCAACCTCTCCAAAGAGCTGAGGGCAAATCTCGAAGAAAAATTTACACTTCCCTCTCTTTCCGTAGATACAACCCAGGTGAGTGATGATGGAACAGTAAAATCCCGTTTCAAGACCCACGATGGCTTCAAGGTTGAGGGCGTTTTGATTCCAACAGCAGAAAGACTTACCGCCTGCGTTTCCTCACAGATTGGTTGCAGCTTGAGCTGCAAATTTTGTGCAACCGGATTCATGGAAAGGGAAAGAAACCTTTCTTTTGACGAGATTTATGACGAGGTGGTGCTGCTCAACCAGCAGGCCATGCGTATTTACAATAAAAAATTGACCAATATTGTTTTCATGGGAATGGGTGAACCATTGCTCAATTACAAGAACATGTTGAAGGCCATTGAACGCATCACTGCACCAGACGGTATGGCCATGGGTTCCAGAAGGATTACGGTTTCTACTGCTGGTGTTTCCAAAATGATTCGTCAATTGGGTGATGATCAGGTTAAGTTCAAGCTTGCCGTTTCTTTGCATGCACCCAACGACAAGAAGCGCAATGAAATCATGCCCATCAATGAAACCAATGACCTTAAATCATTGATTGATGCACTGAACTATTTCTACAAGCAGACCAAAAGCGAAATAACATTCGAGTATATCCTTTTCGATAATTTCAATGACTCACTGGAAGATGCAGCGGAGTTGATGAAGGTTTACAGGCAGGTGCCAGCAGACCTGGTCAACATCATTGAATACAATCCCATTGAATTCGCCAGGTTCAAGAAGCCCAGTGAAGAAAAAACCGAAGCCTTCATGCAGTTCCTCGACAAGAACCGTGTAAACGCTAGGTTGCGCAAGAGCAGAGGAAAGGATATTGATGCAGCCTGCGGACAACTCGCTAATAAATAATTCAACCTCTCTAAACCTCTCTCAACTTCTCTCACGCTCACTTATCCTGTTGTAAAACAGCAAAATAAAAAAACATGAAACGTACAGACAATTTCTCCAAGTTCGCAGCCAGGAAAAGCAATGCAGCCATCAAGGAAGAGTTCCGCCAGGAGAAGAAAAAATTCAAAAAAGAAAGGTCAGAGGCCATCGAAAAGAAAAAACTGGAATTCCGCAAAGCAGCTGCTGCAGACAAGGACGTTTCAAAAAACAGATCTGAGTCCAGCGATCTTCGTCCTGCCATAACCGTGAGAAAGCAAGACAAGACAATGCCCCTCAACAAATATGTGGCCCATTGTGGTATTTGCTCCAGAAGGGATGCTGTTCCCTTGATCAAGGAAGGTAAAATGCGCGTGAATGATGTCGTGATTCTGGAGCCCGGTTTCAAGGTCAATCCAAACGATGTTGTCAGTTTCGCAGGAAAAAAGATTGTGCCCGAAAAAAACCTTGTCTATATCTTATTGAACAAGCCCAAGGATTATATCACCACGCTCGATGATCCAGAAGGGCGGAAAACCGTGCTTGATCTGCTTCGAGGAGTAACTGCCGAAAGAATTTTCCCAGTGGGAAGACTTGACCGCAACACAACAGGTGTTTTGTTGCTGACCAATGACGGCGACCTCACCCAAAAATTATCGCATCCATCTCACGAAGTGAGAAAAATATATGAAGTCAAGTTGGACAAGCCCCTGGGTAAACTTGATTTTGAAAGGATTCTGAACGGGCTTGATCTTGAAGATGGATTTGTGAGGGCTGATTCTCTTGCTTATACTGATCCCAAAGACAAGTCCATCATTGGCATCGAGTTGCACAGTGGAAGGAACCGGATTGTAAGGCGCATGTTTGAATCGCTTGGATATGACGTCAGGAACCTTGACCGTGTGATGTTTGGTAACCTCACCAAGAAGAATGTAGAACGCGGTAAATGGCGTTATCTGGTGGAAAAAGAAATCAGGTTGCTGAAGTTCATGAACAGTTCTTTCATCAAAAAAACTCCGGAAGAACCTGAAGAGAAAACCCTTGTGAAACGTGGTCAGGTTGCAACTGTGAAGCCTGGGAAAAAAGAGAATTGGGATCAGGATGCACCTGCAAAGCCTGAGAAAAAAGAAAAGCGGGTGGAGATAAAAAAGCCAGCTGCTGCGAGAAAACAAACAGAAGGACGGCACAAGCCAACCGTACAAAAAGGTGGTGTAAAAAGGGTCATGCGCTCCAGGACCAAAAAGTAATTCTACACGATGCAGACTGCACCTGAAATCATTTACAAAGACGATGACCTGATTGCCATCAACAAGCCATCGGGTTGGTTGTCCATTCCTGACAGGCATGATGCAGAATTGTATTCTGTGAAATCCTGGTTTGAGGCCAAGGGAGAAAAAATATTCATTGTGCACCGCATCGACCGCGACACCAGCGGACTGCTCTTGCTGGCAAGAAATGCAGAAGCCCATAAATATTACAATACCCTGTTTGAACAACGCACGCTGAAGAAAACCTATTATGGGTTGGTTGTAGGTAGTGTTGCTGAAGACCAGGGGGTATATGATCAGCCGATCGAACAACATCCAACCTTGTTGGGTAAGATGAGGGTCGGCAGAAAAGGAAAGCCTACCATCACCCATTACACCGTTGAAGAAAGGTTCAGGGGATTCACATGGGTGAAGTTCCAGATTGAAACAGGAAGAACACACCAGATCCGTGTGCACCTCTATAACGCTGGCCACTCGCTGGTTTGCGATCCGCTCTACGGAAAGCCAGACCCTATTTTGCTTTCTTCTTTCAAGAAGAAATTCAACATGTCAAAAAAAGAAGAAGAAGAGCGACCCTTGCTTTCACGGTTGGCACTCCATGCCTATAGTGTTGATTTGGTTGATCGCCAGGGTGATGCCCATGCATTCGTTGCCCCCTTGCCCCGCGACCTTGATGCTACCTTGAAGCAGCTCAGAAAATGGGGATAGGAGTTTGCGTATTCCTTAGTACCCCAAACCTTTCAAAAGGTCATCCACTTTCATTTCCGTTTGGGTTCCGGAGGCAAGCTCTTTGACCAGTGCTGTTCCCGCTTCTATTTCCTTTGAACCGATGATCACAACAAAAGGAATGTTTTTCCGCTCGGCATATTTGAACTGCTTGTCGAATTTTGCTTGCTCGTGGTAGATTTCACAGGAGATGCCCTTGCTGCGCAGGTTTTCTGCAACGCCAAGCACGTACTGTTGCTCTTCCATTCCTGTATTGAAAAACAGTGCAGTGGTGCCTTTTTGAATACTTTCTGGGAATGCTGTCAATTCCTCCATCACATCATAAATCCGGTCTACACCAAATGAGATGCCTACACCGGCAATGCCCTTCACACCAAACAATCCTGTGAGGTCATCATACCGGCCTCCACCGCCGATGCTGCCCATTTGTACGCCCAATGCCTTGACTTCAAAAATAGTTCCGGTATAGTAATTGAGACCCCGTGCCAGGGAAAGGTCAACCATCAGTTGGGTATTGGCGGATGCAGCTCCTTGGATTGCGTTGAAAGAACCAAGTATGTTCCGCAATTCATTGATGCCTTCTTTGCCCACGGGAAGATGACTGAACATGTCTTCCAGCTGTTGAAGTTTTTCTTCATTGCTGCCTGCAATAGAAATGAACGATTCAACAGCATCCACCTGTTCCATGGAAAGTCCTTTGCCAATGAGTTCATCCTTCACTTTTTCCATGCCAATCTTGTCAAGCTTGTCGATGGCAATGGTGATGTCCACCATCATGTCTTCACCGCCACAGACGGCGGCCAGTGCACCCAATATTTTTCTGTTGTTGATATGAATTTCAACAGGAACCCCCAGCTTGTTGAAAACATTGGCATAGATCAGGGAAAGTTCAACTTCATGGAGCAGGGCGGTGCTTCCTGCTACATCAGCATCGCACTGCCAGAACTCACGGTAGCGCCCACGTTGGGGCCTGTCTGCTCTCCAGACGGGTTGCATCTGGTAGCGTTTGAAGGGAAAGGTCAACTGACCCTGGTTCATGGCCACATATCTTGCAAAGGGGATGGTGAGGTCATATCGCAGGGCCCTTTCAGTAATGCCCTTGTTGGTCTTGCCCTCCAGCACTGCATTGAAATCCTGGATGACGGCATCCCTTTTGTCTGGGTTGTTCAATCCATTGTTGAGGATCTTGAAAATCAATTTATCGCCTTCTTCTCCATACTTGCCCATCAGGGTTTCTGTGTTTTCCATGGCAGGCGTTTCCAGTGGCTCAAAGCCATAGGTTTCGAAAACGCTGCGGATGGTCTGAAGGATGAAATTCCTTTTTCTCAACACCGCTGCTGAAAAATCACGCGTGCCTTGGGGGATCGATGGTTTCATGCTGCGAAGTTAAGGCTGTTTTGGGGATTGGTATTGTTGAATCAATGCATCACAGGCATGGTCGATGAGATTGAACACCTCATGAAAGGCCGCAACAGACCTGCCCCATGGATCAGGCACATCCAGATCCGTTTTTGGAAAGGAATAATTGAGCAAGAGTTCCACTTTTGCTGCATTGTATTTTTTCCCGGAAATGTATTTTATGTCACGCCAAACATCGGCAGCCATCGGAATGATCAGGTCATATTGTTCAAAATCCTCCGCCAGAAAAGGCCTTGATCTTTGACCGGAGATATCAATGCCATTCAGCTTGGAAACCATCTGCGACATGTCATGCGGGCGTTCACCATTGTGGAATCCATTGGTCCCAGCACTGTCTACTTCCCAATGCAACCCCAGCTGCTTCACCTTCTGTTGAAGCACTCCCTCTGCAATCGGACTCCTGCAAATATTACCCAGGCAAACCATCAACACTTTCATTGGAATTTTTTTACAAAGATAAGTTGTGGAATTTTCCTGCACCTGCGTCATTGTATTGAGACGGGTAATTTCATTAAATTGCATTCCATGGATACAAACTCATTTCGGGACAGGGAAGAAAAAAGGCAGTCCAGCTTCAAGGTTATGTATGACTTTGCTGCTGGTATATTGTGGTTGGGTGCGGGCGTGTTTTTTCTGGCCGGCAAATACCTGGGCGGAAAACTGATCGTTGATTCCCTGCTTTCCACCATTTTCGGGATTGCCTGCGTATGCTATGGTGTGTTCAGGCTTTACAGGGGTATTTATGCAACAAAACAACGATGAAATTCAATTCCACCATATTTTCTCGGGTCCTCTCCATCATGGCGATTGTCCTTTTGGCTGCATCCTGCAATCCAAACAAAAAAAAGGCAAAAGTCATTGCGGGGGATGATACCCTCAACAGCGGCACCATCCACATCAGTGTTGACGAATCTTTTGCGCCCATCATCGACTCACAGATCAAGGTATTCATGTCATTGAATCCCAAAGCCAGGATCATCGCGCATTACAAGCCGGAAGCAGATTGCCTGAAGGACATGCTCAATGACAGCACGCGAATGGTCATCATCACCCGCGGGCTCAGTGATGATGAGGAACTTTATTACAAGGATACATTATCTTTTGTACCCATGCACGGCAGGATTGCCACCGATGCCATTGCCGTCATCACCAATAACAAGGCGAAGGATTCTCTTTTTTCTGTTGCCAACATCAGGGGAATGCTGAATGGCACCAGTCCTTATACCTATGAACTGGTGATGGACGGCCTGAAGGCAACCAGCACCGTTCGGTTCCTCATTGATTCTGTCCTGCGTGGACAGGCCATGAAAGGAAATGTGAGGGCGGCAAAGAATTCTGAAGCAGTAATCAATTATGTGGCTTCAAGCCCCAATGCCATTGGTTTTATCGGGGTAAGCTGGATCGGCAACCGGGAAGATCCGGCACAATTGACCTTCCAGAAAAAGGTAAGGCTGGCTGCCTTGCAGTGTGCCAATTGCAAAGAAGAGGTTTATGTAAGGCCTTATCAAGCCAACATGGCCATGAAAAGATATCCACTCAATCGTGGGCTACACTATATTTTAAAAGAGAATTATGCAGGGCTAGGTAAAGGATTTGTTAATTTTCTCACACATGAAAAGGGGCAACTCATCTTTCGGAGGGGCTATTTGGTGCCAGACAGGATGGCGCTTCAAATAAGAAAAGCAAATGTTACGGAATAAACCAAGGATTCATTAATTTACAACCCTATTTAAAAAGAATATGATGCGTACAATGAAGTTGGGCTTTACAGCAATGCTCTTGATCACCGTTTCTGGCCTGTTTTCTCAGACCGTTCAGGACGGAAAGCGTTTGCTTTTCATGCACAGATACCAATCAGCAAAAAGCACACTCGAAAAAGTGGTGGCTGCTGCTCCCACCAATGCTGAAGCCATCTATTGGTTGGCACAGGCCCAGTTTGAGCTGAAAGACCTCAATGGAGCCAAAGAGGTGTTGAGAAAGGGAATGGAAGGGTCCAATGGCAGCAATCCATTGTTGCTCGTTGCCATGGGGCAAGCTGAGTTGGCAGAGAAAAAGACCAACGATGCCCGCCAGCGTTTTGAAACCGCTATTTCACTGACCAAGGGTAAGGATGCATCCATATTCACCGCTATCGGAAGGGCCAACCTTGAAGAGGGTGGAGATCCTGCCTATGGTATTGAAAAACTGAAGCAGGGTACAACCGTAAAGGGTTTCAAGGATGCAATGAACTACGTGTACATGGGTGATTTGTACCGGAAACTGATGAACGGTGGTGGTGCCGTTTCATCTTATGAGAATGCACTGATGATCGACCCTAAGCTTGCCCTGGCCAAGCACAAGATTGGAAAAATATATCTTACCCAAGGGTTTGAACAAAAAGATATTTTCTTGGGCAAGTTCAATGACGCCGTTGCAGATGATCCAACTTTTGCACCAGCCTTGTATGACATGTATGTCTATTATTATTCCAGGGATGTTAACAAGGCTACAGAGATGTTCAATAAATACAAAGAGCATGCTGAGCCTGGGCCAGCCCTTGATTATGAAGAGGCCAGCCTTCAATTCGCTGCAGGCGATTTCAAAAATGCCATCGTAAAGGCAGACAATTTGTTGAAATCCCAGGGCGAGAAGGCTGACGCACGACTGTACCGGTTGAAAGGGTATAGCTTTGACAAATTGGGAGATTCTGTGCAGGTACTTGCCCAAATGGAAATCTTTTTCTCAAAGGCATTGCCCGAGCAGATCAATCCTGATAATTACGTCATTGCTGCATACAATGCCGCCAAATTGAAGGCTGACCTTGCCAAGGTGGATTACTATTTTTCCAAGGCCATTGACGCAGACACGACGGTTACCAACAAGGTTGATTATACCCGCAAGGCAGCTGATTTCTTCAAAAAATCCGGTAATACAGCAAAATCTGCCGAGTGGTTGACCAAGGTACTCACCATCAATCCTAAGCTCAGCAAGGTTGACCTTTATAATGCTGGGTTTGAGAATTTCAAAGCCACCCAGTACAAGAGGGCAGACAGCATTTTCACTGTTTACAAGACCAATTATCCTGCTGAAGTATATGGTCACTACTGGTCTTTCCGCTCATTGTCGGTCATTGACTCTACCATGGAGCAAGGCCTGGCGATAGCTGATTGTGAAAAATTCATCTCTATTGCTGAAGCAGATAAGGCAAAGAACAAAAGTACCCTGATTACCGCTTATGGGTACCTGGCTTCTTACAATGCCAATATCAAGAAGGATCTTGCTGGTGCAGCTGCCTTCCTGGACAAGATCATTGAAATTGATCCCAACAACCAGGATGCCATCAAGAACAGGGACATCATCCAAAAGGCATTGGCCGCTCCTAAAAAATAATTCCTACGCCAACATATTTGCCCAAGGCCAGGTTCAATTCCTGGCCTTTTTTTTATGCCCAATCCTGGTTCATAAAATTCATTTATCCATCAGTATTTATCTGATTCTTTTTCTATTTACATCCCGTTTTTGCCTATTTTTGCGCCTTGAAATACATACCCATGATAAGGACGTTTTTCCTGCAAGCGCAAGCCATTGGACAGAACCCCGAGATCAGCAGAGCAAGCGACTATTTACCCATAGGAATCCAATTCCTTTTTGCGGTAGGGTTGGTGACGGTAATGATCTTCGGATCACAGCTCCTTGGGCCAAAACGCAAGACCTCAGACAAACTTCAGGTATTTGAAAGTGGCATAGAGCAATTCGGTAATGCCCGTCAGCCAATGGCCATCAAGTATTTTCTGGTAGCCATCCTCTTTGTTCTTTTTGATGTGGAAGTCATTTTCTTTTATCCTTACGCGGTGAATTTCCGGGGATTGGGATGGGATGGATTCATGGCTGTTGTGATGTTTGTCGGCTTCTTTCTTGCTGGCTTCATTTATATCATCAAAAAAGGTGCACTGCATTGGGAAGAATAAAATAAACTATTGTATATGTCGCGTCCGGTTCGGTTCAACATGATTCAAAAAAGCACTTCAGATCTTGGCATCAACAATGTCCAGCTCCCTGAAGGGCATATGGGTGAGGGCTTTTTCGCCACTTCCCTAGACAAGGTCGTTGGCTTGGCAAGGAAAAATTCCATGTGGCCCCTGCCTTTTGCAACCTCTTGTTGTGGTATCGAATTCATGGCTACCATGGGTTCACACTACGACCTCTCCAGGTTTGGCTCTGAGCGTGTGGGTTTCTCCCCCCGTCAGTGCGACCTTTTGATGGTCATGGGAACCATTGCAAAGAAAATGGGACCCGTCCTTCGCCAGGTTTACCTGCAGATGGCAGAACCCCGCTGGGTGATTGCTGTAGGAGCCTGTGCTTCCAGTGGTGGCATATTTGATACCTATTCTGTGCTGCAGGGCATTGACCAGGTCATCCCTGTGGATGTGTATGTTCCTGGCTGTCCTCCAAGACCTGAAGCCATCATTGATGGAGTATTGAAGATTCAGGAACTGGTGCAAAACGAATCACTCAGAAGAAGAACAGGTGACCAATACAAGGCTTTGCTGGATGGATATGGCATTCAATAAGGCAGGATCAAAAAAACAATTATGTCCCTTACTCACGATACGATAAAAGAAACACTGGCTGCACAATTTGGTGACAATATATTGGGCTGGGAAGAATCCTACGGAATGCTCAGCTTCATCATACAGCCTGACCATAACCTCAAGGCGCTGACCTTTTTGAATGATGATCCAGCGATGGGTTTTCAGTTCCTTACCGATTTGACAGGTGTTCATTACCCAGACAGAAAAGGAGAAGAAATTGCGGTTGTTTACCACCTGCACAACCTGAGAGAAAATGTACGCCTGCGGATGAAACTCTATGTACCCATTGAAAAGCCTGATGTATATACTGCAACAGGATTGTTCAGTGGTGCCAACTGGATGGAGCGTGAGACCTATGATTTCTATGGTGTGAATTTTGTTGGACATCCAGACCTGAGAAGGGTATTGAATGTGGACGAGATGGATTATTTCCCGTTGAGGAAAGAGTTTCCTTTGGAAGACCAGACAAGGATTGACAAGGACGACGAAATGTTTGGCAGATAAATACATTCAAGATTATGCTCGAACAAGGCAATATACATTTACCGGAAGGATCCATAGAAAAGCAGACCACTACGCTGAACCTTGGTCCTACCCACCCTGCAACCCATGGTGTTTTTCAGAACATCCTGGAAATGGATGGAGAGCGCATCATCAAGGCTGAATCCACTGTGGGGTATATCCACAGGGCTTTTGAGAAGCTTGCAGAGCGCAGGCCGCTGAACCAGATCACTACATTGACCGACAGGTTGAATTATTGTTCTGCCCCATTGAACAACATGGGTTGGCACCTGACCTGCGAAAAATTATTGGGGGTTAAAACACCCAAGCGCGTAGATTATCTGCGTGTGATCATTATGGAACTTTCTCGGATCTCTGATCACCTTATTTGCAACTCGATTGTGGGTGTGGATACAGGTGCTTATACTGGCTTCCTTTATGTCATGCAATACCGTGAGTTGGTGTATGAGATTTATGAGGAAGTCTGCGGATCGCGTCTTACCACCAACATGGGACGTATTGGCGGATTTGAGCGCAATTTTTCTGATGTAGCCTTCCAGAAAATCGAGAAATTCTTGGCTGAGTTTCCTGGGGTTTGGAAAGAGTTTGAAAATCTTTTCAACCGCAACAGGATCTTCATTGAAAGAACAGTGGGCACTGGTGCTATTTCTGCCGAAAGGGCTTTGAATTATGGCTTCACCGGTCCAAACCTGCGTGCAGCTGGTGTGGACTATGATGTGCGGGTTCATTCACCCTATTCATCTTACGAGGATTTTGATTTCATCATTCCAGTAGGAACCACCGGAGACAACAACGACCGTTTCCAGGTAAGGAACGAAGAGATCTGGCAATCGCTCAGCATCATCCGCCAGGCCTACCAAAAAGTGCAGGCATTCAAGGGAACGGAAGCCGATGTATACCACGCTGATGCACCCGAATACTACCTTCCAGCTAAAGCGGATGTATATACCAAAATGGAAGCACTGATCTACCATTTCAAGATTGTAATGGGAGAAACAGAAATTCCAGCCGGCGAGGTTTACCAGAGTATCGAGGGTGGCAATGGAGAGTTGGGATTCTACCTCATCAGTGATGGTGGAAGAACCCCTTATCGCTTGCATTTCCGCAGGCCTTGTTTCATTTATTATCAGGCATATTCAGAGATCGTGAAAGATACCATGCTCAGTGACGCCATCGTAACATTGAGTAGTCTTAACCTGATCGCTGGAGAAATGGACGCATAAAGCAAAACACAAGCAATGGTAAAGTTTTCAGAAGATAAGTTGAAGGAGGTGCAGTTGATGATCGACCGCTATCCTGAGGGCAAACAGAAGAGTGCCTTGATTCCTCTTTTGCATTTGGCACAGGAAGAGTTTGGTGGATGGTTGAGTGCAGAAACCATGGACTATGTTGGCTCCCTGCTTGGCATTGAGCCCATTGAAGTATACGAGGTGGCCACGTTCTACAGCATGTACAACCTCAAACCCGTTGGCAAACATGTTTTCGAGGTTTGCCATACAGGTCCTTGCATGTTGAAGGGCAGTGATGACATCATTGGATACATCAAAACCAAATTGGACATCAGGGTTGGTGAAACAACGGCTGATGGGCTGTTCACCCTTAAAACAGTGGAATGTCTTGGGGCCTGTGGATATGCACCGATGATGCAGATGGGCATTGATTACAGGGAGCACCTGACCGAAGCCAAAGTGGATGAGATCATCGCAGCCTGCAGAAACAAACAATAGAAGACCAGTAAAGCATAAAGCAAAATGGCAACAAAATTATTATTAGCAAAGGCCCATGTAGAAGGGATTCGTCACTTCGAGGTTTACAGAAGAGAAGGGGGATACGCTGCGGTGGAAAAAGCGCTCAAAATGGAACCGGCCGCCATCGTTGAAGAGGTAAAGAAAAGTGGACTGCGTGGCAGGGGTGGTGCAGGATTCCCTTCAGGAATGAAATGGAGTTTCCTTGCAAAACCAGAAGGCGTTCCCCGCTACCTGGTATGTAATGCAGATGAATCAGAGCCTGGAACTTTCAAGGACAGGTACCTGATGGAGTTTCTTCCTCACCTCCTGATTGAAGGACTGATTGTTTCTTCATTCGCCTTGGGCAGTAACAGAACCTATATTTATATCCGTGGAGAATATGCATGGATTGTAGGTATACTTGAGCAAGCCATCGCAGAAGCCAAACAGAACGGGTTTCTGGGAAAAAATATTTTGGGATCGGGGTTTGATTGTGAGATTTATGTGCAACGCGGTGCAGGTGCATACATCTGTGGTGAAGAGACTGCCCTGATTGAATCATTGGAAGGCAAGCGCGGCAATCCACGCATCAAGCCTCCATTCCCCGCCATCAAGGGATTGTGGGATTGTCCTACCGTGGTCAACAATGTCGAAACACTTGCTGCTGTTGTTCCCATTTTGAACATGGGTGGAGAGGAATATGCGAAGATTGGTGTAGGGCGTTCAACAGGTACCAAGTTGATTTCTGCCTGCGGAAACATCAACAAGCCCGGTGTGTATGAAATTGAGATGACCCTTTCTGTAGAGGAATTCATTTACAGTGATGAATATTGTGGAGGAATCCCCAACGGTAAAAGGCTAAAGGCCTGTATACCCGGAGGCTCATCCGTCCCCATACTTCCTGCCAACCTCTTGTTGAAAACAGCAAAAGGAGAGACCCGCCTGATGAACTATGAAAGTCTTTCTGATGGCGGTTTTGCCACGGGTTCAATGCTAGGATCCGGTGGGTTCATCGTGTTGGATGAAGACCAATGTGTGGTGAAGAATACACTTACCCTGGCCAGGTTTTACAGACACGAGAGCTGTGGTCAGTGTTCCCCTTGCAGGGAAGGAACCGGATGGATGGAAAAAATCCTCACCAAGATAGAAAATGGCAAAGGTGCCATCAGTGATATTGACCTGCTTTGGGATATCCAACGCAAGATTGAAGGGAATACGATATGCCCATTGGGTGATGCAGCCGCATGGCCTGTTGCAGCAGCCATCAGGCATTTCAGGGATGAATTTGAGTGGCATGTGAACAATCCTGAATTGTGCCAGACACAAAATTATGGATTGTCACATTACGCAGATCCCATCCATGTTCCAGCATAAGTAAGGGTTAAGTCTCTTTAAAAAATATATATGTCCGAAGCAGTTAAAACAGTAAAAGTAACGATAGACAACATCACGGTGGACGTGCCCATGGGAACGACCATACTACAGGCCGCGCGCATGATTGGCGGTGATGTTGTTCCTCCTGCAATGTGCTATTACAGCAAGCTCCAGGGCAGTGGAGGAAAGTGTCGCACATGCCTGGTGGAAGTCAGCAAGGGAAGTGAGGCAGATCCTCGCCCTATGCCCAAGCTGGTCGCCAGCTGCAGAACTGGAGTAATGGATGGCATGGAAGTGAAAAACATGACCAGCCCGAAGGTTGAAGATGCCAGAAATGGTGTTGTAGAATTCCTGTTGCTGAACCATCCCCTTGATTGCCCCGTATGCGATCAGGCAGGTGAATGTCACTTGCAGGACCTGGGATACCAGCATGGGAAGCAGGGCACCCGATATGAGTTCAAGCGCAGGACTTTTGAGAAGCATGATCTTGGTCCTTATATCCAGTTGCACATGACCCGTTGCATCCTCTGCTACAGGTGTGTATTTACTGCAGACCAGCTCACAGACAAAAGGGCGCATGGCATTTTGAGCAGGGGTGACCATGCTGAAATTGCTACCTACATTGAGAAATCACTGGACAATAATTTCATTGGAAACGTCATTGATGTTTGCCCAGTTGGAGCCCTCACCGACAAGACCTTCCGTTTCAAAAACCGTGTTTGGTTTACCAAGCCCGTTAATGCACACAGGGACTGCAAATGCTGCTCTGGAAAGGTTACCCTCTGGCAACGTGGTGAAGAGGTCTTGCGTGTAACAGCAAGAAAAGACCAGTGGGGTGAAGTGGAAGAATGGATTTGCAATGAGTGCCGTTTTGAAAAAAAGAAAACAACAGACTGGACCATTGAAGGTCCTACACATGTAAGCAGGCATTCTGTGATCTCTCAGGGGCATTATGAAAACACGATAAAACCCAAAGAGACCTTTACTGCAGTGCATGGCGGAAGGAATCCACAGTTGTTGATGGACATCCACAGTGTCAGTGAAGTGAATGACCCTTCGATAGACCTCAGCCAGATCAATGGCCCCGCCACCAGCGATGTATATAACCATTCAACCAAACAAGCATGATCACGATGGATTTGTTGGCGATAGACCTTGCGTACGGACTCGAAAAATTATTGTTGATTGGTGGCATCATCACAGTATCCCTGATCGTTGCCATGTATACTACCTATGCAGAAAGAAAAGTAGCTGCTTGGATGCAAGACCGCCGCGGCCCCAACAGGGCAGGTCCTTTTGGGCTGCTACAGCCGGTAGCAGATGGATTGAAACTTTTCTTCAAGGAAGAGATTATTCCACTGACTTCCAACAAGACATTGTTTGTACTTGGCCCAGCCCTCGCCATGGTGACTGCGATGCTCACCAGCGCTGTAATCCCCTGGGGTAGCAGTATTGAGCTTTTTGGCCGCAACGTCAGTCTTCAAATCGCAGATGTCAATATCGGCATCCTCTATGTGTTTGGGGTAGTGAGCATGGGTGTGTATGGCATCATGATTGGTGGCTGGTCTTCCAATAATAAATTCTCTTTGATCGCGGCTGTTCGTGGTGCTTCACAGATCATTTCTTATGAGTTGGCCATGGGCCTTTCATTGATTGCATTGCTGATGATGACTGGCTCTTTGAGTCTCAAGACTATCGTGCAACAGCAGATGGAGGGAGGATGGAACATCATCTATCAACCACTCGGTTTTCTGATTTTTCTGATCTGTGTATTTGCAGAGTGTAACAGAACACCATTTGACCTTCCTGAGGCTGAGAACGAGTTGAACTTTGGTTACCACCAGGAATATTCTTCCATGAAACTGGGTCTTTACCTTTTCTCGGAGTATGTGAATATGTTTATTTCCAGCGCAGTGGTTTCAACGCTTTTCTTTGGTGGCTATGACATTCCATTCGTAGATGAAACAGCACTGTCCTTAAGCCTTGGCGCCAATACTGTTGCCCTGCTTGGCTTTGGTGCTTTATTCGCTAAAATTCTTTTCTTCCTTTTCCTGTTCATTTGGGTGAGGTGGACGATACCGAGGTTCAGGTACGATCAGTTGATGGACCTGGGTTGGAAAAAATTAATTCCTTTGGCCTTGGCCAATATGTTGATTACTGCACTGGTTATCCTGTGGTTAAATAAATAATTCTATGGCATCATTAACAAATAGGGCAAAAGTATTGGAACAGAAGCCGATGAGCTTCATGGAAAGATTGTACCTGCCTGCCATTTTCAAGGGCATGGCGATTACATTCGCACACATGTTCAAGAAAAAGGCCACCATCAACTATCCTGAGGAGAAACGTCCATTCAGTCCGGTTTTTCGTGGACTGCATGTGCTGAACCGCGATGAAGAGGGAAGGGAAAATTGTACCGCTTGCGGACTCTGTGCTGTGGCCTGTCCTGCAGAGGCCATCACCATGGAAGCGGCAGAACGCAAAACAAGTGAAGAACATCTTTACCGTGAGGAAAAATATGCGGCAAAATATGAGATCAACATGCTTCGTTGCATTTTCTGCGGACTCTGTGAAGAGGCCTGTCCGAAGGATGCCATCTACATGTCTGAAACATTTGCTCCATCCAACTTCACAAGAAAAGGCTTCATCTATTCAAAGGATGAACTCCTCATACCCAATCCTGTAACGGACAAGGAAGAATATGAAATTGCAAAAGGGCTCCGTGAAGCGCAATTAAAAAATAAATAAGCCATGCACATCAATGAAATCCTTTTTTGGTTCCTCACCGCACTGGCCCTGTTCAGTGCAATGATGGTTGTATTCAGCAAGAATCCCGTCCACAGTGTGTTGTGGCTGATCATGGTGTTCATGGCCATCACCGGTCATTACATCATCATGAATGCCCAGTTCCTGGCCATTGTCAACATGATTGTATATGCAGGTGCCATCATGGTATTGTTCCTGTTTGTCATCATGTTCATGAACCTCAATGCAGAATCTGAGCCTCAGAAAAGCAAGTGGATGAAGTTCGCAGCTGTATTGTCTGGCGGAAGCCTGATGCTTATCCTTATTGCAGCCCTGAAAGACAATGAAGGATTCATCTCGAGCATGAGGGGAGAAGGAAGTATCGGCCTGATCAAGAACCTCGGGAAAGTATTGTTCACTGATTATGTGGTGCCCTTTGAAATCAGCAGCATTCTATTCTTGAGTGCCATGGTGGGTGCTATTGTGTTGGGCAAGAAAGATTCATCAACAATTGTTTCCTAAAAGAATATAAACGTTATGTCGGTTATACCCATCAATTATTACATTTTTCTTTCGCTTGCATTGTTCACCATCGGAATAGTCGGTGTCTTGACCAGGCGAAATGCTATCATTATTTTCATGTGCATTGAACTGATGTTAAATGCTGTGAATGTATTGCTGGTGGCTTTTTCCAAGATGCACCATGTGGCTGCTTTTGCCTTGGACAGGGCCACTACCGCAGGTACTGAAGCACAGCTTTTTGTTTTCTTCATCATGGTGGTGGCTGCAGCAGAAGTAACTGTGGGCCTTGCCATCATTGTCATGCTGTACAGGAATATCCACTCCGTGGACATCAACTTCCTCAATAGGCTCAAACATTGATACTAACACGATTGATTGATCTGATTCAAAGAATGATATGAGTAAATATGTTTTTCTGATTCCGCTGCTTCCACTGGTTGGTTTTCTGATCAACGGATTGGGAAGGAATTTTCTCTCCAGGATGCTTGTGAACATCGTTGGATGTGGCGTGTTGATTGCCTCATTTGTGATAAGTCTTTTGGTTTTCAGGGAGGTGTCTGCACCCGGCTTTACTGCATGGTCCATTCACTATTTTGATTTCATCAAAGCCGGTGGGTTGGACATCAAAGCCTCTTTCCTGGTAGACCAGCTCAGTGCTTTGTTCCTGCTCGTCATCACTGGTATTGGGTCCCTCATCCATATCTACTCGACTGCTTACATGCATGAAGAGGCTACACCACATTATGCCCGTTATTTTGCCTACCTCAATCTTTTTGTGTTTTCCATGTTGCTCCTTGTATTGGGATCCAACTTTGTGGTGATGTTCGTTGGTTGGGAAGGAGTAGGGCTTTGTTCTTATCTCCTGATTGGATATTGGTTCGGGAATGCCTCTTATAACAATGCGGCCAAGAAAGCCTTTGTGATGAACAGGATTGGTGACCTTGGATTTCTGTTGGCCATTTTCTGGGTGCTTTCCCAATTCGGTTCCATCGCCTATGCTGATGTGTTTGCAAAAGCATCAACAGCCCCGGTGGCTGTGTTGACGGGCATTACCATTTTGTTGTTTATCGGTGCCATGGGTAAATCTGCACAGATTCCCCTTTATACATGGTTGCCCGACGCGATGGCGGGTCCCACTCCGGTTTCTGCATTGATCCATGCCGCGACGATGGTTACAGCAGGTATATACATGATTGCCAGAAGCAATGTCCTGTTCTCCCTCGCACCCATCTCACAAAACCTGATCGCCATCATCGGCATATCAACAGCCTTACTTGCTGCCACTATTGCACTCAAACAAAATGACATCAAAAAAGTACTGGCTTATTCTACTGTCAGCCAGCTCGGACTCATGTTCCTGGCACTTGGTGTGGGTGCTTACACTGCAGGTGTTTTTCATGTGATGACCCATGCGTTTTTCAAAGCCCTTCTTTTCCTTGGCGCAGGAAGTGTGATTCATGCCATGCACCATGAGCAGGACATCATGAAGATGGGCGGGCTTAGAAAAAGATTACCCATCACCCATATTACTTTCCTCATTGGATGCCTTGCTATCGCAGGTATTCCTCCTTTTGCAGGGTTTTTCTCAAAAGATGAGATCCTCCTTGCAGCATTGGGCAAGAGCCCAATCTTGTATGCACTTGGAATCATGACTTCTGTAATGACCGCTTTCTACATGTTCCGTTTGTATTTCCTTACCTTCTCTGGTAATTTTAGGGGCACGCATGATCAAGAGCATCATTTGCACGAATCACCACTGGCCATGACTTTACCATTGATGGTATTGGCGCTTTTATCTGTAGTAGGTGGATGGGTTGGTATTCCTGCATTGTTTGCTGAAGATGCACATCTTTTGTCCTCTTTTTTATCCCCTGTATTGATAAGCCAGGCGGCTGAGGGACATCATTTGTCGCACAGCCTTGAGTGGACCTTGATGGGCATCTTGCTGACCTTTATACTGATTGCCATTGTTTTCACGAGCAGGTTATTTGGAAAGCAGTTCAAAGGTGAAAATACTACAGAGGGATTACCCGGATTTTTGGCAAACAAATGGTATGTTGATGAACTCTATGAAGCCATTGTGGTCAAACCCATCAACTGGATTTCGTCTTTCCTGAGCAGGGTTGTCGACAATAAATTGATTGATGGTGTTGTCAATGGAGTTGGCAAAGGCGTGCAGTTCAGTGCAAGACAATTGCGCCTTTTGCAAAGTGGTCAGGTGGGTTCATATATCTTGATCATGATGATCGCTATCATACTATTTTTCATCTTCCAGTTGTTCTGGAAGTTATAACCAAACGCATTCAATATGTTCGCAGCATTTGATAATTTTCCTGCATTGTTGATCTGGTTGCCATTGGCAGGCGGGCTTCTTTCCTTTTTCATCAAATCAGAAAAAACTGCCAGGGCCATTGCCATTGTTTTCTCCCTCCTAACGATGGGGGTGATGATGACCAGTCTTTTCTTTTCAACACCAGAATTGTTTGTCTACAACCAGGTGAGCTATGTTTGGCTTCCCAACCTGGGAAGTAGTTTTGGCCTTATCCTTGATGGATTGACAAGTGTGCTCTGTCTGCTGACTGCATTGGTTTTCCCCATGGTATTTCTGCTTGTTCCAGGAAACCGGTATCCCAATGCCAACCGTTTTTATGGACTCATGTTGCTTACTCAGTGCGGACTCATGGGGGTTTTTATGGCAACTGACGCCTTGGTGTTTTATCTTTTTTGGGAGCTTGCATTGATTCCTGTTTATTTTCTTGCTTCCATCTGGGGTGGAGAAAAACGCATCAAAGCCACCTTCAAGTTTTTTATATACACTTTCGTGGGTTCGTTGTTCCTGCTGATTGGTATTCTCTACATGTACCTGAAAACCAGCAATGGGTCTTTCAGCCTTGTGGCCTTTTACAATGTTAAACTTACTGATGTAGAGCAATACTGGATGTTCCTGCTTTTCTTTATTGCTTTCGCCATCAAGATGCCTTTGTTTCCATTGCATACCTGGCAGCCAGAAGCCTATGAGCAAGCCCCAACACCCGTTACCATGGTGCTGAGTGCGGTGATGGTAAAGATGGGATTGTTCGGATTGTTGAGGTGGTTGCTGCCCTTGTTCCCTCGGGCGGTAGAACACTTTAACACAGCCATCATCATAGTCATTGTAGCAGGAATGGTCTATGCTTCATTGGTTGCCATCTACCAAGACAATATCAAGAAACTGATTGCCTATTCATCCATTGCGCATATCGGACTGATGGCTGCAGGTGTTTTCACCGTGAAGTCCGTTGCGCTCAATGGTGCAGTATTGCAGATGTTCAGCCATGGCATCAACATCATGGCACTCTGGATCGTGGCAGATCTTATTGAAAAGCAGACGGGTATCACCAAGATTTCTGCACTGGGTGGACTTGCCAAAAAAGCACCCAAGCTCACGGTTTTCCTTGTTGTTGCAGCATTTGCCAACATAGCACTTCCTCTGACCAATGCATTTGTTGGCGAGTTTATGCTCTTCAACGGACTCTATCTGTTCAAACCATGGATTGCTGCTTTTGCAGGTCTTAGCATTATTCTTTCTGCTGTCTATACCTTGAACATGATCAAAAATGTATTTTATGGTGAGGCTGTAGAATCCGTTGCAGGATTCACGGACATCAACAAAACACAGATAATGGTTTTGTCTGTCATCACCGGATTGATCCTTTTTGTAGGGATTTATCCAGATCCTTTTTTCAAGTTGATGTATGAAACGGTTGGGCTTATTGTAAACAGGTATGTTATCATTTAAAATATTGTAGGGGTTATGAATGCAATTATTCTTTCTGCGCTTTGGGGTGTACTGATGATGTACACAGGCTTCGCAACAAAAAACACAAGAACAGTTTCTGTGGTGGCCTTGTTGGGTGTATTGGCTGTTTTGGTTGTCAACTGGATGGAATACCTTGGTGTTTCCTTTTTTAATATTGATACAAAGGGGATGCTTGCCTACAATGGGTTTGGCTTGATTTTCAATACTGTTGTCCTTTTTTCAACCCTGGTTTATTTTTTGCTTTCTGGCAGGGAAATCGAGAAGGCAGGAAAATCACCCTCTGATCTTTATGCATTGATTTTTTTCATTCTTTCTGGTATCTCTATCATTGCAGGGTTCAAGTCTTTGCTGATGTTGTTCATCGGTATCGAGATCATCTCTATCCCGCTTTATGTTTTGGCCGGAAGCGATAAGTCCAACCTTAAAAGCAACGAGGCTGCATTGAAATATTTCTTGATGGGTTCATTCTCTACAGGCATCATGCTCATGGGTATTGCCTTCTTGTATGGTGATGCAGGAACCTTTTATTTGGAGGGAATCAATGCAGGATTGGGCGCTCTGACACCCATGAAGGCCATTGGTATGGTTTTGTTATTGGCTTCAATGTCTTTCAAAGTATCTGCTGCCCCATTCCATTTTTGGACGCCTGATGTTTATGACGGTACACCTACCGTTTTCACTTCTTTCATGGCGACCATTGTGAAGGCTGCTGGGTTCTTTGCCTTCCTCAAGTTATTTGAGACTGCATTTGGGAAGTTTCAGGCAGATTGGCAGGTACTGATGGCCGTTGTAGCAACACTGACTCTGGTGATTGGAAACATCACAGCAGTTTTCCAACAGAGTGTCAAAAGGATGTTGAGCTACTCTTCCATTGCACAGGCTGGTTTCATGTTGTTGGGTGTTTTTGCCATGAATATTTTTGCCAAGCAAGGCATGATACTATATTTTGCTGCTTACAGCGTTGCAACCATTGGCATTTTTGCCGTGCTCTCCAAATTCAAGGATCATTCAATTGATGCCTTCAACGGGTTTGCCAGAAAGCATCCGCTTGTCGCGTTTTCCATGTTGATCTGCATTCTTTCCCTTGCTGGCATCCCTTTGACGGCTGGTTTTTTTGCCAAGTACTACATGTTGCTTGCGGTAATCAAAGATGGTAATTTTATCTGGCTTGCCATTGTGGCCATCTTGTGTGCCGCGGTGAGTGTATACTACTACTTCAGGGTAGTTCAGGCAATGTATTTCAAGGATCCAAGCAATGAGGAGGAAATTGAATTCAGTCCTTCTTTTAGGTTTATTTTGCTGGGAGTAGCCATCATCATCCTGGTTCTTGGCATACATCCTGATTACCTCACAGGGCTGTTGTAGGACTTTATTTTGCCTTATGGCAATTGTAAGCTGCCCGTTCATCAAACTTTTCAAAATCAGACCAAAGGTTTGACTAATTTTATGCCATGAAATTCATGGATAACCTGGCCTTGGCATGGAGAACTGTGCGGGGCAACAAATTGCGCACCGGCATCACTGTCGCCATCATCGCATTCGGGATCATGGCCCTGGTGGGCATCATAACGGCTATTGAAGCGATGAACACCAGTTTGAGGGACAGTTTCTCGACCATGGGTGCCAATGCTTTTAGCATCAGGTTCAAGGAGCGAAAAGTTTCTTTTGGAAGGGGTGCGGACGTGACACAGTCTAATACCAAAACAAGCAGAAGAGAGCGAAAGTCCAATACAGGAAAGATTATCACCTATCGCCAGGCAAGGCAATTCAAGGACATGTACAATTATCCTGCAGATGTCAGCATTGGATTGAATGGTGCCCGCAACCAGGTAGTCAATTTCGAAAACAAGAAAACAAATCCAACCGTCTCTATCAATGGAGGCGATGAAAATTATCTGCAGCTTAATGGGTATGAGATTGCCTATGGCAGGAATTTCAACAAGACGGATGTTGAAAGCGGGCAAGATATTTGTATTATCGGAAAGGATGTTGCCTCCAAGCTTTTTGGTACCAAATATGAACGTGGCCTTGAAAAAGTAATCCGTGTTGGCAACAACAAATACAGGGTTGTAGGCATCACCAAAGAGAAAGGATCCAGCTCTTTTTTACAGGCAGACAATGTGATATTTTCTACCTATACCAATGTGAGACAGCGTTATGCCAGTAGGAATCAGTCTTTCTCAGTGGCCATCATGGTGCCAGATATCAACCTCATGGAGTCTGCTATTGGCGAGGCTGAAGGGGTATTCAGGACCATCAGGGGATTGGATATAACAGAGGACAATAATTTTTATGTGGACAAGAGTGACAGCATTGCAGAAACGTTTATCAGTTTATTGGGAACGATATCTGCTGCAGCTGGGGCCATTGGTTTTATCACGCTTGTAGGTGCTGCTATTGGCTTGATGAACATCATGTTGGTAGCCGTAACCGAACGTACCAAAGAAGTAGGATTGATCAAGGCATTGGGAGGGAAAAGAAATTCAATCCGTGCACAATTCCTTTTTGAATCTACATTGATCAGCTTGATGGGTGCAGTGATTGGAATCCTGTTGGGTGTAATCATTGGAAACCTGGTAGGAAGTCTCATGGATACGGCATTTTTCATACCCTGGAAGATCATATCCATAGGTATTATCATTTGTTCTGCAGTGGGAATCACAGCAGGCTTGTACCCAGCAATGAAAGCCTCAAAGCTTGATCCGATTGTTGCTTTGCGCTATGAATAGAGCCAATAGGCCTTTCCCTTGACTGGTACTTGAAGAGATTTGGTTATAAACGCGGACGCCTTCCAATTGGAAGGCGTCCGCGTTAGATCTATGTCAGGAATAATTACTTCGGATCAAGTGCGTTCTTGATTCTTTCCGCAACATCCTGCAAATGATATTTGCTCATTGCATCAGGATTGCCTGCCGCTGCAGCCTGTATTTCAGACTTCAGGGAAGCAAGGTGTGCACGAACAACTGAAGTGATGTCGCTTTTCTTGGTATCTGGGCCCATGCTCATTGCACCGCCCATAGACAATGTCATGCCTCCGCCAGCATTGTTACCCAGCAGGGAAATCATTCTCTCAGCATACGCTTTTTGAAGGTTTCTTCTGTGGCCGTCAATTTTCTTTTTGGCTGCAAGTTCAGACCAGATGCCTTTTTTCAGATCAGAGAACAGTTCGTCAATACTATAAGCATTGGTAAACCGGTTTGCTGAATTGGTCATTCTGCTGAGGCGTGAGGAAGAGAGAATGCTGCCAAGCACATTGTCCTGGATGGATCCAAGTTGGTCGCCAGTAGGGCTGCTGATCTTGTCCATGATATTGTTGTCCAGCATCCAGGTTGGGGTAGTAAACAATTGGGTGTTTACAAAAGCAACCGCATCTTTCTGCATGGCTTTTGGTGTCACTTCAAATACGCTACCAGCCTGCTCTACGCTCTTTGGTGTTTCATAGTATCCACCAATGTTGCGCACTACATGACCGAGGTAACGGTTGAACTGGCTCACTACTTGTCCATACATCTGGGCAAGATTTGAATAATTATTGCCTTCCTCTTTTGTCCACTCAGGAAGATTGGTAACAATCCTTTTCAGGTTCTTGATGCCATATTCGCTGGCCCTCATGGCATTGTCTCCCAAGTCTTCACTTTGTGTTCTCGCATCAGATGTATTGCCACTCTCATAGGTGCCAAACCAAACACGTGGGTTTTGTGCAATCCTTTCATTGTAGAGTTTGTTGCGTTGTTTCTTGTCGGCCTCTTCTGTATCAGCGCCGTATCCATAGCCCCACTCGATGGCCCACTTGTCGTAGTCGCCAATACGAGGGAACATGCCCACTTTGCTGATATTGTCTTCGGGTTGTGCTACATAGTTGAAACGTGCGTAGTCCATGATGGATGCAGTATGTCCGTTGGCTTCAACCCATGTTTTATCACGGAGTTTTTCAACAGGAGTCTTGCTGCTGGATCCCATGTTATGGCGAAGGCCAAGGGTATGTCCTACTTCATGAGATGATACGAAACGGATCAGGTTGCCCATCAGGTCATCATCAAACGTCATTTTGCGTGCATCAGCATCAACTGCTGCTGCTTGAACAAAATACCAGTCATGCACCAAGCTCATTACATTGTGGTACCAGCCGATATGGCTTTCAATGATTTCACCGCTGCGGGGATCGTGCACGTTGGGTCCGTAAGCGTTGGCAATGTCTGAAGCGAAATAACGGATCACAGAGAAACGGGCATCTTCAAGGCTCATGGTGCTGTCATTCTCAGGCCATTCTTTGCCCACGATGGCATTTTTGAAACCGGCTTTTTCAAATGCTGCTTGCCAGTCATTGATACCTTTGATCAGGTAAGGCCTCCATTTTTTGGGAGTTGCCGGATCGATATAGTATACAATTGGTTTTTGAGGCTCAACGAGTTCGCCTTTTTTCCATTTTTCTACGTCTTGCTTTTTGGGTTGGAGGTTCCAACGAACAATGAAATTCTCATTCTCAACCTTTTGCTGATTGTCGCTGTAGACGGTATAGTCATCTGCGAAATAACCAACACGTTGATCACTCATCCTTTTTTTCATGGGAGTTTCAGGAAGCAAAATGAAAGAGGTATTGGTTTCCAGTGTCACTGCACCAGCTGCACTGGCTGCAGGAAGGCTTGGTGAAGGGAAAGGAGAAGGGGCAGCTCCAAATCCGCCACCGCTGGAGGCACCGAATGTTTTTACCGTGCGCACCTCAGTGTTGATGGGGAATGTCTTGATTGTTTCTATATAAGAACGATCAGCCATCAGCATGGTCAGGTTGAACCTTCTTTTGGACATTGCATTCAATGACACAGCCTGGTTGTCTCCTTTGAAAAAGTCGGTTACATCGATAACAGCTCCGCTGGAATCCTTTCCAAGGGATTTGATGTCAAATGCTGCTGCAATGGGATCAAGGTTGGAGTTTCTTACAGCCTTGTAGATGGGCTGGCTTGAATCTGCAACGCTGATGACGGTCACAACCCTCATGAAAATATTGTTGCTGGGGCCTTTCTCAAATTTGATAACCTGCTGGTTGGCCATTTCACCGCCATAAAGACCACCACCACCGGCAACTTTTGAAAAACGGGTGATTGCCATGATCTCTCTTCCGAAAAGGGATTCATTGATTTCAAAATAGAACTTATCCTCTACTTTGTGAACGGTAAAAAGTCCTTTTGAGGACTTGGCCTTGCCTGTGATTACCTCTTTATAAGGCTTGGGGCCCGTTTTCGGGGCTCCCATTGGAGGCATGGAGGGTGCGCCAGCGCCAGGAGCCGCAGGAGCTGAGGCTGGAGAGGGAGGAGGCATGTCTCTCCTGTTTTGTGCAACAGACAAAAACTGTTGGGTCAGGAAGATGCCGGCTATTGCGGCTGTCCTGATAAATTGGGTTGATCTCATTTTTCTCTTTTTTGTGGAACGTAAATATATGGTTTATGTCTAATAAAACAGCAGAAACTGAACAATGGTTCTGACGGCAGAAAATCGGAAAATTTGCGCCATTTTTAAATTATTTTAATTTTTTTTCACCCAGTGATTTTTTTTAATCAATTTCATTAACTTGCTCTGCGTCAACTGAAGTTTTCTACCAAAAGACTTGCTCTTGTAGTGACAATTCAGCGGATGTAAACTATTTTTTTAACAAACAGAAATTTTAAATTCTAAAAACGAAAGTCATGGCTGAAACTAAACCAAATGCAGCTGCTAAAGCATCAACATCCAAAGGTGGAGGAAACGCAATTTCTTATCTG
>JBIIQT010000020.1:0-37572 GCA_044341875.1 Chitinophagaceae bacterium | reverse complement strand
AGAAAAGGCATTGGCATCGATGTAGAAACAGGCGACATGCGTTTGTGCGAAAAAGGCTGGGCCGTTGCGGCCTTTATCCCTCCAGCCCATACCGGTACTTTTATTGCCGCATTTGAAACAGCAGAAGCTGCCGAAACCCTTCCCTTGTTTTGCTATACCGCAGCCGGATGGTACAAAGAAGAATTCTATGTTACAGCTGTTCGCATAGAACAAGACATTCGCCAGGAATGTGCCGGTTATAATGCTGAAAAAATCGAACTGGGTGTTGAGCAAATGCTGAAAGCCTATCCAAACAACAGGCTGGTCAGCCATCTTGCTGAAACCTGCTGCAGAACCTATACCTGCCCCGCTGCGAGAAATTATTTTATTGGCCGATGGGAATGCCCCATCCCCACCTCCCCTGCCTGCAACTCCAATTGCATCGGTTGTATTTCGTTTCAGCCTGAGGCGGAATCCATCACCTCTCCACAAGACAGGCTGCAATTCAAACCTTCTGCAGAAGAAATTGTAGAATTCACCGTGCCCCATCTCACGGATGCGCCATTTCCTCTGGTCAGCTTTGGCCAGGGTTGCGAGGGCGAGCCGTTGTTGATGTGGGAAACCATTCGGGTGGCCATCAAAGAAATCAGAAAACATACCTCCCGAGGAAGCATCAACATCAATACCAATGGATCGATGCCCAAGGCTGTGAGAGCGCTTTGTGAAGCAGGCCTCGACTCGATCCGCGTCAGCACCAACTCCCTGCAGAAATCATGGTATGAAAGATATTACCGTCCCAACAATTACCAGTTTGAAGACATCATTGAAAGCCTGAAAATTCTGGATGAGTTCGGCGGATGGAGTTCCATCAATTATTTTGTTTTCCCCGGCATGACCGACACCGAAGCAGAGTATGAGGCCCTGCGAAAAGTAATCAAGGAAACCAACCTTAAAATGATCCAGTGGCGCAATTTCAATATCGACCCCGACTGGTACCTTACCAGAATGGGGATTGCTGAACCCTTTGAAATCATGGGCATCAGAAACATGATGGAAATGATCAGGGAAGAATTCCCAACCCTAAAATTTGGCTATTTCAATCCGCCAATGGAAAGGATTAAGGGGGATTTTGAGAAGGATTTTGCGCAGTGGGAATCCTAGTTGAATGGGTTGAAGAGGTTGAAGAAAATGCCAACACATCACGGTACGCGATCTGATTCCCTATTAAATTTTAACAAGAAAAATTGGTTTTGATTTTAAAAACATTCGAACTTTAAATAACCTTTAACCTCCCTCAACCCTTCACCAATCATGCCCAATTTCGAGAACGAAAAAAACCTCAAAGCCAGTGCCTATACCCTTTTGATCGTTGGGGCGATACTGGCATTGTGTTTTATGGTTTCATGGGCGCCACCTGTTGCCCCGCCTCCACCAGATGAAGAGGGAATGGAAGTAAATCTGGGGGACAGTGAGACAGGGGAAGGAGATATTCAACCCCTGATTCCGGGTGAACCTTCGGCTGAAACCGAGGAACCAGTGAGTAGTCCGCCACAACCAACGCCTGTTCAAACAGCAGAAAAAGAAATAGAAACCAACGACGAAGACAAGGAAGCGCCACCCATCATTGCCAACAAACCAAAGGACAAACCCAAAGACAAGCCCGTCGTAAAGCCGACGCCGGAACCAGCAAAGCCAGTTCCACAACCCAAGGAAGAAGCCAAACCAGTGGAAACACCTCCGGCCCCAAAACCAAAATATGTTTACAAGGGTAATGCCACTGGTCAGGGTGGAAACAATGCTACGGTACTGCAACAAAGCAGTGGTCAAGGAATAGCCGGTGGAAAAGGCGACCAGGGCAAAATCAATGGAGACCCCAACTCCGACAGTTATACCGGAAATGGAGGTTCAGGAACGGGAGGCGTTTCGGTTTCAAGAGGGCTGCAAGGCAGGAAAATCAACCGCTACCCTTCCTTCGAAGATGAGTTCAGTGAAAATGCCAAAGTTGCAGTAGACATCAAGGTTGATGACAAGGGAAATGTGATTTCAGCATCCATCCAACCCAGGGGAACCACCACCAGCAATGCTTCCATGAAATCCATCGCATTGCAGAAAGCCCGTCAACTGAAGTTTAACAGCAACGAGGATGGACCCGAAGAGGACCTGGGAACAATTGTTTTCAATTTCAGGATCAGGAATTAAAATATTTACGATATTTGCAGCAGTAAAAATTTAAACATGGACAAGAGAATACATACACTGATTTTCCTTTTTGTAATTTATTTCACCATCGCTGTAACTGCTGTTTTGTTTGTCCCCTTTCAGAAATTCATCACCATGTTCCTTTTTGGAACATCCGGCATATTGATTTTCCTTGGATTCTTTAGCCTTTGGATACTGAAAAGCCAGAAAGACTAAAGGTTCCAGCGCTTTTGCATTTCAACACAAAGCAACTTTTTAATAAAAAAGACCAGATTTTAAGCTGGTCTTTTTTTATGCCATGAACAGATGAAACATCAAAAAAAATGCCCTGATGAAATACATCAGGGCGTTGGTAATTTAATATGAGTGGATCAGAGTTCCAGCTTCCATCCTTCCCTGTAATCCCTTTTCACAAATTGATTGGCAGGATCAAAATTGGTAATCTGCATGTTTTTGGCATCCCAGAGCAACTTCTTTCGTCCAAGGTATTTATCGTTCAATCCTGTGAGGTTAGGATTTTTCATCATCCAACTCCTGATGGCCAGGTTACCAATCAAAATGCTTTCTGTAAAAGGCCCAGCGAATTCAAACGGAGAGCTGGTCTTTCCTTTCCCATAACCAGCAATACAAGCATTGACCCACTGCAGGTAATGCCCTTCTGGAACACGCTGTATGGTTTGTTTGGGCATGGTAACTTCCTTCATCAGTTTGGTAGGCAACAGCCTTGGATTGGCACCATAGCAATCAGCAAGCAGCTTACCTTTGGTTCCGATGAAGAGCACTCCACCGTCCCAGTTTCCAAATGCTTCATCAGGAAGCAGTTCATCAGGACGCTGTGGCAACAATCCTCCATCATACCAGGAAACTTTGATATCTCCTTTCTTGCCATCCGTTCTTGGATAGGTAAGGTGAATGATGGTTGAAGGCGGGCAGGCATCTGTATTGGCGGTATCGTCCCACATGGCTTTCCAAATGGATGCCACAGAGCATTCTACATCAGAAGGATAAAGAATAGGAAGGCAACGGAAAACAGGATCCATGATATGGCAGGCCATGTCACCCAATGAGCCTGTACCGAAAGCCCACCATCCCCTCCAGTTGAAAGGAAGGTATGCAGGATTATAATCAATCGCTTTGGCAGGCCCGAGCCATAGGTCCCAATTCAATTCCTTTGGTATGTCAAACTTACCAGTAGGCGTTGGAATACCCTGGGGCCATACCGGCCTGTTGGTCCAGCATTGCACGTGGGTTACTTCACCAATCATGCCAGCCTTGATCATTTCCTGTGAAGTCCTTACACCATCACCAGATCCACCCTGGTTTCCCATTTGGGTGACCACCTTGTATTTCTTGGCAGCCTCAGTGAGGATGCGGGCCTCATAAATATCATGTGTGAGGGGCTTCTGTGTGTACACATGCTTGCCCAATTGCATGGCAGCAATTGTTGCAACAGCATGGGTATTGTCTGGAGTGGAAATTGAACATGCATCAATGTTGTTCTTCTCCTTATCCAGCATTTCACGGAAATCGTGGTAATAGTTGGCGTTGGGATATGCTTTTCTGCTCTTGGCAGCTGCACGATCATCTACGTCGGCCATCGCAACGATTGATACGTTCGGGCTCTTGGCAAATTCAGCAAGATCGCTCTCTCCTTTTCCACCGGCACCGATACCGGCAATGCGGAGCTTGTCACTTGGGGCAACGTGGCCCTTTCCGAGCACGTGGCGAGGAACAATGGTGAAGGCAGCCATTCCCATGGCACCAGCCTTGATAAATTTTCTTCTTTGGAGGTTTTTATTGGACATGATAATCGTTGATTAATGGATGTATGTTGGGGTTAAAGAATCAGTTCGTGAAATGGCTTATTCTTCGCTGTATTTGACGCATTCCTTGTTTTCCTTGTCGGTATAAGCCAACCCATACTGCTTCATCACTTCATCTGGCACACCGTTCCATTGATTGGGTTGATTGCCCATGTAGCCCACATCAGCAACACCGATCTGTGAAGTGTAGAAGCCAGTGGCTGTAAGGTTTCTCATGAGGCTGAAAAAAGCAACCCCTTGTCCAACTTCCTTCGCAGCCTTGTTTGGATATGCAATCTCATCCACAATGGCGATTTGCTGTTCCTTGGAACAGTCCTTGAAATTCTTTCCGTTTTTCTTGAATGCATGCCTGTCAATCCACATCAAACCACCTCTCATGGGTGTTTGGTGTTCTGGCATGTCCTTCACAATGAACTCAATGAACTCAGGCACTTTGGCGTCAGAGGCACTTCCACTGACATCATCTTTGGGAATGATGATATCACCCAAAACAGTGATGGTGGCCAACTCGTGTGGGGTGAAAAAAGTTGTTGAAATTACCTTGTCGTATTGGGCCAGTTCTTCCGGCTGCCTATCGAGGGTAAACCCTGCAGCCAATGAGCTGTTGGCAGCCACCTTTTTGTCTGCTTCTGATTTACAGGCATCCAACAAGGCAGCAGTTCCGAAAGTGCCTATGGCAATGGCTTTGAGCGATTTTCTTCTGTCCATTTTTTCTATTTAGATGTTTCTCTTTTTCATTTCGTCCATCAAATATTCAGAGGCCCTCATGGACAACGCGAGGATTGTCCAGGTGATGTTTTTATCCGCCTGTGAAACAAATGCACCACCATCAACCACAAAAAGGTTTTTACAGTCATGTGCCTGGTTGTGCTTGTTCAGCGCTGAACTCTTGGCATCGTTACCCATGCGAACGGTTCCGGCTTCATGGATAATTTTACCAGGAGATTCAAGCCCGTAGCTGTTTTCAGGACCATCGTTACCACCCCAGGTGATCACTGCGCCCATTGAGTGCATGATTTCCTTGAAAGTTTCTTTCATGTGCTTGGCTTGTTTCACTTCATGATCAGACCATTTCACATTGAATTTCAAGACAGGAATTCCGTATTTGTCTACAACATTCGGATCAATTTCACAGTAGTTGGTGGCAACAGGAATGGCTTCACCCCTTCCGGCCATGCCAACACCGGCGCCGTAGAAATAGCGGTAATCCTGCTTCAATGAAGCACCGTATCCACCGGCCTCTTTTTGTGTACCATTGACGGGATATTGGCCATTGAGGCCTTCAATGCCCCAACCAAATCCATAGGCTGGCTGGCCCATTCCTCCCCAATATTCGATATGGTATCCACGGGGGAAATCAAGCTTTTTGTTGTCGCCCCACCATGGTGAGTAAACGTGCATTCCACCAACACCATCTTCATTGTAACGCTTCCTGTCAAACAATTCAGGGAGGATACCGCCCATGGCAGCACCGGTAGAGTCATGCAGGTATTTGCCTACCACATTGCTGTTGTTGGCCAGTCCATTGGGATGCCTTGCTGATTTTGAATTCAACAGCAACCTGGATGATTCACAGGCACTGGCGGCAAGGATTACAACCCTTCCCTTTACCTCATATTCAAGCAGGTCGCGCTTGTTGACATAAGAAATACCTGTTGCCAAACCTTCGCTGTTGGTCAAGACCTCTCTTGCCATTGCACCTGTAATCAAGTCAACATTTCCGGTTTTAACCGCAGGCTTGACCAATACGGACGATGATGAGAAATCTCCATAAACTGTACAGCCCCTGTTGCACTGTGCGCAATAGAAACATTGACCACGGTCATCATTGATTTTTTGGGTAAGAATAGACAAACGGGATGGAATCACGGGCACACCTACCTTTCCAGCTGCATTCTTGACAAACACCTCATGCAACCTGGGTTTGGGGGGAGGAAGGAAAAATCCATCGGGATCATTGGGCAGCCCTTCATTGGTGCCAAATACCCCAATCATCTTGTCAATCCTATCGTAATAAGATTTTACATCTTCGTATCCAATAGGCCAATCGTCTCCGAGGCCATCAATGCTTTTGCGTTTGAAATCCTTGGGACCAAAACGGAGGGAAATCCTGCCCCAGTGATTCGTTCTGCCACCCACCATTCTTGATCTCCACCAATCCCACTGGGTTCCGGCGGCCTTTGTATAAGGTTCTCCTTCAATTTCCCAACCCCAGTAACTCGCATCAAAATCACCAAAAGGCCTGAACTTGGTGCTTGCACCACGGCGGGGTGAATCCCAGGGGTTTTTAAGTTGGGTGATGTTTTTTGCAGGATCATAGTCAGCACCTGCCTCAAGAAGACAGACTTTCAAGCCTTGGTTGGCCAGCATATACGCTGCCATTCCACCGCCAGCTCCTGAACCAACAATCACAACATCATATTCCTTGGTCGTTTTTTTTATTGAAAAATCCGGCATGGTTCAATGGTTTTTTTCTTCACTTTTATGAGAATGGAAATTAGTGAATTTATTCATTCGTTGGAGGTTTTGTTGGGGGTTTTGTTGTCAGGTGGAGGGGATTAGAGGTTTAGGGGTTTAGGGGGCAACCTATTAAACCCTTAAACCTTTACACCTTTACACCATTAAACCCTCAACCCTCATTACACTCTGCTCTTCACAAAATCTGTAACCAAAAATGCGATCAGCTTGGCCAACTGCTGTGAGTCGCCATGAAGCTGTGCCGTAGCGCCTTCGCAGATGTGAAGGCTACAAATATTGGGATAGTGGCCAGAAAACCGGATAAACTGCCTTGCTTCATTGACTGAAATCCCTGAGGGATTTTGACCACTTGAACTCACACTGCTCACCACATCAAGGTCAAGCTCCATGCAAATGGGATGGTCGTCTATGAAGGAAAAAGACTGAGCAACAGATTGGATAAAATTCAGGCGTTCTTCAACAAAAATCTCTTCGTAGGTGTGGTAATGTATGTTGTCATTACCATAAAGATCATCCATCATGCTCTGTGGATTGACGTTCTCCTGAAGTCCTATGACTGCATACCTTTTAAGGTATCCTTCTTCCATGGCATAACGGAATGGATTGCCACTATGCCTACCCTCCATTATCTTGTAATCTGCTGTTGCAGCAAGATTGATCACATTCACAAAGGCTTTGGGGGTCTTTTCCAATTTGAACAGTGATTTGGCACTGGCTTTGATGATGGGATAAGCGTTGTTGTGGCCACCCCCAATCACAACCGGAATCTTTCCTGACATGACAACCCATTTCACAAATTCTTCAACCTCTTCGTCAATGATGTTAGCGACTGCATGCCTGCATGCATTGATGCGTTCATCTGCATTGCTAAAGTTAGTTTCAATGATGTTCATCACTGGGCTGAAATCAAAATAGCCTGCAAGGATTATTTCATCTCCACTGCATTGGTCTGAACTTTGAAGATTGAGGAACGAATTCACAAAATGAAACCAGGTGCTTTCAGCTCCTCTGGTGCCATGATCACCCAAGATGCCAATGCTCTCTGGAATACCAAAACAAACATATTTTGCGTCAGCGTGTGAAGCAAGAGACTCTCTCCCTGATTCAAGCACGTGCAACCGCTCCCCTAACTTGGTCTCATATTTTCTCAGCTTGATCTGATCCAGCAATTCCTGCTTGGTGTAATAATGGAAATGTGACATATTCCTAAGTTAAGGAAAAATGTTGAGGGAGGTTGAGCTTACCAGCCGAAGGCTGGAGAGGTTGAGGAAGTTGAAGGGGTTGAAGAACTCACAAGTCCGCCCAGACTTGCTTTGCAAAATCCCCCAGTGATGGATCCCTGGCGCCCATCAACAAGAGTGTGGTGGATGATGTAAAATGAGGCCTCATTGTATTGAGCAGTTCTTTGCGGTCGTCAACAAAAAAGGCGTTGACACCCTTGGATTTCAGGTCTTCAATCAAATCATTGGCGGAAATATCCTTGACTGCAGTTCCGCCTGCATAGTAGATTTCACTCATCCAAATCTCATCTTGGGGGCGAAGCACTTTTGCGATTTCTTCCACAAAATCATGCCGCAGAAAGCGTGTGGGCCCGTATCCATGGGGTTGAAACCATGCTATCAATTTTGTTGCGAGGGGTTGACAGGCCTCAATAGACCTTGCACATTTCACTGGATTATGCGCGAAATCATCCACCAAAATAACGCCTTGTTTTTCTCCGTACACCTGGTGCCTTCGGTAGATCCCCTGATAGCTCCGCAATGCATCTGCGCAAACTTCCCACTGTATTCCCAGGCTATGGGCAACAGCTAGGGATGCCATGGCATTTTCCATGGTATGCCTTCCAGGGCTGTGCACTACAAAAGAATGGCCTTCAACATAAAAGGCAATCATCGATCCTTTTTGATGAAAGCCAGTGGCGTTCATATAAGCTTTAGAATGCTCATTGCAATCAAAATCAAATATTGATTTTTGGGAAAGGCCTGCAGATAGAGGATGAGAAAGATTGACAATAAATTGATGGGAATTTGTGCTAAAAATGCTGAAAAGCCTGACCAGCTCTTCAAGGTCTTGATGGTCTTTGTCGATGTTCAGCAAAACACCAATCTCAGGTTTGTACTGAACGATGGACCCATCACTTTCATCCGCCTCAATGATCAGCCATTCTCCTTCGCCGTAAGCTGCATTTCCGATTTTCCCTTCCTGGATCAGTCTTGTCAGACCGGCGCCTCCTATGATAGATGGCTTCAATCCTGCATGAAACAATATTTCAAACAACATGGCGGAGGTGGTGCTTTTGCCGGAAGTTCCACCAATTGCAATGGTTTTTTTGGTCAGTACAATTTCTGCGAGCAGCTCACTGCGTTTAACAATAGGCTTGCCCAAACGCCTGGCTTCCTGCACCTCAGGAACGTTGTCTTCAACTGCTGTTGAAACCACTACAAGATCAATATCTGCTGTGACGCCCCCTGCACCTTGCTCAAAACAGGTGATTCCCTCTAATTCAAGGGCAGCGCGATTCTCATTGAACACATCCTTTTGGAATTGCCTGTCTGACCCGGAAATAATTTTACCTGCAGCTTTCAAATACTGGGCTATGGCACTCATTCCGGTACCAGCGATGCCAATGAAAAAAATATTGGAGCTCTTGGCGTACGTCTCTGTGTTAAAATCCGTTGACATGCAGGCAAGTTAACAACAAAAACAGATTCCTAAAACGATAATTTCTAGCCCAGGTTCCTGAAATCTACAGGCACCAGCTTGCTCACGCCTTGCTCTTGCATGGTAACGCCATAGATCACGTCTACACAAGACATGGTGGTCTTGTTGTGCGTTACAATGATGAACTGCGACTCCTTGCTGAATTGCCTGATCATGTTGGTGAATTTGCCCACGTTGGCATCATCCAACGGCGCATCAACCTCATCGAGGATACAGAAAGGTGCAGGCTTGATGAGGTAAATGGCGAAAAGCAATGCAGTAGCAGTGAGTGTTTTTTCACCACCACTGAGCTGCGTAATAGAAGTTGGCCGCTTGCCCTTGGGCTTGGCCACAATATCAATGCCAGTCTCTGCAAGATCATCAGGGTTCTCCAGGATCATGTCTGCAGTATCTTCCTCAGTAAACAATGCCTTGAACACGCGTTGGAAATTCTCTCTGACCTGATTGAAGGTGGTGAGGAATTTTTGGTTGGCAGTGGCCTCTACCTCCTGGATGGTTTGCATCAATGTATCTTTTGCATTGACCAAATCATTCTTCTGTTCAACAATGAACTCGTAGCGTTTCTTCATTTCGGTGAAGGCTTCAATCGCAGTAGGATTGACTTCGCCAATATTTTCAAGACGCTTTTTCATTTTATCGCAATCTGCCTGAAGGTCTTCCAAAGGCTCATCGGTAAGCCTGGCCTCATCAAGGATCTGGTCAATATCCACTTTAAATTCAACATTCAACCGCTCTTTGATGCCGGCGAGTTGTAAACGCAGTTCATTGATCTTGTCCTTGATCATGTTCAGCAACTGGTCAATCTGCTCCTTCTCTTTAACCTGATGCCTCAGTTCACTTTCACGTTCGTTCAGGGTATTGCGCTTGTTGTAGTAGGCCTGATCAGCCTCATTGAGCAGCTTACCGTCTTCTTCCTTGCGGCGATACAATGCCACCAGTTCGTCTTCCACCAATTGCAGTGCAGTGGCGGTTTCTGAAATCGTTATCGATGCTTCAGCGAGCTGCACTGTACTGTTCTTGATCTGCACTTTCAATTCTTCGAGCTGGTTCTTTTTAAAGGTAGCCTCTTGTTTTACTGCAGTAAGTTTTGCTTGCTGCCTGGTAAACTGGATGTTTGAATCGTTGTATTGCGCATTGATCGCATTATAGGCCAATTCAGCTGCGGCATAATCCGTTTCCACCAGTTGGATCTGTGCAGACAATTCTGTCAATGCCTTATTTGCTTCATCTAATTTAACCCGATCAGACTGAATGCTTTCCTTTCCCTGTGCCAATTGGGCTTCAAGGTCCTTCACCCTGCTGGCTGCGGTTTGCTCAGCAGCATGAAGCGATTCAATCCTGTTGTTGACACCAAAAGACTTGTTGGTGAGCTCCTGAATTTTTCGTTGCGATTCGCCAATTGCCCTTTCCTGCAATTGGTTGTTGTACTCCAGCACCTCATTGTGCCTTTCTTGAATATCTCCCTTGATGAGTGACACCACTTCTTCCTGGACAACAATTTCCTCCAACAGCTTCTCCAAGTTCTTGGCCCTTCCGATTTTCTTTCCTTCAAACAATCCAACACTTCCGCCGGTGAGGGAATATTGTCCTTTCACATATTTACCATGCTTTTCAAGAATCACATTGGCAGTAGAACTCTCCAGGGCAGACTCATCTTCTGCAATGAGCACATTGCCCAGCAGGTGTTTGACGAGATTGGCAAAGCGTTGGTCGTATTCAACAACATCTGTGGCAGGAATGGTGCCAGCAATATTTTCAGCTTTGATATTTTTGGAAGCATAGACTTCATCAAGTTTGTCCAGCATGAAGAAGTTGGCCTTTCCTTTTTTATTGGCATCGAGCAGGTGTACTGCCTGAAGCCCTTCCGTAAGGTTGTTCACCACGTAATAGTTGAGGTAGGGCTCCAACACGTTTTCAACTGCTGCCCTATAGGCCTCTTTTACGTAGATGATATCAGATAGAATAGGCGATGTATGGTTCCAACCGGTATTCTTATGTAGGAACTTGACACTCTCCGGATAACCCTCCATCTTGTCAATCAAGCTCTTGAGCAAAGCATGCTCGTTCTTTTTTGAATCCAGCTTTCTGTTTTCATCGGCAAGATGAGAACGGAGGTTTTCGAGTTTGGACTGGGTCTGCAGGATCTGCCCTTTTACTTCCTCGTGCTGCTTTTGAAGGGTTTCCAGGTTGGATTTTTCGCCATCCAATGCAGCTGCATTTTCATCCCTTTGAAGAGTGAAATCTGTTAGTTGTGCCTGGCGTTGAGATTGTTCTTCTTTGATATGGTTGATGGACTTCTCGATGTTCATCAGCGACGTATCCCTGATCGCCACATTTTTCTCCGCCTCAAACTGGCTTCTTTGCACAGATTGATTTTTTCTCCTCAATTCATCTACCAAGACACGCTTCTCATCAAATGCTTTTCGGTTCAGGTCCACGTTTGATTTTAGCTCATCAATACTGGATTGTAGGGTCACAAGCTTTGTCTCTTCCTCTGTTATCTGAAGGGTTGAAAACTGGATGCTCTCTTCCAATCCTGCTGATTGACCTCCTGCTTTGGAGAGAAAATCATTTAGGGATTTCTCCTTTTCACGCAAGTATTGCAAACGTTGCTGGGCAAGATTTTTATCATTTTCCTTGCTGCGGATATTGTTGACAAGTTCATTGTAGGATTGTTGTAACAGCTGAAGCGCCTTCTCTTCTTCAACGAATTGAAGCTTTTCCTTTTCAAGGTCAGCTTCTTCATTGGTAATCTTGGTATCAACACCAATCTTGCGGTCTGCCTCTTGCTGCTGCTGCTCGGTCAATTCACGGTACTGGATATTGAAACCTTCCAATGCCGCCTTGGCCAATTCAATTGACTTTACCTTGTATTCTTTTTTAATCTCAAAATACTTTTCAGCCTTTTTTGCCTGGCTCTCCAACATTTTAAGCTGATTGTGGATCTCAAATAGAAGATCCTCAATCCTGGCCAAATCCTGCTCAGTTGCGTCAAGCTTGAGTTTGGCTTCCTTTTTCCTGGTTTTGTAGATGCTGATACCGGCAGCCTGCTCCAGCATTTTGCGGCGGCTGTTCTCCTTGTCTTTGATAATGTCATCAACCATACCCAATTCCATGATGGCATAGCTGTCTGTGCTGACACCCGTATCCAGGAAAAGGTTATGGATGTCTTTCAAGCGGCACTGAACATCATTCAGCCTGTATTCACTCTCACCACTTTTATAGAACTTTCTGGTAACTGTTACTGTGTTAAACTCAGTGGGCAAAAGATTCTTGGTATTGTCAAAAGTGAGGCTCACTTCTGCCAGACCACTTGCTCCCCTTGATTTTGACCCATTGAAAACCAGGCTCTCAAGATTTTCACTCCTCAAGTTGCTGATTTTGTGCTCCCCTATTACCCATCGTATCGAGTCTACTATATTGCTCTTACCACAGCCATTTGGGCCAATTACACCAGTAATACCCTCATCAAAATTGAGCACCGTTTTGTCCGCAAAACTCTTGAACCCCTTGATTTCTAAACTCTTTAATCTCACAATCTTTGGATTTGGTCAGGCGACAAATATAAGGCTTGAAGGGCTGGATTTATCCACTAGTTGTTAACAAAGTAATTGACATATCGCTCGCGTTGGGGCATGAAAATTGAGTAGGAAAATTCCTTTTGCAAAAGAAAGCTGAGATGATCATCACAGCTTGATGTAAAACTACGTTTTTGCAATTTTTGGGACCCTGACTAGATGTAGGGAGATAGGCTAAATTGAATCAAACAATGCGATTTTTAATCGCCATAGAAATTGCTTCGCCCAATGAGTTAACACTTAATTTTTCGTAAATCTTCTTGATATGAGCATTGACAGTATTGTACGTTATGTCGAGCCTGGATGCAACCATTTTATAACTGAGGCCTTCTGTTAGCAGAAGCAAGACTTCTTTTTCCCTGTTAGTGAGATCCTCAGACAGTAGGTTTTTGGGGCTTTTTTCTGTATTGAAATATTTTGCAACACGGAGTGCAATTGAAGGTGTCATCACAGCTCCCCCATTGAACACATCCTCAATGCATTGAATGATTTTTTCTCCGGTAGTACTTTTAAGGATATAGCCTTCTGCACCGGCTTTTAAGCTAAGGAATATTTTTTCATCATCATCAAACACGGTCTGCATGATGACCTTAATGCCGGGGTAAAGCTCTTTTATTTTGGCGGTAGCAAAAATTCCATCTATGGTAGGCATCCTGATGTCCATTAAGATAACATCTGGATTGCTCTGCAGCTTGCTCGCATAATTAACACAGTCGGTATACGTTCCAACACATTCGATCTGTTCATTGATACTGAACAAAGCAGTCAAACTGACCAGTCTTTCCTCACTGTCATCAAATACAACTACCCGGATCATTGTATAAAATTATTGGATACAGCGTAAAATTATTGGAAACGGGCTGAAATCTAAAGACTAATACTAGTGATAGGAATCATACATTCTACTGATGTGCCATTGGGCTTAAGATTGCTTATTAAAAAATGACCATTGAGTTGAGCTGCACGATGTTCGAGATTCGACAATCCATTTCCTTTGGTAAAATCTAGGTCTCCAATGCCTATTCCATTGTCTTCAATAGACATCAGCAGATTATCGTTGCTTTGCTGCATAGAGAATTTAATTTCAGTGGCACCGCTGTGCTTAATGGCGTTGTTGATGGCCTCCTTCGCAAAAAGCAACAAAAGTTTTCTTGCCTTCAACCCAGTAATACGCAACTCTATATTTTCCTCAATTTGATAGATACATTTAATTCCAGCTGCATCAAAAATGTCAACAAAGCAGTCTTTGATTCGGGTACTCAGTAGACTTACATTTGACTGTTTTGTGCTCACAGACCATATTACATCATTGATTTTTTCCATCAGGGTAAAAACATTTTTAGAAATAAGGTCCAGATTTACCTTTGTTTTAACGGGATCAACAAAAACATATTTCTCTGCAATGCCAGAATAGATGTGCATACTGCTCAATGTGGCACCGAGATCGTCATGAAGGTCATTGCTGATCTCAACCCTTTGCTGATAAAGTTCTCTTGCCTTATCTAACTCCTTCTTTACCATTGAATTGAGGTCTTGCCACATCCCATAGATCGTGACTACATTAAAGAAAAGGAAATTGATATTCACTCCAATCAATACAAAATTGGAATTTTCGTAAAGATGAGCCCCCAAATCATTCGTATAAAAGGAAGGGATAAGAGAAAATTTGGCAATAACAAATAAAAAAAGTGAAGCATAAGCAATTACTCTATGCTTTGGATTTCCAGTTGAAAAAAGATAATAGACAGAATATGCCTGCATCAAAAAGTTAATGAAATAAATGATTACCAGAAAGTTAATCATCCAATCCCCACTGGTTCCAAGCAGATTTCTAATTATATACAGTCCTCCTGTAATGAACAATACAATTGATGCCCATTTGACTATTTTACCAAAAAATACATGCTTGTCAGGATTACCTAAAAAATGGTAACAAAACATATAATAGCCTGCAAAATAATAAAATAAAAATGCATTTCTCACCTCATAAGTCAATGGCAAACCAGTGAGCCGAATTACATAACTAATATCTGGATAAAGGACCAATGTCAAGAAGATAATAACTGAAAATCCTGTAAGCATTAAGTACAGAAATTCCATCTTTTTAAACATAAAATAATAAAAAATCAAAAACAGAAATTGAATGAACATCGCGCCGTACAAAATTTGATTTAATATCATATCGTTAATTTATCGATCCTAAGTACATACATTTTTAATATCCCAATCCCATTTTCTCCCTCACCCTATCCAACGTCTCCATAAGCGCCAGCGTTTGATCCAATCCCCATACCGGGCTTTCCCTCAGGCCCTTGTTCAGGCATTCCACCACATGGCGTATCTCATGCTGATAGCCCCAGCCTGGCTCCTTTTCTATAGGGATGAGGGTTCGGCTATCAACCTGGTCCGGATAATATTGAATGGTTGCAGTGGGTTCGTAAAACCGATTAGTGAGGCGGATGCGACCCTTTGTTCCAAAAATATCTGCATCCGTTTCGAGGTTGGAGGCAAAAGAGGAAAAAAGGCTGGCCATACTACCATTGTGATACTTGAAAATGATTGAACATTGTTCGTCAACCCCAGTTGAAGCTGGTGTCATGGAAGCAATGATCTCATCAGGTTTGCCGAGTAAAGTCTGCGCGAGAAAAACATTGTAAATACCGATATCCAATAAACTTCCGCCGCCCAATGCCGGGTTAAAATGCCGCTGATCAGGTGTTTGGGTGGATTTAAATCCGAAATTGGCAACAACCCCTTTTAGATCCCCTAACATACCCGCACTGATCATTTCCATGACCTTGTTATAGTGAGGAAGAAACCTTGTCCAGAGCGCCTCCATTAAAAACAAATGCTTGCTTCGGGCAAGATTAACCATTTCAACGGCCTGTTGGCTGGTGATTGCAAATGCCTTCTCACAAAAAACGGCTTTGCCATGATTCAAACAGAGCAAGGTATGTTCATGGTGATGGCTGTGCGGGCTGGCAACATAAATGATGTCAACATCAGGCAAAGCCACCAGCGCTTCATATGAGCCCAAGACATGCTGGGCCGGATACTCTGCGGCAAATTCCCTGGCCCTTTCAATGCTGCGCGATGCAACAGCGACCAATTCCGCGCCCTCAACCAACTGCAAGTCGGCAGCAAATTTTCTTGCGATACGGCCACAGGCCAGAATACCCCATCTTATTTTTTGTTCTGCCATAAAATTATTTTTAACCTCATCCCCCCTAAACCTCTAAACCGGCTGTTCCCCTCTAAACCCTTAAACCCCTAAACTCATTTCACCCTCTTCTTCAACTCCTCAATACTGATCGTCATCATTCTACCCACCTGCTTACCCGAACGATATGCCACAACTTTGAGCGGTGCTGCATCAACAGGCACTGCAATTGGAGTGCGGCCGTAAGCAGGATAATGGTAATCAGGAAAAGAATTGTCGAAACTGTAATGAACAGTCAGGCCATCTATTTCAGTTTCAAAATCCAACAGCAGGTTGCCTTTTGCATCTTTAGAAACTTTCATTGAAGGATCATAAATGCTTGGAGCATAGTTCCTGTCTGCCTGTTGGAATCGCCCAAAATGATCTTCTACCTTGCCTACAAAATTGTTCCAATTGCGTGTCTGCTTTGGAGACCATACTGCTTCAGCAACAGCCATGGCCCTGGGCCAGAGCATATATTGCATGTGTCGGGTATTATAGATTTGCTCAGTCCAAAGGTTGGCTTGTCCTCCTTTGATCAGTTTGGGATCAACGCCTTCCGGCAATGGTTCAAACTCATATGTTTTTTTCAACCGCAGGGAAGCATAAACAGGTGGTTCAATGGCTGCATCTCCCTGCATATAGTCCAAGTAAACATGTGTGGTGGGTGTCATTACGACTTCGTGTCCCATTTTTGCTGCTTCGATTCCACCCTTCATCCCTCTCCAGCTCATGACAGATGCGTCTTTTACAAGACCGCCCTCCAAGATCTCGTCCCAGCCCATCATCTTCTTTCCTTTAGTACCAATAATTTTTGAAACCCGTCCTACAAAATAACTTTGGACTTCGTGCATATCCTTCAGCTTCTCCCGTTGCATCAGCGCTTTGACTTCAGCACTTTTCTCCCAGAAGTTTTTTGCACACTCATCTCCACCCATGTGGATGTATTCGAAAGGGAAAAGAGCGGCCACTTCCGTAAAAACCTTGTCTAAGAAATCATATACCTTTTCATTGGCGGGGCAAAGTGTATTGTCGATGCGTGCAGTAAAAGTGCCGTCATTGTGCCAATCCATGAAGGGATCACCAGAGTTTACTTTATAAGTTCCTGGGGTACAGGAAAGGTTGGGATAAGATGCAATGGCTGCGAGTGAGTGGCCGGGCACGTCAATCTCAGGCATGATGTCAATATAGCGATCCTTAGCGTACCTGATCAGTTCCTTCATCTGCTCCTGGGTATAGAATCCACCAAAATCGCGGGGTTCATTGTCTGCAGGAGGAGTGAAATAATTAAACCTTCCGGTCTTTTTTACGTTCCATGCACCTACTTCAGTCAGCTTGGGCAGGCTTTTAATCTCCAATCTCCAACCCTGATCATCGGTCAGGTGAAAATGCATGAGGTTGTATTTGTAGCGGGCCATGTCGTCAACAAAAGCCTTTACTTCATCGACTGTAAAAAAATGGCGAGACACGTCCAGCATCAGTCCACGCCATCCAAATCTGGGCCTGTCGGTGATTTGTACCACTGGAACCGTCCAGCTGAGATTACGGACAAGCTGTTTGCTCTCAATTTCTTTTGGTATCAACTGCAGCAGGGTTTGCAAACCATAAAAAAGACCTGCAGGCTTGGGAGCAAAAATGCTGATGTCTTCGGTTGTTACAGCGAGCCTATATCCCTCATTGCCAAGGGGTTCCTCAGGGGAAAGAAAAAACTGAATGCTTTTTTTTCTTGCTACGGTTTCAATGTTCAGGGAAAAACCTGCTGCTTTTTTCAACTCGGCATTGAGCATTTCTGCCACTTTCCTGATCTCGGGGTCATTTGTTCCAACCACAATCGCTGTGTTGGCATCAATGGTAAATGAGCCCACGCCTTCCCGCAGCACTGCCGGTTGAGGAATAATGGAAATGCGTTTGTTTTGAGAGAAGGCCATTGCTGAAACAGCAAAAAAAACGGCCAGGATCAGGGCTTTTTTCATGATTGGGGATTGAAATGGAAAGATAAATAAAATTCCACCACCCACATCAGGCTAGACAGCGGTTGCTTGGGTTAGAGGGATGGACTCCAGGTAAAGGGTATCAGGGTCAAAATCCAATTGATTTCCCCAGCAGACTGTTCCGTTTTGGACATGTACTTGCATGGCAAATGTTACGCTTTCCAGGGGTTTGTAAACAGGATAATCCAGGTAAGGCGTAAAATCAAAAATCTTACACTCTCCGTTCTTAAACCGAATTTTCAATTTATTATCACCCAGATAAACTGCATTTTCAACTCTTGGATTCATACTTACATTCAAATGGTACATTTAAAGTTAACATGAATTTCAGATTTTTTCACCCCTTAGCGAGTTTTAACACCACCAACAAAGGAAACTCTGTAAATTTGTCGTCTAATCATTCAAATTACAACAAGTCAATATGAAACAGATTTTCAGCATTTCAGCCTGTTTGCTCCTTGCAACAGCTGCTTTCGCACAACCCAAGGTGGTTGAAAAGGCCATCGTAAAGGTAAAAACCGAGATCATCTTTCCTGAAAACTTCACCGGCGGAGGACCAGGAGGTGGCGGTGGCGATCGCGGTGGTGGCGGTGGCGGAGAAATGGGCGGGTTTACCATGCCCCGCGAAATGGAGACCAATACTACCATGTATTATACCCCCAACTTCATGAGGGTTGAGAGCCTGACTGATTTTGGAAACAATATTGTGATCACTGACAGGGTCAACAAGAAGACAACCACGCTGATTGAAGCCATGGGCAGAAAGACCGGCTTCGAATCAACTGATGCTGAAGCTGAGGCACAACGTGCCAGGATGGATTCCATGCGCAACCTGAGAAGGGATTCCTTGTCCGCCTTAGGCATCAGCTTTAAGGAGAACAAGCCTGAGCTCATCTACTCTGATGAAACGAAAAAAGTATCTGGATTTACCTGTAAGAAAGTAACCATTAAGTCTATCGGACAAAATGGCCAGGTTTCTGAAAATGTGATCTGGTACAATCCTGATTTCAAGATTGCGCCCAAGTCAACTGCTGCATCAGCCAATCCTGGCGGATTTGGTGGTGGAAGAGGCGGTGGCATGTCCATGATGGGTGGAGCCATTCCAGGCCTTGACCTGATCAACGGCTTCCCTATGGAATATGAAATGGTCCGCGGAAACGGATTTAAAATGCACATGACCGTGTTGAAGGTTCAACCTGATGCACAAATCGATGACAAGACTTTCGAAGTACCCAAAGGATTTGACATCAAACCAATGGGACAAGGTGGAGACATGATGAGAACCATTTTCAGGAATGGATCAAGAAGTGAGAATTAATCGATCGTTCAAGTTCGATCATAACTACTGAATTAGAATAACAGAAGCCGGCTTATGCCGGCTTTTTGTTTAAATACCGCATCACATAGACCATCCCCCGGTTGTAGCTGTACATCCCTTCGGGTTGATTATTCAGGCGTAGAAATTTTGTGTAAAACCAGGTGGTGAATTCATCGATGGGACCCTGGTATTTTTTTACAAAAGCCCTGTAAGATTTCAGGTCTTTGACGGCAATCGGAGACAATGCCTTGAAATTATTTCTTGCAGCAACAGAATCGCTCCGGCGCAAGGCATTGTTGGCATAGATGAACATCTCCAGGTTAGCAGAATACTTAAGGCAACTATCTGCAGACTGCATGGACGCCAGATAACCCATAAAATTGGCTTCACTTTCCTTTGCATAGCCCAACTGGTGTGCTTTTTCATGCACAGCAATGAATGGCAACATGAATGAAGGCATTTGGGTGTTGATCTGTGCCTCACCGGTAAAGGGATTGTAATAACCGCCGTAGCCCATGTAATTACCGATAACACCAAAAAGGGAAGCCTTGGGATGTTGGTTGCTAACAGTTGTGCAATTGCCATGCGCTGGGATATCCAAGGGAGAGGCTTTGAATTCAATGGCATACCGGTTGGTTTCATTCAACAAGTACTGCGTGAATTGGACCAATTCTTGGCTGAATGGACGTTCAGCCACAAAACCAAACTGGTCGGGAATGCTTTTTCGGTAGTAATTGAAGCCCCAGAGCATGTGAAATAGTATCCAGATCCAGGCCAACACAGTCAGGAGCTTCAATAGATAGCCGAAAAGCTGCCCATACCCTTTCCACCAGTTTCTAAACCCTTGCGCCCGAATGGTTGAAGCAAATTGCCATAGCCTATAGGCTGCCCAAACAATTACGCCACAATAGAGCAGATCCCCGACACTGAAAGGAATCCAGCCCAAACTGAACTGCATCAGCACTGAAATATATGGATAAACCCCTTGGGCATACCACTGCTCAACACGCTGATCGCTGAGCATGAACCACTGCGCAAAAATGATCAAGAGCACTGCGATAAACAACGATTTATGGGATTTTAGGAGTTTCATCAGGGACAAAATTACAATTTTGATAATTCTCAAGAATTATCTACCTTCGCCCTCCCTTAAAAGTTCATATGTCAGTCCCCCGGGAGTTTGAGATTGCATTTGTAGGATTAAAGTCCGGAATAACGGAATTTGATTATGAATTGGGGGAAGAGTTCTTTGATGCCGAGCATCCGGTTGATTTCGAAAACTGCCAAGCAAACGTGAAACTCAGCCTGGATAAACATTCAGATTTCATGCAGCTGAAGTTCGAAGTAGGTGGAAAAGCGGCAGTACAGTGCATTCGTTGCGGAAATCCGTTGGACGTTACCCTTTGGGACGATTTCAATATCATCGTTAAAATGGTTGACAATCCAACAGAGATGAATGAAACAAACGACGATCCGGATGTTTTCTTCATCGCCAAAAATGAAACCCACCTCGACATCAAGGATTGGCTGTTTGAATTCATCCAACTCAGCATCCCTACCCACCCTGAGTGCGGCGAAGATGAAAAAGGTGAAACAAAATGCAACAAGGATGTGCTGAAGATGCTGGAAGGCTTCAAAGACAACCAAGAACAGAACGAAAATCCAATCTGGAAAGGACTGGACAAGTTCAAAGACAATTGATCAACGCCGAAAGGCATAACAATAAAGACAACTAAAATAAAATAAGATGCCAAATCCCAAACGCCGTCACTCTCAACAAAGAAGCGCAAAGAGAAGGACACACTACAAGGCTGAAACCGTTACTTTGAGCAAAGACTCAACAACCGGTGAATTGCACGTACGCCACCGCGCGCACGTTAGCGAAGGTAAATTGATGTACAAAGGAAAAGTTGTAGCAGAGAAATCTCCTATCAACTAATCATCTGGGCATCTAAATTATATGTTCCAACCCCTACTACATCAAGCAGGGGTTGGAATTTTTTATTTTAACCATTTCTAATGACCTTTATCCCATGAACATTGGTCTTGACATGATGGGTGGCGATTTCGCCCCAATTGAAGCAGTTAAGGGAATCAAGCTACTAAGAGAAGGAAACCCTGGAATAAACAGTGCCCAGCCGACACTCACCTTGTTTGGTGACGAAGCCCAGATTGCTGCATTGCTTGTTGAACATTGTGTTGACATGAACGGCATCAAAATTGTGCATACCACCCAGGTGATTGACATGCATGAGCACCCCACCAAAGCTTTCCGCGAAAAACAGGACTCCTCTATCGCAGTAGGCTTCGGATACCTCGCCAAAGGCCTTACGGATGCTTTCATCAGCGCAGGAAACACCGGCGCCATGATGGTGGGTTCATTGTTCAGCATCAAGGCCATTGAAGGGATTCAAAGGCCAACTATTGGCGCTTATATGCCACGCGAAAATGGACAGTTGGGATGGTTGTTGGATGCTGGCATCAACTCGGACTGCAAGCCAGAGAATTTGGTGCAGTTTGCTTTGCTGGGATCAATATTTGCTGAGCAGGTACTCAATATCCCAAACCCTAAAGTAGGATTGATCAATATCGGAGAAGAAGAAGGAAAAGGGAATTTATTGGCACAAGCCGCCTATCCCCTGTTGAAAGAAGCAGAAGGCATCAATTTTATTGGCAATATCGAAGGAAGGGATATTTTCCTGGACAAATCAGATGTGATGATTTGCGATGGATTTACCGGCAATATCATTCTAAAGCTTGCGGAAAGCATCCATGGCCTAACCCAAAGGAGGAATATCAAAGATGAGTTTTTTGATATGTTTGAATTCGAGCAATACGGCGGCGTTCCGGTCTTGGGGGTTAACAAACCCGTTATCATCGGACATGGTATTTCTCATGCAAAGGCATTCAAAAACATGATCAGCATCGCCCAAAAAATGATTGAGAAAGACGTAATTGGGATGATTAAGGCGAGGGTGTAATCCTTACAGGACTATTTTAATTTTATTTTACGGGAGTCTGGCTATTTAGGTAGTCAACCATACCTCCTATGTCATTTTACATATTATAGCCATTTTACTTTACATATTGTCAAGCTTTTGCTTTACATATTGTATACTTTTTACTTTACACTTTGATATGCTACAGCCAAAATCACACTTAAACATATCATATATTATATGCTATTTAATATAATTAATTATTAAATGTATATTTTATACGCATTTAGATATATTTTATTATTTTTGCTCTGAATAACTGCAAAAGCATATAATGAAAGCGCTACAATCATTTCTTAAAGAAAAACGCAAACAAGCTGGTCTTACCCAATTAGAATTTGCAGAAAAAGCCGGTGTTGCGCTCACCGTAATCAGAAAAATTGAGCAGGGAAAAGGAAACCTCAATTTAGAAAAAGTAAATCATGTACTTTCTATGTTTGGACATACCCTTGCACCAGTTGCAAGCAAAGAACTTAAAGTAAATTAAATCCAGGACGATGAGAACAGCTGAAATATTTTACCATGATACTTTGGCGGGAATCTTAACAGAAACCAACGAGGGGCATTTCATTTTTAAGTATGACGAAAAATATATTGTCAATCATCCTGATCAGTTTTTAACCTTTACCATGCCCGTCACAAAGTACCCCTACCAGGATAAACACCTGTTTTCTTTTTTTGAAGGACTTATCCCTGAGGGTTGGCTTTTGGACATTGCTAGAACCCATTATAAAATCAATCCTAATGATAGAATGGGCCTTTTACTGGCTTGCTGTCAAAACTGCATTGGAGCGGTGAGTGTAAAACCTTTAAATAAAGCAGATGAATAAGAAATGTTTATACTGCTATGGCGAATTGGCACAAGATGATCAATTCGATTACCACCCAAAATGTAGCCTGACATTTTTTGGAACTAAAATACCTCCAACCTTAGACTATTCTTTAAGCGAAATGAATGAGCTGGCAAAAAAGGTAGTTTCCAGCCATATTGCTGTACCCGGTGTGCAACCCAAACTTTCACTCTCGTTGATAGATGAGACATTAAACAAAGTGAATCTTAGACGACTCACCGTGGTAGGAGCCTTGGGCGGAAATTATATTTTCAAACCACCTTCCACTACCTACCCTGAAATGCCAGAAAACGAACATGTTACGATGAAGATTGCAGAAGTATTCGGCATCCAAATAGTTCCTTCCAGTTTGATCAGGCTTGGATCAGGTGAATTGGCATACATCACCAAAAGAATAGACAGAACCAGTGAGGGTCACAAAATCCATATGCTGGATATGTTTCAAATTACCGAAGCAGTAGACAAATATAAAAGCACAATGGAAAGGGTGGGTAAAGCATTGGGACAATATTCAGCAGACACCCTCTTGGATAAATTAAGGTACTTTGAATTGGTTGTTTTTTGCTATTTGACTGGCAATAATGACATGCACCTTAAGAACTTTTCTATGATTCAAAAAGATGGCAAATGGGTGCTATCTCCTGCTTATGATTTGCTCAATGTGAATTTGGCAAATACATCAGATCATGAAGAATTGGCTCTAAACATGGAGGGAAAGAAAAGAAAATTCACTCGCCACAATTTTGAAAGATTTGGAGCAAATTTGGGTTTGAATAACAAACAGATTCAAGGGGTATTTGATCGATTTTTAAAAAAACAACCCAAAGCAAAAAGCTTGATCGAGGAGTCTTTTCTAAGCCAAGAAGCAAAAGAAAATTACTCGAAAATCATGGAGCAGAAATACAAACAGCTTAGAAGCGATAAATAACCATTGACCGATATCTACTTTAAGCCCAACCTTCAACCCTTTAACCAACCGAAAACTCCATCGCCCCATTAAAAGCATCGCCTGGCAAAAGTGTTTTGGGCTCAGACAACACAATCGGCTCGATGCAAATGAAGCGGTCCCAGTCTTCATCAGGCAAATCTGAGATTCGTGTGGCACCGACACTTCCGGGATTCCACACCATCCATGAATCAAAGCCTGAGGCCGTAATTTTCAGCCAATCATAGCCATTGAAAAACCGGATCTCTGCATCACCCATGTATTGCCGCTCCACCAATTCATCTGCATTCAGTTCATATGCATTGCTACCAGGAAAGCTGTCCTTGAAAGGTAGTCCCTCCAGGCCATTCAGCAGGATGTCCTTCCGGGATGATATGGCAAAATAAGGATGAAAGCCTCCAGTGAAAGAAAATGCCTGTTCCCCTGTATTCTGAACAGACAAACCTATGGTTAGTGTTTGCAAACTCAAGCCAACATCAAATTTCAAAGCAGCATCAAATGGCCATTCAGGAAAATCAGTGGCTTTGATGTCAAGCGCATAAGAGAGGTTCTTACCATCAGCATCCTCGGTTGCATTAACCAAGTTCCATTGAAGATCACGCACAAACCCATGCTTGCGCAGAGGTCCGGAATCTCCGAATTGAGGGAACATCAAAGGTATACCACCACGGATCGGATTGTCAGGATGCATAGCAACCAATGGGCTGAGGTACAACAAGTCAAGACCCGATTCCAGGGCGGCATGCAGCACTTGTGCACCTTTGCTTTCATGTAATATTTTCACTGTGAATGGAAGTTTAGTGTGGATGAAGATAGAAACTATGTATTCTCAAATTTAATGCGATTATGCTGAACCAATGCATGCAAGCCACTGCAAATCTTTATATATTCGTTTGATGAACCCATACAGCATCAGTATCATCGGATTGGGATATGTTGGCCTACCCTTGGCATTGGAATTTTCAAAAAAACACAGGGTAGTTGGATTTGACATCAATGCTGAAAGAGTTGAAGCACTTAAAAATGGGCACGACCATACCTTAGAAGCTGAACCAGCGGCATTGAGCGAGGCGATTGCAAGAGGGATTCATTTCTCATCAGACCAAACCGCGCTCTCGTCTTGCAACGTACACATCGTAACTGTGCCAACGCCAATTGATGGCAACAATGCCCCAGATCTGAGGCCCCTGTTGGCTGCTTCAAAAACGATCGGGAAAGTGCTCAAAAAAGATGACATTGTCATTTATGAGTCCACCACTTATCCTGGTTGTACCGAGGAGGATTGCGTGCCTGTTCTGGAAAAAGAAAGTGGGCTGGTGTTCAACAAAGATTTTTTCTGCGGCTATTCTCCAGAAAGGATCAACCCGGGAGACAAAGTCAATACCCTGACCAAGATCAAAAAAGTAACCAGTGGCTCAACCCCTGAAATAGCCCAGGTTGTAGACAATCTCTACAAGGGCATCATCACTGCAGGCACCCATCTGGCGCCATCGATTAAGGTTGCAGAAGCCTCAAAAGCGATTGAGAATGCACAACGCGACCTGAACATTTCTTTTGTCAATGAACTGGCCCTGATATTTGACCGCGTAGGCATTGATACGCAAGATGTCTTGGCTGCGGCAGGGACGAAATGGAATTTTTTAAAATATACGCCCGGACTGGTTGGTGGACATTGCATATCCGTAGACCCCTACTACCTTTCCCACAAAGCTGAAAGGCTGGGCTATCGGCCTGCAGTCATCCTTTCAGGAAGGGAAGTCAACAACTCGATGCCCATTTTCGTCGCGAACAAAATGGTGAAATTGCTGATCAACAAAGGGAATGCCATCAAAGGAAGCAGGGCCTTGCTTTTGGGCATCACCTTTAAGGAAAACTGCCCAGATATCCGGAACAGCAAGGTAGCCCATATCGCAAAAGAATTGCATGGATTTGGAATGGAAGTGGATGTGTACGACCCCTGGGCCAATGCTTTTGAAGTTCAGCATGAGTTTGGCATCAACCTGCTCAAAACAATACCATCAGCTGGAACATATGATGCCATTGTTCTGACGGTGGCCCATGCCCAATTTCTGTCAATGGACATAAGGAGCCTGATGAAGGATGCTAATAAAAGCGTAGTCTACGATCTCAAAGGAATATTGGATCGTAGTTGGGTGGATGCGCGGTTGTAGCCTATCTTAACAAAGTAAAAATAGCAACAAGCACACCGGCGGTAGATGCCATGATCGAAGAGAGTGCCATCAACCTGGATGAATCTCTAGGTCTTTCATCTTGGCTGATCTTTGCTGGAACAACAACAACAGACCCCGGCTTAATCTTGGGATAGAATCTCATGCCCAAGAACCGTATGGTAGAGTTGGATGAACCATCTGCTTCAACAACATATACACGCCTTCCATCTGCATACCTGTTGAATCCTCCTGCATCGCGGAGATAAGAAAGAAATCTGTTGCTAGAATAGTTTACGATCACTTTGTTGTTCACTTCGCCTTGAAGGGTAACTGTATTCTGGTATTCCAGCATGTGCACCTCATCGCCTTCTTGCAAGTGAATATCAAACTTTTCACGGTCTTTTGAACGCAATGCATTGAAGTTAATGGAAATGGTATCTGTCAGCAATGAATCAGTGCTGTTTGTTAATTCCGGCCTTTTGAGTTTTTGTGACTTTGCCTGGCCGTCTTCACCTTCCTCCATCATGATTTCCTTTTCTTCGGTCTGCCTTTTTGCCTTTTGATAAAGCGGATTGATTTGACGCCTGTAAATGAGAATATACCTCTCGTCCGCAAGATTGGTAAAACCACCTGCACGGTTGATCAATTCACTGAGGTACTCCCTTTGCTTGGAAAGCACATAGGTACCAGGAAAACGAAACTGACCAGTAAGTTCCACAGTGCGTTGGGGAATATAGTCTGGGTTTCTCCTGACAATGATAAAATCAAGTGGTTTGAGTTCCACTTCATCAGCTTTCAGCATCAGGTTCCTATCAGTGCTGGCTTCCATCACTTTAGAAATAACCAACTCATTTGAACCATCCACCCTTCGGGCTATTTCAATTTTGCTTGGCAATGCTGATTCTGTCAAGCCACCGGCCAACAAGACAGCATCCAAAACAGTCATTTTTTCACCATATACAAAAAAACCAGGCTTATTGACTTCTCCTGAAACGGTTACCATCTCAGCCGGAAACAACGCAGCTTTGTCGGCAATAACAACAGAATCACCATCAGAAAGAATCAGATCCTGCTTTCCTGCAATGACGTCTCCTGGATTAAAGCGGAGATAAGAAATCTGGTGGTCATGCCCGGATCTGTAAACCAATCCTCTAGAGAGCAAAGAACTTTCTTTTACTCCACCTGCGCGATGGAGCAACTGTTTCACTGTCAGGCTATCCTGCCAACCATAATAACCAGGACGCATCACTGCACCTCCAACCGACACTCTTTGGCTGTAACGGTTCATGATAGACCCGATGTGAACCACATCACCATTTTGGGGTTGGTATGCATCAAATCCTGTCTTCTCTATATCCCTGCTGATGAATTCATTGATTGAAACCTTTTCAATATAGACCCGCTCTTTGTAGGCAACTGGCGTAAAGCCCCCTGAGTATTTCAACAATCGGGTGAGATTTTCTCCCTCTTTCATTTCAAAATAACCAGGCGTTTTTATTTCCCCTTTTAGCGTAACCCTTTTATCGTAGGCGGGAATATTGATGATGTCGTTTTCCTGAAGGTTCAAAAACTGAAGCTGATTGCCATCCACCATGAAACTGTACAAATCTACATACTGGATGATTTGCCCTTTTCTGATCAGCTCGATATCTCTGTACGTACCTCTTTTGGCTGGGCCTCCAGCCATGTGCAAGGCATGGAAAACATTCGCAACACTGGAGACCATGTATGTACCTGAAGCTTTTGCGCCAATTACAGTAACAGGGAATGTCCTGAACTGGGTAACGCTCAATTGTAACTTGGTTTCTCCGGTTCCCAGGGTAGCATATCCAGTTTTTTGCAAGATTTGAGAGATTTTTTTAGATGCCTGTTCAATGGTCATCCCAGCAATGGCCATTAACCCACCATAGGGAATATTGACTTTTCCATCAGGCAAAACCTTCAACTCAGCAGATACTTCCTGGTAACCGTAAAGTGTCAGGCTGAGCAAGTCCTTGGGGCCAATGATGTAGTTGGTCGGTGTAGCCAACTGCAAATCATTGACAAAAGCAAGTCTGCTGTTGATGAACAAATCAGAGCCGAAAATCAAGCTTTCGTCTTCCCCCTTGTTCTTTAAGTAATTTTTGGTGATTACGCTGTTCTCATCAAGTGTATCACCTTCAACAATCTGCAAAGAATCCCTTAATCTCAGAAAACTCTCAAATATATCCGCCTGATTCATCCCTGGCATGGTTCTGCTACCAACAGAACCTTTTCCCATCCTGGCCCGCAATTTGTTGATCTCTTCGAAAGTCATGCCCTTGCTCATCAGGTAACGCACCATTTCCTGGTCATTCATTCTGCTGGAAGAAATTTGCTGCTGGAAAAGGTTGACCTGATCCGGGTTCAAATTGTCTACTTTGAAATTGGCAAGATTTTTTCTGTAAAAAGGTTCCTGGGCAACCGAAGGAGCCACGATTGAAATCACCAAAACGAGTGATACTAAAATTCGACGAACTATTTCCATACAAGAAAAAAAGATTGTAAAAGAATGCGAATGTCCATCAACAATGACGCTTGTTCTATATATTTCAGGTCGTTGGGCAATTTTTCCAATGAATGTTCAGGGGTGGCATCCGGATTTTCGAGCTGAGCCAAGCCCGTAATCCCTGGCCTGCATTGCTGACGTTTTTCAAAATTGGGATCTTTTTGCTTGTACATTTCGAAATAAAAAGGCACCTCTGGTCTTGGGCCAACCCAACTCATTTCACCCACTAAAATATTCCAAATCTGAGGCAGTTCATCTATTCTGAATGCCCGAAAAAATTTACCAATCGATAGGATGTCACTCGATTCATGTTGCTGGCCTGATGATGACAGAAAAGACCTTTTAAGGGTTCTGATTTTCAACATCTTGAACAGCTCTCCATTGTATCCAATGCGCTCCTGAACAAAAAAAGCAGATCCACCGTCTGACAATACAGTGAGTATTGCTGAAACCACCACCACCGGAAGAGCTACGGGCAAGATCAACAAAGAGAAAAGTATATCAAGTGCCCTTTTTGCAGGTCTGTGCAGGTAAGGAGACATCAATTAATAGTGGTTTTTAATGCTAGCGAAGTTATTGTTTTTTTCATTACACACCCTAATATGCAGAAAAGAATCTGTTCACGTTCAATGATTTAAGCTAAAATTAAAGCCCCATTTTTTTCAATACCGATGCATAGGCCTCGATATCTTCCAGTAATATGCCTTCGTGTACAGGCAAGGTATAGGCCTGCTCATAAAATAAGCGGGAAAAAGGAGCATCAATCTGGTACATGGGCCAACTTTGGGGATATTGTTTTTTTATTCCCAAGGAAGCCAATTCGTTCAGTTGAGCATCATTGAATCCTTTGCAATCGATCAGCACTGGGCATTTTACAGCCATGGCATCTGGCGGAATGGGCAGGAAACGAATTCCCTTCAGCTGCTGATTTTTCCACCACTGCAACCTGAGCTGTCTGTCTTGTTTCAGTTTGATTTCATTGCGCATGACTTGTAGTGCACAATTTTGTCTGATATTGTTCCAGGGTCTTGGACGAATGCTTTCAAGTTGTTTCCGATGGGCTTTGGAAATCCTTATGGCATCCCCATCATGCTCCAGATCACCGGTTGCATAATTCTCGCCCAGACGGGATGGTTCAGTGGTCAATGCAGCCTTCCAATCTGCAAGCCCCCATTTTCGCAGGCTTTGGTACAAATGATACACAAAACGGGAGGAACCAAGCCTGTAGATGGCCAAATGGATGGCTTCCCGAATATTAGACCGGGGCTGCGTGCTTACCAGTTGCATAAATTGCTTGCTACCCCTCTCGGCAAGTTCATCTGTCTTCACAACCCAGGCAGCCCCACCGCAAGGGATGATTTTACCTTCTGACATGTTGATGATGGTAGCGTGGCCCCAACTGCCCAATGGCCTACCAGCTGCATCATTTCCCAAAAATGTATATCCTGCATCTTCTACAAGATAGCAACCCTGTTGATTGGCCCAACCCTGGATTGCGTCCAACTCACCCACAACACCGGATGTATTTACGGCCAATACTGCCAAAACGGGGTTTGAATCAATGTCATTTAGAGATGAAAGACAAATTTTTCCATTTTCATCAATGTCAACAAAAAGCGGTTCCAGATCTGCCAAAAGAATGGCTTTCACAAACTCGTTGCAACTGTATGCAGGCAAGACCACCTTGGTTTTGTTGCTTCCCAGCCGTAGGCTTTTCAATCCCTCCGCCAGCATGGGAACCCATGCATCCCCGACCCACACTTCCTTTGCCCCAAGCCTTTGCCCTAATTCCATGTTAAAATCAGCCTTGGGTCTGAAGAAGTGATTGAACAGAATAGACCACCAACTGAAATTGGCTTTGGCAGGTGGGGCGAATATCATACGATTAATTTTAAGATCAGAATCGATAAACCATGGAAATATCTGCATTCACTGACCAAACGTTGATGCCGGGAAAACGGAAAGGACCTGCAGCGCCAAAGGGATCATAGTTCCACTGAAAATTATAGGTCCTGAGGAGATGAAGCCTATATCCCAGGTTGAATTTCCCGTATTGCGTATGGTGGGTCAGCATGAGTCCCCAATCCACATAATGCTTGCTGTCATCAATGAACATGGGATTAGCTGCTGGATTCAACCTCAAGTAATTGATCCGCGTATACAACATGTCTTCATTGTAGACAACCCTTTCAGCATGCAAGCCAAAGGTTTCCATACCCTTGCCCAATACTATTCCTGCGGTATTCATGTTTGAACCAGGTCCAATTCCGGCACCCAGTACCTGCCCCTTGTGCGTCCAGCCAAAGCCATATGCCCCAGTGTAAAAACTATATCCATAAGAACGGGAATAATTGGAAACCGGTGCCTGTATTTTGGTCATTTCACCATAGAGTTGCAACCATTTGTCTTTCCCAGGCAACACATAAATTTTTTTAGCACCCGCCATCCAAGCAGTTGAATATGTTGGGCTGGTGATCAGGTCTTCTAGATCCCACCAGGAGTCTTCCCGGCCCATCTCAAAATACACCTCCGCATGAGACTCCTTGAAAAGGTATCGGCCGTATACTGAAACAATCTGGTTCCTGTTGAGGCCATTGGCTGCAGGGCCTGATCCAGTCTGCTCTCCACGGTAACCGAGGTAAATGATCTTGAAATAGTCAGCAGGATTTCTTGGTTCCCCAGGTGCCTGAACTATCCTTGTAAAACCCATGAACAAGCCAGGTGTCCACTTGGGCTGATAAGAAAATGTCATGGCATTGACGAAAGTATGGAACTTGGATTTTGCAGCAACTGGCTGTATATCTGCACTGATGGGAGGCCAGTTGGAGGATGTGGTAGGATATGGATGAAAACCAGATCGCTCCAGTTTGGCTCCCACCATTTGCGCTTCAAAAGTTCCATATCTCGTTTTGATTGGACGATTGGTATGAAGGGTTCCATGCCTGAAGCCAGGGGCATTGTTTCCCATAGCGATAGAATTGTTGATTCCGGGTCCCCAAAAGATGTTTTCGGTACTGTACCCAATGGCCAGTGGACCAAGGTGCAATTTTGCAAAGGATTGCCCTGCATTGGCAACCTTGTAAGGCTCGGTTCCCATCCTGTCTGGATTATCGATACCAACAGCCCTGAAGGGTGGATTCTGAAAATCAGCGTTCTGCGCCCAAAGATATTCAGGACGAACTTGCACTTCAAGTGGGCCTGCCTTTAGGTAAACGCCAACTGAGATGTATTGTTGAAATCCTTTGTTCAGGATGCGCAAACCATCGTTCCATCCATAAGGGTGATGTTGGTTGAACTGGGTATGGGTATAGACAGGTAATATGCTGTATTGCAAACGGTTCTTCCAGAATTTTCTCTCTGCCCAAGATGCATATTGAAGTTTGTCAGAAGGGAAGAGCAGGGAATCTGAACCGAAACTTGTTGGTCGTTTAAAAGCACGGATAGGATCAATGGGCCTGATGTTGAAGGAAACATTGCTGTCAACCATTTCCAAAAGCTGTGCCCGCCGCAAAGCATCTTCAAAATAAGGGAGGCCCACAGGAATGGTTTGTGCAAATGAATGTTGTGCAGTTGCCATGAACAAAGCAAGAACAATTGAACAAACCTTATGGATTGGATGACGCATGATCTTCATTGAAATAATTGGTGTTAGGGATTCGAAGATAGAAAAAATCAACGACCCTGTCTTTGTGGGATCAACTGTTCTTTCCAGGTTTTCCACCCTCTTTTGTATAAAGCAAAGAACAGATAGGTAAAAAGACAACAAAACGCTGGAATAGCGGACAATCCGGCAATATTCCGGAGGATGTACCACTGGGATTGCAAAGCCAGACTTTTGTTGCCCGAACGGGTGGATGGCTGAATCAGCACATTGGTTGTTGGGTAAGCAATATAATTTGCCTTGACCAAGGGATGCCTGAACAACTGTATCCAATAGGCATAATCTTCATGGATAAAAGGTTCCGGTAGCTTTTCAAAATAGCATTTACCGATGACCCTGAGATCATAGAGTGCTGTGCTTAACCCTATGGGATTCCCTAAGTACAATCTTTTCAAGTTCAAGCTGGAGGGCATGCGGGCCGGTTTGGAATGCCAGAGACCATCGGAGGAAACATAAATTGCAGAAGTATAGCTAAAGTTTGCCTGAGATACATTGAGTCCTTTGAGCTGAAGGCTTAATTTGTCTGCACACCACCAATCATCTGCGTCACAGAAGGCAAGATAGCTGCCCTTTGCCACACGGATGGCGAGGTTCCTGCTCCTCACCACTCCCCTGTTCTTTTTTGAGACCAGCAAACGGATTCTTTTTTCATTTTGAGCTTCCGCTGATGCAATCTGCAATGTGGCATCTGTAGCTGCATCAATGCAGATAATCAACTCCCAGCTGGTATGGGTTTGTGCTATGATTGATTGAATTGTTCTTTGAATTGTTGTGGCTGCCTGATAAGCCGGCAATATGATTGAAACCAAACTGTTCATGTCATGTTAAGTTTGGCAGGCGTTGGGAAATGCTCACGGTATGCCAAGGCAAGAAATATGAATGGCAGCGGATCCCCAATGGTGCCCATTACAAAAAGATTGAAGAAAAACATGATGAGCACAGGTCGAGAAGAAACATCATTGAACAGCGATTTACTGAACATGTATTTTGCAAAGGCAAAGATAAACAAAACAAAACCGACCCAGCCCATCTCCAGAAAAAGGTCTGCAACGAAGGAAGTTGGACGCACGCCATCAAATTCACCTCCACTGTAAGAAGCAAAAAACCCAATTTCTGTAGCGGGAACGCCAATCTGGTCCATGGCTTCAAGGCTGGCTGTGCCCCAGCCGCCAATGCCAGAGCCCAGTGGATTGACCAATCCATAGGCATAAGCAGCCCATACACTGATCACCCTGAAACCAGACTCATTCAAAAGGAATGGCATGGGATCCTGGTATTCTTGGTTATAGATAAAATCATACATGAATTCAATGGCACGTGGTTTTTCTGTGGCTTGGTTTGCTAAGTATATGACCACCAGACTCAAGGCCAAAAAAAGGATTGCTCCTCGCCAAATGTATTTCCAGCGTTGAAGTGAAATAAAATACACAAAGATCATGACCAGCCCAGTAATGGAGCGAATGATGAAAAGATCAAAAACAATCATGGCCAAAATGGCTCCATAACCCAAGAGTGAACGTTGGTTCACTTTGTACTGAAACATGAAATAGGCAAAATAATAATGGATGGAAAGTGAGGCATAGGAAGGCTCTGCAAACAATGCGGCAACACCCCTACCAGATCCGTGAGATTGGTCAGTAAACCGGTCAATGAACAAACGCATGACGGGCGTAAGAAAAGAAGGAAACATACCAAAATATTGCACCAGGCTCAGCATTACATTTATTCCGAAAACCCAGGTGAATACTTTTTTAAGGGATCCAAATTCTTCATCATCGACTTTTATAATTAGAAAAAATATAAGGGTAGCATTCAGTAAGGCGAACAAGGCACGAGCAGGGACCAAAAATCGAACACCTTGGTTCAAGATAAATGCAGCAGAAATCAACATGTAAACCAAGAAAATGACATATCCGATCGGAAGGGTAAGCTTCTTACGAAAACTATACACAAAAGCCCAAGGGAAAATTTCAGAACTAAAAAGTGCTTTTAATGGTGTGACATTGGGCAAATAAATCAACGGCCTCAAGACCTTCAATACCCAAGCCAATAAATCCTCCAAGTATTGTTTAAACATGATTCCGTTTTTTTGTCAATTCAAAAAGCATCAAGGTGCAACCCTCTGCCAATAACAACAAGATGGCTGCAGCATGAGGATCATAGAGTTTGCCCATGACGGCCGCTGATATGATGATGACAATGTGCAAAGTGAGGGAAAAAATATTCCATGCACCGAAGGACCTTGTTGTGCCATGATTCAACAAAGTATTGATCCTAAACAATCGCCAAGCATGCAAGGCACATAGGATGACCATGCAAAAAGTGAGGGGGCCATCCCATACAAACCCTTTTGCGTCAAACAAGACAGGATAATACCATTTGCTTGCAGCAATTCCTACCACGGCAACCATTGTAAAAAAAACCAACCACTTGCCATAGTCATTGTTGTTGGGTTTTGCCATGAATACATCCATGGTAATCACAGACAAGGTAGCAAGGCTGGTGTACAAAAAATAGTGGCTTGAATAAAATCCTGTTATGGCAGCACCAGAGAAAAAACCCAAGAGCAAGACTGGTAAATTGTAGGTGAGGAAATAGGCAGACCAGCCAACCAAAACGGGCAATTGGATGAGTAACCATTGTTTATTTCTCGCATGCTTGTCTTCTGGAATTTTTAGACGGTGCCAAATGATAAAAGTCAGGGCTGCAGTTCCGGCATAGATGGCCAATGCCATGGACAAGCTACCCTTAAACCATACTACCATACCCACACCTGAGAGTTGTGCAAGCCCTTGTATGATTTGACGGTAAGCCACCCTATCCGGCCTCTGTTTTCCACGATCATACCAGTCGGACATGAAACCATAACATACAACCATCGGAAGTCCCCATAAAAGAATTGTGGTCTGGTTTGAATAGAAGACAACAATGACCAAAAGCATTCCTACGGCAGCAGCCCATGATAACCTCATTCTCCAGTAACGGGCATTGCTAATCCAGGCTTCCGCTCCTGACAATTGCATCATTCGTGGACCATTCAAACTTGTGCCCCAGTCAGAAAAAGTACTGAAGATCAAAAAAAGGTTCATGAACAGGCTCCAGGTACCAAAACCCTCAACACCAACCAATCTTGCGACCAACAACTGTACACCCAAGCCAGACAACATGGTAATGCCTTTTGCGATGTACAATAAAAATGACCGAGGATCCAATCTGTTTTATTTAGCTTTCTTACAAGGCTGCTGAACCAGTATCCTTCCTGTAAATGAAAAATCCGAACAGGATAAAGCCCATCAACATCCCAATCACCATCCACTCCCACCATTCATACCCTGATTCATCCAATGGCATGGTAGGGCTATCAATCACCTGAATCAAGGGGGTTTGTTTTCTAAGGCTGATCTCAGCCAATTTGAGGTTCTTAACTATCTCTCCGTACAAGGCCACACTGACCTGAAGATCAATCATCTTCCTGTTTTGATTGACACGCAAACTTTGTTTGAGCGGATTGACATTCAAATCCGATTCCATCGCATTTGAACTTAAATTCTGGTTCATGACTTGTTTGATAGAATCTGATTCAGCCTGTAAAATCGAAAGGTTTTGTCTTGATTTTTTCGTCAGAATTTCGATATAATATTCTGAAACCTGGTTCAACAAAGCTTCAGACAATACCTTGGCAAATGCAGGATCATTGTGTGTGACACTGAGGTGAAAAATACCTTGTCTTTTATCAGGTTTGCTGACGCTCAATAATTTTGAACGAACATGTTGTTGCATCAAGTACAATGCACTATCCGTCAATCGGTCCTGCTTGCTGCGGTCTGTGTTGAATTTTACGGCATTGAAAACTGATTTTTTCCCATGCTTGGTGGAGGGTAGTAAAAATTGGGCAAGCAAAACCGAATCACCATTCAGGAACACCTTTTTCAACAAAGCCCTTTCCAACATCTGGCGGGTTTGGAATACTTTGATCAATGCTTCTCCGACAAAAACACCACCTGTATTGGCACCCCCCACATCGAGTCCAAATTGCGCCATCAAACCCTCAAAAGCATTGGCGCCCTCTTCTTCCGCTGCAAAAACGATCTCTGCACGGTATTTTATGGGCTTCAGCAAACTGACCAGGCCGCCAACCACGCCACCCAATACAAGACAGACCAGGAGCGTTCCCAGATTTTTTTTGATCAAGCGAAGCAAGTGACCAAAGAAGCCAGCAAGTCCTGAAACTGAGGCCTCCTGATTCAACATATTGTACCAAGAATGCGATGCCATAAAAAGCGTAGTTAAGGTAGCGAAGATACAGAATTAGGTTGTTGGGTGCTCATCGATAAAATGAGCGATGCTGGTGAACTGCATTTTTGCTGACAAACTGGTGATTCGGCTGGACATGCTGCTGAGATTCCTGAAATGTCGAACCCTGTCTACCCAACCCAAACGTGGAGGAATGGGGTGAGCCTGGTCAAACTCCCAGGGATGCATGTAAAAATGAAAATATCCTGACTGCCCCAGTTGGCATGCCGCTCGTTTGAACAGGCCAAATGGGAAATGCCTCAAATATGCCCCTCCTGCCATTGGAATGGACATGCCTGATTTTTTCCAGATGGACAAGGGTAGCTCCAACAATCCGTTAGACAAGCGATAAGGCTTGTTTCCCATTTTATCCTTTGTCAATTTTCCATATAAGGGATGCCATGGAACATCATAAACACTTGAATCATACAAGTAACCCGCTGCTGAAATGGCAGCAATGGCCTCGTCTGTGATCGAAAAATTAGGTGCCCTGAACCCCAGAACAGGACGGCCTGTGAGCTGCTCCAGCATGGCCTTGGAGCTTTCCAGCTCATCTTTCAATTTGTGCGCGCTAAGTTGATTCAGGCATGTATGAGAATGACCATGTGATGCTATCTCATGGCCAGCATCAGACAATGCCCTTAACTGCACATTTACTTCAGGAGTGAGCGAACTCAGACAAAAAAAAGTGGCTTTGGCATTGTTGGCCTCAAGCCAATCTTTTAAGGCAGCCAGGTTTTCGGCAAGCCGGTGGCGCGGGATAAAATTGGGCAGACGGGAAAGATGTCTTTGCATGACAGCGGCATGGAACCAATCCTCTACATCTACCGTGAAAATA
>JBIIQT010000070.1:0-11535 GCA_044341875.1 Chitinophagaceae bacterium | reverse complement strand
CCGGAGACCTTGAGTTGAAGGAGAAAGTTGTAGCCATCAACCGCGTTGTAAAAACAACAAAGGGTGGAAGAGCGTTCAGTTTCTCGGCACTCGTAGTTGTTGGTAACGAACAGGGTGTTGTTGGTCATGGTCTTGGTAAAGCCAAGGAAGTCCAGGAAGCTATCACCAAAGGAATAGAAGACGCAAAGAAGAACCTGATTAAAGTTCCTGTAATGAAAGGAACCATACCCCACGACCAACTTGCAAAAGAAGGCGCGGCAAAGGTTTTGATAAAGCCTGCAGCCCATGGTACTGGTGTTATCGCCGGTGGTAGCATGCGTGCTGTGCTTGAGAGTGTTGGTATCACTGACGTTCTTGCAAAATCACTAGGTTCAGCCAATCCACACAATGTGGTGAAAGCTACTTTCAAAGCCTTGGGTATGTTGCGTGAGCCTATTCATGTTTCCAAAACAAGGACCATTGCACTGAAAAGGGTTTTTAACGGATAATCTTTCCTTCAAAACATTTGATAACGCAACAATACCCCCAGGGGTTTCAATATGAAGAAGCTGAAAATAACTAAAGTAAAAAGTGTCATCGACCGTCCTGAGCGTCAAAAGCGTACCATGGAAGCACTTGGCCTTCGCAAGGTCAATGCATCTGTTGAGTTGGAAGCAACTCCACAGATTTTGGGTATGGTCAGGAAAGTGACCCATCTTGTTAAGGTTGAGGAAATCTAGTAGATTCCCCTCCCTTTGATATACATTATTTTTTAATACGAGTGGTCCATATTGGACTGCGTTGAGTAAAACCGGTATCATGAAATTACATACTTTAAGGCCTGCAAAAGGAGCTACAAAAAAAGAAAAAAGAATTGGTCGTGGTGAAGCATCTGGCCATGGTGGAACATCTACCAAGGGTAACAAAGGTGCACAAAGCCGTGCAGGTTACAAATCCAAAAGAGGACATGAAGGTGGTCAGATGCCAATTCAGCGTCGTATTCCAAAAATTGGTTTCAAGAACAACGATAGGGTAGAATACAAAGTATTCAACCTCGGACAAATTGAAACGTTGATTGAGAAATATTCACTTGCTTCTTTCAGCATGGAAGATCTTTATGTGAATGGACTCGTTAACCGTACTGATAAAGTAAAGATTCTCGGTAACGGAGCCATTTCTACAAAAATTGATTTCAAAGTGAATGCAATCAGTGAAAAAGCCAAATCTGTTATTGAAGCAGCTGGCGGTTCTGTTGAAATCATCAAATAATTTCCGATATTTAATGGCCAACGCCATTTATGCATAACGGACAAAATATTACCCAGTGAAGAAATTCATTCAAACATTCAAGAATATCTGGAGCATTGATGATTTGCGCAGCAAAATCACAGTGACCATTTTGCTGATCCTTATCTATCGATTCGGTTCTCATGTTGCTTTGCCTGGTATTGATCCCAATAAATTGGACCTCCAAAGTGCCAAGAAGGGTTTGCTTGGTTTGTTTGATACATTCGCCGGTGGATCTTTTTCAAGTGCATCTATCTTCGCACTAGGTATCATGCCTTATATCTCAGCTTCCATCTTTATGCAGTTGATGACAATTCTGGTTCCTCAAATGCAGAAGGTTCAAAAGGAAGGTGATAGCGGAAGAAAAAAGATCAATCAATGGACCCGTTATCTTACAGCTTTGGTTACTCTTTTTCAAGCAGCAGCCTATGTTGCTTATCTCAAAAATGTAAGCCGTGATGCTTTGATTGAAGCCTACCAGCCCTATTTTTGGATTTCAACCATCATCGTACTAACCGCTGGTACCTTGTTTGTGATGTGGCTTGGTGAGAAAATACAAGACAAAGGCCTTGGTAACGGAACATCAATCATTATCATGGTTGGTATCCTTGCTCGCCTTCCTCAATCGTTTCTTGGTGAACTTGGTGCCAAGCAAACCAGTGGTGGTGGCGGTTTATTGTTATTCTTGATTGAAATTGCTTTCCTCATCGCAATCATCCTGGGATTGATTTTGCTTGTACAGGGTGTACGCAAGGTTCCCATCAGTTATGCAAAACAACTCGTTGGCAGCAAGTCTCTTTCAGGGGCTAGGCAATTTCTCCCACTGAAGGTTAATGCATCTGGTGTAATGCCCATCATATTCGCACAAGCCATCATGTTCCTTCCAACATTGGCTTCATTTACCAACCTTGAATCAGGAAAGGGTCTTGCGAGAATCTTCAATGATCCGAGCAATATTTGGTATATGTTGATTTACGTGATCATGGTCATTGCATTCACCTTCCTTTACACTGCACTTATTTTCAATCCTAAGCAAATGGCCGATAACCTTAAGCAAAACAACGGATTCATCCCCGGTGTTAAGCCAGGTCAGCCTACTGCGGATTATATCGGACAAGTGATGGATCGCATTACTTTGCCAGGCGCTATCTTTCTTGCCCTCATTGGCATTCTTCCGGGTATCGCCCAACAGTTGGGTGTCACCCAATCTTTTGCATCATTCTTTGGAGGTACATCACTTTTGATTATGGTTGGTGTAATCCTTGATACCTTGCAGCAGATTGAGACACACTTGCTGATGCGCCAATACGATGGATTGATGTCAGGTGGTAGGATTCAAGGCAGACAGCCTGCAACCACCAGCGGTATCTGATATGATCAGAATCAAAACAAATCCTGAAGTAGAACTTATTCGTGAAAGTGCTCTTTTGGTTAGCAGCACACTGGCGGAGTTGGCGTCCATACTCAAGCCAGGGATAACCACCCAAATGCTCGACAAGAGGGCTGAGGAATTCATTCTCGACAACAAGGCTGTCCCATCATTCAAAAACTATCGTGGCTACCCCTTTGCTACTTGCATTTCTGTAAATGATGCGGTAGTTCATGGTTTTCCCAACAACAATACCATCAAAGAAGGCGACCTCGTATCGATTGACGTAGGTGTTTACAAAAATGGTTTCCATGGTGATAGTGCCTACACATTTGGCATTGCTCCTGTTGCTGAAGAACATCAGCTGCTGATGCAGGTTACCAGAACTTCACTTTTACTGGGCGTTGAAAAAGCTGTTGCAGGAAACAGGGTTGGAGATATTTCATTCGCAATCCAGGATTATACAGAGCGCCAGCATCACTATGGTGTGGTAAGGGAATTGGTGGGTCATGGTTTGGGAAAGCAATTGCACGAAGATCCTCAGGTGCCCAATTATGGCAAAAAAGGTACTGGGCCCAAGCTGCGTGAAAACATGGTCATTGCCATTGAGCCCATGATCAACATGGGAACGCGGGATGTGATTTATGATGCTGATGGCTGGACGGTAAGAACAAAAGACGGTAAGTTTTCCGCTCATTATGAGCATACCATCTGCATCAAGCGAGGCAGGGTAGACATTCTTTCTAGTTTTGAAAAAATTATTCAAAACGAAAATGCCAATCAGGCGCTTTACAGCGGTTATTGATCCTCGTTTCCTCATTTCTATGTGCTAACTTTATTGCATGAGAACATTTATCTTGTTTTTGTGGTCTCCATTTTTTGTATTTGCTCAATCTGAATCAGTATTAAAAGTCAGGGATTTCAGAAAAGCCAATGAGCACTCGATGTTATCAACCTATGTTGATTTTTTGAAGATTCCCAATGTTGCCGACGATATCCCAAACATCCGGAAAAACGCCATTTGGATTTCAGATTACATGAAATCAAAAGGCATTTCTAACGTTCAACTCCTTCATCCCAGAACTGCAAATAAACCGCCTGCTGTATATGGCGAAGTGATCGTTCCTGGTGCAACCCAGACAGTCATTTTTTATGCCCATTATGACGGCCAACCCGTTGATTCTACAAAATGGAGTGCTGGCTTGCATCCCTTTCAACCCCGTCTTGCCAATGGTTCACTTGCCAATGGCGGGCAATTGATTGATTGGCCACAGGCATCATCTGCATTCAATCCCGAGTGGAGAATTTATGCCAGAGGCAGCTCAGATGATAAAGCTGGCGTTTACACCATCATCAATGCTTACGCTGCCCTTGCTGCTTTGCACATCTCACCAGGCATCAACCTGAAATTCTTTTTTGAGGGAGAAGAGGAAGCTGGCTCTACTCATCTTAGCGAAATTTTTGATCAGCACAAAACACTGTTGGGGTCTGATATTTGGGTCATCAGCGATGGGCCTGTACACCAGTCAGGTAGGAAGCAAGTTGTTTTTGGTGTCCGCGGTGATACGCATCTGGAACTGACTGTCTTTGGTCCAAAGCGTCCCCTGCATTCCGGCCATTATGGGAACTGGGCGCTGAATCCAGCCATGGAAATGGCACATTTGCTGGCAAGCATGAAGAACAATAACGGTGAGGTCACCATCAAAGGATTTTATGACGATGTTCTTCCCCTGAGTGAGTCCGAAAAGAATGCCTTGTCAAAAATTCCGTCTGTTGAAGAGCAACTCAAAAAAGAACTGGGCATTAAAAAAACAGAAAGAATAGGAACGCTCAATGAAAACCTCAATCGTCCTTCCCTAAACATCAATGGATTCCAAAGTGCTGGTGTCGGTAAACAATCTGCCAATGTAATTCCCACAAAAGCAGTTGCCTCCATAGACCTGAGACTGGTTGCTGGCAATGATTGGAAAAGACAACAACAGAAAGTCATTGATCATATCAAAGCACAGGGCTATCATGTAACAGAGGCTGAACCAACTAATGAGGAGAGAGCTTTGTATGATAAAATATGCATGGTAAAACGGTCTGATGGGTACAACGCCCAAAAGACACCCATGGACAATCGGGTGGCGCAGCAGATTGTTGCAGCAGTGACGGCGGCTCTTCCGGAGAAGCCAGTTTTGTTGCCAACCCTGGGTGGGAGTTTGCCCCTTTTTATATTTGAGCAAATACTCAATACCAAGCCAGTCACCGTTCCTATGGCCAACCACGACAACAACCAGCACGCTGAAAATGAAAACATCCGTATTCAGAACCTTTGGGATGGTTTGGAAATATTTGCTTCCATCATGATCATGAAAAAATGAGCCAAACAAAAAAATTGATTGTTATTGGTGGAGGAGCTTCTGGTTTTTTTTGTGCGATTAATGCTGCACGATTGTATAGGAACCTTGATGTTGTAATCCTTGAAAAATCAGCCAAACTGCTTTCGAAAGTGCGCATCAGTGGCGGCGGGAGATGCAACGTCACCCATGCATCTGAGATGGTGGATGATATGCTGGATGCTTATCCAAGGGGAAGAAATTTTATCCGAAAATCTTTGTATCAATTCTCCTCGAAAGATACCATCAACTGGTTTGCTGAAAGGGGAGTTTCCTTGAAAACAGAACAGGATGGCAGGATGTTCCCTGTAACGGATCAATCCCAAACCATCATCAATTGTCTGATGGCAGAAGCGGAACAATACCATGTCAGCATCAAGATGCAGGCAGAGGTAGTTTCAATACATAAAGATCAGGAAGGATTCAATTTATCTGTAATGATGGATAGCAAAACCTCCACAGTGGAGACTGCTGATTTTGTCTGTATCGCCGCAGGCGGACATCCTAAATTATCTGGATTTGACTGGATAGAAAAAACAGGCCATTCCATTGAAACTCCTGTGCCTTCATTGTTCACGTTTAATATCCCTGACAAACATTTGCACGCTTTGATGGGTGTTTCTTCAAAGTATGCCATGGTGAAAATCCCATCAATAAAATTGCAGGAAACAGGCCCCGTGTTGATTACCCATTGGGGTCTTAGTGGCCCTGCAGTGCTCAAGTTATCATCCAGGGCAGCAAGGGAGTTGAATGCTGCAGCATATGGATTCGAGGTCAGGCTCAATTGGGTTCCTGATTCGCATGAGAGCATGATGCTGGATTTGTTGAAGAAAAACAAGGCTGTTGCACGCAATGCGATCGGTTCAAAAAATAGTTTTGACCTCAGCGCAAGGCTATGGAATTATTTGCTGACCAAATCAGGAATCGATCCTGAAATCATCTGGCCCAACATTCCTCAACAAGCCTTGGTCAACCTCTCAAGATCCCTCTGCAATGACGCTTACACGGTGAGTGGAAAAACAACATTTAAAGAGGAGTTTGTGACGGCCGGTGGCATCAAATTGGAAGAGATCAATCCGCTCACCATGGAAAGCCGGAAAATAGCAGGGATGTTTGTTGCAGGTGAAGTGATGAATGTGGATGGCATTACCGGGGGGTACAACTTTCAGCATGCATGGTCAAGTGGTTGGATTGCTGCAAATGCCATCGCTTCAAAAAAAATATAAATACCGCACTTACGCCTACTCCGTCTTTGCCAAGGGATGAAATCAGTAAAAACCCCATTTTCTAGGCAAATTGTCTGAAAAAATAGCCTAAAAAACAGGTTTTTTTTCAATCTGAATCAGTATTTCTATTACCTTTGCCGTCCCCAAATCAGGCTGACAAAACAGCCTGAAATCCAAACAAAAGGAGGAAATTAATAGTGGAAGAAAACAACACACTAGCAAATCCGTCAACAGTCTCCGCACACGATGATTTCGATTGGAGCATTGACAAGCGCAACGTTGCCCGTTACAACAACGAAGAGCAACTCAAGTATGATGCCGTTTATGAGGGCACATTCAAACAAATCACTGATGGTGAAATGGTTCAGGGTACCGTAGTGGGCCTTACCAAAACCGATGTGGTGATCAACATTGGTTTCAAAAGTGATGGTCTTGTTTCGTTGAACGAATTCAGGGACCTTCATGGATTGAAGACCGGTGATGTAGTAGAAGTAATGGTTGTTGAAAAGGAAGACAGGGAAGGTCACCTGCACCTCAGCCGCAAGCAAGCCCGTATCACACGTGCTTGGGAGCGTATCGTTGAGATGCATAAATCAGGTGAAGTCGTTTCTGGCTTTGTTACCAGCAAAACCAAAGGTGGTCTTATCGTTGACATCATGGGCATGGAAACCTTCCTCCCAGGATCACAGATCGACGTTAAACCCGTTACCGACTACGATCAGTTTGTTGGTAAAACAATGGAATTCAAAGTGGTTAAGATCAACGAAACCATCAAGAATGCAGTTGTTTCTCACAAGGCACTTATCGAAAGCGATATCGAAGCACAACGTGCAGAGATCATGGGTAAACTTGAAAAAGGTCAGGTACTCGAAGGAACCATCAAAAACATCACTGATTTTGGAGCATTCCTTGATCTTGGTGGCGTAGATGGTCTTCTCTATATCACCGATATCAGCTGGGGACGTATCAACCATCCTTCTGAAGTGCTCAAGCTTGATCAGAAACTCAATGTCGTTGTCCTCGACTTCGATGATGAGAAACGCAGGATCAGCCTTGGTCTTAAGCAATTGACACCACATCCTTGGGATACACTTTCAACAGAAATTGTTGAGGGTGCTAATGTTAAGGGCAGGGTAGTCAACATCGAAGATTATGGTGCATTCCTTGAAATCACTCCTGGTGTTGAAGGACTTGTTCACGTTAGCGAGATCACTTGGGCAAACACACCTGTGAATGCAAAAGAGTTCTTCAAGCTGGGTGATGAGTACGAAGCAAAAGTGGTGACACTTGATAAGGACAGCAGAAAGATGAGCCTTTCTATCAAACAACTTACATCAGATCCTTGGAACATCATCGAGGACAAATACCCTGTGTCCAGCCGTCATACAGGCCTTGTTAAAAACATCACTCCTTACGGTGTGTTTGTTGAACTTGAGCCAGGTATTGGTGGTATGATCCACATCAGCGACCTCAGCTGGTTGAAGCGTTACAATCATCCTACAGAGTTCACCAAGTCAGGAAGTCAGATTGACATCATGATTTTGAACATTGACAAGGAAAACAGGAAGCTTCAACTTGGACACAAACAACTCGAGGAAGATCCTTGGAATGCCCTTCAAGAAACCTTTGCCATCGGTTCCACACACGAAGGAACTGTTGTTAAGAAGGATGATAAAGGTGCTGTAGTTCAGCTCCCTTACGGTCTTGAAGGATTTGCACCTGCCCGTCATCTTGCAAAAGAAGATGGTAAGACAGTTGGTGCTGATGAAACTGCCCAGTTCGTGGTGATCGAGTTTGATCGCAACGAAAAGAGGATTGTGTTGAGTCATGCACGCATCTGGGAGCAGGTTGCAGCTGATGAGAAAGAAGCAGTTGTCAAGGAAAAGAAAGCCGATGCAGCAAAAACCAAAAAAGCTGTCAAGGACATTCAGAACAAGGTTGAGAAATCAACATTGGGCGACCTTGGTGTTCTCGCTGAACTCAAGAAGAAAATGGAAGGTGGAGAATAAGGAAACTTATCTTCAACTGACATCAAACAATAAGGGTCCTGTGCATTTGCACAGGACTTTTTTTATGCGAGCAATCCTTTGAAATCATGCGCAGTCAGAGAGCGCAAAGAGTTGAGTCTTAGGTCAGCAATATTCCAACGCTCCTGGTGGAATTGGTCGCGGTGGGGCACAACAATGCATTTCATTCTCGCTGCCTTTGCTGCAATCATGCCATTGAAAGAATCTTCGAAGCAGATGCAAGCAGCCGGGTGGCTGCCCAGTTCGATTGCACAATTGATGAAAACCTGAGGATTGGGTTTCCCGTAGGGTAAAAATTCTGCGGAACAAATGGCTGAAAAATGCTGTTCCATCTTGGTTTTAGTAAGAACAGCTTTGATCAGTGCGAGGGGAGAAGAACTTGCAAGCCCTATTTTGAGTGAAGATTGTTTGACCACCTCCATTGCTTCAAAAACACCATCCATCATGGTTCCACTTTTCATTACTTTGTCAATAACCAGATCTGTAATTTCTTTTTCAGAATTGGGAATTTGGGCCTGGTCAATTTCGAAAACATCAAACCAGTGCTGAAGGAATTCTTTTGTTCGAAGGCCGGTTGTCTCAACATATTGTTCTTCGGCAATGGTTATTCCAAATTTCTGCAGGCATTCCTGGGCAGCTTCGTACCAGAGCGGTTCTGAATCGATCAGTAATCCATCCATATCGAAGATGGCTGTGGTTATTTTCATGCACAATTGATTTTCAATAAAATTAATCTTTTAAATGCTAAACAGGTTTTGTAAATGGTTGGATCAAATCTCCACAGATTGATAGGCGTAATTGAATATTCCTTATCTTGAATATCCAATTATGATTGATAAACTTAAAGATGTTAAGTTGGTGAGGAAGTTGGTATATGCCTTCGTAGGGATATTCACTTACCCTGGTCTTGCCATCATCAATAAACTCAAGATCAGTGGCACGGAAAACATAGAGGCGCTTCCCAAACAGAACGTATTGTTTGTAAGCAATCATCAAACTTATTTTGCTGACGTCATTGCTTTCCTCCATATCTTTTGCGCTGTGAAATGGGGAAGAAAAAATAGATTAGGTCTTCCTTTTTATTTTATCAACCCATTTGTGGATGTTAACATTGTCGCTGCAGAAGAGACCATGAAAGATAACCTCCTCACCAGGCTTTTTACTTTGGCAGGTGCCATAACAATTAAAAGGACATGGAGAGCTGGAGGAAAAGATGTTAAGCGGGAAGTGGATGCAAATGATTCTTCCAAAATCAATGAGGCGTTGGCCAAGCGATGGGTCATTACTTTCCCACAGGGAACAACCAAGCCTTTTGCTCCCGGCAGAAAGGGTACTGCGCATATCATCAAGACCATGAAACCTGTTGTCGTTCCAGTGGTCATCAATGGATTCTGGAGGGCCTTTAACAGGAAGGGTTTGAGGTTCAAGAAAAAGGGCACATTGCTATCTGTTAGTTTTAAAGAACCACTACAGATCAATTATGAACAATCTGTAGATGAAATCCTTGAACAAATCATGGATGCCATAGAGCAAAGCAAACAATTCATGTTGCAAGGAAAACACCATCACGAGATTTCACCTGCCTGATGCATCAATTGGTGAACAGGGCTTTGAGTTCTGTTGCTTCTTCTGCTTTCATTTTCTTTGCAAGCACCAGCCTCAGCTGTCTTCTTCTCAGTGCTCCCTCAAACACCTTAATTTCTTCTTCTGTTTCAGGAGTTAACTCAGGAACCATTCTTGGTTTTCCATTGGGGTCAAGGGCGACAAAAGTTAAATAAGCTTCATTACTTTTGTATTTGTACTGCTGGGTGAGGTCTTCTCCCCATACGGTAATATGCACTTCCATGGATGATTTAAAAGCCCTTGACACTTGTGCTTCAATGTGGACTACCTGGCCAAGTTTTATGGGTGCATCAAAGGACATATTGTCTACTGAAACAGTTACGCAGGGCGCATTGCAATGTCTCCAGGCGGCCATTGCTGCTGCAGTATCCATCCAATACATCAGCCTTCCTCCCATGAGATTTCCATAAAAATTGGTATCATTTGGGAAGACCAATTCTGTCATGATCACATTAGACTCAGATGCTTTTTTCGGTTTCATTTTGCGTGTTTTAAATGATTGTTTTTTCAGCCCCATCTAAGAATGCAGGTGAAATATCTGCACCAATTCCAGGTAACTCATCCAGCTCAAGAAAATAATTGTTGTAACGCGCTCCATCGACTACGGGATCTTCAAGATGCCCAAGCAGACACGTATCAAGATCGTAGAACTGGATGTTTTCATGTGCCATGGCCAGGTGCACTTTTGCAGTAAGCGCCAACCGGCTTTCCACCATGCCGCCCAGCATGCAGGGAATACCGTGTGATCCAGCGGTGTCAGCAATCTTGATGGCTTCAAGAATGCCGCCAGATTTCGCCAGCTTGATGTTGATATAACTGCAGCTTTCACTGGAGATAAGTCTTTCGGCATCATAATGATCAAAAACACTTTCATCAGCCATGATGGGAATGGAAACATTTTTTTTCAGTGCAGGCAGCAAGGGGTCAAGATGGTGATGCATCGGTTGTTCACAAAACGCTATGTTGTATGGCTCTATGGCCTGAAGTGTTTGCAATGCAGTCGCATAATCCCATCCTTGATTGGCATCAATCCGGAGTTGAATGCTTTCCCCTACAGCCGCCCTTATTTTTTTGATGCGCTCCACATCTTCCTTGCCATTTTTGCCGAGTTTTACCTTGATGATCTGCACACCCTGCTCAACGAAAGCAATGGCTTTCTCCGCCATTTTTTCCGGGCTGCTGATGCCAATGGTGAGGTCTGTTTGAATCTTCTTTTTTTGCCCTCCCAGGAACTTGTACAAAGGAAGGTTCAAAGCCTTCGATGAAATGTCGTGCAATGCCATGTCAAAGGCACTTTTGATGGTGCTGTTGAAAGCAATATGCGCATGCAACTCATTCATTCTTTCCTCGATGTCACAGGGATTTTTTCCTTTGATGATGCTTGCCAGTTCCCTTCCTATGTAAAAGCAACTGTCTTGGGTTTCTCCTACCAGCATGGGAAATGGGCTGCATTCCCCAACGCCGAATATGCCAGTATCTGTATGGAGTTTCAGGTAGATATTCTTTGCCGCATAACAGGTTTCTGTTGCAATCACAAATGGCTCCATCGGGATAGTCAGCCTACTGATTTCAATTGAACTGATCTTCATGGCACTTTGTTGAATTTTTCTCTTGATTGGGCCCTTTCATTTTCAAAGGTAAAG
>JBIIQT010000110.1:0-11725 GCA_044341875.1 Chitinophagaceae bacterium | reverse complement strand
GGAACATCAAGAACAAAAAACCCTTTATCCTTGCCAAGGGTAACATCTTTTCCTACAACGGCAACAAGGGCATTGGTTTTGGCGATTCTCATTTTTAGCTTCGTTGCAGAAGGAGCGATGTTGAGTGTTCTTGTAAATATGGGCTTGTCTGCAGTTCCTTCAAGACCTAATTTTTCCAATACCATGGCATTCCCAACAGCATAGGAAATGATCACCTTGTCCTTATAATGATAGAGGCCTTTGTATTGTGTCCATGAACGGGGCAATGGACCGAATTTTCTTTTGTCTACTGCAGTAAACCGGTTGTCGGCAAAGGATCCATCTGCAGGATTTGCCCAACCTGGCTCCACTGGATTAGAGAAATGAAGACTCCCAGCTATCCTTGGTGAGATGTTGTGTCTGCCGTTTAAAAGTATTGCTTCCCAATCGATGAATCCTTTGCCCGTCCATGCTCCCGCAATTCGCATCAGGTCATGGTCAAAAATCATCCAGGCATTTCCTGCGGCAACGCCGCCAGCGCCTTCATCCACCCTTACAGCGATTCCCTTGTAGGCAAAATTGGCATCAATCAGGTTTTCATCTTTTAATGGAGCTTGTCCTCTTGATATTTCTCGTGGTTTGGCATTTGAATCAGCCAATTCATAGGTATTGATAAGAAAATTGCCATAATCCATCTCTGCCCAAGGCTTGTGCTCTTTGGGTTCAGGCCCTTTGGTCTTGCCTGAAGGGATACTGGCCAAATAATTTGCGTCAATATTGAAGTACTCCGACTTGTTTAGTTTTACCACAAATTCCTCCCTGATGTAATTGATGACATCATATTTCTCTATAGGGGTTAACGTCGGTTGGGCCGGCATCCCGCCATAACCCCTTGTCAGGGTTTGATACATGGAGTAAGGATCATTTCCCACCTTGAATTTATCTTTCCAAAATTTAAATGCCGTAGGCAGTGATCCCTCCTGGCTTGGGTTTCCATGACAGGATACACAAATCCTGTTGTATATTTTTTTCCCTTTTTTGAGTGACGCCTCCTGGTTTTTCTGCATATCGGCTATGATTCCCTTGTGGTCTATTTCTTTTTCATAGCTGGGCAATTGTTTCTCCTCAAGCGTAAAGTTTGCTGTTGGTGCCTTGTAATTGCTTTTATTCTTGCATGCAGCAATCAAAATCAAGGTGAAAATTGAAAGCGCAATTAGTTGTTTGGTCGTTGAGGCCATATCAATCAGTTTTAAACTTTGTTTTAATCTTTGTTGAAGAAATCAATATAAATATTCATTAATCCCTTTTCTAATTATTGGACGCACTTTGAAATTATCATTTATATTTCAACTACCTACAGCTGTTGAGCCTTTAATTTCTAATATTTAGGCTACTTGTATGGATAATTTCGTATTTCTCGCTTCTATAGTGATTGGATGTACCTTTGGATTTGCTTGTCATTTTTGGTAGAGATTAATCATTTGCTCAAACTGGGATGATAATTTGATAGCTTTACGCATGCCGTTTTCCGAGGAGCCTTACCGCTATTTTGTGTTGAACAAGCCCTATAACATGGTCTCACAGTTTGTGAGCTCCCACAAAGTCAGGCTTTTGTGCCACCTCCAATTTGATTTTCCGGAAGGCACGCATGCCATTGGTCGCCTGGACAAGGATTCAGAAGGTTTGTTGTTGCTGACTACAGACAGGAGAATCACCCGATTGCTTTTCCAGAGCAAGGTGCCCCATTTCAGGAAATACCTGATCCAGGTAAGGGGGGTGGTGGATGAAACAGTTGTCCAACAACTCAGGACCGGGGTATCCATTCCTGTTGCTGAGGACACTGATTATGTTACCAAGCCCTGCGAAGTGGAATTGGTTGAAGAGCCGGCCGGATTGTTTTCCAATGGCAAGGAACTTCATGAAAGGGTGCCGCGCAGTTGGCTGACCATCAGCCTAACAGAAGGCAAATACCACCAGGTCAGGAAAATGGTGCAGGCCGTAGGGCATCCCTGCAAACGATTGATCCGTCTTTCTATTGAAGACATTGAACTCGAGGACATACAACCCGGGGAAATAAGGGAACTCAACCAGGAGGAGTTTTACAGGAGGTTGCGGTTGGGAGGGTAGAATTTTTCTAAATTTCACATGATGAAAAATCTATTAAAATATTTTAAAAAGTCTCATAAATTGTAGCATATTTGCAATATTCCAATATTTCTACAATTGAAAATGCCAACCATGAGCCTGAATCACCAATTTTTCACTTTTCTGCTACCGAAAGAGGAACCCGTAATTACCTGTAACTAACTCATTGTTTGAGGCTTCAATTTAGGACCCAGTAATGAGTACATTAATAAATTCCAATTTCATCATAGGATGCATTGCAGCATCCTTAGGGTTTGTTGTATCTTTTATATTTTTTGCAATCAATAAGGAGGACTCGCATTCCAGGAAGATGCTCGCGGGTGTAATATTTTGTATATCTCTTTTTTCTTTGAGTCATTCATTGGTGGGCACAGCATTTTATTTAAATTTTCCCCATGTATGGCGCTTGGCAGCACCTTTTTCAGGGTTGATGCCACCCTTGTTGTATTTTTATGTTCGATCTGTTCTTTACCAGGAGTTTAGGTTTCGGCCCAACGATTTCTTGTTTTTTATCCCTGGCGTTTTGATGTTCATACATTTTTTGCCCTTTTATATGCTTTCTGGCGATGAAAAAAGGGCAATTATATTGAAAATGCTCAGCAACAAGAAGTTAGCCCTGCTTGAAACGGAGGGCTTTTTTCCTTCAGGTTATGGAATGCTCATAAGATCTTTATCAAGCGTTCTTTTCACTCTTCTTGCGATTTTTGAAACATACCAGCACAAAACAAAGGCAATTTTCAAAGGGGTAACGTATCAAACTCGAAATCAAGAAGTTTACAAATGGCTTTATTTTTTATTGAGTTGCATTGCTTTTTCAATTATACTGTTGATTTTTTGGAATTTCCTGGCGATATCCAGCAAAATTGAATTCTCTTTTGCCATCAGTTTTACTTCAACTGGCCTCATCCTTATCTTAAGCATATATCTTTTTTTAAAACCCACTATTTTGTATGGCTTTCAGGGTTGGGTCAATAACCCTGGTGTTTTGCCTGATTCAGGTAAGTCTGGCTATATACTTACATCGAATAGTCAGATTCAGGATTCAGATATATCCTCTTTTTCAGCTGAAATGAGGGAGGAGATAAGTTCAGCCATAGAAAACCATTTTAACTACAATAAGCCGTTTGTTGTTCCAGGATATAAAATCAAGGATTTATCCTTGGAATTGAATATTCCGGTCTACCTCATTTCATCGTTCATCAACCAGGAATATGGCAAGAATTTCAATGAATTCATCAATGACCATAGGTTGGCATACATTTCCGACATGCTTATTGAGTCGCCGGATAGTCAGAATTTTACGCTTGAGGCCCTGGCTAAATCTGCTGGCTTCAACACCCGAAATACCTTTATTGTAGCTGTCAAGAAGAAATATGGCAAGACCCCTTCCGCATATTACTTTAGGAAACTAACCTAATTTTCTCAGTTTATTTGTTCAAAATAGTCAAAAATTGAGGATTGATTACTTGATTCATTAGGTGTAAATACGTAATAGTATTTTTTTTGTCTCTGGAAAGTACTTTCAAAATATTCGGTTAAATCATCCAGATGATTGAGAATAAAAAAAATGAGATTGCTATAACTGTTGGGAATCGGGTACGCAGTATCAGACGGTCAAAGGGTTTAACCATTGAACAGCTTGCTTGTGAGATTGGAGTCGAGTATACTCAACTCAGTCGAATTGAGCGTGGGAGGATCAACACTTCAATTTTTAACCTTTTTCTCATTACCAAGGCCTTGAATACCAGTTTTTCAGAATTGGTCAAGGACCTGGATGAGGTAGAATTTGATTTATTGGGCCAATGATTCCCCCTGCTGCCATTATATGTCAAATAAGACATATTTATTGCATCGGGCCTTGTCTAATTTTATGAGATGGAAAGTGATTACAATCATCAGGGAAAAAGGAAGGATCAATTAAGGTACTCAAATGTAGTTGTCATATTAGGTGTTATTTTATTTATTTCATTAGTGATTATTTTGAAAACCAAGCAACTGCTGGGTTGATCTATTCACTGACAAAAAAACAGTAAAAAAGCAATAGGTGTTTGGTTAGTAGAAAATCGGCCTGTGATTTCCATCAGAAAGGCCTCGGAATAGGTTTTTAAGCAAGAGCCCACGCAAGTGGGCTCTTGGTTTTTAGGGAACCTCTTTAAAATGGCTACTTATTTGCGCTTATTCAATATTTTATTTTAAATGACCTCTACGAGAAATCTTAAATTCAGGCTATTCATGGCTTGTTTTTGAAAGAAATCAATCATTTCCAAAGAATTTAGTGACTACATGGGCATATCTGCTATTCAGTTTATACTCAAAGAACCTTTTGTCAAATTCTGACCTGATCCTTTCTATCAGTTCTTCATTTGCAGTTGTAGTCACATTAAACTTTTTATTAATATTGCCTATGAGCATTGCTCTTACATTATTCTGAATTTTTACTGGTTTCTTTTCAATTCCTAATTTATTGTTGAGTTCAGTTGTTGTTGTATTTTTTTTAATTAATTCATTTTTGGCCAAAACTTCGAGAATTAACTTTTCTTCATTCTCTATTCCCATGAAAAACCTTTTATAGCTATCCATGTTGTTGTTCAAGGGGGATATTTCTATCGTATCTGTTTTTTTCGGTTTTGAGCGGAGTTTTTTCCAAATAATGTACAATATCACCAAAGACAAAATAAGTCCAGCAATCAATGCATTTGTAAGGTTTACATAATCTGAAATTTGAAAAGCGTTATGATACAAATCAAGTTTACTTAATTTTAGGTGTGTAGGGTTGATGGGTATTGCATAGTTGACATTTTTAGATAAGTCAAGTATCTTGATCGAATCTTTCTTGGCATATACGATTCTATTCTGAGCTTTATTGAATTGCTGGATGATATTGTCACTCACAGATTCATCTACATTGTAAATTTGTTCTTTTTCAAAGTCAATTAAGATTGATTCCCTGCTATTTTTCGTATTAAATAGTAGACCTTTTTCTGTTTCTGTAATTAAGCTCATCTCCCAAAGGCTTCTCGCAATTTCAGGGTTCAGTATTTTTTCCTTTTTCCACCATCTTTTTGATTTAAAATCAAAAGCTTGGATTTTCACTCTATTATCAGTTTTATTTGCGTGAACATATTCTGGGACCCCGTCTGTGTAGACTAAAAAAAGCTTACTACTAATTTTATTCCAGAAACTATAAGCATTCAACCCCATTGAAAAAGGGATTGGGTTCTTGAATTTATAGATATCCCATTCATGAAAAGATTCTTTAAAGAACCTTATTGCACCTGTAGAATGCCAAAATCCATAGCCTCCAGCCAGTATCAATGTGTCATTGTGGGTTAAAAATTTTGCTCCAAATGTTGATCCTTGGTAATATGTGCCATCTACTCGAACTGCATTTCCAGCCGTGTCTAAGCGATAAATTCTTCCGGTCCCATTTATGTTTATGTATAGGCTATTTTTATGAATGACAAGATTTTCAGCATTTTTAGTAATGATGGAATCGCGCTCATAGAAATCCAGGAGCCTCATGTCAGGAGTATTCAGGGTAATGCTTCCTTTTGGCTTTTCTTGCAGTAAAATTGGGGCGATGAACTTAATTGTTGATGATTGGGCGCTAACCTGACTTTTTAAAAAAACTAACAGGCACAGAGTTGCGACCAAATAATGGGATATTGGAGGATTTTTCATTGCGGCAAGTTATTCATTTTTGCCTTTTCCCTCTCAAAGACCGCTTTTTTTCAGTTTAGAACATCTGGATCCTTTTTTAAAATCACAAAACATTCCAGTTGGATTGTTGAACAAAAGCTTCAATTCATCTATAAAGTGGCTCAGATTTGGTCGTTACTAACTTATCCTATGGGGTTGAATCAACCTTTTTGGGTCCTATTCTTACAAAATAAGCATATGTGTAATATGTAATAATTTGATAAACAACTATTTAGTTCGTGTGAAATTAATTATAGCTGGAGATGCACCCGTGCATATTTATTTAAAACTTGTTTGATATGTTTATTGTTTAATGGTCAAATGTTTAACAATTGAAATCTCATTTCGATTGTCCATTGATTAATCCAATATTTTATTATGAAACCAAGAACAGCTGTCAAACTTGTTTCAGTATTTATCGTACTCTTTTTTCAAATTATTGGCATCGCCCATGGGCAGTCCATTAACGTAACGAGTAATTTACAACCCTTTTCAAGCTGTCCAGGGGTTGCCTCATCAACCCAAACAGTTTTCGTTTCCGGAACATCCCTGACGGCCAATGTTGTGGTTACTGCCCCATCAGGATATGAAGTGTCAAATGAATCAACGGGCCCTTTTTCAAGTAATATCAATCTATCGCCAGTTACGGGTTCTTTGAGCGCGACGGTCACTGTTAGACTTTCAAGTTCTGCAACGAATGGTGCCAGTGGCGACATTCAATTTTCTTCTGTTGGGGCAACTACTAAAACAGCTGCAACGAAACCTGCAATTTTATCCTTGCCTACCATCTCCATTAAAAGGGTTGGAGGAATTTCAGAAATAACAAGCGGTTGTGCTAATCAAACCTTTCTTTTTTCAAGTCCAAATGCACCTAGTAGCTCAAATGCCTGGACCTCCACTCCTTCTGGATTATTTAACGAAGGGGCAAATTCTATATTTCAATCTGTTACTCCCACAACTCCTGGGACCTATTCAGTTGTTTACAAGGATCTTAACGGTTGTCAGTCATCTCCTGTTAATTTCACTGTAAGAAGCTCGCCAAGTCCACCTACTGTATCAACTACTCCTGTCAATTATTGTCTTAACGATGTTGCTACATCTCTAACGGCAACAGCATCAGCTGGAAATGAACTAAGGTGGTATGGCACTACCAACCCAATGGCACCCAATGCAACCTCAAGTGCTACAGCAACTATTCCTTTAACCTCATCCGCAGGTACCAGAACATATTTTGTTACACAAAGAAATGCTGATGGTTGTGAAAGTATTGCACAATCTATTCGGGTAATAGTTACCCAAGTGGCGATGACAATAAATACCATAAGTGATGTTCCCACTTCGTCCACCTCATTTTCAATACCATACGCTGGTACAGTTGGATCTCCAAACAAGTATTCAATTTCAGCATCATCATCAAACCCTCTTTCAGGATTTTTACCTGTTACCAATGAAAGTTTTTCTTCAAGCCCAATCACGGTAAATTTACCATCGGGATTAAGTGTGGGTACATACGACTTTGATTTCACTTTAAAAAATGCCAATAATTGTACACGATCCTATACTGTGTCACTCAATGTTGTGTCAGCAACTTCGCCAAGGATTTCTACGACTGGAACAGTTAGTGGTTTTTCAGCGTGTATTGGCACCACATCTGTAGCGCAATCTGTATCTGTTACTGCGGCTAATCTTACCAATGATTTGTCTATTGCTGCACCTACAGGATATCAAGTGTCACTTTCATCATCGAGTGGCTTCGCTTCTTCTGTTTCTATAACACCAGTTGCGGGTTCAGTTTCCTCAACCAGTGTATTCCTGCGACTTGCATCTTCTGCTACAAATGGAGCTTCTGGCAATCTTGTTTTTTCATCTACTGGAGCAACTTCGCAAAGTATTGCAACGGGTTCAGCAACAATCTTCAACAAGACCACCCTCATGGGTACTTTAAGTGCCTGCATAGGTGGAACTTCTATTTTAACCCCTAATGAAGGTCCTTTTGGTACATCAACGCCCATATGGACAACATCTAATCCTTCTATTGTATCGTTGACGGACTTGGAATTTTCAAGTGCGAAGACTGCTAACGCGCTTGCTCAAGGCAGTTCTACCATTACCTATACCGATAGAAATGGATGTAACTCTGATCCTTACAATTTTGTTGTCAATGCTCTGCCAACCGTTTCTGGGCCAACCTCAGTTTGTGTGGGGTCTGAAATTACATTGACAGGATCTGGCACCCCAACAAGTAATCCCTGGTCTGCATCTAATTCAAACATTAATCTATTACCTGATTTTCCCGTAACAAGGATGACAGTTGCTGGAAGAACCCAAGGGTCTTCAATCATAACTTATAATCTTGGGGGTGGCTGTACTACCACAACAACAATTTCTGTCAGTCCTGAGTTGTCAATTACATCTTCGACAATCTCCCAACAAGTTTGTTTGGGTGCAACTCCTTCTCCATTTACCGTCAATCCTACAGGGTCTGGATCATTTACATATCAATGGTATAGTTCAAATACTATGTCTACTTCAGGTGGAACAGCAATAAGCGGTGCCACTAACTCAAGTTATACCCCCCCAGTACCAACATCTACAGTTAATTTTTATTTTTACCCAATAGTCAGCAATGGGCAATGTAGTAAGACCGGCTCTTCTTATACTATGACAGTTAACCCTACGCCTGCGACTCCAACTATTTCTTCATTAACGAGTTCAGTTTGTAACTCAGGGTCATTCAGTTTGACAGCAAATTCAACTGGTGGAGGTACAGGAGGTACAATAAAATGGTATGCTGTTGCAACAGGAGGAACGCCGTTGTTTACTTTTTTAACCTATGCAACTCCGATTATTTCTACTACTACTACATATTATGTGGATGTTACAAATTCTTCAGGATGCGTATCTCCCAGAACAGCATATACGGCTATAGTTAATCAGACCCCTGTATTTACTACACAACCCACTGCTTCAAGTGCTGTTTGTTTGAATGGTACTGCTCCAACCCTAACAGTAGCTGCATCGGGCGGTTCAATTACTTATGCCTGGTACAGAAATACAACAAACAGTTCTTCAGGGGGCACACTGATTCCTGGTAATAATACAGCAACCTATACGCCACCATCAACTTCAGCCGGTACAACATATTATTATGCACAAGCCTCTAACGCTTGTACAGGTAGCACACCCGTTGCCAGTAATGTTGCAGGTTTTACCGTAAATCCATTGCCAACTGCCCCTCTTATAACGGCGTCAGGCGCTACATCAATTTGTACAGGTCAAACGGTGATATTGACATCCAGTTATGCAACTGGAAATGTCTGGTATAAAGATGGTGTGGTCATGCCCTCTGGAACTTCTGCATCTATAACTGTTTCTTCAGCAGGTTCATATACTGTTGAACATACAAATGCTAATGGTTGTTTAAGTCCTGCCAGCACCGCTACCCAAGTATTGGCCAACACAACTCCGACTGTATCTTCTACTACACCAGCCAATCATTGTGATGCTGGTACGCTTGTGTTGGGAGCAACTGCAAGTGCTGGAACGTTGAATTGGTATGCCGCTTCGACTGGTGGTGCATCCTTGGGGACTGGTACATCATTTACTACGCCAAGCATTAATGCTACTACGACATATTATGTTGATGCTACCAACAATGGTTGTACGAGTGCGAGAACAGCTGTTGTAGCTACTGTGAATACAACTCCGAGTGTATCTTCTAGTACACCAGCTGCACGTTGTGATGTCGGTACAGTGGTATTGGGAGCAACTGCAAGTGCTGGTACATTGAACTGGTATGTTGCTTCGACTGGTGGTACATCCTTGGGTACTGGTACATCATTTACTACGCCGAGTATCAGTGCTACTACGACATATTATGTTGACGCTACCAACAATGGCTGTACGAGTGCGAGAACAGCTGTTGTTGCTACTGTTAATACAACTCCAAGTGTAGCATCTACTACACCAGCCAATCGTTGTGGACCAGGTATACTAACGCTTTCTGCCACTGCAAGTGCCGGAACCCTCAACTGGTACTCTGCTCAGACTGGTGGTAGTTTATTGGGTACGGGTACATCCTACACAACCCCGAGCATCAGTGCTACGACCACTTATTATGTTGATGCTGTAAGGAATGGTTGTACGAGCAATAGGTCGCCAGTAGTTGCCGCAATAAATACGTCAAATCCAATAACAGCACAACCAATAAGCAACACGATTGTATGTACAACCGACAATCAACCTTCTTTGTCTGTTACAACCAATGGAGGAGGCTTAAGTTATCAGTGGTATAGTAATACTAATAATTCCAATTCAGGTGGTAATATTATAAACTCAGCCAACGCAAGTACGTATAATCCATCGTTTAATACAGCCGGTCAACTTTACTATTACGTAATCGTAACTGATGCAAATTGTAGTGTTACAGAGAGAAGTTCTATTGCAAGGGTAGAGGTAAAAACTACTCCCACCGTTACTTCACCTGCCCCAGGTTCTCGTTGTGATGCTGGTACAGTGATATTGGGAGCAACTGCGAGTGCTGGTACATTGAGCTGGTATGCTGCTTCGACTGGTGGTACTTCATTGGGTACAGGTACTTCGTTTACTACGCCGAGTATCAGTGCCACTAGGACATATCATGTTGAAGCCACAAGCAATGGTTGTACAAGTGTGAGAACAGCTGTTCTCGCTACTGTTAATACAACTCCGAGTGTATCTTCTAGTACACCAGCTGCACGTTGTGATGTTGGTACAGTGGTATTGGGAGCAACTGCAAGTGCTGGAACGTTGAATTGGTATGCTGCTTCGACTGGTGGTACATCCTTGGGGACTGGTACATCCTTTACTACGCCGAGTATTAATACTACTACGACATATTATGTTGATGCTACCATCAATGGTTGTACGAGTGCGAGATCATCTGTTGTTGCTACTGTGAATACAACGCCGACTGTATCTACTACTGCAGGTTCTCGTTGTGATGCTGGTACGGTTGTATTGGGAGCAACTGCGAGTGCCGGAACGTTGAATTGGTATGCTGCTTCGACTGGTGGTGCATCCTTGGGTACTGGTACATCATATACTACGCCGAGTATCAGTGCTACTACGACATATTATGTTGATGCTACCAACAATGGTTGTACGACTGCGAGAACAGCTGTTGTTGCTACTGTGAATACAACTCCGACTGTATCTTCTACTACCCCAGGTTCTCGTTGTGATGCTGGTACGGTTGTGTTGGGAGCAACTGCAAGTGCTGGAACGTTGAATTGGTATGCTGCTTCGACTGGTGGTGCATCCTTGGGGACTGGTACATCATTTACTACGCCAAGAATTAATGCTACTACGACATATTATGTTGATGCTACCAACAATGGTTGTACGACTGCGAGAACAGCTGTTGTAGCTACTGTGAATACAACTCCGAGTGTATCTTCTAGTACCCCAAGTTCTCGTTGTGATGTTGGTACAGTGGTATTGGGAGCAACTGCAAGTGCTGGTACATTGAACTGGTATGTTGCTTCGACTGGTGGTACATCCTTGGGTACTGGTACATCATTTACTACGCCGAGTATCAATGCTACTACGACATATTATGTTGATGCTACCAACAATGGTTGCACGAGTGTGAGAACATCTATTGTTGCTACTGTTACAGCACCACCATCAGCTGGTACGCTTTCTGGAACTCAGGGTGTATGCGTAGGACTTACGACTACGTTTGTTTCTACAGTTACTGGAGGCACTTGGAGTACTTCAAATACATTGGTTGCTACAGTTAGCACGAGTGGAGTGATCACCGGAGTTGCTGCTGGTACTGCAACAATTACTTATACGGTTACTGGAACTGGCGGATGTGCTGATGCTTCGGTGACGAGAACGGTTACTGTTACAGCACCAC
>JBIIQT010000019.1:0-38764 GCA_044341875.1 Chitinophagaceae bacterium | reverse complement strand
GTAAAGATCTTATCAGCCTGAAACTTGCGGTAATTCATCTGTTGAAAAGAATTAACTTTGCGGACGAAATTAAAGATTAAATACCGGATGGAGTCCGCTTACACATATGCTGGATAAATTAGAAGCCATAAAAGCCAAGTTTGATGATATTGGTGTCGCCCTCACCAATCCGGAAATTGTTGCGAACAACAAAAGGTTCAGTCAACTTTCCAAGGAATACAGAAGCCTTGAGAAAATAGTGAATGCATATACCCAATACAAGCGGCTCTTGTCTGATATTGAATTCAACCGGGAGGCATTGATGGGCGATGACGAGGAGCTGAGGGAGTTGGCGAAGATGGAAACTAGTGAACTGGAAGTTCAAAAAGAGACCCTGGAAAAGCAAGTCAGGAACATGTTGATCCCTAAAGATCCGCAGGATGACAAAAATGCGATTCTTGAGATCCGTGCAGGAACAGGTGGCGATGAGGCTTCCCTTTTTGCCGGGGATCTCTTGCGCATGTACATGCGTTATTGCGAAGGCAAGGGGTGGAAAGTAGCACTGCTCAATGAAAATGAGGGTACAATGGGTGGCTACAAGGAAGTGCAGTTAGAAGTGACTGGCGATGAAGTGTATGGAACAATGAAGTTTGAAAGTGGGGTGCACCGTGTACAACGGGTGCCTGATACTGAAGCCAGTGGTAGGGTGCATACCAGCGCTGCCACTGTTGCTGTGATGCCAGAGGCAGAAGAGGTGGATGTGGAGATCCGGGATGCGGATGTTAAAATGGAAACCTCCCGAAGTGGTGGTGCAGGCGGACAGAATGTTAACAAGGTAGAAACCAAGGTAATGCTGACGCATATTCCAACAGGCACAGTTGTCATTTGCCAGACTGAACGGACACAGCTGGGAAACCGGGAAAAGGCCATGCAAATGATGCGTACAAGACTCTATGAAGAGCAGGTCAGAAAACAGGAAGATGAGATCTCAAGGCACAGAAAGAGCCTTGTCAGTTCAGGTGACCGTTCAGCCAAAATCAGGACCTATAATTTCCCCCAGGGTCGTGTAACCGATCACCGTATCGGGATGACCCTTTACAATCTGCAGGATGTTCTTAACGGAAACATTGGAGAGTTGATCGATGCACTCCAGTTTGCGGAAAATGCCAGCAAGCTCTCCCAATAGCGTTCATTGAGGCGCTCTTTTCTGTAAAAAAATATTTTCCCGGTTTATAATCTCTTTAACAACCTTGGTGAGGGTTGTTTCGTCTATATATTGTGTAAACAATCGGTTGCATCAAATATTTAGAAACAAGTTTTTTTTCTCATAAGCAGTTAGTTTTGGTTACGGCCCCTATTTCCATAGGGGCTTTTTTTTGCTGCCCAAGCTCCGGCCACCGACCCAAGGGCATCGGCAAGACCATCCCAGTAAGAAAAACTTCTCTCGGTAAAGTATTGCTGGTAGTATTCCATGCCCATGCCGTATGTCGAGGCCAGGATAATGATCAACAACAGGATCTGTTTGGGATGCAATGTTTTGCTGCTGAGAAAATAGGCTCCCCATAAGAAGGACAAAATCGCAAATAGTAAAAAATGAATCAGTTTGTCTATGCCATAAATCTTCAACAAACTGATTTCATTTGCACTGCTGGTATCCATGCTGAGCAAATAAAAAATCAGTACCGTCCAGAGAAGCCCGGGCCAAATACTATCTTTCAAGAATTTCATTGGATCAGGCCCCAATCAGCGCCTTGTATGCATTGACGTCCAACAAGCCCGAAAGCTGTGATGCGTCACTCACGGTCATCTTGATCATCCAACCATCACCATAGGGGTCTTGGTTTACCAACTCGGGCTGGCTATCCAACAGGGGATTCTTCTCAGTGATGGTTCCTGAAACGGGAAGGAAGAGGTCACTCACTGTTTTCACAGCCTCAACGGTTCCGAAAACTGCATCTGCGCTTAGTTCTTTTCCGTTGGTTTCTATATCAACGTAGATGATATCACCCAGTTCTCCCTGGGCAAATTCAGTGATGCCAATGGTTGCAACGTTTCCATCTATGGAGATCCACTCGTGTTCTTTGGTATAATGCAATTGCTCAGGAAAGTTCATTATCTGTTATTTTATGCAAGTTTACAATATTTTGTACCCATGAAGAAAAAACTTTATTGTATTCTTCTGACCATCTTCATGTCCCGGATGCGAATATCCGTCAGGGGCTTGTCTCCGCCCTTTCTTCCACTGGTTTTGGTGTTGGCAATCTTGTCCAACACATCATATCCGCTGACCAGCTCTCCAAATATGGTATAATTTTGGTCTAAATGCGGTGCACCACCATCTGTCTTGTATATTTTCCTGTGCGCCTCCGGAAGTTTTCTTCCTTTCAGCCGGTGTGTTTCTACAGAGTCCAGTGAAGTATCATTGAATAGCTTTCCCTGTACGATGTAAAATTGCATGCCACTGCTGTTTTTCTGGGGATTCACATCATCTCCCATTCTTGCAGCGGCCAGAGCACCTCTTCTGTGGTAGAGTTCAGGCCTTATTTCTGCCGGCAAGGTATATTGTTTCATCAGGGATGATGTGTCTGCATTGGGTTTGGTTTTTTCGTCACCGGCCTGTATCATGAACCCGCTTATCACCCTGTGGAATCCAATTCCCTTGTAATAATCAGATTTCACCAGACGGATGAAATTGTCTCTGTGTATGGTTGTTGAATCATTCAGCCTCAGCACCATGTTGCCAGAGTCGGTCCTGACCAGGATGTCTTTTCTCAGGTCAGCCTTTCTAATTTTACCTGTCGGTTGGGCCATTGCGGACATAAGCACCAAAAACAGGAAACCAAAAAGCAACAACAGGGGAAACTGTTTTGTCATTAAAATTCGTTTTGTGAAAAATAGAACAATACATGGTCTTTCATGAAGTTTTCCTGTTGCATGAATTCCATTGGAGGTAACTCCTTGGTTTGTTTGAAATGGGGCCAGTTATCCTCATCCCACCCTTCCAGCTCGTAGTATCCGCCGGGTATCAAAATGGAACAAACAGCTACATGCATAAGGTCTTGTTTCTGCTCTTTGGTAAAACTATGGCCCACCCCACCTACTTCCTGTACGCCAATCAGGAACAGGATAGACTCCATGTCCGGCTTTTTGCCAAATCGTTCCAGCAATTTTTCTTCTAGTTTCCACCACCTGGCTTGCAAGTCATCAGAGATCATCATGGGGCAAAATTAGTGCATCTGTACCGATTGCTTATCTTTGCCAAAAATTGGCAGGATGCTTCAGCTAGGTTTTATACGCAGCAACAGGGAGAAAGTGCTGGAAGGATTGAAAAAAAAGAACTTTCAGGATCTTGAATTGGTGGACAAAATCATTGCTTCGGATGACCTGAGGAAGCATCTTCAGTTTAACACGGAAGAATTGCTTGCCAAACGCAATGCGGCCTCCAAAGCCATTGGTGCACTGATCGCTGAGGGCAGGAAAGAAGACGCCGAGGCCAAGAAAGCCGAGGTGTCTGCCATCAAGGAGACAATTGACAATTATGCTCTTCAGCTGACAGAAGTTGAGGCATTGGTTGATGGTATGTTGGTGCGTCTTCCCAATTTACCCAATGAAAAGGTTCCAGAAGGAAAATCTGCAGATGACAATACGATGATTCGTCAACATGGCGAAATCCCCCAACTTCATGATGGCGCTGTACCTCACTGGGACCTGATCACAAAATATGACCTGGTAGACTTTCAAACTGGTGTCAAGATTACAGGTAGCGGGTTTGCGCTTTACAAGGGGAAAGGTGCCAAGTTGCAGCGGGCCATGATTCAATATTTTCTGGATCACAACATTGCTGCAGGATATACCGAGTACATGCCACCCTATGTTGTAAATACAGCTTCTGCTTACGGAACAGGGCAACTTCCAGATAAAGAAGGGCAAATGTACCACATGGCCATTGACGACCTCTATCTCATCCCAACAGCAGAAGTTCCGGTAACCAATATTTACAGGGATGAAATCATCCCTTCAGCATCCTTACCCGTAAAAATGACTGCCTATACCCCCTGTTTCAGGAGGGAGGCAGGCAGCTTTGGAAAAGATGTTCGTGGGCTCAACCGTGTGCATCAGTTTGATAAGGTGGAAGTGGTACAGATGACAGAAGCGTCTACCAGTTATGATGTCCTTGAAGAAATGGTTTTGCATGTGGAGAAGCTGATACAATCCCTCGGGCTTCCCTACAGGATTCTATTGCTCTGCGGTGGAGACATGGGATTCGCTTCTGCCATGACCTATGATTTTGAAGTCTACAGTGCCGCGCAGGAACGTTGGCTGGAAGTCAGTTCTGTGTCCAATTTTGAATCTTTTCAGTCCAACCGGATGAAAATCAGGACAAAGGATGAAAATGGAAAGACCCAGCTGCTGCATACCCTCAATGGCAGTTCATTGGCACTGCCAAGAATATTGGCCAGTTTGCTTGAGAATTACCAGACACCGGAAGGCATTCTAATCCCGGAAGTGCTTCGCCCATATTTTGGTGCAGACATGATCGCTTAATTTTTTTTACTGTGCAGCAGCCATCCTTTGGTGATAGGCTTCAATTCTTTTGTGCATGATGCCGAACCATATTGGAGGGATCAAAGAAAGCAGCAACATGCCTGGATATCCTGTGGGCATCTGTGGAGCGCTATCATGATGCCTGAGCACCTGGTATTTTCTGCTGGCCAGGTAATGATGATCGCTGTGCCTGGACAATTCAAAAAGCATCAGGCGCCCGAGGATATGGCTGCTGTTCCAGCTGTGTTCTGGCATGGCCCTTTCATATCCGCTCTCCGTCTTCTTTCTTTCCAGTCCATAGTGTTCAATGTAATTGACTGTTTCCAGCAATAAAATGCCCAATGCAGCTGCAGCCAGAAAACAAAGCAAGGCAAGGCTCCCAAAATAAGTAAAAACAGCCACCATAAGCAAGATTTGGAGGCACAGAAATTGAATCATCTGGTTGTTGAAATGCCAAACAGGTTTTCCATTTTTCCTTTGCTCATCTCCAGCAATTTTCCAGGCGGAAAGGAATCCCATCACTATAGACCGACAATAGAAAAAATAAACCGGCTCACCTTTTCTTGCACTGCTGGGATCTTCATGGGTAGATACATTTTTGTGATGGCCCTTGTTGTGCTCAATGTAAAAATGCATGTACAGTGAGGTGAGCAAAAGCAGCTTCGCGAGGTTTCTTTCATACAGGTTTTTCCTGTGCCCCAATTCATGCCCGACGTTGATGCCAAATGTTCCGCAAAGCAGGCCCATGGCAATGATCCGCCCCGTCAGTTCAAGCCCAGATAGTGTTGGATCTTTCACGGCAACCAGGAAAAAGTACAATGCAACATACTGAAGCGGCACCATGATATAGAGCCAAAGATCGTAGAGCTTGTCATTTTTTGCGACCTGCTCTTCCGCCTCGTTGAGGTTTCCGGATGCAGCAGGAAATACCAGTTCAAACAGGGGGATGAACATGAAGGTATAAATCAATGGAAGTGCGATGGTCCATCCCGTGTGCATGAATGCATAGAAGGAAAGAAAATACATGCTGAGGGGTGCGGCAAATTTCAATGACCTGATGTGCATGATGGAAGGGTTAAGGGGTGGTCAGAGACTTTAGTGTAAACTCTTTCATCACGGTTTCCGGCGTAATGAAAGGCATGAATTTCTTTTCAGGCATGGCAGAAGTTTATGGTTGGGCGTTCGTTTAGGAGTTCATCATTTTTTGCAACCATTTGGTCAGCATAAAAAGAATCAGGGAAGCAAGTCCAGAAAGTACCACAAAGAGCATGAAAAAATCGTACATGTTATGCATCTCATACCCCAAAAAAGAGGTGGTCTTGTTTTCGGGGTAGAGTGCGCTCAACTGACCCGCCAGTTTGTTGGCAAAGGCGTTGGCCAGAAACCAAACCGCCATCAGCAAAGATGCCAATTTCAATGGGGCAAGTTTGTTGACAAGAGAGAGTCCGATGGGTGAAAGACAAAGCTCTCCCCAGGTATGGAGCATGTAAAGTCCAGCCAGCCAGATCATCGTCACTTTCATGCCCGGTTCAATATTGTTCACACCAACGCTGATCCATAAATAGCCTAGTGCAAGCAGTAAAAGTCCGATGGCCATTTTGGTGGGGGAGGAAGGCTCATGCTTTCCCAACTTGATCCAGAGCCAGGCAAATACTGGAGCAAAAAGCACAACATAGGTTGAGTTCAAAGACTGAAAAAAGCTGGCAGGAACTTCCTCAAAAAGGATGGAAGAGTTCATGGTGGAAATGAATGAAAAATCCAAGTAAAGGATTCCTGCAGTCATCAGCAAAAGCAGGAAATAAACTACGTTTCGGAGCAGCACATCGTTTTCCGATAAGTTATTTTTTGCGCGTTGGTATAGCCTGAAAATAAAGAACAACAATGCAGCTGAGGCTGCATAGATGGTCCAGACCGGTATGGACCATCCAAGGGTTCTGTCTGTCTGTTCATCTGCAAAAAAAGTGAGTGAGGCACCCGCCTGTTCAAAGGCGCTCCAGAAGAAAACAACAAAGAAGGAAACAATGAAAATCACACCTACTTTTTTCTTCTCGATAATGCTGAGGCTTTTGTCGCTGAAAATCACAAAAAGGATCCCCGTAAGCGCTCCAATCAATAAGTAGAAAAGGAAACTGAAAACCCTGGCATCAATGTACAGCATAGCAATCATCAGGGTGGAAAAAAGCCCCAACCCAATGCTGATGGCTACTGGTGTTAAGAACTTGCTTTGCGCACCTGATGGAGCATTTCCAATTTGCTGGCCTTCTGGGTTGATCAGGTATTTGTCCTGGAAGGTCTTTTGAACAATTACACTCAGCAACATTGCAATGCCGGCAATTAAAAATGCCCATTTGAAATCAGCAGGGTTCCCTGTGTCTCCAAATGCTCCACAGAGAAAGGGGCCTAAAGCACCACCCACATTGATGCCCATATAAAAAATGGTATAAGCCGGATCGATCCTGCGATCACCGGGCGTGTAGAGCTGGCCAACCAGCGAAGAGATGTTTGGCTTGAAGAAACCATTGCCCGCAATCATGAAGCCCAGTCCACTGAAAAAAAGGAAGGTCGACAAGGAGGCATTGGTGTCATAGACGGAAGCACAGAAAAACAGGATGAACTCACCCAGTGCCATTGTGAGGCCTCCTGCAAGGATGGATCTTTTGTTGCCCCAATAGCGGTCAGCCATAAAGCCTCCAACCAAGGGGGTCAGGTAACTAAGACTTGTATAACTTCCATAAAGCTGTGAGGCTATGGTTTTGTCAAGCAGGAGAGCCTTGGTCATGAACAGTATGAGGATGGCCCTCATGCCATAGTAGTTGAATCGCTCCCACATTTCAGTTGAGAAAAGAATATAAAGTCCTTTTGGATGTGATGTGTTTTGGTTGGTTGACATGTGTCTTTATTTGTTGATTTGCCTAAAATAAGCAATTTGTATCTTCGCAACGCTTTTCGGTAAACAATAAAAATCAACCATGAATATATTGCTCCTGGGTTCTGGCGGAAGGGAACATGCCCTTGCTTGGAAAATCAAACAAAGTGCGCACTGCAGCCAACTCTATATTGCTCCCGGAAACCCCGGAACGGCCGGCTTTGGTGAGAATGTAGCGATGGCTACTGGCGATTTTGACGCCATTGCCGGTTTCTGCAAGCAGCAGGAAATTGGGATCGTCGTCGTTGGCCCCGAAGACCCATTGGTCAATGGTATTTATGACTACCTCAAGGCAGATCCAGGCTTGCCGGGTTTGATTGTTGTGGGGCCTTCAGCAGAGGCCGCAAAGCTGGAAGGGAGCAAGGCATTTGCCAAAGCATTCATGGACCGCCAGGGCATACCCACGGCGGCTTACAGGGAATTTACAAAGGAAAATTATGATGAAGGCATGGCCTATTTGAAGGCACATGCATTGCCCATTGTGTTGAAAGCGGATGGATTGGCCGCAGGAAAAGGGGTTGTTATTGCACAGACACATGAAGAAGCCTTGTCCAATTTTGAGGAGATGATTGTTTCGGCTCGCTTTGGTGCCGCCAGTGAGCGCGTGGTTGTAGAACAATTTCTTGCAGGTGTTGAAATGAGTGTTTTTGCCCTGACCAACGGGAGTCAATATGTCTTGTTGCCGGAAGCAAAAGACTACAAGCGGATTGGTGAAGGGGATACTGGCCCCAATACTGGCGGGATGGGAGCTGTCAGCCCGGTTCCGTTTGCCCAGGGCGATTTTATGGAAAAAGTCATTGAAAGGGTTGTCAGGCCTACCATCGCCGGCCTTGAGAAAGAGGGGCTTGTTTACCATGGATTTGTATTTTTTGGCTTGATCAATGTTGGGGGAGAGCCTTATGTGATTGAGTACAATTGCCGCATGGGTGATCCTGAAACAGAAGTGGTTATGCCAAGGCTAAAGTCTGATATCGTTGAACTTTTTAAGGCCATGGATGAAGGAAAATTGGATGAAATTGAAGTGGAGATTGATCCAAGGGCTGCTTCCACAGTGGTTTTGGTGAGCGGGGGGTATCCCGGAGACTTTGAAAAGGGAAAGCCAATCAAGGGGCTTGACACAGTATTCCCGTCATCTACAATGGTATTTTATGCTGGCATAAGCGGTACTGGTGGCGACCTGCGAACCAGTGGCGGTCGGGTTGCAGCCATCACATCTTATGGAGCCAATATCAACGAAGCAGTTGAAAAATCACTTGATGCTATCAAGTCCATTGACTATGATAGGATGAATTTTCGCAAAGACATCGGCTTCGAATTTCGAAACTGATTTTTATGATCCATGAATCAAGCCGAATTATTTTTCAGCAAAATTCATGATTGTTTATTGGGTTATTTATTTGAACTTTGTAAAGCGCTTAAAATACAGCTAAATGGGACTTTTTACATGGTTTACACAGGATATTGCCATTGATCTCGGCACAGCAAACACACTGATCATTCACAATGATGAAATTGTGGTGAATGAGCCCTCAATTGTTGCTTTAGACAGGAACAATCCCAAGCATTTGCTTGCAGTGGGTAAAAAAGCCTTGTTGATGCATGAGAAGACCCATGAAAGCATTCGAACCGTAAGACCCTTAAGGGATGGTGTGATCGCAGATTTTAACGCGGCAGAGTTGATGATCCGCGAAATGATCAAGTTGATTTATCCCAAGAAGCCGCTTTTCCCGCCCAGCTGGAAAATGATGATCTGTATCCCATCCAGTATTACTGAAGTAGAGAAAAGAGCTGTTCGCGATAGTGCAGAGCAGGCTGGTGCAAAAGAAGTATACCTGATTCACGAACCCATGGCAGCCGCCCTGGGTATAGGTATTGATGTTACAGAGCCCATTGGCAACATGATCATTGACATTGGTGGGGGAACAACTGGTATCACGGTTATTGCACTTGCAGGCATCGTTTGTGACCAATCCATCAGGATTGCGGGTGATGAATTTACTGCTGATATCATGGAAGCCTTGAGGAGATACCACAGTTTGTTGATCGGTGAAAGAACAGCAGAACAGATCAAGATACAAATTGGTGCAGCCATGAAAGATCTTGATTCGCCACCAGATGATATACCTGTGAATGGAAGAGACTTGGTTACCGGTATTCCCAAACAAATCATGGTGAGCTACCAGGAAATTGCAGAGGCATTGGATAAATCAATTTTCAAGATTGAGGAAGCCATTTTAAAGGCCTTGGAAACAACTCCTCCTGAACTTGCTTCAGATATTTACAAGCGTGGTTTATACCTGACAGGAGGTGGAGCACTGTTGCAAGGTTTGGACAAGCGCCTGTCACAGAAAATCAAGCTTCCTGTGCATATTGCCGAAGATCCACTGAAAAGCGTGGTGCGGGGAACCGGACTGGCTTTGAAAAATTACCATAACTTTCCTTTCATCATGCGTTAAGGATTGGAATAAAAAACCCTTAGGAGCGAGTCCTCCATGCGTAACGTCTTTTTATTTCTCAAGCGCTATTCAGTATTCATTTTTTTCCTTGTACTACAAGGATTGGCCCTTTCAATGCTGTTCAGTTACAACAGGTTCCATCAAACAGCCTACGGGATGTTTTCCAATGAGGTTGCCGGAAATGTAAACAAGCGGGTGAACAATGTTGAGTCGTTTTTTTCGCTCAGTGAACAAAATCAAGCACTGCGCCAACAAAATGCTGCCTTGCTATCTTACCTGCCCTCTGGGTCTGTCATCCCAGATACATCATTCCAACTTGTTGCCGATACGGTTGCCGTTGATTCATTGAAGGCATATCGCCAATACCAATATTTTGATGCCAAGATTATTTCCAATTCAGTATTCCTGCAGCAGAACAACATGGTTTTGCACCGAGGGTCAGCACAGGGTATAGTACCCAACATGGCTGTTGTAGGTACAGGTGGTTTGATTGGAACTGTTATCAGTGTCAGTGAGAACATGAGCATTGTAATGAGCCTGCTCCACCGACAATCCAAAGTAATTGCCGTGTTAAAGAAAGGGAGTGGGTTGGGTGAGGTAAGTTGGGATGGTAAGGATCCTCGCTTTCTGGTTCTTTCCAAGATTCCCAAAACAGTTGTTGTAAAAAAAGGCGACACGGTGGTCAGCAGTCCATATTCTGACAAGTTTCCCCCAGGGCTTCCCATTGGCTATGTTGAGAAAATCGATCAGGACCAGGAAACCAATACCTATAAGTTGAAAATCAGGACAGCAGTTGATTTTTATGCTGTTCAGCATGCGTACATCGTAAAAAACCTCTTGCAGGAAGAAATGGATCAGTTGAAAAAAACAGTCATCAAGGAATGAGCTTAGCCTTTAAAAATATCATCCGGTTCATCTTCATCATGTTCATCCAAATTTTTGTGTTGAACAAGATCCCTCCTTTGCACCAGTTTATTGTACCTTATTTCTACTTTGTATTCATCCTCTGGTTGCCCTTCAAAATCAAGAGAACAGCCTTGCTTTTCATCAGTTTTGCTGCAGGAATGGTGGCCGATATGTTTTTTAAAACACCCGGATTGCATGCTGCCGCTTGTGTATTGATTGCTTATACAAGGCCATTTCTCATCAATCTCTTGCTTCCCAAAGAAGCCACCGATTGGGGCAATGAGGAGCCCACAAAAAAAACCATGGGGCCGGTTCCTTACGCTACCTATCTTATCATCCTTACCCTCTTGCATCACTTCTATCTTATCCTCCTTGAGTGGATGCAGTTTGGAAGTTTTCTCTATTTTATTGGAAAGCTGGTGGCTACCACATTGGTAAGCCTCTTGCTCATCATGATTACAGATCTTTTTCTAAACCGAAAATCAAAACTTCGCTAAGCTTACAAACCGCTAATTTTGCTGTTAATTCCATTTAAATTATGCCAGCATTCAACCAGTCAAGACAAAATGTGATCAAGCTGATTTTTCTGGTTGCTTTCATCATCCTTGCCATCCGTTTGCTATTTCTACAACTGGCTTCAACCAAATATGATCTGTTGGCCCTAGATAATGCCGTGAGTAAAAAAATTGTTTATCCTGACCGCGGAATCATATTTGATAGAAAAGGGCGATCGATACTTGAAAATACACAGACCTATGACCTGATGGTGATGCCAACCCAATTGAAGGGACTGGATACTGCAGGAATTTGCAGTATCCTCAAGATTGATATTGAAACGTTTCGGGAACGCATCATTGGGGCCATCATCAAAAATGGTCGTTATCGGCCATCCATTTTTGAATCATCACTTTCTTTAGAGGCCTTTGTACAGTTGCAAGAGAACATCTTTCGCTTTGAGCCTGGATTCTTTCTACAAGAAAGACCAATAAGGTCTTATCCCTTCAAAGCAGCAGCACATATTCTAGGCTATGTGGGAGAAGTAGATTCCAGCATCCTCAAGAAGACGAATTACTACTACCAAATGGGGGACTACATGGGCCTCAGTGGTCTGGAGCGGTTTTATGAGCCCATCTTGATGGGGCAAAGGGGGGTGAGGTATCAGATCAAGGACAACAAGAACAGGATTGTAGGATCTTATGAAAATGGGTTGTACGACTCACTTGCCATAGCCGGCAGAAACTTGAGAACATCCATTGATATTGATGTTCAGGTTCTTGCAGAACGCATGCTAAAAAACAAATTGGGTGCAATTGTAGCGATTGATCCAAGATCTGGCGGCATCATTGCCATGGCGAGTGGCCCAACCTATGATCCCAATCTTTTGACAGGAAATCAGCGCAAGAACAATTTCTCCTGGATGCTCAGGGATACGGCAAGGCCGCTCTTCAACAGGGCAATAAAAGGGCAATATCCTCCAGGTTCAACTGTCAAGCCAGCCGGTGCACTGATTGCCTTGGATGAGGGCGTAATTACTCCAGCTTTTGGACTTGGATGCAGTGGTGCATATTTTGGCTGCAGGAGGCCCATCGGGTGTACGCATAAAACATCTGGTCATGCAGGCAATCTGAGGGTAGCACTGGCCAATTCATGCAACAGTTATTTCTCACACCTCTACAGGTTGGCCGTGGACAACCCCCAGTTGGGAGGAACCGTGAACGGATACCTCCGTTGGAAGCAATACATGAATTCATTTGGGTTGGGCGTAAGGCTGGGTATTGACTTGCCCAGTGAGGACAAGGGCCTGATTGTTGATACCAGTTTTTACAACAAATTATACAACAGGTCCTGGAGTTCATGTACCAATGTTTTTCTGGGAATTGGACAAGGGGAGATGCAGGCTACACCCTTGCAAATGGCCAACATGATGTGCATCATAGCCAACAAGGGATTTTATTATACACCTCATTTTGTGCAATCCATTGATGGGCAACTGGAGTCCGATACGGTATTAAACAGGTACAAGCAAAAGCATCAGGTTACCAATATTTCCAATGAAACCTTTGAAATTGTTCAATTGGGTATGCAGGATGTAGTTGAACAGGGTACCGGCGGTGTTGCCAGAATTGAAGGCATAGCTGTTGCCGCAAAAACAGGAACTGCAGAAAACTATGGCATGATTTACGGCAAGCGGGAGAAGTTGAAAGATCATTCCTGGTTTGTATGTTTTGCCCCCAGAGAAAATCCTACCATTGCAGTTGCTGTAATCGTAGAAAATGCTGGATTTGGTGCAACCTGGGCTGGGCCAATGGCTGCGCTTGTCATGGAAAAATACCTGCGTGATACACTTTCCGCTGCAAGGTGGAAAGAAGTGGAAAGGATTGAAAACACAGAAATCATTCTTCCCATCGTAAAGACAAAGCGCAACCGCTTGGATTCCCTTCGCAAAGAAAAAATGCGGAAGTTACAGTTGAAGGCGACCGCAAATCATCCTGTAAAGAACAACCCTGGCAAAAAAACTGCTGTTGTTCATTACCATCTTTCAGCCATCAAACCAGACAATGAAGAACAATTCATTTGAGATATCAAAAGGCATCGATTGGATTATTGTCGGAATCTATCTGGTACTCGTTGTTACTGGTATTGCGAGCATATTTGCCACCACTTACCGGGATGAGAACATGATCAGCGGCTTTCTTTCTTTCAAGACAGACTACAGTAGGCAATTGCTCTATTTCTTTATTTCGTTGGTCTTGGCTGTTTTTATTTTATTGACAGATAGTAAATTTTTCACTGCTACCTCCAATATATTTTATGCATTTGGTTTGATTTTGCTGATCCTGGTTTTTCCTTTTCATACGGATGTAAAAGGAACGCAATCTATTATCCGCTTTTCAGGATTTCAACTACAACCTGCAGAACTCTGCAAAGTATTTGTGAACCTTGCATTAGCAAAATACCTGTCATCCCTGGACCTTAATTTTAAGAAGTTGCGTTCTCAATTGATTGCGGCATCGCTGGTATTGGTTCCCGCAATCCTGACCATTTTTCAAAGCGAGACCGGATTGGCCTTGGTATATTTCTCTTTTTTCCTGGTCATGTACCGCGAGGGCCTTCCTTCTGCGATATTGGTGATTGGTTTTTCTTTGGCGGTGCTTGTTGTCATGACGCTTCTCATTGATGAGAATCTTCTGGCCATCATCCTTACCCTTGCGGCCATTGGGTTTATCTATACTGCAAAAAGACAGATCAAAAGGGATCGGTCTGTACTGGTATTGATTGTTTCCATTTGGGTGGTTGCAGTGGGTATTCAACGCTTTGCAGTACCCTACTTTTTCAACAATGTCTTGAAGCCTTATCAGGTTCAGCGCATATATGCAACAGTGGGAAAGGATTTTCAGGTGGATACAGAGTCCATGAGTGAGGAGGATATCAAAAAAATGGAGGACAAGAAAAAGGCAGGGAATTATAATGTGAAGCAAAGCAAGATTGCGATAGGCTCTGGTGGTTTTTGGGGAAAGGGTTTGATGAAGGGTACCCAAACACGGTATGATTTTGTTCCTGAGCAAAGGACTGATTTCATTTTCTGTACCATTGGCGAGGGATTTGGATTTGCAGGAAGTATAGTTTTATTGGGGCTTTATCTGTTTATGCTGTTCAGGATTATCAGCATGGCCGAACGTCAAAGAAGTGCTTTCAGTCGAACATATGCCTATGGAGTTGCCTCAGTATTCTTTTTTCACATCTTCATCAATATCGGAATGACCATTGGGATTATCCCTGTAATCGGAATAACCCTTCCTTTCATGAGTTACGGCGGCACTTCGCTGATTACATTTTCAGTGCTCTTATTCATCCTGATTCGCCTTGACGCTGACCGTCAAATGGTAATCCGTTAACAAACCATATGAAAGTTATACCCCTTTCCGAAGGCTCATTTACCATAGACCATACCAAAATATTTTTGCCCTTTGATACTGCCAAAGACGATCTTCAAGAGCGTTCCAGGGGAAGCCTATTGGTAGAAATTCAGCCATTTCTGGTGGAGACAAAGAAGGATTTGATTCTATTGGATACAGGACTGGGATTTTCTGAAAATGGGGTGCTTCAATTGTACAATAATCTTGCCGTTCATGGGTATTCACCCTCAGACATTACCATGGTCTTGATGAGCCATTTGCACCGGGATCATGCCGGCGGGATTGCTGTTAGAGATTCCTATACCGGTCACGCTCACTTGAGTTTCCCCCATGCAGAGTATTTTATCAATGAGAGGGAACTTGATTTTGCATTGCATGCAGGCAATGCATCTTATGATGCAGAAAGGTTATCCATATTGGAGGGCAATGAGAATATTCACCTGGTTGGAGCGCAGGGCATGATAAACGGCTATATCCAGCATGAACTGTCTGCTGGCCATTCCCCTTTTCACCAGGTCTTTTGGATTCGTGAGGAGAATGATGTTGTTTTCTTTGGTGGAGACGAGGCCCCTCAACTGAAACAGATGAAAACCAGGTTTGTGGCTAAATATGATCATGATGGTAAAAAGGCCATGGAACTCAGGCAAAAATGGTGGGAAATTGCTTTAGAAGAACACTGGCAATTTCTTTTTTACCATGATATCATGACGCCTGTCTATTCAGACCGTCATGTAAACAATGAGTAAGGATATTTATATGGCTTGGGTGCAAATAGATGGTTTTCGCACTGGTAGAAAAAAAAGAGGCCAGCTCTAAAAAGAGCCAGCCGTTGCTAACCTATGAAAAACACCGCGTTAAAATTACATTAATAAAATTTATGTCCAAAACTAATAATAGTGATATCAAAACCCTTTTTTGCGGGGTTCACGTTGATTTTTTTCTGCCTGCCTCTTCTGAAATTCACGCCTGACCAATGACTTAAATTCTTCTTCTGCCCCAAACACCTTGTTCGCCCTTTCATGGCTCATGACTTTGGTAAAATCTTCCCTGTATTTCTTTCTGATGTCCAGCATTTTTTGTTGTTTTTCCAGTTGATCTCCAACTTTTCGCTCTCCTGCCATACCCTTTAGTTCATTCCTATACTGGTTAAAGACAGGCCAAAATTTCTGGGCCTCATCAGGGGAAAGATTCAATTCTTTTGTGATGAAGGCCATTTCCATGGCTTGGATTTTTTTGATCTCTACAGCCCTTGCATCACGTTCGGGCTTCATGGGTTGTGCTTTTGTTGCAAAACCAAGGATGAGCATGGCGATAAGGGAAAATGTTGCTTTCATGGTGTTTAATTGCTTTTTCATTTAGTTCAGTGAAAGTACATCTCCCAAACCATTTTGGTCCATGTACAATGAGATGTCTTTTAAAGGAATTTCTTCCAATATTTCTTTGATGGTTTCACTGCTCAGGTCAACCAAAAGTGTGGAAGCGGTATCAAATTGTTCATTTTCATTTGTTTCCACTATCGACAAATTGTCCATTTCCTCCAAGTACAAGGCAATGGCATCAGGAGAAACCTTGGTTTGAAAAGTTTCCGGTTCTTTTGGCATGTCGGCCAATTGGTTCCCGCTTTCTGTTTTGGAAACAAAAAATACAGTGGCAATGATGCCCACCAGGCAAGCTGCCGCAGCATATTTTGCCCATGACCCCAATCTGCGCATTCCAACAACCGGAGACTCATCCCTTGGCATTTCAACCTTCAAATTGTTGAAATAGCCTTCGGGAAGGGTGTAGGGATTTTCATTTTTCAGGGCCTTGAGCAATGGGGAAATTTCAATGAATTCCTGCTCGGATGCTTCATTTTGGATGACATCCATAAGGCGCACGGTGAATGTGTTAAAGAAATCCTTGGGTACTGAGAAGGGGTTATTTTTCGGCAGTTTGGCAACCTGCTGGCTGAGAGAAGCTAATTCTGATGATATGTTATCTATGCTATGCATGCAGTGGTTAGACAATGGCCGTTCTTGAGGGTTTAATGGTTGAGGATATATTCTTCAATTTTTTTGACTGCATGGTGATAGCTGGCTTTAAGTGCTCCAACGGAAGTGTCAAGGATGATACCCATATCCTCGTAAGGCATCTCATCAAAATAACGCAGATTGAATACAATGCGTTGTTTTTCTGGAAGCTGCTGAACTGCCAGCTGTAATTTCCAAATGGCCTTGTTCTCATCAAATCCCTTTTCACTTTGCATTTTGTTTTCCAGGCTTTCGCTGACATCATCAAAGGATACGGAACTTCTTCTTTTTTGCTGTTCAAGATAGGTCAGGGATTCATTCACGGCAATGCGGTAAATCCAGGTATACAATTTGGCATCTTCCCTGAAATTATTCAGTCCATTCCATGCCTTGATGAAAACATTTTGCATCACATCATCCGCATCCTGGTGCGTGATGACAATTCTCCTTATTTGCCAGTAAATCTTTTCCTGGTATTTTTTTACAATGGAGGTAAATGCTTTTTCCTTCTGCTGGGAATCCTTGAACAGCCTGACCAATTCATTATCGTCCAGCTCGGGTAGCATTGTCATTTAAACTTTCTTTCTTTCCATCGCCTTTTCAGCTGCAGCAACAATGAACTCAGTATCCAGGCCATATTTTTTGAGCAGTTCGGTGGGTTTTCCACTTTCTCCGAAAGTATCCTGGGTGCCAATCATTTCAATAGGAATGGGAAAGGATTTTGCTGCTGTTTGGGCAATGCTGTCACCTAATCCGCCCAATACATTGTGTTCTTCTGCAGTGACGGCACATCCAGTTTTCTTGATAGAGGCGATGACAGCAGCTGTGTCCAGGGGCTTGATGGTGTGGATATTGATGATTTCAGCATCTATTCCTTTTTCTTTAAGGATCCTTCCCGCTTCAATGGCCTTCCAGACCAGGTGTCCGCAGGCAAAAATGCTCACGTCACTTCCTTCTGAAAATTGTTGGGCCTTTCCCACAACGAAAGGTTCGTCTGCATTGGTAAAGATGGGCCAAACAGGCCTTCCAAACCGGAGATAAACGGGCCCCTCATAATCTGCAATGGCGATAGTAGCCGCTTTGGTTTGGTTGTAATCGCAGGGTACAATCACGGTCATTCCTGGTAACATTTTCATCAGTCCGATGTCTTCAAGAATCTGATGGGTTGCACCATCTTCACCCAAGGTCAAGCCGGCATGTGATGCACAAATTTTAACGTTTTTACCGGAGTATGCAACAGATTGTCTGATTTGGTCATAAACCCTGCCGGTTGAAAAATTGGCAAAAGTGGTTGTAAAGGGAATTTTACCTCCGATGGTCAATCCTGCCGCAATGCCGATCATGTTGGCTTCTGCAATACCACACTGTATAAAACGTTCGGGGAAAGATTTGATGAAAGCATTCAGCTTCATGGAGCCTGCCAAATCAGCCGTAAGGGCAACAACATTGGGATTGGATTTCCCCAATTCGAATATTCCATCTCCAAAACCGCTTCTCGTGTCCTTCTGTCCTGTTACTTGAATGGCATCCAACATGATAATCAAACTTTGCTGCAAAATAACATTAAATCGGGCGTTATTGAGGATGCAAAAGGTTAATTTTTTGGTGTTAGTTCAGGCGATGTGCCCTCAGGTCCAGATGGGTGGGCTGATGCTGGATGTATTGCTCCCATTTCCATGCGCTGGTCATGATGTCATTTATGGTATACTGCGGAGACCATCCAAGTTCATTTATAGCCTTGTCGTTGTTGGCATATATGGCGATAACATCACCTGGTCTTCTACTGCCGATGGTATAATTCAACTTCACGCCCGTGCTTTCCTCAAACGCTTTGATGGATTCAAGTACGGTAATCCCATTTCCAGAGCCCAGGTTAAACACCTCGCAATTGTTTGTGTTTTTCTTTTGCAGGAGAAATTCAACAGCCAAAGTATGGGCATGAGCCAGGTCACATACATGGATAAAATCGCGAACACAAGATCCGTCTCTGGTGGGATAATCAGTCCCGAATACCGTCAGTGCTGGTATTTTTCCAATGGCAGTTTGTGTGATGACAGGGGTGAGGTTCTGTGGCCTGTCGATGGGTAGTTCACCAATCAAGGTGGAAGGATGTGCTCCTGCTGGATTGAAATACCGCAACAGAACGGAATTGGTTGATTTGTTGGCTGCTGCAAATGCTTCAATCATTTGTTCCCCCATTTGTTTGGTCAGTCCGTAGGGGGATTCTGCATTCTTTCTTGGGGTTTGTTCAGTGACAGGAATTGCATCAGGATTTCCATATACCGTGCAGGAAGAGGAGAAGACAAAGTTGGGAATCTTGAATTCCTCAATGCAACGCAGGATATTGATCAGGGATCCCATGTTGTTGTGAAAATAAAGGAGCGGTTTTTCTACAGATTCTCCAACGGCCTTAAAGGCAGCAAAATGGATTACCCCTTCAATTGTATTGTTTTCTTCAAATATTGCACGGGTTTCATCAAAATTACAGAGGTCAACATTGTAGTTTTTGACCTTGGTTCCGGTTATTTTTTCAACCCCTTCCAGCATGCCAATTGTGGACCTGGAGTTGTTGTCCGCAGAGATGACTTCAAAACCATTTTCTATGAGGTCTACCAAGGTATGTGAGCCTATGTATCCAGATCCACCGGTAACAAGTATCTTCTTCATTTGGGGGTTATTTGAGTAAGTCCATCAGGTATGTTCCATATCCACTTTTGAGCAATGGCTGTGCAAGTTTGACCAGTTGATCTGCATTGATGAAGCCTTTTCTCCAAGCGATTTCCTCGATACAGGCCACTTTGATGCCTTGTCTCTGTTCAATTACCTGGATGAATTGAGAGGCCTGCATCAGTGAATCAAAGGTTCCGGTATCCAGCCAGGCTGTTCCCCTGTCTAACACCGAAACATGCAACTTACCCCTGTTGAGGTACTCAAGGTTGATGTCTGTGATTTCATATTCACCCCTGGGTGAAGGTTTGATATTTTTTGCAATCTGTACTACCTCATTATCATAAAAATAAAGTCCGGGTACAGCAAACCTGCTCTTTGGTTTTTCTGGCTTTTCCTCTATGGATATGGCCTTCATGTTTTGGTCAAATTCAACCACACCATAGCGTTCAGGGTCGCTGACCTGGTAGGCATATACGATTCCCCCATCCGGACGTGCATTTTTTTCGAGGGTTTTCCCCAATCCGGTACCATAGAAAATATTGTCTCCCAAGACAAGGGCACAGGGGTCGTTGCCAATAAACTCCTCTCCAATCACAAATGCCTGTGCCAGTCCATTGGGAAGGGGTTGTTCTGCATAGCTCATGTTCAACCCAATATGACTGCCATCGCCAAACAATTTCCTGAACTGGGGCAGGTCCTGGGGCGTGGATATGATCAGGATATCCTTTATTCCTGACAGCATCAGGGTGGAAAGGGGATAATAAATCATGGGCTTATCATATACTGGCATGATTTGCTTGCTGATGGCATATGTGATTGGGTATAGCCTCGTTCCTGAACCCCCTGCTAATATGATTCCTTTCATGCGATGGTTTTGATGGTACAAAGGTGAGGAATTTTAACAAGATTTTCCCTAGTTAACATTCCGGTAACATACCGATTACAATTGGTTAATATATGGCTAACGCTTGCTTAATGCTGGGATTGTTCCTTTGCATATCAATTTTAAGTATGCTGAAGCTGTCACAATTAAGGATATCTGTTTTATTGGTCATAACCATGTTGTTGTCTGGATCTGTTTTTTCGCAGGTACAGAAAATATCTGGTAAGGTTGTCAATACAAAAAATGAGCCTATTGCTGGGGCCTCTATCTTGGTTGAAGAAACAAAAAAAGTGGTTGTTGCAGATGTAGAAGGTAATTTCAGCATCTCATTGGAGACAGGGAAGAAATACAGTTTCACTGTTTCCAGTGTTGGTTACAATACCAAATCAATTGCTGAAATCGAAGTCAGCATCAATGGGGACAACGCTATGGTAGTTGTCTTGGATCCACAAACCAAAAACAGTGACGCAATCGTCATCAAGTCTACCCGTCGCCAGGAGAGCAGCATTGCCCTGTTGACATTCCAAAGAAGCAATACTGCTATGTCCAGTGGATTGGCTGCTGATTTTATCAGGAGAACACCAGATAAGAATACAGGAGAGGTCTTGAAGCGTGTGAGTGGTGCTTCGGTGCAAGACAACAAGTTTGTCATTGTTCGTGGATTGTCTGATCGATACAACTCTGCTATGCTAAATTCAGCCCTCTTGCCCAGCAGCGAACCAGATAAAAAAGCCTTCTCATTTGATATGTTCCCTGCCGCGTTGATAGACAATATCATTATCAACAAAACAGCTACACCTGAATTTACTGGTGAGTTTTCGGGTGGACTTGTACAGGTAAATACAAAAGATATTCCTACAAAGGATGTACTTACGGTAGGGTTTGGCCTTGGATACAATACCCAATCAACTTTCAAGCCCTTTATCAGCAACCAGCGCAACCAATATGATTGGCTTGGTTTTGATGATGGCACCAGAAGCCTGCCAGATAGTTTTCCAGCTACTGCGCAGTTGTACAGGGGTCTCGGAAAGGATGCAGCAGGGTTGAACAAGCAGATCGAGATGACCAGGCTTTTCAGGGGAGATGTTTACCAGCAAGTGTCTACCAACGCAGCTCCCATCAAAACATTCAACATCACATATGCCAAAAACCATAGCTTAAAAAATGGTGCAAACCTTGGTGTCCTGATTGCAGCGAACTACAGGAATTCGATGTTGGTTTACAACGTGGAGCGTTCTTTTTATGAGGCAAATGGCACAACGATATTCAAATACAATGACAACCAGAACCGCTACCAGACCAATCTTGGTGCGGTGGCCAATATTACATGGGTTAAGGGGAAACACAAGGTTTCATTGAAAAACCTTTTCAATCAATTGTTTGAAGATAATTATTATACAAGAAATGGCTACAATACCAGCAGGCTGAATGATATACAATTTTATTCCTCTTACCTCAACCAGCGGTCACTCTACAGTGCTCAACTTGAGGGAGAGCACCAGCTCACTGCCAAGGGTATCAAGTTCAAATGGAATGGAAATGCTGGTTACAACTTGAAAAAGCAGCCAGACCTTCGGACTGCTTTATACGCGAGGTCCATCAATACCAATGAAAAGTTTGAGATTGATCCGGACGATACCAGAAGATTTCACAGTGAGTTGAGTGATTATAGTTTTGGTGGTGGTGGACAGTTTATTGTACCGATGAACTGGGGTGGAAAGGATAAACAAACACTGAAGTTTGGTGGCTCCAGCCTTGCCAGGGTTCGTGATTTCAAAAGCCGAATTTTTCGTTATGTTACAACCAACCTCAACTCTTTTGTAGCTGCCAATGCCTACAAACCAGTTGAATCTGCTTTCTTCTATGACAACATGGGTCAAAACGGATATATCCTTGATGACTTTACCAACAACCAGGACAGGTATTTTGGAGTATCGGTTTTGAATGCCGCCTATGGAATGTTGGATAACAAGGTTGGACCATTTCGTTTCATTTGGGGATTGCGTGCTGAAAATTTTCAGCAGTTGCTTACATCAAAAGACCAGACTGGTCTGAGAAATACAAAGCTCACAGAGAAGTGGGACCTTCTCCCTTCTATCAACATGCTGATCAATGCAGGCGACAAACAGAATGTAAGGCTTTCTGCCAGCAGGACGGTTGCGCGTCCTGAGTTCAGGGAGATTGCAGAATTCGCATTCTTTGATTATGAGATGAACTATGGTGTTAAGGGTGATACTGGCCTGTTGAGAAGTTCAATCCTCAATTATGATGTTAGATACGAATTGTATCCCAAAGCTGGTGAGGCGATAACGCTGGGAGCTTTCTATAAAGATTTTACCAATCCAATTGAGTTCAGGCTCGATGCATCGAGCAATGGAGAATCCCGCCGCTATTTCTATCAAAACGCAGTTAGTGCAACCACTTTGGGTTTTGAACTTGAGGTGAGGAAAGGGCTTGATTTTATTTCCCAATCCTTAAAGAATTTCAGCTTTTTTGGTAACTATACTTTCATTCAGTCAGAGGTTGTTTTCAAAGACCTTAGTGCTGGAGATAAGGAAATAAAAGCCAACAGGCCATTGCAAGGTCAGTCGCCTTACCTGATCAATGCTGGTCTTCAATACAACGGTTCTTCATTCAATGCTTCTTTGCTCTATAACAGAGTGGGTGAAAGATTAACCCTCGTGGGTAATCAAGAGTTCCCTAATGTTTTTGAACGACCCAGAAATCAATTGGATCTGCAATTGTCCAAGAAAGTATTGGCTGGTCAGGGAGAGTTGAAAATTAATTTCGCAGATATACTTAACAACGCATTTTATTTCTATGAAAACGTTGATGAAGCTACTGCGTATAAAGAAGGTGTAGACAGGCTTTTCAATGCCTACAAGCCCGGATCTACCATTACAGTTGGTTTCACTTATGACTTCAACATTAGCAAAAAAAATAAATAAAAATCTTTAGCAACAAACAGACAAAACACAGTTTATGAAAAAAATCCTTTTTGGACTTTTCTCCATCGCAATGCTCTCTTTCAGTTCTTGTATCAAAGTTAATTTCGAGGAAACCATCAACAATACAACCGGCGGCGGAGCTGTAGGTACTGATCCTCAGGATCCTGCTACCAACGGACGTATTATCCAGGGTATATTGAGCAAAAGTTACTACTTGCCCAAGGGTAAATATACACTCAAAGGCTATGTTTATCTTACCGAAGGGAATACGCTTACCATTGCTCCTGGAAGTGTTGTTGTTAGTGATATTACCGAAAAAGGTGCCTTGATCATTGAAAGGGGTGCCAAGTTGATTGCTGACGGAAGGGCCACAGATCCTATTGTATTCACCAGTGGAAAAGCAATCGGACAAAGAACACCAGGCGATTGGGGTGGTATTATCCTTTTGGGTAAAGCTCCGACAAATCGCCCTCTGGATCCGGCTCCTATCGTTGAAGGTGGTGTTGGACGTAAATATGGTGGTACTATACCCGATGATGAAAGTGGTATCCTGCGTTTTGTGCGCATTGAGTTTGCAGGTATTGCAGCTGAACCAGGATCTGAAATCAATGGTCTTACCATGGGTGGTGTTGGTTCTGGTACCATCATTGAAAACGTTCAGGTATCTTTTGGTAATGATGATGCCTATGAGTTTTTTGGTGGAACAGTAAACTGTAAGAACCTGGTTGCTTTTGCAACTGCTGATGACGACTATGATTTCGATTTTGGATATACTGGTAAAATACAGTACGGTATTGCCTGTCGCAAGCCTGATTTTGTGGATGGTGGTGACGCAGCAAATGGTATTGAGTGTGACAATGATGGTACTGGCACAACTGCTGCTCCGTTTACAAGGCCTCAATTGAGTAATTTTACCTTTGTGGGTGCCAACAATGCAACTGGAACTGCAGCCAACCATAATTTTGGAAACAGGTGGAGAAGGGCAACCCAGTTCGTTTTGAGAAATTCTATCATCATCGGATGGCCTAAAGCTGGACTTTCATTAGAATCTGCTGCGACTGCGAGGGCATTCTTTGTTGATAACACTTCAGAATTCAGAAACAACCTGCTTCATTCTAATGATGCGGCAGCCACATACAGGACTGATGCAGCTGCTTTGGCCATTGTTACACCAGCACAGATGAAGACCAAAGCTGAATCCGGTGGTTCTGTTACCTTGGCAACAGCGGATGCAGCCATGTTGACCGCTCCCTTTTATTCTACAGCTCCAAACTTCCTTCCCAGAACCGGATCACCTGCCCTTACTGGTGTGAGCTTTACAGGAATGAATTCATATTTTGTTGCTACCACTTTCCGTGGAGCCATGGGTACTGCTGATTGGACCACTGGTTGGACAAACTGGGATCCTCAAAACAAGGCCTACTAAACAAAAAGTATTAATTTTAAAGCCACTTCTTTATGGAGTGGCTTTTTTATTGACTTACCATGAAACATTATTTATATTTTTTATTGCTGGTCTCTTTTATCTATTCATGTAAAAGCAGGGAGGGAAAGAAATCAGAAGATCTTGCTTCCAGCCAATATACGCCGATTGTGTCCAAGGGAATAATGGATCAAATCAATAATGCCGACAGTGCGGTGGTTATCTATTATAAAAAGCCTGCTAATCCACGTTTTTACAGGGTTTTAAAGGTTTTGGATCTTCAAATATTGAACCCAATCATTGAAGATGTCAACAGTGCCCAGGTCGCCTCCAATAGCAATTGTCCATCCTTGGGTAAATTGTATTTCTATGGGAAAGGTGATGTTGTGGATGTTGTGTACTTTTCAAATGCTGATTCTTGCAAATCTTTTTCATTTATCAAGAATGGTGAAAAGTATTTTACGCGGATGGGAGAGCGGTCACAGCAGTTGATTGATTCTATCAATCTATTTGCGAAATAGAAGCGATTCGATAGGGCTGAATCAAGACTTTTTGGGAGCATATTCATACACAACCTCGTAAGGCTGTTTGCTTAATTTTTTCTCCATCTGTCCAAGGTAAAGTACTTTTTTTTGTGGTGTTGGTTCGCAAACAGTGTAGATCTTGCCATTGTGCATGATCGTTTTTCCTTTGGATTTTTTGAGGTTTACTGCCACATTGATATGGTCTGGATAGCTCAATACGATCATGGGAAGATCATATACCTCACGGACCAGTGAAAAAAATAATCCTGCATAGTCTTCACAATCACTCCACTCTGAAGCCAGTGTTTCTTCTGGTGAAAATCTTTTTTCTCTTCCATACATCGTGGAGTCTGCTTCGTAACCCAATGCATTCCTTACCAAGAACATGATGTATTCTACGCCATCTTCCTTTGTTTTACTATTGAGTTTTAATTTTAGCGATGGTATGAGCGATGAATAAGTCAGTTTGCTGAAGGGTATATTGAATTGAAACCTATAGTCTGTTACGGGGTAGTTGATAAAATAATCCTTGATTTCTGGGAATACCTTTATTTCGTGTATTGCTGTTTCCCGTTTGTATCTGAATTCAATTGTTTTGTTCACATATCTTTCCGCTGGCAGATCAAGCATGTTGGCAATCATGTAGTTAAAATCATCTCCATGTTCAACCAATGATGATTGAATGGGTTGAGGCGTAATTTTTTCAATGGGTATATCATAATTGTAGTCATGATAATTCATGCATACATATTGCTTTTCATCAATTATTTTGATGGGAATATTGTAAATGGTTGAATTACTTTTAATATACAGCAATAATTTATTGTCGATGGTGCACAGCAAGGGATTGAATCCGCATCTGGCCAATAAAAACCATTTGCAATAGGTATACCCCCAGTAGTCTTTCTCTTTTTGTATGATTTGTTGAGATACCTTTCTGATCAGTTGATAATAATACCAATCTGATAAATGCAGACCTTTCCTGATTGATGACAGTTCGGGGATGATGTCAGAAAAATATGAATCCAATAAATTTATGGTGCTTGAGAAGTCCTTTTTATCGTTCCGAGTGGTTGAAAATCCTTCTGGCAGTTCCTTGATTTTGATAGAATATTCCATGCCCAGAAATGTAAAGCGAATGTTGCTGGCCTCAACATAATCAGCTGCATTGCCTGAAAATGTCCAAAAACAAGCTATAAAAAATATGGGTATGAATTTCCTCATGATTTTCAAACAATATTAAGTTACTGTAAACAAAATACAATTCATACAACTTGTGTTATAATGTTTTAATTTTCACCTGAATAAATACCAAAAAATACTATCAAATGGTCAATAAGTCGACTTTTGTACAACGGGATATCAGTTGGCTTAGCTTCAATGCAAGGGTTTTACAGGAGGCCAATGACCCAACTGTGCCAATAAGCCAAAGGATTCGGTTCCTTGGGATCTTTTCGAACAACATGGATGAGTTTTTCCGAGTACGCGTGGCAACATTGAAAAGGATGGCGGAATTTGGTTCAGCCAAAACCAAACTGAACCTACACATGGAAGACGCTGTGTCAGAAATTCTGGTTGATTTGCTTCATGTTGTCTTGAAACAACAAAGTGAGTTTGACAGAATCTGGGCAAGTATTCAGACTGAGTTGAAAAAAAACAAGGTTTTTCTCAAAAATGACCAGCAACTTTCCAGAGACCAAAAACGGTTTGTTATTGATTTTTTTGAAAAAGAAGTTCGCTCTAATATCATCCCCCTGATGATAGAGGGTTTGCCTGAACTCCCTTATCTGAGGGACAAGAGCATTTACCTTGGGGTGGTGATGCAGAAAAAAAACTCTGCATATAAACAGCAATATGCGCTGATTGAGATCCCTTCCAAAACACTTGGCCGGTTTGTCCAATTGCCCACAGAAAAAAAAGAAACGCATATCATTCTGTTGGAAGATATTGTCAGGGTTAATCTTCCTTATATATTTTCCTATTTTGGTTATGACCATTTTGAAGCGCATATTTTCAAAGTCACCAAGGATGCTGAATTGGATCTTGACAATGACATCAGTACATCGCTGGTGGAAAAGATGCAAAAAGGGCTGAAAAAAAGGCGTAAGGGTAAGCCTGTAAGGTTTGTCTATGATAAGGAGATGAACAGCGGGCTGTTGAACTTCTTAACAAAGAAGTTGAAGCTCAATAGCAAATCAAGTATTATACCCGGAGGCCGTATTCATAATTTTAAACATTTCATGGATTTTCCTGATGTACTTCCTGTGTCCAAACGAAGAATGGCAGCCATTCCTCATCCAGACTTGAATTCTGCCATAAGGGTAACTGATGTAATCGGCAGGAAAGATGTATTGCTGAATTTTCCCTATCATTCCTTTAATGCCATCATTGATTTGTTGAGAGAAGCTGCCATTGATCCAGATGTGAAATCCATCAAGATTACCGCTTACAGGCTGGCCTCAGAATCCAAGGTGATCAACGCTTTGGTCAATGCTGCCCGCAATGGCAAAAAAGTTGAAGTAATGCTCGAGCTAAAGGCCAGGTTCGATGAAGAGGCAAATCTTGAGTGGAAAACAGTGTTAGAGGAGGAGGGTGTAAAAGTTATTTTGGGCATTCCAAACATGAAAGTGCATGCAAAAGTTTGTATCATCAACAAGCGGGTGCAAAACAAAACCATTCAATATGGCTTTGTCAGTACCGGGAACCTGAATGAAAAAACGGCAAATTTTTACGGAGATCATTGCCTGCTTACTTCCAACAGAAACATCATGGCTGACATCAATAGGATATTCTACTATCTTGAGAATCCGGTCTCACACACTGGTTCCCTTGAAGAGTGTAAAACTTTGTTGGTTAGCCCAGTAGGGATGCGAAAGAAAATTGTGGAGCTTGTTGAAAAGGAAATAAAAGAGGCAAAAAAGGGTTTTCCTGCCTCCATTACACTAAAGTTGAACTCGCTCAGTGATGTTACGTTGATTGAGAAACTCAATCAGGCCTCTGCCGCAGGAGTGGAAGTTAACCTCATTATTCGTGGCATATATTCTGCAAAAAAGCAAACAAAGAAAAAACAGGTATCACCCTATGCCATCAGTATCGTCGATGAGTATTTGGAGCATGCCAGGGTTTTGGTTTTTCATAACGGGGGGAATGTTTTGGTGTATATCTCCAGTGCAGATTGGATGGTGAGAAATCTTGATCACCGTGTGGAGGCAGCATGTCCGATTGTCGATAATGAGTTGAAAAAGGAGTTGTTGGAGGTATTGAAAATCCAACTGTCAGACAATGTTAAGGCAAGAATTTTGGATCCTGAGTTTATCAACAACTATGTATCTTCACCTGGAAAAAAACGAATTCGTTCACAGCAGGAGATTTATAACTACCTGGTAAAAAAACAACCTATAAAGCAACGTGCGACTGGCAGCAATTGATATTGGAACGAATGCAAGCAGGCTTCTGATTTCCGAAGTTACGGTGAATGGGGATGGTGTACCAGGTTTCAATAAGCTCAATCTGATCAGAGTTCCCCTGCGCTTGGGATTCGATGTGTTTGAAACCGGAGAAATTTCCAAGGAAAAGAAGCACATGATTCTTCAAACCATGAAGGCCTATGCGCACCTTATGAATGCTTATGGAGTTGACAAATCTATTGCCGTTGCCACCAGCGCAATGAGGGATGCCCGGAACAGGAATGAGGTGGTAAGAAAAATATTTCTTGAAACTGGGATCAACATAAAGGTTATTTCAGGTGATTTTGAAGCCTCATTGATTTATGAATCACATGTTGCAGAGAACCTTAATTCCAACAACAATTATCTCTATGTAGATGTTGGCGGTGGAAGTACAGAAATCACATTTTTTTCAAACAACTCTCTGGTATACAAACGTTCGTTCAATATCGGGACCATTCGATTGCTCAAGAACATGGTGACGGATACCGACTGGCAAGAGATGAAAGAGGCGCTCCGAGAAAATTTACGCGGTCAAGAAAATACGATTGCCATAGGAACGGGGGGTAATATCAACAAGGTGTTTTCACTCAGCAAGAAGAAAGATGGGAAGCCCCTTCATATTGATGTCCTCCGTGATTATTACAAAGAATTTTCATCTTGCACACTGGAAGACAGGATACGCCTTTACAATCTTAGACCTGACAGGGCTGATGTGATTGTTCCTGCATTGATGATTTACCTTCAAGTCATGAAATGGGGTAACATGGAAGAGATACTGGTTCCCAAGATTGGATTGGCTGATGGGCTGATTCAGCACCTCTACGCTGAAGCCACTGCATAACAATTCCATCAATTTTACATCAAGATTTATTTATGGCTTGCTAACATTGGCTTAATAGTAAGTAAGGATATTTATGAAACCCATTTTTTCATGAATAAGAGAAAGCTCGAAGTAGCCGTAATCAGTGATGTTCATCTTGGCACTTTTGGTTGCCATGCATCAGAATTGGTATCTTATTTGAGAAGCATCTCCCCAAAACTCTTGGTATTGAATGGCGATATCATTGATATCTGGCAATTCAAAAAACACTATTTTCCTGCTTCTCATATGCAGGTTATCAAAGAGATTTTTGGGATGATTGCCAAAGGGACACAAATTGTTTATATCACCGGTAACCACGATGAATCGCTCAGAAGGTATAGTGGTATAGAGTTGGGCAATTTTCAAATGGTTGACAAGCTGGTGATTGATATTGACGGTAAAAAAACTTGGATTTTTCATGGTGATGTATTTGATGCTACCACAAAAGGTAGTGCCAAAATGATTGCTAAATTGGGTGGGCATGGTTATGACCTTTTGATTTTGGTGAACAGGGCCATCAATTGGGTACTCAAGACTTTTGGTAAAGAAAAAATGAGTTTTAGCAAGAAGGTAAAAAATGGTGTAAAAAAAGCAGTTGCTTGGATTGGTGATTTTGAACAAACGGCAGCAGAATTGGCGATTGCCAAAGGATATGATACGGTGATTTGTGGTCATATCCATCAGCCACAGATCAGAACCATTTCTACGGGTTCAGGTTCAGTCAATTACATGAACAGTGGCGATTGGATAGAGAACCTAACGACACTTGAGTATAACGAAGGGGCCTGGAGCATACATTCATTCAATGAAAAAGAACATGCAGTGCCGGAAGTAATTCAAATGCGCAGCAACAATCGGATTCCGATGCTCAATGTACTTACTGATGAAGTTGCCCTGTTCTTTACTTCAATTGCTTCTGCTACACATTGATTGATGATGAAAATATTTTATGCAGTTCAAGCCACCGGAAATGGCCATATCAGCAGGGCCAATGCCATTTTGCCGCTGTTGCAAAAGTACGGTGATGTTGATATTTTCCTCAGTGGAAACAACAGTGCATTAAAGACATCAATGCCTGTTGCCTACAGAAGCAAAGGGGTCAGTTTGCAGTATGATGAGCAGTCAGGGGGTATTGATGTGATGAAGACAGTTCTTGGAATACGTTTGCGAAAGATAATCAGTGAAGCGAGGTTTCTTCCCATTGAAAAATACGATCTGGTCATCAATGATTTTGAATGCATTACTTCGTTGGCATGCAAATTAAAAGGTATTTCATCTGTCCATTTTGGACATCAGGCAAGTTTTGTAAGTAAAAATGTGCCCCGGCCCAAAGTAAAAAATCCTTTGGGAGAATGGATATTGTCTAATTATGCCAGTGGAACGAGATCGGTAGGACTTCATTTCAAGCAATATGATGACAATATATTTTCGCCTGTCATCAAGCCTTCCATCCTGAATGCCATACCCGTGAATGAAGGGCATATAACTGTATATCTTGGGCATTACGCAGATCATTTGGTCGTCAAGCAACTGCAGCGTTTAAAAAATTTCAAGTTTCATCTTTTTTCAAAGCAAGTTGAAAATGTGCTTCAGGAAGACAACGTAAAGTTGTTGCCCTTAAGCCAATCCATGTTTGATGATAGCCTGATCAGGTCTCATGGGATCATTACTGGTGCAGGTTTTGAGACACCTGCTGAGGCGCTGTATCTAGGTAAGCAGTTGATGGTATTGCCCATGCATGGTCAATATGAGCAGGCCTGTAACGCTGCAGCTTTGAAGGAGTTTAATGTAGCAGTAGTTGATGCCATTGATGATTACTTCCCTGTGTATTTTAACAAGTGGATTTTTGATCACAGACAGTCTCTGCCGTTCTCATTATCAACTCCGGTTGAAAGAATAGTAGAGTCAGTGATTCATGGAAAGGTTGCTACCCTTGTGGAATCTCCACTCGATTTGATTGCATCAGCTTAAACCTGTTCTTTTATCTTATTTAGGGTAAATCCAAAAGTTGTACCGATGCCAGGTGTGCTTCTTGCTTGGATGAACTGCCCATGGGCTTCAATGATGTGTTTGCAGATGGCCAACCCAAGGCCCGTTCCTCCGATATTCCTGCTCCTGCCATAATCTGTCCTGTAGAATCGTTCAAATATTCTGGAGATATGCTCTTCTGCAATGCCAATGCCATCGTCTGTTATTTCCACCAGAATGGTTTTATCGTCTGTCTTGTAAATGCTGGCCTCAACTTTTCCCTCTTGGTTGCCATACTTGATGGCATTGTCAACCAGGTTGATCAATACTTGCCTGATCTTTTCTTTGTCTGCATAAACCCTGATGGGTTGTTCGCATCCTTTCTTGATCTGGCAATGGATGTTTTTTGCGACTGACTTGATGGTCAATGATTCATACACATCATTGATCAGGTCTTGAATGATAAAATTTTGATAGTGGAGCTCTTGTTTGCCGCTTTCGAGTCTTGTGATTTCATCGAGGTCTGAAATCAAGTTGATCAACCGTTCTGTATTCTTGTAGGCGTTTGTAAGGAATTTGTGACTGACCTCAGGATTGTCCATGGCTCCTGCCAACAGCGTTTCCAGATAACCCTGTATGGCAAATGCGGGTGTTTTGAATTCATGGGACAGGTTTTGAAGGAATTCTTTCCTGAAGGCTTCATTTTTTTCAAGCAATTCCATCTCCGCTTTTCTTTGGTCGGCCCATTGCAAAACCTCTTCACCAACATCCACAAGTCGCTGCATTGGCAGTACTTTTTTCTGAAAAAACTCCTCTCTTTTAGACGCTTTTGTTTGGTTGATGAATTTATAAATCAACTTGATCTGACGGTGAACAAATTTTTCAACCAAGAAGCGCACAACCCAAAAAGTGAAGCCAAAAATGATCACTAAAATGATAAGGGCAGCAACCAAGCTTTTGGACGTCCAACCTCCAATCATTGAAGCCAGCAGGCCTACTGTGCTGGCAGAAAACAATGCAATCTTTTGTGGAGAATAGTTCTTCGAGTCGAACATACTGCAATCTACAGCATTCAATGCTTATATAGGCCTAACTCAGATGTCAAATTTATAGCCAACACCTTTGACCGTCGTAATACAATCTACGCCCAATTTCTGCCTTATTTTTCTGATGTGCACATCAATTGTCCTGTCTCCAACAATTACCTCACTGCCCCAGATCTGGTTCAGGATCTCATTGCGCAAAAAGACCCTTCCAGGCTTTGAAGCCAAATAATTAAGCAGTTCGAACTCTTTTTTGGCAAGGCTGATAGGCACTCCCTTGTAATAAACCATGTATTCTTCCGGTTCAATCCTTAGCTCACCCACCTCAACCGCTTTGGAGTCTTCAGGCTTGGCTACCCTTCTGAAGAAAGCGTTCACTTTAGAAACCATTACTTTAGGGGAGATGGGTTTGCTGATAAAGTCGTCTGCCCCAAATTCAAGTCCTTTTACGTGGGAGAGTTCGTCGTTTAAGGCGGTTAGGAAGACAATAAGGGTGTTTTCAAATGCAGGTTGGGCCCTAAGGATTTTACAGACCTCAATGCCATTTTTTTTGGGCATCATGATGTCCAGGATGATCAGGTCTGGATTGGTTTCCCGGGCTTTTTGAATCGCCTGGTCTCCATCTTTGGCAGTAACAACATCGTATCCATGAAGCTGAAGGTTGTAGGTGATGATTTCCAAAATGTCTGGCTCATCATCTGCAATCAGGATTTTTTTTGCGGCTGGCGCCATGGTATTGGGTTGTTTACACAAAGTTAACATCTGAAGCAGGATATCGCCTTTAAGCTGGATTATTAAATTGTTAAGCGATCTACAAAGGTGCTGCTGGAAATTAAGTCTTAATTTTACATTGAATGGTTCCTCTGCGTTTGTTTATATGGATTTTATTGCCATTTATGGCTTTTTCTGCTGCCGGGCAAGACAGTAGCCATACAGTCATTGACATCAGAAGGATAAAATTGCACGAGGATATTGACGGCTTGCAAACAAGAATCTGTGCTTTGGACGGCAAGCCAGATAAAATGATTGTCATCAGCCGGGACCTGGATCTTGACCTGTTGTTGACCGATATTTACACCAGGCAAACAGATGCCCTGCAGCGGGCAATCGAAAAAAATGTTGAAACCGACCATAGGATCAAGGTCAAATATTTGTCTGGATTGACTATCCTGCTCGAAGAATTGCTGCGGTCATTCCGTTCCAATGCCCTGTCGGCTTCGGAAGCGGCAACCCTGCTGGAAGCTTACAGGCAATACATGGGTCTGGACATCCGCGGAATGGGTATAACTGGGATTGTTGATCATTTTCCATACAATGTCAACAAGATGCTTTTGGGAGAAAATTCAGTTTTTTTTGAGAATCCAGCATTGGACTCCTCCCGAGTAATCATGTTCAGGCAGTTTGCTGGGCTGTATCCTGATCAGGTACTCTCCAGGATTGAGCCCTACCTCAACGCAGCTTTTGCAGACAGCCTGCTTGTTGAATCAGCACATCAATCCCCCGGAATTTTTTATAACTATGCATCAGCGGCTGCTACGCCCATTGGTAAGAAGATAAGGTCAATCGATGATACCCTCGTGAGATTGATTACAGGCATTGCTGATGAAAGTTCAGGAAGATTAATTTTTCCATTTTTGCATGCCATCCTCAAGGGAAGAATCTCCATTGATAGCATCAAATCGGCTGCCACTGACAATCTCACTTACTACCGTTTGTTGGTCAAGACCCAGATCCAGTTCATGGATGATATGCTTGCAAGGGATACGCCTATCCTTTTTCAGGAAATGGGTACCATGATCAAACGCAAGGCAGAAGAGATTTTTATCAATGAAATCAATGCTTTGCATGATGAGCCGGAAGCAGTTCGCTTCAAGATTTTAGAGCCGCTTGGGTCTGCTGAATTGTATTATATTATTGTTACTGGAGAAGATGTCATCTATACATCCAGTTATACGGGTGTATACAACCGGATGATGGGACGCATGCAAAAGCGCGGGGGTGATGCATTGCTCATGGAAGTGAGGTTTGACAGATTCAAGAAATTTGTCAGGATGGCTGCTGCTTACAATAAACTCGATCTTTTCTTGTCTAGCATGCCAACAGAAAATGCACAACTGCTGATCAAGGGATTTGTGCGGGGATTAGAAAAGAACCTCAATCTCGAAGACGCAGTGGATGTTGCAGATTCCTACGGAAGTATCAGCAACCTTGCAATCAGGGGCTTGGTCAAAGTTGAGATTGAGCATAATCTCGAACATCAAAAATTGCATGGCAATGAAAGGGGTGTAGCCATATATGATATCCTCAAGCTGCTGTTCATGTCTGTCTCCGATAGTTCCCAGCTCCTTTCTCAGCGGTATGGTATACCTCCAGTGTATGCGCTTCCGCTATCCAATCTTTCTGACAGTGCCGGTCGTATTGTGCAACAGGTTTTTTTCTACGGAGACAAGGATGGAAAGGAGTCATTTGCCAACTTCATGTCCATGTTCAGGGGTAAGAAAGACTGGCAGATTGTTCAAGAGGAGAACTGGGTTGAGATCAAGTCTTTGGTGGGCAGGCCTGTATGGATATTTGCCAATCTTCCCTTGGATAATTCGATGGGGGATGATCCGGATGCAAAGGCCCAGTCATTGTTGATTGGCTATTTGCGTGCGCAAGGCCTCCAGCCGACAATTGTCATTCACCGCGGCCACAGTTATCACCTCAAGTATACGGTCAACCAGCTTTCTGCATCTGCCAAGATCATTGTTTTGGGATCTTGCGGCAGTTTTCAGAACCTTAGTACCGTGCTGAAAATATGCCCCGAAGCACATATTGTTTCATCAAAAGAAGTGGGTACCAAGCTTGTCAATGAGCCGGTATTGAAATTGATCAATGAGTCTGTCCGGATGGGGCAGGGAGTAGATTGGATCAATATCTGGCATCAGCTTGAGAAGCAATTCAATACAGGCGTAGCAAAAGAGCGGTTCGATAATTATATACCCCCACACAAGAACCTCGGGGCCTTGTTCATCAAGGCTTTTGCCAACAGAAACCAATAGGCGGCGGTTTGCATGAATGATGGAAAATAAAAAGAAAGAAAACCGGAAAAAGATATTCGACTGGTCATTGTTGGCCAAGATTTTTGCTTTTGCAAAACCCTATGCCGGCAAATTTTATTTGTCAATTGTCCTGGCATTGTTATTGGCGCTGGTATCGCCCTTAAGGCCTTTGATGATCAACCTGACACTCAAGCGCGTCAATGCTTCTGGGGTTACAGGGTCCCAAATGGTTTTGGATTTCCTCTTATGGATCAGCCTTCTTCAGGTAGGGCTTTTGCTGGCAGAGACAGCCATGCGTTTTTTCTTTTCTTATGCCACCTCCTGGCTCGGGCACCGTGTGGTAAAAGACATTCGGGTAAAGGTATACGAAAAGGTTCTCTCCTATAATTTGAAGCAATATGATAAAACGCCCATTGGTACATTGACCACCAGAACTATCAATGATATCGAATCCATCAATGATATTTTTTCAGAAGGGCTGGTGCCGATTGTGGCAGATTTTCTTTCTATCGTTGCCATACTTTCCGCCATGTTCTATACCAACTGGCAACTGAGCTTGGTTTGTATTATTCCCTTTCCCATCCTGATCATGGCCACTTATTTTTTCAAGGAGAGCGTGAACAAGTCATTTTCTAATGTCCGAAACGCGATTGCTGCCCTCAATGCATTTGTGCAAGAGCGCCTATCCGGCATGCAAATCATTCAGGCATTTACCGCAGAAAAAAGAGAACAGGAAAGGTTTGAGGCCATCAATAAAAAACATCGGGATGCCAATATCCAGGCCATTTTTGCCTATTCTGTTTTTTTTCCAGTGGTGGAGATTGTTTTGGCTTTTTCCATGGGGTTGCTGGTTTGGTTTGCAGCCAGGGATGCCTATGCATTAAACCAGGAACAAGCTGTCCAGGTTGCCGGAAATATTGTTTCTTTTATCCTGTTGTTGAACCTTCTGTTCAGACCCTTAAGGGTCATTGCTGATAAATTCAATGTACTGCAAATGGGCATGGTAGCAGGGGAAAGGGTATTGGCCGTGCTCGACAACACAGATGTTTTGACCGATGCTCCAGGCGCAACAGACATGAAGATCAGGGGGAAGATCGAGTTCAAGCATGTTGGGTTTCAATATACCGATGGTCACCCCGTGCTCTCTGACCTGAACTTCAAGCTCAATGAAGGAGAGACCCTGGCCATTGTAGGGCATACTGGAAGCGGCAAGTCAACCATCATCAGCCTCATCAATAGGCTCTATCAGCATCAATCCGGGGAAATCCTGATTGATGAACAGCCAATAGAAGCCTTTACCATCAATAGTTTGCGTGCAGCAACTGCTGTTGTGCTGCAGGATGTTTTCCTTTTTCCCGGTTCTGTTCATGACAACGTAACCCTTCGTGATCCATCCATCAGCAGGGAAGAAGTTGTCGAAGCTGCCAAAATGATTGGTATTCACACGTTCATCGAGCAACTTCCCGGTGGATATGACTATGATGTGATGGAGCGGGGAAGTACGCTCTCTATGGGCCAAAGGCAGTTGCTTTCTTTTATCAGGGCGCTGCTCTTCAACCCAGCCATACTGATCCTGGATGAAGCAACCTCTTCTGTTGATACCCATACCGAGCAATTGATTCAGCAGGCCATTTCGGTGCTGACCAGGGGTAGAACTTCCATTGTTGTGGCACATCGGCTATCAACCATCCGTCAGGCTACCCGGATTATGGTCATGGACCAGGGTAAAAGGGTAGAAATGGGAAAACATGAAGAACTTCTTGCCTTGGGTGGGAAATATGCACAAATGATCTCATTGCAGCAACAGAAAAATGGGGAATAGATTTTTAAGATTTTCGGACAATTTTAACCCACTCCGTGCTATCTTTGCGCAAAATTTCAAGGCGTATATGCGTGTACATAGGCTAAATTCTTTGCTGGTAGCGACTCTGGGCCTTTTTTTGGCACTGGTTTCCACAACCGTGAAGGCGAATGAGGAACCGGCAGGCGAGAGGCTTGACCCAGCAAAAGTCATCATGGAGCATATCCAGGATTCTCATGAGTTCCACTTTTTCACGCTCAAGAAGGCCCATGGAGAAGAATTTCATGCCACAATACCCCTGCCCATCATCCTTTGGAGCAAAGAGAGAGGGCTGGTTTCATTTTCCTCTTCCAAATTTCACCATGGCCATGCATCTCATGATGGTTATAAGATGGAACACGATAAAATCCATGCAGTAAAACTCGAAAATGGGGTTGAAGCACTGGATGAATCAGTTCATATTTATGATATTTCGCTGACCAAGAATGTTGTCCAGATGTTCCTTTCCTTGATCATTCTTGTCGTACTGATGATCAGCGTGGCCAACAAATACAAAAAAGGCCAGGGCATTACTTCAGCACCCAAAGGCTGGCAGAATGCCATTGAGCCGGTCATTACTTTTGTAAGGGATGAGGTGGCCAAACCCAATCTTGGAAAGAAGTACTTGAAATACCTGCCTTATTTGCTGACTGTCTTCTTCTTCATCCTGATCAACAATATTTTTGGTTTGATACCCGGTTCTGCCAATGTGACGGGCAATATCGCTTTCACTGTGGTGTTGGGTGTCATTTCATTTTTTGTGATCTTGTTCAGCACCAACAAGCATTTTTGGGGACATATCTTCTGGTTTCCTGGTGTTCCAACACCTGTGAGGATCTTCATCATGTTGCCGGTTGAACTGCTGGGTGTATTTACCAAGCCCTTTGCTTTGATTGTCCGTCTTTTTGCCAACATGGTGGCAGGGCATATCATCATTTTGAGCTTTATCACATTGATTTTCATTTTTGGATCGATGAGTGCAGTTGCAGGTTGGGGATTCTCTCCACTCAGCATCGCGTTTGCCGTATTCATTTATATGATTGAAATAATGGTTGCCTTCATTCAGGCCTTCATCTTCACCAACCTGACAGCGGTTTTCATTGGTCAGGCATTTGAAGGTGGTCATGAAGAGGGGCATCACTAAATCTTTTTTTTTAATTATAAAACCAAGTATCATGAGTCTGATGAACATTCTGCTCGACGTTAGCGTTTCCCACCTCGGTGGTGCAATTGGCGCAGGTCTTGCTGCAATTGGTGCCGGTATCGGTATCGGACAGATCGGTAAGGGTGCAGTTGAATCAATTGCACGTCAACCCGAAGCTGCCAACGACATTCGTGCGAACATGATCCTGACTGCCGCTTTCGTTGAGGGTGT
>JBIIQT010000069.1:0-11932 GCA_044341875.1 Chitinophagaceae bacterium | reverse complement strand
GTAATCCTTTCCACCTGACGGTTCAAGGGCATTTGAATTTTGCCACAAAAAAGCTATCCCCGGGTGGGCACTGGATGAGCATTGCGGGTATTGCTTCCAGGCAAAGCAATGCATCGCTTGAAAAATCCCTGCAAGCCTATCTTTTTACTTCAATTGCTTTGTATGACGCATTCATCAGTTGCTGGGATGAGAAGTACAGGAGCAATGTCATTCGGCCTGAAACCTATATCAATGCTTATTTGGATCAAGGCTGGCACCCACTGTTGCAAACACCTCCTTTCCCAGAATATACCAGTGGCCACAGTGTCATCAGCGCTGCATCTGCTGTAGTACTGACCCAAATTTTTGGTCCTGAATTCAAGTTCCGAGATGATACAGAAGTTCCTTACGGTCTTCCAATCAGGTCGTTTACTTCTTTCTGGAATGCTGCAAATGAAGCTGCCATGAGCCGCTTTTACGGTGGCATACACTACAAGGGTTCTATTGACAATGGTCTCAAACAAGGAGAAGCGATCGGATTGAAAGTTGTTCAATCCATGAAGCAGCGGTTTAGGAAATAGGTTGAAGGGGTTGAAGTGACCTTTGGCCTGTTGAAGGGGTTGAAGCGAAACTGAAATTCAATTAAAAAGGGCTCATGCATAATAGCGTGAGCCCTTTTTTATAAACAAGAATTTTTAAAACTTCAACTACTTCAACTACTTCAACCCATACTTCAACATATACCGCTCGTACAACAGCTTGTGTTTGTCTGTAAGGCTGACCATGCGGCCTCCAATCATGACCAGTGAAATATTGCTGCTGCGCATGTCAAGGATGTCTCCTTCGCTGATGACGATGTTGGCGTCTTTGCCTGTTTCAATGGATCCTGTGCGGTCTGCAATGCCCAAGATTTTGGCTGCATTCAGGGTGATGGAGGTAAGCGCTTCTTCTTTTGTCAATCCGTAGGCAGCTGCGGTACCTGCCTGAAAAGGAAGATTCTTACCCCTTTGCTGACCATCTTCATCACAAATGGCAAACTGCACACCTGCTTTTTGAAGCAGGGTAGGAAGTTGGTAAGGAAGATCAACACCATCATCGGCCATGGTAGGAAGGGCATGCATCTGGCTGAGGATGACAGGGATGTTGTTGCGTTTGAGGATGTCTCCTACCTGATGGCATTCAACTGCGCCAACAAGTACAATATCAAATCCAAACTCAGTCTTGAAATCAATGGCCGCAAGGATTTCACGCACTACATTGCAGCGGATGAAAAGTTTTTGCCTTTTGCTGAACAATCCTTGAACGGCCTGGAATTTTATGTTGGTCTGTGTCTTGACGGCCTGATCATTGTAGGCCTTTGCTGCACGGAAAAAATCCTTGATCTCCTCGAGCTGATCAAGTCCTCTCTTCAATGGATCCACCTGTGGTCCTTGTCCACCGCCAAAACCACCGTAGCGACTTGGTCTGTTGTAGAGGGCAGGCATGTTCATGAAAATATTGTTGTCAACTGCATAGGCAGCATCTTCCCAGTTCCAGGCATCCAGCTGAACAACAGAAGCGGAGCCGCTTATTGTGCCTCCCTGAGGCACAATATTGGCGTGGGTGATGCCATTGGTCTTCAAGGTATTAATCACTTTTGAATCGGTGTTGTAGGCTACAATGGAACGGACGGATGGATTGTATTCACCAATCTCTGTTTCATCATCAGTAGCCCTTACGGTACTTATTTCCACCAATCCGAGGTTGGAGTTGGCAAGAATAAGCCCTGGGTAAACATGTTTTCCTTTTGCATCCACTTTGAAAGCATCTGCTGATGCAGTGATGCCAGCACCGATATTGGTGATTTTTCCATCGCGAATTTCAACAGAAGTGTTGTTGAGGACCTGTCCGTTTCCAACGTGTACAGTGCCATTCATGATGATGACGGGCGCTGTTTGTTTTGACGCAGGATAAACAGATTCCTGTGCGTTGGCAACAGCTGTAAAGGCCATGCCTGCGAGTATGCTGAATAATATCTTTTTCATGAAAATGTTTTTATTGCTGATTAGTCTTGATCGATGGTGAGGATTCCGTGGCTGTGTTCATGATCGCCACAGTTCATGAGCACTGAATAGCTTGGGGTTGGAGGAGCCATGGGGCCACCAGCCCTTTTTTCGCCATTCATTTTTTGTATGAGCCTGCTTTTTTCTGCGGTTTGTAGCTTCCTCATCTGCGCATCTTTTTCCCTGTCGAAATAGATGATGCCATCCACCATGGTTTTTTCTGCTTTTGCATAAATGCTGAGCGGATTGTCGCTCCACAAAACAAGGTCAGCATCCTTGCCCACTTTGATGCTGCCAACGCGGGCATCAACATGCAACATTTTGGCAGGATTGAGGGTGATCATTTTGAAGGCATCCTCCTCACTCATTCCACCAAACTTGATGCTCTTGGCCGCCTCATGATTGAGGCGACGGGCCATTTCCGCATCATCAGAATTGATGGCAACATTCACTCCCACTTTGGACATGATGGTGGCATTGTAAGGAATGGCGTCAACCACTTCCATCTTGTAGTTCCACCAGTCAGAGAATGTGGAAGCCGCTACACCATGGGCTTTCATTTTGTCAGCCACCTTGTATCCTTCAAGGATATGGGTGAATGTATTGATCCTGAAGCCCAATTTTTCGCCCACTTTCATGGCCGCGTTGATCTCGCTTTGAACATAGGAGTGACAGGTGATGAACCTTTTCTTGTTCATGATTTCCACCAATGCTTCCAGTTCCAGGTCGCGGCGAATCGTTTCATAAGGGTCTACTGCAACAGGCAAGGCTTTCTTTCCTTTTACAACTGGAGCGGTTGTTGCTGAAGCTGCTTTAACCGCTGTTTCGTAATCTTTGGCACGGGTAAAGGCATCTGTCAATACCTGTTCAACACCCATGCGGGTATCAGGGAAACGGGTATTGCCCTGTGAAGATGAAGAGCGTTTAACATTCTCTCCCAAGGCAAATTTGATGAATCCATCAGATCCTTCAAACTTCAACTTGTCATCATTGGCACCCCAGCGCAACTTGATCAGTTGTGTCTGGCCACCAATCGTGTTGGCAGAACCATGAAGGATATGTGAAGTTGTTACACCACCGCTGAGTTGGCGGTAGATATTGATGTCATCCGGATTGAGGTTGTCTGCAATGCGCACCTCTGAGGTGACAGACTGACCACCTTCATTGATAGATGATGCTGCAATATGGGAGTGTTCGTCAACGATACCAGGAGAAAGGTGTTTGCCAGTTCCATCAATTACTTTAGCAGTTGCATCTTGCAGGTTCTTTCCTATTTGTGCAATCTTACCATCTTTTACCAATACATCGGTTCCCTCAAGTCTTCCTTCATTTTCATTGGTCCAAACGGTTGCATTCTTGATCAGGATCACTTCTTGTTTGGGAGCCTCTGTCCAGCCATAAGGAGTAAACGGATACATTACTTCACCCAGCTTTGATGCCATTTTTTTTCTTGCGCTGTCGGCTGTAACCATTGCCGCAGCTGCAGTATAGGAAGATACTGTCCAGGTGAGTTTGTTGCCTTCATTGTCTTCGCCATAGCCATTCCATTCTGCTCCGTTTTTCAAACCACTGAGGCGAATCATGTTCCTGGATTTCTTCTCAGGTGTGAAATTCAATTTGACCATCTTGCCATCAAAGGTGAATTTGGCAGCAATGGTATCTGTATTGATGATATTGGCAGCGCTGGCTGATTTCACTTCCAGTGCATAGGATTTGGTGCCTTGTGCAGATGTGATGGCCAGGGAATATTTACCTGCAATATCAAGCCATTTTTCAGGCTTGATGCTGTACTTGTTGCCTTGTACCCAGTTTTCGATGATGGATGTTTTTTCGCTGAAAACATTGCCTGTGGTTACCAGGAAGTTGGCGATTTTACCTTGTTCCAATGAGCCAACCATGTTGCCCATGCCCAGTGTATTGGCAGGAGTGGTGGTCAGTGCTTCAAGTGCCTTGCTCTCAGAAAGGCCATTTTCAATGGCTTTGCGAAGGCTGGTCATAAATGCAGATGGGGAGCGAAGGTCTGCTGTTGTAAGGCAGAAGGGTATCTTGGCTTTTTCCAATGCACCAGCATTGGTTGGTGCGAGCTCCCAATGTTTCATGTCTGCCAGTGAAACAAATCTTGCATCATTGGGGTCTTCAACATCCATGGCCATGGGGAAATTCAAAGGCACAATCAGGGTAGACCCTGTAGCGGCCATTTCAGCGATGCGCTGGTATTCATTGCCACTGGTTTTGATGATGTACTGTACACCAAACTCATCACCAATCCTGTCTGCACGCAGCGCATTCCATTTGTCGCTTGCATCAAAAACCTGGGGGAGTCCCTGGTTGTTGTTCCATGCAAGAAGACTGAGGTTCAGTCCTTCTTTTTCTGTATTTTTCTTGTACCATTTGGCATCCAGGTAGGTTTGTCTCAACAAAGAGATGTTGCCCATCATGGAAGAGGGGTAAGACTGTGTTGATGTGCCCTTGCTGAAAGAGTAATGAGCAGAGGCTTTTTCTTTGAGGATCACCATGTTTTCTTTCATCGAAGCCAGTGATACAAATGCACCTGTTCCTCTGGCGATACCATCTTTTTGGTGGGTGAGTACCGCTCCAAAACCAATCTCGCGCATGGCTTTCGCCTTGGCATCATCGGTAACAAAAATGTTAGCGGCATTTACATCGGCCTTGATGGCCTGGTTCCAGCCAAAAGCACCTTTGGTACTGGAACTCAGCTGTGCTGCGCCAAAGAATCCCCTTCCAAATCCACCTTGTCCCTGTGCTTGTGCTGGCATGCCATAGTCGGCATAAAGGTCAATGAAAGAAGGGTAGATGTGTTTGCCTGTGCAGTCAACAACAATGGCATCAGCAGGAATGGTTACAGCTGTTCCAATGGCGATGATCTTTCCGTTGCGGACAATCATGGTGGCATTGGTCAGGGTGTTTTGTGCATCCTTGATAATTGTTGCATTTTTAAAGGCAAAGGTTGTTTCCCTTTCGTCTGCCACACCATTCACAGGGAAGGTGGACTGCGAGAAAAGGGAGATACTGAAGCATCCAAATAGGATGGCTAAACAAAGTTTTCTCATGTGCTTTGGTTTCGGTTTTAGTAATTGTCAAGATAACAAAAATTGTGCTAGAATAACAGATCCGTTTATTGGATGCCCAAATTGGCAAAAGCTTTTTTGAAGGCTTCAAAATCAAGGGCTGGAAATTCAATGGATTCATTCAAAGCGGAAGCAATTCCTTTTTTCAGATCAAGTTTAGATTGTTCCTGCACCACGAACCAACGCAGTGCCCCAAGGTGTTTTGCCAGATACACCTGTTCTGTTTGCCCTGGTGTAGGAATCAAAAGGGCTCTTTTTTTCAACTTCAGAAGGTCCATAACAGAAGAATAACCCGAGCGGCAAATCACTGCTTTGGCATTGGAAAGCATCTCAGACAATGACTTTGCATCCAGGTGGTTTTCAAACCGGATCCTGCCCCTGTTTTTTATCAAAGGCGCTGAAGATGGAAGTCCTCTGGCAAATACCACTTCCTCGTCAATGTCAGATAGCTGATCGATCAATTTATTTTCGAGGATTGTTCTTTGCGGCTCAGGGCCGGACAAGAGTACCAGGAGGTGGCCTTCTGTCAAGGTCGGTTTCTTGTCCAAACGGGAGAGGGGGCCAATGAATGCATAATGGTTTGGCATGGACAATGGGTGCGATAGTTTTCCAGCGATATTGAGATCCCCTGCAGCATCGGGTATCCAGCAGGTGTTGAACCGGTTGATCCATCTGTAAAGCATGGTCCTTAATAGTATATCACCCAGTTTACCAAACCCAGAAATGATGCCCAGCTGGTGGGTGATGAAAACCGTCCGGGTTCTGGTGGTGTAGAGCCCGTAGCGGTTGTCGCTGATGATCAGATCCCATTTGTTGCTATCCAGTTGATGGTCCAGCCATTGGTGTTCATTGCTGATGGAACAAATGATTTTAGGAACCTGAAGCAAAATCTTTGGGATGAACAATGCGCCTTTGTTAGGGTAGGTGATGCGGTAGCCTTTGAGGGGAATTACCTTGAGTTGAGGGAATTCCTTTGATAGCAAAGCCGCTATATTCCCCTCAGCAGCAAGGCTAAGCTCCCATCCCCGTTCAAGCAGGTAGCTGATCACGGGGATGCAACGGGTGGCATGCCCCAGCCCCCAGTCCAGTGGGGCAATCAGTGCGGCAGGTCTTGCTATTTGCTTATTGGTAGGAATGAGTAAATTTTTTATAAAATGTTATAATTGGCCGGCATTTGCATTTTTAATTTACATAAAATGTACATTAGCAGTAGATGAAACCAACATTGAAGAGAACAATTTTAGTTGTTTTTTTATTAATAAGCATATCATCCATGATGTCTTGTGGTGTCAGCAACAAAAATAATTGTGGCTGTCCTCCCAAAAAAGGTTTCGTGGGGTATTGAAATAATTATGAAACGTCAAACCAGGGATTTGTTGTTGCTCCGCAAGGATGATGTTCGGGATAAAATTTCCATTGAGATGGAAGTTGCTGTCCTGAACAATCTGTTGCAAAATGTTGAAACAACAGCATCGCTCTGTGTTGCTTATGAACTCATTGACATCAACCGCTTTAAGATCCTCCATGATCATCTTTCCATTGCAAGGGTGCTGAAACCCAATGCACTCAAGCCTTTTCAGTTTTTGGTGAACAGGAATTAATTGAAAAAGCCATGGGTCTGGGAATTCTCCTCAACCCATGGCTTTTTAATCAAAACATTATTTTCCAAAAGGATCCATCTTCGTTGCTCCCACCTGCTCCATGTATTTTTTCCAGCTGCCTTCCTTGAATGCATTTGCTTTTTTCACAGCTTCATTGATCAGGCCTGCTGCTCTTTCCACCAACATTTTTTCCTGCGCTCCCGGTTCAATGGCTTTTGAACTGATGGCACTGCTTGCCTGCTGGTATTGGTTCATGACCGTGATTTGAGGAACCTGTCCATAGCCCTGTTTGGTTTGGGTTGTACCATTGATGAATTCTCTCAATACCTTGATCTCGTCCTGAAGTTTCTTGGTTGATTTTTTAAGTGAATCAACTGTAGCACCTTTCATTTCCTTGATATAGGTTTCCACTTTTTTGCTTGCTTCGTCAGCCTCAGTCAACAGGTCCATCGCTTCAATCAGCTGATCTCCGCTTTTCTTCAATTCAGCACGCAGTGCAGCTTGTGCAACCTTGATATTGTTTCTGTTGCCCAATCTTGGATCATCCAAAAGTGTGATCATGGTTGAGTCGCTGATGCCTTTGTAGGCCAAAACCACCTTGTATGTACCCGGTAAAGCCTGCTGTCCTCCTGGTTCTGCTCCTCCACGGCCTCCACCGCCTCCACCCATTCTTCTTCCACCACCAGCACCAGGTGTGCGGTATCCTTTTTCTTCCATTCCCCAGTATGACCTGTTGAAACCTGAATCAGCAGCCCATCTGAGGTTCCTGATCACTTCATTTTTATCGTTGTAAATTTTTACAACAACTGAATCTTTTTTGGCTTTTGCCGATGTATCTGAGGAGGCTTTGATATAATAGGAGATGGGTGCATTGGCTGGCCTGTTGTCGGCATCCCAGATGCCCCAGGTGCTCCACTCATATCCTGGAGCATTCTTGAATTGGGCCTGCACCACATTGCGGCTGTCAAAGGCAACAAAAGCCTTGTTAAGCATGCCCTTGTTGGCAGCCAATTTTCTCAGTGGCCTGATGTCGTCAAGGATCCAGAGTGCACGGCCAAAAGTAGCAATCACAAGATCTGCCTCGCGCTCCTGGATGGCAAGGTCATAGGTAGAAACGCTGGGGTATCCATTTTTCCATTGCTGGAAGCTGGCACCATTGTCAAGGCTTACCCAAAGTCCCTGCTCGGTTCCTGCAAAGATCAGGTTGGGCTCAGTGGGGTCTTGCAAAATACAGAGGGCATAACCAATCACCTTTTTCTCATCAACCAGCCTTGTCCATGTTTTTCCATAATCGGTGGTCCTGAAAATGTAGGGTTTGAAATCGCCTCTTCTGTAATCATTGGCCACCACAAATGCTTCTGCCGCATTGAACCTGGAAGCCTGAATTTGTGGAATCCAGGCGCCAACAGGCAAACCTGGTATTTTCCCTCTGAAGTTTGTCCAGGTCTTGCCTCCGTCCTTGGTCAGTTGCACATTGCCATCATCCGTTCCTGCCCAGATCACGTTGTTGTCTTTGGATGAAGGAGCAATGGTCATGATGGTGCAGAAGTTCTCCGCACCTGTGATGTCTATTGAAATACCACCATTGTTTCTTTGGTCGATTTTGGCACTGTCATTCGTAGAGAGATCCGGTGAGATGATTTCCCATGAAGCACCTTTGTTGGTGGAGCGGTGCAGGTGCTGACTCCCAAAATAGATGGTTGAATTGCTGAATGGATCCTGTGCAATGGCTGCATTCCAGTTGAAACGCAAGGTGGTTTTGAGGTCTGGAGCAGGAGGCTTTACATACCAGCTTTCACCGGTTTTTACATTGTAGCGACCCACAGATCCGCCCTGACTCATGGCATATACCCATGATGCATCGTCCTTGTCGGGCATTACATCAAATCCATCACCACCCCAGAGGTTATCCCAGTAATAATTCTTGATACCACCACTCATCCAGGTATAGGCCGGTCCTCTCCAGCTTCCATTGTCCTGCATGCCACCCATCACATTGTAAGGCATTTCATTGTCTACATTGATGTGGTAGAATTGACCCACGGGAAGCTTTTCGTCAAATAGCCATGTCTTTCCCTTGTCTCTTGTGATGCCGATGCCGCCATCGTTTCCATCAATAATGAAATTGGGATTGGTGGGATGAATCCAGAATGCGTGATGGTCTGGATGAATGCCATTGTAAGGGATGACCACTTCGAAATTCTTACCTGCATCATCGCTTTTGGAGATCATTTGATAGATCAACCAGAGCCTGTTTTCATTTTGCGGATCGCAGGCAATTTCCTGAAAATAGAATGGTCTGGTGGAAACAAACTCAGGGTTGCTGTTCATGAGCGACCAGGTTTGTCCGCCATCATCACTTTTGTATAGACCATTTTTTGTGGCTTCCACCAGCGCATATACACGGTTGGGGTTGCTGCGTGAAATGGCCAGTCCGATCCTGCCGAGATTTCCGGCAGGCAAACCTTCTTTTTCGCCTAATTTTTTCCAGTTCTTTCCACCGTCAAAGGTCATGTAAAGACCGCTGCCAGGTCCGCCACTGCTTAGGCTCCAGGGAGTTCTGCGGTGCTGCCACATGGCAACAAACAATTTGTTGGGATTGGATGGGTCCATGATCATGTCGGCCACACCGGAAGTATCATTGGTGAAGAGGATCTTGTCCCAGGTTTCACCACCATCATTGGTTTTGAACACGCCTCTTTCAGGATGTTCTGCATAAGGATTGCCTATTGCACCCGCATAAACAGTATTAGGGTTGGAAGGATCTACAATGATGCGGTGGATGTTGCGGGTTTTCTCAAGCCCCATTTTTTTCCAGCTTTTACCGCCGTCGATGGTCTTGTACATGCCTTCTCCGAGGCTGATGGAGTTTCTTGGATTTCCTTCTCCTGTTCCTACCCAAACCGTTGAAGGGTTGGATTGCTGTATGGCTATGGAACCAATATTGAGGATGGGCTGTTCTTCAAACACTGCCTCCCAGCTTGCGCCTTGATTGACAGTTTTCCATACACCACCTGAAGCAGCGCCCAAGTAAATGGTATTGGGGTCTGCCACCACTGCATCGATGGCTGTGATGCGGCCACTCATTCCCGCAGGTCCAATGTTTCTTGGCTTCCAGGATTTGAACTGGTCCAGATTAACTTTTTGTGCAAACGAGGTAGTGCTGCTCATTGCAACAAGCAGCAAAAACAATGAAAACCTTTTTATAAATGCCATCGGGTTCAATTTTTGGAAAATTATGGATTAATAAGCTTGTCGGAAAATTTCTTTTTGGTGAACAAATTACCCGAAAATCTGTCTAACTTAACGGAATCATTTTGCCATGTTGGTGAAACGAATTAATTTAGTGTTTAAACATCAAAAACAAATACAATGAAAAAACAATTATTCAATCTTGCAGCTTTTTTGCTTTTAGGAGCTTCAGGTGCAGTGGCCCAGACTACATGGAAAGTTGACAAGTCGCATTCCAACGTGAAATTTGCCGTGTCTCACATGGTGGTTTCTGAAGTGGAAGGGTCTTTCAGGATGTTTGATGGCAGCCTGGTGGCTTCCAAAGCTGATCTTTCTGATGCCAAAGTGAATTTCTCTGTTGATGTTGCTTCTGTGAATACAGACAACGAGAAAAGGGATGGTCACCTGAAAAGCGATGATTTCTTCAATGCTGAGAAATTCCCCAAGATGAGCTTCGTGAGCAAGTCAATGAAGCCATTGGGTGGCAACAAATATGCCCTTACTGGCGATCTTACCCTCAGGGATGTAACCAAAACTGTAACATTTGATGTTACCTATGGCGGTCAAATCAATACCGGACGTGGTGTGAAAGCAGGTTTCAAAGCCAAGACTACCATCGACCGTCTCCAGTATGGTTTGAAATATGCACCAGCCTTGGAAACTGGCGGACTCGCAGTAGGCAAGGATGTTGAGATTACTGTTTTGCTTGAGATGGATCAGGCGAAATAAAATTCAGTCAACCATCGAAGCCAGCTATACTAAAATGGGGTCAAGCATTGCTTGGCCCCATTTGTATTTTATAACTTCAACCCGCTCAATTTCTTCAACCTCTTCAACAAGCCGCAGGCCCCTTCAACCTCTCTAAACCTCCTTACCCCTTCTTCTCAAACCCCAAAATCACCCCATTGATGCAATACCGCAGGCCTGTTGGCGGTGGGCCGTCATCGAACACATGACCAAGATGGGCTTTGCATTTCCCGCATTGCACTTCGGTTCTTTTCATGCCAAGGGTATTGTCTGGGGTGTAGATGATGCTTTTTTTGTTGACTGGTTCAAAAAAGCTTGGCCATCCACAACCACTGTCAAATTTCGTATTGCTTTGGAACAGGGTATTGCCGCAGGCGGCACAGAAATAGGTTCCTTTTTCATCAAATTTTTCAAACTTGCTGGTCCAGGGTCTTTCTGTGCCCTTCTGCCTGGCAATATAGTACTGCTCAGGTGTCAGGACTTTTTTCCATTGCTCTTCGGTTAGCTCAACCTTTTCCTCATTTTTCCTGGAGAAAGCAGGATTGCTTGTTGTGTCACTCATTTTTACTGCTGTTTTTTTGTTTTTTTCCTGTGCATTGCTGCAGCTGAACTGAATCAGCGCTGTTGCCATCAGAAGGAAAGTGATTCTATTCATTGTGCTCTATTTATTGCTTTTGTCCATTCATGCATCATTAAGGATTTTGCCCGCAATGATGTAGTTTCCGGTCTTGTTTCACCACAAATCTAATTATCTTTGGCTTCCGGTTTTGTTAATGAAACCTTACCGGATCTCAAATAAAACAATAAAACTGTCACAGATGTTCAATTTGATCCTGTTTGGACCTCCCGGTAGCGGAAAAGGCACACAATCTGAAAAACTGATCGCAAAATACGGCTTCAAGCATTTGTCAACCGGGGATATTCTTAGGTCTGAAATTGCCAACCAGACCCAACTGGGGCTGGAAGCCAAATCATTCATGGATGCCGGAAAGTTGGTGCCGGATGCGGTAGTCATCGGAATGGTTGGTGCTGCCATTACGGCAAACCCGGGCGTGTACGGATTTCTATTTGATGGTTTCCCCCGCACCAAGCCACAGGCAGAGGCGCTGGACACCCTGCTCAGCGAACATGGAACATCCATCAATGTTGTATTGGCCATGGAAGTACCTGAAGAGGAATTGATTGCAAGGATGATTGGTCGTTCCAAGACATCTGGCAGAACTGACGATGCAGATCCTGAAGT
>JBIIQT010000068.1:0-12253 GCA_044341875.1 Chitinophagaceae bacterium | reverse complement strand
TGACCAGAGCTTTGTTGAACTGAAACGCCTGACATCAAACCTGCAAGCGAAGTGGAAAGGTTGGTGATGGGCCTGTCTTCAATCTGCTTGGCAGTAATGGTAGACACAGCACCCGTCAGGTTAACTTTTTTCTGCGTAGCATATCCCACCACTACAACAGACTCCATGCTCTCTTCAGTGGGATCAAGCTTGATGTTGATGGCTGTCATGCCTTTCAAAACAACAGTTTCCATGCTGCCAAAGCCCACGCTGGAAACAGTAATGCGATCCCCAGCTTTTGCATTGATGGAAAAGGTTCCATTGGCATCAGATTTGGTACCTGCTTTTGTTGAATTGTTTACAATGGAAGCACCAGAAACAGGAGTGTTGTCTTTGGAAGACATTACCACTCCCTTGTAAGCCGTTTGGGCAAAACCCAAGGATGAAATTACCGTTGCCATGATGAATAGCAACAGTTTCCTGATCTTAATCAGTTGCATAAGTGTTGGTTTGATGAATAAAAAATTAGGGGAGGTGATGGTTGATAGCAGTTGCTAAATTAGTATAAATAAAAGTATTTTTTTTGTACAAATACTTTTATTTATACAATCCTGTATTGCCTTTTTCCAACAAAGGCATCAGTTGCCAGACAATATCGGGAGCTGATCCTGCTATGTTGCGCTGTTCTCCCGGATCAGCAAAATGATCATAGAGTTCAATGGCGGGTTCTTCCTTTCTGAAGTATTTGGTCAACCTGTACCTATCTGTTCTTAAAGTGATTCCTCTGTTAAAATAACTATAGGCAACCTCCTCATCCTTGTTTGGCTTACCGTTAATCCTACCGGAGAAACTTCTTCCATCCATTTCGTAAGGCAAGGGTACATTACACCACTCCAACAAAGTTGGAAACAAGTCGATACTTTCTATCACATTGCCAACTGCCCCCTTTGCACTGTGTTTTCCAGGCAATTTGATGATGAGTGGACTTTTCAGGGAGTATTCAAACAAGGTATGTTTACCCCAAACCCCATGATCACCCAGGTGCCAACCATGGTCGCCCCAAAGCACGACAATGGTATTTTTATCCAATCCAGTTCTTTTGAGCTCATCCAGCACCTTGCCCACCTGTGCATCAACATAACTGATGGCTGCGTAATAGGCATGAACCAGCTTTTTTGAGTAGGCTTCAGAAAGTGGATGATCTAGTCCTACCTGTTCATCACCTGATTTATAACTGTTGAATTCACTGCTGTTTTGCAGGCTGGCCAAAGAGACTCCTTCAGGTGCTGTTCTGGATAATGCCAAAGGCATAGCCTCCCTGTTGTAAAGGTTCCAATAGGCATCTGGCGCATTGAAAGGAAGATGGGGTTTGAAAAAACCTACACCAAGAAAAAAAGGCTGATTAGTTTTTGAGCATTTTTTCAATTGCTCAATGGCAAGTGCTGCCGTCAATCCGTCTGGATATCCCATATCATCTACATTCCCTCTCTCATAAGGAGCAACTTTCCCCTTCATCGTTGGCCGGCTTTCCCCGCTGGCGTAACCAAAAAAAGCATCCCATCCGTCTTTCCATTTTCCAGGATTAAAGAGGAATTCATTCCAGCTATGGGGCAACTCCATTACATCACCAGGAGCGTCATCGTAAGCATATACGCGTCCGTCCACAGCGTGGCTGATTTTTCCAATACCAACAGTATAGTACCCATTTCTCCTCAATTGGTGCACCAGAGATTCAGGCCTTGTTGTTTCGGGTTTACCAGCGGTTTGCTTTTCAAATACATTGTTGTTGATTTGCACCCCATTTCTGGGCCTCAGGCCGGTTAGCAGTGCAGAGCGAGAAGCACCACAAGTAGGCACCTGAACATAATGATGGGTGAAATACATGCCCTGGGTAGCAAGTCGATCAATATTTGGTGACTGTACAATTGTATTTCCATATATACCCAGATCAGGACGAAGATCATCAATAGCCAGAAAAAGAATATTGGGCCTGTCTGCCTTCCTGGAAATTCCCTTTCCAGAAAGACTGAAAAGAGAAAGCAATAACAAAAAATATTTCATGGCTAAATTTAAAATCTTACCCAATCAACGCACCAGATCTTCTTCCAGCTTTTCCAGCGATACCCCTTTTGTTTCGGGAACCTTTACAAAGACCCAAACCAATTGAAGGGCCATCATCCCTGCAAAAAAAGCAAAAATGGGCCAGGGATTGTCTTTGAAAATACCGACTTCTGCATCTAAAAATACAGGGGTTATCAAGGTGATCAAGGCTGCAAAAACCCAATGCACACTGGCACCGAATGATTGCCCCAAGGCCCTGATTTTGTTGGGAAATATTTCTGCAATGAAAACCCAGATCACTGCCCCTTGCCCAATAGCGTGTGATGCAATAAAAACAAGCAAAAACGAAAGCAGGAATGCAGGTGAAGCGGCATCATAAAAAGCCCAGGCCACCATGGAAAGGCTGATGATATAACCAAGAGAACCTATGATCAGCAATGTTTTTCTTCCCAAACGATCGATCAGGTACAAGCCAACAAAAGTGAAGAGCAGGTTGGTTCCGCCAATGGCGATGGAATTAAAAAGCGAATCCTTTGCTGCAAGACCAGCCCTTTCCAAAATCTCAGGCGCATAATAAAGAATGAAATTGATGCCCGATACCTGATTGAAAAATGCAATCATGAATGAAAGCCCAATGATCCGTTTGTTGCGTGCAGTAAAAAGTTCGTGCCGGTCTGAATCCTGCTGCTGGTTGTTCTTGTTTTCCAACCAGCGCGGACTCTCCGGAATACCAAGGACCATCAAGGTATAAATGATTGATGGAATCGCCATCACACCCAACATCCATCGCCAATCATTGCTGCCGCCAAATCCTTCTAAAAAATAATTGGAGAGGAAGGCTATCAGGATGCCAAAAACAATATTGAATTGATACATAGCCACCAATCTGCCCCTGGTAGCGGGTGTTGAAATCTCGGAAATATAGGTTGGTGCCACCACAGAAGATACACCAATGCCAATGCCGCCCATGAATCTGAACAATGAAAAAGTATAGGGGTCTTGTGCCAATGCTGAGCCAATAGCAGACACACTGAACAAAATACCAATCCAGAACAGGACCTTTTTCCTGCCATATTTTTCTGTTGGAATACCACCAAAAATGGACCCCAAGACGGTTCCCCAAAGGGCCATCGACATGATGAAAAATCCATGAAAAAGTGGAGTGGTATGCCATAAATCCTTGATGGGAAGATTGGCGCCTGATATGACCACGGTATCAAAACCGAAAATAAAACCCGCCAATGCGGCAATCAATGAAATACCAAAAAGGCTTTTCCCTCCTGTGCTGTTGGAGATATCCATCTGCAGTTGATTTAATTAGGGTAATTTAAGGATTATTTGATAAATCCCTCGCCCATCAAAAGCATTAAAGCTTGATGAACATGGTTGATGTTATTCTCAAGATGGATTTTGACTTTTTAAATATTTTAAATAACTTGTTCATCAAATCATCACATGAACCGCAGAATTTTTTTTGATTTTTTATCCTTCTCATCCAAAGACAAAAACCCCTCTGTTGATCTTGCTATAGCAGGTGGTGGGCTTGGAGGAGTGGCTGCGGCCCTGGCAGCCTTGAGGAATGGCTTGAAGGTTGTCTTGACGGAAGAGACAGATTGGATAGGGGGTCAGATTACTTCACAGGGTGTTCCCCCGGATGAACATCCATGGATTGAAACACATGGCGCACCCAAGACCTATCGTGAATACCGCAATCTTGTCCGTGATCATTACAAACGTTTTTACCCTTTAACAGAAGAAGCAAAAGCAAGGCCTAACCTGAACCCCGGAGATGGTGCAGTTTCAAGGCTCTGCCACGAGCCCCGTGTTGCACATGCTGTGATGATTGAAATGCTGACACAATACCTGAGTACAGGACAACTTACCTTGTTGCTACAACACAAAGCACAGAAGGCCCTGGTATCCAACAATAGCGTTTCATCGCTCCTGGTCAAGGATTTGAAAAATGGAAAATCAACAACCATTGTTGCAAAGCATTTTATCGATGCCACGGAACTCGGCGATTTGCTTCCTATCACAGGAACGGAGTATGTTACCGGCACCGAATCCAGGGCTCAAACAGGAGAATTCCATGCACCAGAAAAAGCTGATCCAACGAACAACCAATCCTTCACCATGTGTTTTGCCATGGATTATGTAGCGGGAGAAAACCATGTAATTGAAAAACCAAAAGAATATGATTTTTGGAAAGAACATGTGCCCGCGCTTTCACCAGCATGGTCGGGTAAGTTGCTCAGCCTGGAATATTCCAGCCCCACCACCCTTCAACCAAAAGGACTTGGATTTCATCCCGAAGGCATTGCCACAGGAGACAAACTGAACCTCTGGAATTATAGGAAAATCATCAACAAAAATAATTTTCTGCCCGGTGTTTACAAGAGTGATATCACTATTGTCAACTGGCCCCAGAATGATTATATGCTGGGAAATATTGTAGATGTCAGCGAAAAAGAATTCAATAAACATGTTGACCGTGCCAAGCAACTCAGCCTCTCCCTGCTCTACTGGTTGCAGACAGAAGCACCAAGGCCCGATGGCGGGAAAGGCTGGACAGGACTGCGTTTGAGAAATGATGTAATGGGAACGGCAGATGGCCTGGCACAGTATCCGTATATCCGTGAATCAAGAAGGATCAAAGCGGTATTTACGATCCTGGAAGAACATGTTGGAAAAGAGCAGTCTTCTCAATCATCCCTGCCCAAAAACAACCGAGGGTCTGCGCGCTTTGAAGACAGCGTTGGCATTGGATATTATCATATTGACCTTCATCCCAGTTCCAGCGGTAACAATTACATTGACTTTCCTTCCGTCCCCTTCCAGATTCCTTTGGGAGCCTTGCTTCCCATCAGGATGGAAAACATCATCCCTGCCAATAAAAATATCGGCACAACCCATATCACAAACGGCTGTTACCGCTTGCATCCTGTAGAATGGAGCATTGGTGAAGCCGCAGGATGCCTGGTGGCTTATGCACAAAAAAATGGAATACAAACAAGAGCAGTAAGGAACAATCCAACTCACTTGTCTGCATTCCAATCTTTCATCAGGGCCCAGGGCATTGAAACCGATTGGCCTGAAACAAAATAATTATTGCTTAAGCTTGGACAACAACCAATTGGTATACCTGCTGCGTTGCTCAGCATAAGTCCAATGGCCCGTATCATGAAAAATGGATGCCTGCTTGGGTGCGCTGATAGAATTATAAGCCGCATAAAATGAAGTGGGCGGGCAGGTCTCATCGTTGAAACCCCATGTATAATAGCCTTCAATGTTGACGGCCTTTGCAAAATTCACCACATCGTAATAAGCCAGGGTATTGATGACTTTAGGATTGCTGGTGTTGGCAACATTATTGGGGCTCAACATGTGTGGCCATCCACCGGCCCTGTTGGCAGCATAACCTGTCAGATCACAAAGAGCAGGATACATGGCAGCCAGGTATTTCACACGTTTGTCCAATGAAGCAGTAATGATGCTCAAGGCACCGCCTTGGCTTCCACCACTCACAGCAAGTGATCGCCCATCAAATTCAGGCAAGCTGAAAATAAGGTCGTTGGAGCGTATGGTGTTGGCATAAACCCTTTTATAATAATACTTATCGCGGTCATCCATGTTGGATGTAAAATAGCTTTTCAATCCACCCACAACCAGGTCGGCATACACTGAGGGGTCGAGGATAACAGAGATGCCATGGATACCAATGGTCAATACAATCACTCCCTGATCAGCCAACTCCAAATCAGGGCCGTAGGCACGAACGCCTGCCCCTGGTACCTGCAAAACAGCGGGGTATTTTCTTCCTGCCGCTTTAGGGATACAAAGAATACCATAGATCCTGGATCCGCCGTAGCCCTGGCAGTTCACATGGTAGACATTTGTTTTTGCTGATGAACGTTCAGGGAGCAATGTCATTTTGGTATCGAGCGGAAGCTTTGCCAGCTCATCATTGGCGCTTTTCCAAAATGCATCAAAATCGGCGGGCTTGCTGACCACCGGTTGAATCTTGCTGATCTCATATCCCGTAGTGGTGAGGTTGCGGTATTGTTTACCATCAACTACCACTGTGGCAACACAACGCAGGAATCCAGGCTCTTTCATGGCAATGCCAGCTGTAGTATACTTACCATCTTTCAGCAAAACCGAATCATCCTTTACAGGCTTCATTCTTTCAGGCCCAATTTGATAATGGACCATGACATTTTTTTGCGGTACACCAAACTTCAACACCTGGATGGTAAAAGCGGAAGGCTCACCCATCTTGTATTCCCAGTTGTCATGATCAGGCGTGATCACGATGTTGACGGGTTGTACAGTTGGCTGAGCAACAACAAAGACAGAAGAGAAAATAACAGCAATTGCGCAAAGCAGTTTTTGTAATCGCATGGGAATTGAATTTATAGATATAGCAATGATCAATAATAGTAACCGAAAATAATATTCATCTCATCTTCACTTGTCAAACCAAAGGCAACGGCTTTTGATGAACTATTGAAATAGGTAACCTCAGAGGTCAATCCCTCCCCAGGCTGCAGCACAATGGGTGTTGCGAAAGATTTTACAAAAGGATGCAGCCAATCGGTATTGGTATAGACCAGTTCTCCATTGCGGGGGCCACCGGCAATTTTAATGTTGAACTTCTCGCCAAAACGGTGGAAATGGGATGTCAGCATGACCACCCTTGTTACAGCATTAAATGTAAAGGTCTTGGAAAAAGTCCTTCGCTGGCCTGCAGGAATGGATATATCCAGGTTGTTCAGGTCCAGTGTCTTTGCAACAAACTGAACATTGGATACAGGAATGGTATGAAAGTTCACGTAGTTTTCACCCTTCAACAGCAAATTTGTCTTGTTGAAATAATGGGCATTGAGATCCAGTGGAGTCATGGGATCTACTTTGAGGGCAACACCCGGCGGCAGGGTTATATCTGAATTGACATCGGTACCTCCACCAAAGAAAATATGGTTTTGCATTTCTCCTGTGGTCTTCAAATTGAGCGATCCATCCAGGTTGCGGATATCGCGCAGCACATTGGGCTGGGGAAGAACAGTTGAATTGCGAAAGCCATACACAACAAAATGATGGCTGTTTGATCTGCCCTTCATTTGTATGCGGTTAACATAGACTGGTTCTGCATTGGGGGTATTTGCACGAAAGAAAACTTCCCGTTCAAAATTCTTCGGAACATCAAAAAGATCAATCTTCATTTGAAACCCTTTCCCGGCAGCAGGAGCAGCAAGGGGTGTGATGTCTTGTTGACAGGCTGAACTGTCTTTCAAAACAGAGAGATTGATGCCTGTTTCAGTTGCCGTTGCTCCTGCGTTGATCCATCTCTTGATAAATTCCACCTGGCCCTGGGTCAGATAGTTTCCTCCCAATGGCATCTGGCTTCCGAAATTGGCTGTGGCGCTGTGGTGCGTGGATTGGCATGATATCTTATGGAAAAGAAAACTGTTGTCTGCATCAAAAGGCTTGACCAATTGCAGCTTAAGTGCAGCAGCAGCTTGATTTTTCGCCATTTTACCTACAAGGTTGGAAAATGCATTCCCTTTGGAGAGCACAAGACCATGTTGGGCAAAGCTTGCATCAGATGTGGAAGCATGACATCCGGTTGTAGCGCATGATGTGGCAAATACCTGTTCTTCGATAATGTCAAAAGAAAGTTTTTCAGTGGTCGTTGTATCGGATTTTTTTTCACAGCCATTCAACGCAATAAACAAGATTGCCAGGAGGCCCAATATGGAAGCAAGTGGTTTCATCTAGATATGATTTTTAACCATGTAATATAATTTTATTTTATGAATTATGGTACAGGGTATACATACGATCGCATTAATGAAAAATTGTACTCTAAATTGCAATCAACTTTATAACAGCGAAACATGATACGAAATATTGCAGTATTCTCGTTTCTCCTCATCAACCATGCTTCCACGATAGCTATGGAGAAACCAGTTGGAGACTCCACACCCTTCATCAAGTCAAATCCAAAACAATGGATTGCACCAGCCGCCCTTTTGACTGCAGGATCAAGCATAGCGGCCATCCCATCATTACAGAAACTTGAATCCAAGGTATATGATGGATTCAATACTACAAGGGAATCCACGCATATCGATGACTATACGCAGTACTTGCCCGCAGCAGCCGTTTTTACCCTGGATGCAGCTGGACTGCAAGGAAAAAATAGACCCCAAGAACAATTGCTATTATATGCCTTGGGCAATGTCGGAGCCGCAGCCATCGTTCAGCCAATGAAAAGAATTATTGGAAGGGAGCGCCCCAACAAATCCGATTTCCGTTCATTCCCTTCCGGACATACAAGCACAGCATTTGTGGCAGCAGAGTTCCTCCACCAGGAATACGGCCATTACTCCCCTTGGATCAGTGTTGCAGGATATGCAACAGCCGCTGCAACAGGGTACCTCAGGCTCTACAACAATCAACATTGGCTGGGTGATGTGCTGGCAGGTGCTGCTATCGGCATGGCTTCAACCAAATTGGTTTACTGGATGAAGAGAGAAATTAACAAAAAAAAGAAGCTGAAAACCCAAGGGTTCTGATGGCTATTTGATCAGCTCTTTCCATCCCGCCTTCATGAAAGGCCACTGCGGAAGGGTATTCAATAAAATCAACTCCTCCGGCAACTTAGTTTCATTATCAAGGAACCTGAAAATGCGCTGAATTGGGTTGCGGCTGAACAAGAGGGTAAAAATTTTTGACCCCGGCATTTTTTTGTGAAAAAGCATGTGCAGCAACACCCGGTCATACCACATGAACCTTTTCTGTAAAACCGATTTTTCCAGGAATGGATTTCCAGAAATGGTCAACTGGTCTACCAGCGCGGCAGCATGCTTCTGGATGAACCGGAAGGTATAGCCACTCGAGGGTTTTGTTTGCCCACCCGCGGTTCCCAAATGAACAATATTTCCATTGGTAGGGCTAAAGACATGGTCTGTCATGGGAATGACCCCAAACTCCTCTTCAAGCAAAGTGTAATCAGTAATTTTTAGGTAATCTCTCAAATAATCCCTTAGGCCTGCATCATAAGCTTCTTGCGCCAGTAAAGAAGGTGTAAATAGGGTGAATTCTACCAAGGCTTTATTGGCTGAAAAAGGCATTACATAAACAAAAGTTGTTCCATGGTCTTGGGCAATGCGAAAATCCATGAGGGTAGGCTGAGCAGGATCAAAAACAGCTTCTTTTGTTTCTATGATCCAACCCTTGAAATGCTGCAAAAGATATATTGTGTTATCCTTCAATACAGGCTGCTCAAACAAGATGCTGTTGAAGGCAAATTCTCCCCTAAAAATTTCATTTCCTGCACTGACTTCAACCCCGCCATCCACATTTTCAATTCCTTTGACGGCCTCATGCAAAAGATCAACCCTTCCTGATTGGGCGATACGGTCATAACAATGTTTGTAGAAGTCGATCCCTCGGATCATTTTGTAGGCATAATGCCCAAGGTCTTTCATTGCACCGTATCCGAGGCCATGAAACCAGGCCTTGTCCCATTTCCGATAAACAATCTCCTCAAACAATCCTGCATCTTTTTCCCAATAACACCAGGTGCGGTCATTGATGACTTTCTCCTCTTTTTCAATCAGGAGTATTTTTTTTTGAGCCAAGGATGGCTCCTGCAAGACATGCATGATAAAACTCAACCCTGCACAGCCACCGCCTGTAACAATATAATCATATTTATCCTTCAGGGGCATATTCCACCTTCTTGCCTTTCATGAGTTGCTTGTCACGCCTGACTTTTTCCCAATATTTCTTGTGGACATAGAGCATGCCAAAACTTTCGCCCTGGTACTTGTGCAGGTGTTTGTGGTGCATCTTGTGTGCCCAGCGGATAGCCCGGATATAAGTATTGTTGCTTCTTGAAAACCATTTGAAGCGCTGGTGAATGATCACATCGTGAACAATAAAATAAGCAAAACCATAGGCCATGATGCCAAAGCCGATTGCGTGCAGCCACCAAAAACCTGGAGTTTGCATACCATACATGATGCTCAACATACTGGGGATGGCAAAAATCACAAAAAAAGCATCGTTTTTTTCAAAAAAGCCTGGCTCTACCTGATGATGATCTTTGTGGAGGTACCAGAGAAAACCATGCATTACCCAACGGTGTGTACACCAGGTGATGGCTTCCATCAGTAAAAAAACACCTAAAACAATCAAAAAATACAGAACGGCTATCATGTGCGTAAAGTTAAGGCAATGTATCGTTAGTAAACAAGGGAAAGGTCTTCAATGTTCGCTATCAAGTGAAAAGGTCCATGATAAAAAAAATGAATGATGATGATATCCGTCAGCGAAACCGGATGGCGGGAATGTTTTATTTGTATAAATATTCCATCCCATGGGCACCGCATTGTTTTATAAGGAATTAGGGAAATTATTGTATGCGATTGCCATCGCAGACGAAACGGTAACCGAACAGGAAAAGGCAGCGGTGAGCAAACTGATCAGGGAAAGGCTGTTACACAAGGAGAGAGATGAAGACCGATTTGGGACAAATGAGGCATGGATTACACAGTTTTCTTTTGATACGGCCGAAGACAGTTATACAACTGCTGAAGAAGCATTTCAGGAATTTTTGGACTTTGCAAAAGCATATAAAAATGAACTGACCGACCAGGACCTGGATGTATGCATCAGTCTTTCGGAGCATATGGCAGACACTTACCATCAAGTCAACGAGAAGGAACATGGCATGCTCAAGGAATTGCGTGAATTTCTGAAAACAATCAACGGACCAAAACTTATTTTTTAATACCCCTCAAATCATACCAGCATGAAAAAAATTCTCCTTGTTTTTGACGGCAGCCATTTTTCTGAAGGCGCTTTCCGCATGGTCTCTTTTCTCAACGAATTTGAGCCCATCCTGGCCACAGGTGTATTTCTGCAACCGATTGACTACCGCGACATCATCGGGTACAGTGGCATGGGAACCGCAACGCCCATCACCGTTGCACCCAATGAGACAGATGAAGGACTGATCAACAGGAACATGCGTTATTTTGAACAAAAATGCGAACATGCAGGGATTGAATTCAGAAGCCACCGCGATACAGACCTGTTTGCCCTGCAGGAACTGCAAACGGAAACACGTTTTGCAGACCTCATGATCCTGAGCAGTGAAATATTCTATGAAAATGTTGGAAAAGAGCAGCCCAATGACTACCTCAGGAAAGTGCTTCGCCAGACAGAATGCCCTGTTCTGCTGGTGCCCGAAAAGTATGCACTGCCCAGCAGGATAATGTTGGCATACGATGGAAAAGCAGATTCCGTCTTTGCGATCAAACAGTTCACCTATCTTTTCCCCCAATTGTTTCATTGGGAAACCAAACTGATTTCACTTGAGGATGAAAATGAACCCCTCCCACACCAGGAGCTGATTGAAGAGTTGGCAGCCAAGCATTTTTCCAACTTGACCCTTGAAGCTGTTACACAGGAAACTGCCGAAACTTTCGCCAATTGGGTGGCGGAACAAACAGAATACATGCTAGTGACAGGTGCATATGGAAGAAGTGAGCTGTCCAATCTTTTCAAAAAAAGCTTTCTTTCCGATGTGATAGGACAGCACAAGATACCCGTTTTTGTTGCACACAAGTAGTCGCCAAAACTGCTACCTTTGCCCATCTTAAATCAAGCATATGGCAAAAGGTCCTGTTTCAGCGTTCATTCAACACCACTATCGTCATTTCAATGCAGCCGCCCTTGTTGATGCTGCCAAAGGATACGAACAACACCTGCTCGAAGGGGGTAAAATGATGGTTACCTTGGCAGGTGCCATGAGCACTGCAGAACTGGGTGTTTCCTTGGCAGAAATGATCAGGCAGGGCAAGGTTGATATCATTTCCTGTACAGGCGCCAACCTGGAGGAGGATATCATGAACCTGGTTGCTCACAGCCACTACAAGCGTGTTCCCAACTACCGCGACCTGACTCCTCAACAGGAATGGGAATTGCTGGAGCAGGGATTGAACAGGGTAACCGATACCTGCATTCCTGAAGAGGAAGCATTCAGAAGGATTCAACACCATATCGTGAAGCTTTGGAAAGATGCTGACGCGAAGGGTGAGAGATATTTTCCGCACGAGTTCATGTATGAGTTGCTGAACAGCGGTGTGATGAAGGCTGATTATGAAATCGATACCAAGGACAGCTGGATGATTGCCGCTGC
>JBIIQT010000106.1:0-3493 GCA_044341875.1 Chitinophagaceae bacterium | reverse complement strand
GCTGCAAATTCCAGGTCTGTTTTCAAACGCTGAAGGATTACATCACGTTTAACAGACTTGAAGTCGAGTTTGGCTTCCGTCAGCTCTTTGAATGTAGCAGGCACATCACCGAACTGATTGACGAGTCTGTAATAAGCATAAGACCTGTAGAAATTTGCTTTGCCTATGATTATATTCTTGGCAGCATCAGTAATACCCTTTACATCCGTAATGCGGGTAGTGATGGTATTGGCCAGCCTGATGACTACATACCAACGCTCCCAGTACCATCCGATCCTATTGAAGTCGGAACTGTTCAGGTTTGCATCTGGCGTGATGAGCACGTTGAGGTTTACGGCCGGACCAAACTTGTCTGTAGTTCCTTCAATGGCTACCTCAGAAAAAATATTCTCCGTAATGATGGGGTGGCCATCTCCATAAAATTCATCCCTTACTTGGCGTGCAATAGCTGCAAGACCTGCATTAAATCCCTTTTCGTCTACAAGGGTATTCTCAGGGGAGAAAAAAGAAAGTGGTTTAGGCGTGAGCCAATCCTTGTTACAAGATTGGGTCATGAGCAATACCACGACCAGTGAGGCCAGGTATTTTGTTAATCGGTTTAATTTCTGCTTCATATCAAATGATTTGAATGTTTCTGCTTGTTTTTTAAAGTGTCATGTTGATGCCAAATGTTCCATAAGAAGGAGTAAACCCTTTGTTTTCAGGATCAAAAAACTCCCATGGACTTACAGTGAGGGCATTCTGAATGTTGAAATACAGCTTCAGACTCTGAAACTTCATCTTATCAGTTACACGTTTAGGCATGGTGTAGGCAAGGCTTACGTTGTTTACACGAACAAATGAAGACTTTCTCCAAACATTCAATCCAATACCTGAACCCAGTGAAGACATCATCCTTGCATAGTCATCAATCTGATTCGTAGGAGTCCAGTAAGGACGCTTGTAAAACTGAGCACGGTCATAGAAACGATCAACGTTGGCAGCTTCATTGAATTGAGAAAGCTGTCCAAAACGTCCGTATAACTGGAATGATACGTCCCAGTTTTTATAGATGGTGAACTCATTCCTCAGGTTTATATTGAAAAGAGGCGTTGAGCGTCCAAGAAATACCCTGTCATCAACGGTAAACTTACCATCCTTGTTGACATCTTCCAGTTTGAAATCCCCTGGTGCAAAGCCGTAAGATTTTGCTGTTGCAGCTTCATCAACCTTCCACACACCAAGAATACGGAAGTCCCATATTGTATTGATATCTCTGCCAATGAACCATCTGTTGGCCAAATCATCCTGTTCTTTGAGTTCAGTGTTTCCACTCGCATCAGTTACAGGAACCTTACCATACAAGCTAACAATTTTATTCTTGTTGCTCCACAAGGCCAGGCTGGATCTCCAGACAAAATTATTTGTCTTCATGTTTTCAGTATTCAGGCTGAATTCGAAACCAGAGTTATCTACCTTACCCAGGTTGGTTACTACACTGCCAAAACCTGTAATATTGGGCAATGCCCTGTTTACAAGCAAATCACTTGTATTGCGGATATAATAATCTACAGCACCAGAGATCTTGCCGCCTTTCAGACCGAAATCAAATCCGAAGTTAACAGAACGTTGCCTTTCCCAACGCAGATTGGGATTGGCCATATTGACAGTAGCAACTGCGCCTACGGGCACATTTATACCACCTGGAGTTGTATAAAGATAGTTGGCTGAAGAAAGCTGAGCAAGGGCAGCATACCGACCAATTTCTCTGTTACCATTCTCACCATAAGAAACGCGTGCCTTCAGGTAGTCGAGCACATTAAGCGTTTTCTGCATGAATTTCTCATCTGTCACCACCCAACCCAATGCTGCAGATGGGAAGGTTGCACGGGGGTTACCCTGTCCGAAAGCAGAATATCCGTCGCGACGGGCAGTAAGTGTTAACAGGTATTTGTCATCGTACCCATAATTTACCCTCCCCATCAACGCATCACCTGTATGGTACTGATCATTGGCGCTGAAGTTTCTGATGGCAGCTGCCTGAATACCATTCCAGCCAAGATTATCATTGGGAGAGTAGTTTTCAGCATTGATGGTATTGGAGAAGAAGAAAAACTCTTCTGCATTCACCAGCGCTGTTGCGTCAATAGAATGCTTGCCGAATTTCTTGTTCCACATCAAGAGGTTATCAATCTGCCACTGGTATGTCCTGTCTTCTCTTCTTGATGAAATTCCATTACGACTTTCTAAGAGTGGACGCTGTGCGGAAATGTGCTCATAGTTCTGAACCCACTCAAAACGGGGTGTGAAATTCACCTGATACGAGAATCCAGCAGGCAATTTACCCTTAGCGTAAATTGAACCAAAAAGGTTATTGAACTTCAACATCCTTTTAACGTAAAAAGGGGTCATGAGAGGATTGGTATTGTTACCCACGTCATCGTTGGCACTGGCGCGCAAGCGACCATCAGCCTGATACAGACTTCCGAAAGGTGAAGTGCCCAGCATATCACCGATGCTTACAGGAGTTTGTCCCTCATCCCTGCTGGCAAACTGCATGTTCAGTCCAATTGTAAGGAACTTCGCAATTTCATTCTCAAGGTTTAATCTTGTCCGCAGCGTTTTGAATTGCTCACCCTGCGCCATACCGGTATTTTCATAGTAACCATAAGATGAATAATAGTTTGTTGATCCTGCTTTACCAGAAACACTCACCGTGTGGTCTTGCTGGCGTCCATCCTTATTAAGAATCAATGATTCCCAATCAATGGGTGTATTCTTGAGGTAGCTTTCCTGAGAAATGGCTGATGTTCCCTGATTTCCACCCACACGGTTCAACCAAACTGTTACAGGATCAGATGTAGCAGGATTACCTCCCAGTGCCAGCCAGTCATTAACAGAAATACTTCCTGCAGGCAGTTTACGAGGATCAACAGCCCAATACTTAATACCCGGCCTGGAAGTGGAGTCAAATCCACGCTGGCTCCAGATAACATCAGAGCGCCAGTCGAAAAACTCCTCAGGACTTAACAAACCAGGCCAGCGGGAAATTCTGTTGAAAGCATAATTGGAGTTAACGGTGACAACAGGCTTACCAGCCTTACCACGTTTTGTGGTTACCAGGATTACACCATTGGCAGAACGGGCACCAAATACCGCAGCTGAACTCGCATCTTTCAATACGTCTACAGTCTGGATATCATTGGGGTTGATGTCTGAAAGATCACCAGGATAGATTACCCCGTCTACTACAATCAATGGAGAAGTGGAAGCTGTCAGGGAAGCACGTCCCCTTACTTGCAAGCTACCACCACCTTTTGCAGAAGCGTTGAAACCTACGTCCAATCCGGGTGCATTACCCCTGAGCATGTCTTGCACAGAACGGGGGTTCTCATTTTCGAGCTGCGTTGCCTTCACCTGGGCAACAGCACCGGTAAGGTCTTTTTTCTTGGCAGTTCCATAACCGATAACCACAACATCTGTGAGCTGGTTAACCTGCTCACGCAAAGTGATT
>JBIIQT010000017.1:0-41059 GCA_044341875.1 Chitinophagaceae bacterium | reverse complement strand
GACACTCCGATACCATAGATGTAAGTGAGACCGATTTCTCCCCTTTTGTTCTTTGGCAAATCAATACCTGCGATACGGGCCATAGATGTTTATTGTATTTGTTCGATTGAATGATTGAGTAAAGATTAACCCTGACGTTGCTTATAACGAGGGTTTTTCTTGTTGATCACATAGAGTTTACCTTTCCTGCGGACAATCTTGCAATCCGCACTGCGCTTCTTAATGGATGCTCTTACTTTCATATCTCTGGTTTGGGCTCCTTGGAGCGGTTTTTATTTATACCTGAAAATGATTCTTCCCCTTGTCAAGTCATATGGACTCATCTCAACCCCAACCCTGTCACCGGGAAGAATACGGATGTAGTGCATCCTCATCTTACCTGAAATGGTTGCCAATATCTCATGCCCATTTTCTAACTTCACCTTGAACATAGCATTGCTTAGCGCCTCTATGATGTTACCGTCCTGTTTAATGAGTGCTTGTTTTGCCATGGTTTTTGGGAGCGCAAAGATAAGATAATCAATGGAATTAGTAAAAAAACTTTAAGATATTTTAACGAAACGTCAAATTCCCTCATTTATCAGTGTTTCACTGCCTGGAAACAAAAATAAGAATAAATTACAACTATCTGATATTCAATGATATGAAAAAAATCGTGCTGCTTTCAGACACACATGGCTTTTTGGATGATCGATTCCTACCCCATTGCAAAGGAGCAGATGAAATCTGGCACGCCGGAGACATTGGGGAGAAGGGAATCCTTGAGCAACTGTCGACCTACGCTCCCGTAAAAGCTGTTTTTGGGAATATTGACGGTCATCCACTGAGGCATGAACTTCCGGAATGGCTGGAATGGGAAACAGAACAAGTGAAAGTGCTAATGACCCATATTGGAGGAAGACCTCCCAAATTTGTTGGTGAGGTCAAAGAAAAGATTTCCAGTGCAAAACCTACGATTTTTATTTGTGGGCATTCCCATATCCTGCTTGTACAGTTTTATGCCGGATTGAACTGCCTTCACCTCAATCCAGGCGCTGCAGGAAGATCAGGATGGCACAAGGTACAAACCCTGCTTAAGTTTTGCATTGAGGGAAATGATATCAAGCAAATGGAAATCGTCGAACTGAAACGATTGCCCTCTAAATGAGAGATGATTACATGCCTGGGAACCATGGCCTGCCGATTTCCCTGAATGGCCAGGGTACAGCTACCAAAATCAACAGCAAGGCCAAAACGAAATAACGGAAAGCTTTTTTGTATTTTTCCACATCAGATACATTTTTCTTGGCCATGCCATGCCCGAGGGTGATCAAAATAATCGCCAAAATCATTGAGACAGGATGCTCTACCTGAAAAAACCTTGTTGCTGGATTCTTCATCACATCTGAAAAAGACTGGTTTCCACTGGTAAAGATTCCCATACGGCCAATCGTCCATTGGTAGAGCCCAAGGAGTAAAGTAATATGCCCTGCAATCATGGTCATCAGCCAAACCTTTTTATCCCCTGCTGCAAATGCTTTTTGTCCTTTCCATCCTGCGAAGCTTTTGTAAATAGAGACCAAAAGAAGAATGAGGATGATCCATCGCAAAAGGTTGTGTAGATGAAGAAGACCAGTTTCCATGATTGTTGTTTTTGTGCCTTTCAAAAGTAATGGAAGCAATCCAATAAAATGAAATAGAACTAAAAAAAAATCATCATCCATTCTGTTTAACTTGCAGCATGGCTGCATTACAATTCGCATTGGAGAAAAAGGACCCTTCCTCTCAGGCAAGGGCCGGAACCATCACTACTGACCATGGGGTCATCCAAACCCCCATTTTCATGCCAGTTGGAACCGCTGGCACCGTGAAGGCAGTTTCACAACAACAACTAAAAACGGATGTGCAAGCCCAGATCATTCTTGGCAATACCTACCACCTTTACCTGCGCCCCGGATTGGAAGTATTGCAATCAGCAGGTGGATTGCACCAGTTTAATGGATGGAACAGGCCCATACTCACAGACAGTGGAGGCTATCAGGTATTTTCCTTAGCGGCCAACAGAAAAATCAGTGAAGAGGGTGTTGTTTTCCAAAGCCATATCGATGGTTCCAAACATTTGTTCAGCCCGGAAAAAGCCATTGATATTCAGCGGGTCATCGGAGGAGATATCATCATGGCCTTTGATGAATGCCCGCCCTACCCCAGTGAATACAAATATGTCAAAAATTCAATGGAGCTCACCCACCGTTGGCTGGACAGGTGTTTTACACACATGAACAATACTGAGCCCTTGTATGGCCATACCCAGAACCTTTTTCCCATCGTGCAGGGCGGAACAGAGAAGGACCTTAGAAAAGCTTCTTGCGAATTCATCGCGTCAAAAGATGCAGTGGGAAATGCGATTGGAGGACTCAGTGTGGGTGAGCCTACTGAGCTGATTTATGAATATTGCGGATGGTCTTGCGAGCACCTTCCAGAAAACAAACCCCGCTATCTCATGGGCGTTGGTACTCCAGCAGATTTGCTTGAATGCATTGCGCTTGGTGTCGATATGTTTGACTGTGTGATGCCCACAAGAAATGGAAGAAATGCAATGCTTTTTACCACAGAGGGCATCATCAACATTGACAACAAGAAATGGGAAATGGATCATTCGGTTATTGATCCAGGCTTAGAAAATGAGACATCCAGCTACTATTCCAAGGCTTACTTGCGCCACCTGATCAAAAGCAAGGAGATCCTGGGTTTGACCATTGCCAGCATACAAAATCTTGCCTTTTATCTTTGGCTGGTCTCAGAAGCAAGAACACAGATCATGAAGGGAAACTTTTCTTCTTGGAAAAAAGATATTCTGCCTGTCATTACCAGAAGATTGTAACCTGTTTTTTTGATTACTTTAATAACCATATCGCTGAATAAAAAATATCACCATGAAACAAAAATACCTTCTTTCCATCCTATTCTTTTTCATGGTAAATTTCATTATGGCTCAGGAAAAAACACTTTTTGAAAAGCAGCTTTTCATTGCAGGAGAAGATACCTTGCCCTGCAGAATCCTGACACCGGTCAATTTCAAAATGGGAAAAAAATATCCCCTGGTAATTTTTCTGCATGGATCAGGAGAAAGGGGTAATGACAATGAAGCGCAATTGAAATGGGGAGGCGATCTTTTTTTGGATTCCGCCAACAGGATCAATTTTCCCGCGATTGTTGTTTTCCCGCAATGTCCTAAAAATGACAAGTGGGGTGAGTACAACAAAAACAACCTGAAAGACAGCACGGGCTATGATTTCAGCACAGATACGCCCATGCGTAAACCATTGAAATTGGTCAGTGATTTTATTGACACCCTGATCAGCGCCGGCCAGGTCGACTTGAAACGCATATACATTGGCGGACTGTCTATGGGTGGATTTGGTACATATGAATTGCTTTGGAGAAGGCCCGGCTTTTTTGCAGCTGCAATTCCCATCTGCGGAGCTGGCAATTCTGAAAAAACATCCACCTATAAACCCAACTTCCCCATGTGGATTTTTCACGGCGAAAAAGACCCGGTGATTCCAGTTGCCAATTCAAGGCTTATGTATGAAACAATGAAAAAAACAAACAGCAAAGTGCGTTATACAGAATATGCTGGCATCGGGCACAGCAGTTGGGTGAATGCATTTGCTGAACCAACACTTTTGCCATGGCTTTTTGCACAAAAATTGACTGTCAAAAAGAAATAAGGCACCACTAGCGCATTAAATAGATCAAAGGATTAGGCTACACCCTACCTGAAGATTTCTTGTAGCAGCAGGGTTATAAAATCTGCCTCCAAATGCATTGATGTCATTGCCAAGGCTATAAACTGCATCTCCCACATTGTCAACCAGCACAAACAATTCAGCCTGCTTTTTTGCTACAGCTCCCTTCCAGCCAAACTTTCCCTGCCAAAGACGATAGGCTTGTGCGTAAAAAGTATTGGCATCATTAAGTGGAATCTTCCCGGCATAATTTAAATTGACGTTGCAGAAATAATGTTGGAAAAAAGAAGATTGTATGGAGAAATTATACACGTCTTTGGGAACACCGGTCATTTTTTTTCCTGCATGGCTGATGTTGGCTACTGAATATGTTCCGAACCTGAAATCATTAATGGTCAGGGCCTGTGTAATTTTTAGCAACTGAATAAATTTACCTTTCGGCCTGTTGAGCAATAACCAGGATAATTCTGCTTCAATGCCTTTCTGTACGGCAGTTCCAGCATTGACAAAATATTCTGCACCGGCGGCATTTACCTGCCTTACAATGGCATCTTTCAAATCAAATTGAAAGATATTGGCACTGAAAAAGAATCGACCCTGATCTGCAGATAACTTCATTCCCAGCTCCTTGTTCAAGCCATACTCTGCCTGTAGTCCTGCATAAAGCCCCCCGGCAGAAGGACGAATCTCTGCGAGCGTGGGTGATGAATACCCTTTCGAGAGCTGACCATAGAGAGCAACTGCCTTGAATGGATGAAAGGTCAGTGCAAACCTTGGCAGAACCTGTGGATCAAATGCAATATTTTTCTTTCCGGAAGCTGGCAACCCAATCGTCCTTTCTATGCTATAATTGAAACTGTTGACACTGATCCCAGCCTGGATCTGGATGAATGCAAGTGGATGAACACTCAGCTGTGAAAAAAGAAATTGCTGCCTTGCAACAACCATATCCCTGACCATTTTTCCGTCAGAAACCCCTTTGGTGTTACCACTGCTGTCTATGGTATAATCACCACGTTGTAACTCTACACCATTGACCCATTGCAAGGGAAAAGGAAGCTTTGATTCGTAAACAAATTTTGACCGGATGCCGAGGTTGGCCTCTTTTCTTTTTTCAAAATTCGTGATAAAGGGATTTTTAAACCCAGTGATGGATGTTGAAAAAGAAGTGACCATTTTCCAATGGTCAGATAAGATAAAACTATTGGAGATTCCCAGCATTGCTGTCTTATTAAAAATACCTGCGCGCTGATCCTTGGGAGATGGAATCGTACTGGTCGCGGGTCTTGATTGGCGTGGATTGGCATTGAACTGAACGAGGTTCAGCCCTCCAGGGGTTTGGTAAGACAGGTCGGCCAACAGCAATAAGAGGTCTGTAGTAACTTTATCTGTTCCCTTGATTTTAAGCCCCAACTGAAGATTATCCTTTCGCATGCGGCTCTGGTCCCTGAATCCATCAGATTGGGCATGGCCCTGCAAGACATTGATGGAGTAAGCTCCTTGTGTCAATTGGTACTGTATTGTTTCATTAAAAGTACCATAGCGACCGGCTGATGCCTTGATGCTGAACATACTGGTATCTTGCTGATGCTGGCCTGACAAAATGGCTCCGGACAGCAGCAGTGCGCCACCGGTCCCTGCCCCATAAATACTGCCTGCCGGACCTTTGATGACCTCAGCCCCACCGATGCTGTTCACATCCAACAGGTTGAGGTATGCGTTGCCCCCAGCATCCGTAAAGAGCATATCGTCCATGTATACTTTCACGTTCCGCACCCCAAATGGAGACCTCAGCAAACTACCCCGGATAGACAACCTGTAGCTCCCTGGCGAACGCTCCTCCATCCTCACACCTGCAACTGCATTGAATGCCGGCAAAATACTGTAGGATGAAAATTGCTGTAGTTCAGCCTTGCTGATGGTTGATATGGATGCAGGAACCTGTATCCGCTTTCCATTTGACTCATACCCTCTGACCACAATGGATTCCATGGACGCAACAGAGTCGTTTTTTTCCTGACCAAGGACTTGAAAAGCCAGAAAAATGAATGCAAAAAAACTGATGCGGATTTTCATCATTGTTCAATTGAAATGGTCAAAAAAAAACCCGGCATAACCGGGTTCTTCTATACAGATAATCTGCTTATTTGTTCATGTACATCACTTCCTTTACAAGCTTCACTGTCCGGCTGACGTCAGGGAGGTAAGCCGCTACCAGATTCGGTGCATAGTGCATAGGCGCATCGGCTGCAGTGATCCTACGGATGGGGGCATCGAGGTAATCAAACCCTTCTTTTTGAATCCTGTAGGTTATCTCAGATGAGATTGAAGCAAACGGCCATTGTTCTTCAACGATGACAAGCCTGTTGGTCTTTTTGACACTTTCCAGGATAGTATACCAATCCAAAGGTCTGATTGTTCTAAGATCAATGACTTCAGCACTGATGCCTTCTTTTTCAAGCTCTTCTGCAGCACCCAGGGCAACTTTCATCATTTTATTGAACGACACGATGGTGACGTCCCTGCCTGGTCTTTTGATGTCCGCCTTTCCAATGGGAATCAGGTATTCCTCTTCAGGAACCTCCCCTTTATCGCCATACATCACTTCACTTTCCATGAAAATAACTGGATCGTCATCGCGAATAGCACTTTTAAGAAGACCTTTTGCGTCGTATGGGTTGGAAACTGAAATCACCTTGAGTCCCGGAATGTTGGCATAGAGGCTTTCGAATGCAGTAGAGTGTTGAGCACCCAGCTGACCTGCAGAACCATTGGCACCCCTGAAAACGATGGGGCAACCCACCTGCCCGCCACTCATGGCCAGCATTTTGGAAGCCGTATTCAAGATCTGGTCAAGCGGCAAAACCGCAAAGTTCCAGGTCATGTATTCAACAATTGGCCTTAGCCCATTTTGTGCGGCACCCACGGCAATACCAGTGAAACCAAGCTCTGCAATAGGTGTATCAATGATCCTTTTAGGGCCAAACTCGTCGAGCATACCCTGGCTTACCTTGTAGGCACCATTGTACTCAGCAACTTCTTCCCCCATCAGAAACACCCTGTCATCTCTTCTCATCTCTTCCTGCATCGCCTCCCTGAGGGCTTCGCGAAAAGCAATAATCCTTCCCATAACTACTGTTTAAAAGTGATGCAAAAGTATTGCATGAAGGGGATTCCAACAAATGTTGTTTGGACCTTTCTAATACATCCGAAAAACAAAAAACCCCGCACTTGCGGGGTTTATATGTTTAGGCGTTGATTCTTTTGTAATCTGGTTTCATAGTCAGGACGCCTTGGTTATAACGTAGGATTGGATTTAGGCTTTTTTAGGTATTGGATCGGACTGGAATTTCAGGATATTGGATTTTGGTTTTTTATGGATTTTGGTTGGAATCTGTCTTGCTTTCGGTTTGCTTGTGACGCCCCTGCCGCGTTGACAATGTAAAAATAAGAAGCCCAAAAGTCACTTGAAAGCTTTTGGCAATAGAAGTTGGAAGATTACGTATTTCCGCGTACAAAGATTGCTGAAGGGTACTTAATCTCCTTAGGGATCAATGTGTTTCCGGGGCAAGTGACCAATGTTCGGGAGATCGCCAGAGACCTGACAACAAGAGTTCGCGCATGAAGAAAAACTCCTTGGGAAGTCTGTCATACATCCTTGAAAAAAGCTCCTCATGTGCCAGCACTTCTGTTTTCCAGGCCTCCCTGTCCACATCCATCACGGCATCATATTGCTCGTGAGTATAAGAAAGATTTCCCCAATCGATATCTTCATATTTGGGAACCCAGCCAATGGGACTTTCTATGGAAACCACTTCTCCATAAACCCTCTCCACTACCCATTTCAGCATGCGCATATTCTCTCCAAATCCAGGCCAGGTAAAGTTTCCATCCTTGTCCTTTCTGAACCAGTTCACACCAAATATCCGGGGAGGATTAGGAATATTGCGACCCAGTTGCAACCAATGGTTGAAATAATCTGCCATGTGATAACCACAGAATGGCAACATGGCAAATGGATCCCTTCGCACTTTTCCAATATCTCCAAATGCTGCTGCAGTTGTTTCTGAACCCATAGTTGCCGCCAGGTAAACACCGAAGTTCCAGTTGAATGCCTGGTAAAGCAAGGGTATGGTTGTGCTTCTACGACCACCAAATATAAAAGCACTGATGGGAACACCTGCTGGATTCTCCCATTCAGCATCGATGCTGGGGCATTGATGGGCGGGTGCAGTAAACCTGGCATTCGGATGGGCAACCGGTTTTCCAGAAACAGGATCATGCAATTCCCCCCTCCAGTTATAAACTACTTTGGGGACCTCTTTGGTCAGGCCTTCCCACCAGACATCCCCCTCCGGGGTAACACCAACATTGGTGAAAATACTGTTGCTGGACAAGGCCTTGATAGCATTGGGATTGGTTTTGGCATTGGTGCCAGGTGCCACACCAAAATATCCGTATTCGGGATTGATGGCATATAATTTTCCATCCTTTCCGGGTTTGATCCATGCTATATCGTCACCAACTGTGGTGACTTTCCAGCCCTTCATGTCTTCGGGTGGAATCAGCATCGCGAAATTTGTCTTTCCACAGGCACTGGGAAATGCAGCTCCCAGATAGGTTTTTCTTCCTTTAGGATCTTCAACACCAAGTATCAACATGTGCTCTGCCAACCATCCCTCTTCCTTGGCCATCACCGAAGCAATCCGCAGTGCAAAACATTTCTTTCCCAAAAGTGCGTTCCCGCCATATCCAGAACCATAGGATGCAATCGCCCTGTCTTCAGGATAATGCACAATGTATTTTGTAGTAGGATTGCAAGGCCATGGGACGTCTTGCTGATCGGGCTCCAGCGGTGCACCCAACGAATGAAGGCATTTGATGAATTCCCCATCTGCGCCTAACAGTTCAAGCACTTTGTCACCTACACGCGTCATGATGTGCATGTTCACCACAACATAGGCTGAGTCAGTTATTTCAACACCAATTTTAGAAAGAGGAGATCCCAGAGGCCCCATGCAAAAAGGTATCACATACATGGTTCGTCCTTTCATTGAGCCTGAAAAAACTGCCTTCATCTTCAACTTCATTTCCCTCGGATCAACCCAATTGTTGGTGGGCCCGGCATCTTCTTTTCTTCTGCTGCAAATAAAGGTTTTGTCCTCTACCCTGGCCACATCACTGGGATCTGAATTACAGGCAAAGCTGTTTGGCCAGCGTTCCTCGTTCAGCTTTGTAAAAGTTTTATTATCTACCAACAATTGGCACAATTCATCGTACTCTGCTTTGGAACCGTTGCACCAGCGGATATCTTTGGGAGTACAAACTGCTGCCATTTCCTGGACAAACTGAATGAGATTATCATGCTGTAAAAATGGAGGCTGATTTGTTGACATGGTGTTTAAATTAAGATGGGCAAAGTTAGTCATTTCCCGATGACAGAGGGATGATGAGGATCTGTAATCAGAGAAATGGATTAATCCGTAAAAATCATTAACTTTCAAGTTGAAACGACGATTCTACAATGATGATACCAACACATTTGAAAAAAGCCTCCAAACAAAAGTTTTTGGTGGTAACTGCTGGCCTGATCCTGATCGGTCTGACTTTTTATTTCATGACTTCCGGTAAGGAGGAAGAAGGTGGTGTACCGGATGTGGTAGATTTCAATTTCCATGTCAGGCCTATCCTTTCTGACCGTTGCTTCAAGTGCCATGGCCCGGATGCCAATAAAAGACAGGCCAACCTTCGTTTGGACACAGAAGAAGGTGCCTATGCTGCGCTGAAAGAAGATCCATCAAAACACGTTATTGTACCCGGAGACCCCATGCAATCTGCATTGTATGCCAGGCTAATTACTGCTGACACTGCAGAAGTAATGCCTCCACCATCCTCCAATCTCAGTCTGACCAAAAATGAAATTGAGATCATTAAAAAATGGATTGCCCAAGGAGCCAAATACAAAAAACACTGGTCTTTCATCGCACCTGTCAGGCCAAAGGTTCCCGAGGCTGATGAAGACCTCAACCCAAGAAACCCAATCGACCATTTTATTTTTACCACTTTAGATAAGGCGGGTTTGGAGCCCAATGCTGAAGCCTCCAAAGAAGCTTTGTTGAAAAGGGTTTCCATGGATATTACCGGTCTTCCTCCGACCGTAGAACAGCAAGAGCGTTTTCTGACAGATAAGTCTCCCAATGCTTATGAAAAAATTGTAGATGAACTACTGGCCAGCAAGCATTACGGCGAAAAAATGGCCATCCAATGGATGGACCTTGCCCGTTATGCAGACAGCCATGGCTACCAGGATGATGGCTATCGTACCATGTGGCCATGGAGAGACTGGGTTATTCACGCATTCAACAGCAATTATCCCTACTCCAAATTTCTCACCTGGCAGTTGGCCGGCGACCTGCTTCCCAACCCGTCTAAAGAGCAATTGCTGGCAACTGGTTTCAACAGGAATCACAAAATTACCCAGGAAGGAGGCGTCATTGATGAAGAGTATAGGATTGAATATGTAACAGACAGAACCAATACCGTTGGCAAGGCATTCATGGCCATCACCTTGGAATGTGCCAAATGCCATGATCACAAATATGATCCCGTATCACAAAAAGACTATTACAGCATGTTTGCGTTTTTTGACAAGGTTCCGGAAAAAGGGCTTGTCGGCACCATCGATGCCTCTTTTGCAGACCCTCCCAACATGAAAATCAGTACGGCGGATATTTCTACCATCCTTGGGTTCATCAACAAAAAAGATACGATGGATGTTGCTGTGATGGTCATGAAAGACAGTGTTGGCATTAGGGAAACACAGCTGCTTAGAAGAGGTGTATATGACCAAAAAGCGGATACAGTTCAAATGGCTACTCCTGCTTCCATCCTTGCTTACAACCCCAGAAAATATGAGCAAAACAGGCTTGGCCTGGCAAAATGGATGATTGATCCTCAGAACCCATTGACGGCAAGGGTTTATGTGAACAGGATCTGGCATGAACTCTTTGGACGCGGGCTGGTAAAGACTTCTGGAGATTTTGGGATGCAGGGAGAGCTGCCATCACATCCCGAATTGCTTGACTGGTTGGCTGTAGAGTTCAGAGAATCCGGATGGGATATCAAAAAACTCATTCGACTGATTGTAACATCTTCCACTTACAGGCAATCGGCCCAAAGGGCAGCAGACAAATTGCAAAAAGATCCTGACAATAAATACTACAGTTTCTTCCCAAGGCTCAGGCTTAGTGCGGAATTGCAACGCGATTTGTTGCTTTCTGCATCTGGCATTCTCAATCCTGAAATTGGCGGTCCGAGTGTGAAACCCTACCAACCCAAAGGGGTCTGGGAAGCCACCACCTCCGGCAGAGGCGAGCTGGCCAAATACATCCAGGACAAGGGCGACAAACTGTACAGAAGAGGTTTGTACAATTTCATCAAAAGAACGGCTCCCCCACCAGCCCTGCTGATCATGGATGCGAGTACGAGGGATCAATGCGAGGTGACAAGATCAAGAACCAATACTCCCCTACAAGCATTGGTATTGATGAACGATCCGCAGTTGCTAGAAGCCGCCAGGGTACTGGCGCAGCGTACTTCAAACCTTAACCTGTCTGAAGATCAGAAACTGGAAAGGGTATTCAGGTTGGTGCTTTGCAGAAAAGCCAACGAGAACGAAATGAAAATGCTCAAAGCATATTATCTCCAGGAAAAAAATAAATTCATCCAGCACAAAGACAGGGCTGAAGCATTCTTAAAAGCGGGAGAATTTGAGCAAATAAAAACAAAGAACATCGCTGAAACAGCTGCACTGATGCAGGTAAACCAGATGATTTTCAATTTGGATGAAACCACTGTAAAATAAGATCATGGAAAATCAGGAAAAACAATTCAGGCTTAACGTTACCAGAAGACATTTTCTGACCAAGACCGGACTGGGATTTGGTAGCGCCGCATTGGGCTCAATGTTGTTCAAGGACCAATTGTTTGGCGCTGACACACAGTCATCATTGCCCCTTGGGCTTGCACAGTATGCCCCCAAGGCCAAGCGGATCATTTATCTTTTTCAGAATGGCGCACCCTCCCAGCTGGAAACCTTTGACTATAAACCCTTGCTCAACAAGATGCATGGTGAAGAGTTGCCGGCCTCCATTCGCATGGGCCAAAGGCTTACAGGCATGACAGCCAACCAGGAAAAATTTCCGCTCGTTGGGTCTTCATTTGGATTTTCTCAACACGGAAAGTCAGGTGCCTGGATATCAGAGCTGTTTCCCAATATAGCCTCCATTGCAGATGATATTTGTATCGTCAAAACAATGAACACCGAAGCCATCAACCATGACCCTGCCCTAACGTTTTTCCAAACAGGGGCACAACAGGGCAACAGGCCCAGCATGGGTGCATGGATGAGCTATGGACTGGGAAGCGAAAATTCCAACCTCCCTTCCTACACTGTTCTTCTCTCGCGCGGCCGCGGAAATGGTCAGGGTGTTTATTCTAAATTATGGACCAATGGATTCCTGGACAGCGTTCACCAGGGCGTTGTGTTCAGCAGCGGTGACGATCCGGTGCTTTATCTCAACAATCCCGAGGGGCATGATAAACAAAGCCGGAGAGACATGCTCGACCAGCTGGCAAAATTCAATGCAGAGGCTTTTGATAATTTTGGGGATCCTGAAATCAATACCCGCATCAAACAATACGAAATGTCTTACCGCATGCAGAGTGCGGTGCCTGAGCTGACAGACCTTAGCAAGGAGTCTGACAATACCATCAAAATGTATGGCCCGGATTGTCTTGTACCTGGCACCTATGCAGCGAACTGTTTGCTGGCCAGAAAGCTTTCTGAATCAGGCGTTCGTTTTGTACAACTCTATCACCAAGGATGGGACACGCATGGCAACCTGGTCAATGACATGAGGATGCAGGCAGAAGACGTAGACAGGGCTTCTGCAGGCCTGATCAAGGACTTGAAACAAAGAGGACTGCTCGATGAAACGCTGGTGATTTGGGGTGGTGAATTTGGGCGCACCAATTATTGTCAAGGTAAGATTGATGGCGCCAACTATGGACGCGACCATCATCCCAAGTGCTTCAGCATCTGGATGGCCGGTGGTGGAATCAAACCTGGAATGGTGTATGGAGAAACAGACGAATTCGGCTACAATACCATCAAGGATCCAGTAAGCGTGCATGATTTCCATGCAACCGTGCTTCACCTGATGGGCATCAACCATGAACAGCTCACCTATCGCCATCTGGGAAGGCGTTATAGGCTCACAGACGTTGCAGGACAAGTAGTGAATGGAATCATTGCCTAATCTTTTTCCAAAGAAAAAAAATGTATGTCTAGACATCTTCGCGTACTCTCTAACCTGCTCATCGTACTGCAGGTTTTTCTTCTCTTGTTCTGTTTTTTAGACGTAAGTGTGCTTCCACAGCTCGTTTTGTTTGTAGGCAGATTTCATCCTGTTCTACTGCATTTACCCATTACACTGATCATACTGTTGGTACCCTTCTCATTTTATCTTCAAAGAAGAAAAGATGCTGATGATCTTTCTAGCATATTTGATTTGATGCTTCACTACATCGCATTGATTTCAACGCTCACTGCACTTGCAGGATTTTTACTGGCAGCAGATGGAGGATATGACCAAGACTCACTCCTTTTTCACAAATGGCTTGGTGTGGCAGTAGCTTTTTCAACACATGCACTGGTCTACATTAAAAAAGCATTTGCGCAAAACGCAATGGTATGGAACATTGCGATGTCCTCTACCTTAATTGTCATGGTTGCAGGAAGTCATTTCGGCGGAAACCTCACACATGGAGAAGGATTCTTTGCATACAAAAAAGATATCAAACCAACCATCGCCATCGCTGAGTTTACAGCAAAAACAACCGTTTACCAGGGCGCAGTTCAACCCATTTTGGAAGCAAAATGCATGACCTGCCATAATGATAAAAAAATGAAGGGCGGGCTCAACCTGAGTAGTTTTCAGGTAGCAGCCAAGGGTGGAAAAAGCGGTGCAGCCTGGGTTTCAGGAGATCCTGATAAAAGCTTGTTGATTGAAAGGATGTTGCTTGATATGGACGATAAAAAGCACATGCCTCCCAAAGGGAAAGCCCAGCTGAGTGCTGTGGAAATTCTTTTGTTCAAGGAATGGATCAAGGCAGGCGCGAATCCAACCAAGACCTATCATTCATTGGCAAACACCGACACCCTCAAAACAATTGTCAGCAGCATCATCAATGCTGTGCCTACAGTAAAAGCAACAAAAACATATTCTTTTTCTGCCGCCTCCGCCTCTACCATCGAGCAGCTCAACTCCCCCTTCAGGAGAATTCTTCCACTGGCCTCTAACTCACCTGCGCTGAGTGTCAAATTTTACCTCAAAGAAAAATATGACCTGAACATGCTGAAGGAATGCAAATCCATCTCAGAGCAGGTTGTTGAAGTGAACCTCTCCAACATGCCTGCAGATGACAAGGCCATAGAAGTGCTTTCTTCTTTTGAAAACATTGAGCGCATCAACCTCAATGGAACTGCGATTTCTGGCAAGAACCTGGCTGTGCTGAAATCCAACAAACACCTTGAACAAGTTTCACTGGCCAGCACAGCAGTTGGATACCCAATGTTGGATGCTTTGGGAGCCATACCTTCCCTGAAAAAGGTTTTCCTATGGAATACTTCACTCACCGAACCTGAGATGGCAGCCATTAGGAAAAAGTTTCCAAAAATCCATTGGGATCTTGGATATGTGCCAGACAAGAATGAATTGCTCAAACTTACTGCACCGAGATTGCTGGATGCTGACAAAAGGATATATGCTCCAGGTGAGTTCATTGCTTTCAAGCCCCAAATGTCAGGAGTCCAGATCCGTTATACCATTGACGGCTCTAACCCAGATTCATTGACCAGCACATTGTATACCAAACCATTCCCAGTTATTGGCATGATGAAACTAAGGGCCATTTCTGTCAGCCCTGGATGGAAAACAAGCGACACATCAGACAACACTTTTTTCCTCAAAGGTTTTAAGCCTGATTCCATCAGGATGATCAATCCGGCGGACAAACAATACAAGGGCCAGGGCGCAATTACCCTTACAGACCTTGTGAAGGGCACTCCAGGCAACCTCAATGTCAACTGGTTGGGATATCGCGACAATTCATTCAAGATTGGTGCTTATTTTTCGAAGGGTGAAGACATCCAGCAAATCCTGGTGAGCACGGTAGAACACATCGATGGATACATCATGCCCGCAAAAAAAATCATCATCAAGGGCGGAGACTCCCCACAATCCATGAAACTGCTTAAGACGATTGTTCCGGAACAGCCCAAAGAGAAAAGAAGAAGACGCCTCATTCCATTTGTGATTCCATTGGAGAAAAAACAATACAGGTATTTTGAAATTGAGGCATTCCCAGTCAATGTATTGCCCAAATGGCATCCTGGAAAAGGAGATAAAGGATGGGTTTTCGTTGATGAGCTGTTTTTTTACTAATGGGTAAAAATTGACCAAACGCCTGTCTATATTATCAAATTTAATCCTTGTATTGCAGGTATTCATGCTGTTGCTCTGCTTTGTAGACCTGAGTGCATTGCCTGCACCGGTTTTATTTGCTGGCAGACTTCATCCACTGATGTTGCACCTGCCCATAACCCTGATCCTTCTGCTTCTCCCCTTTTCTTTATTTGCAGCCAATAGAAAAAATCAAGACAATATTGCAACGATTTTTCAATTGATGCTTCATGTTGTAGCCTTGATTTCCACATTAACTGCCATTGCTGGCTTTTTCCTTGCAGCAGGTGGCGCATACGATGCAGATTCATTGCTCATTCACAAATGGCTTGGGGTTTCCACCGCATTACTCAGCCATGCGCTCATCTACCTGAATAAAATACTTGAAACAAAACCAAAGTCATGGAATGCTGTCCTCGCATCAACAATTTTGATTGCAGTTGCAGGCAGTCATTTTGGTGGAACACTTACCCATGGCGAAGGTTTTTTCAGCTTGAACAAAAACAGGAATGTTGTTTTGGAAAACGAAAAAACATATCCTTTTTCACCGGCCTCAACATCTGTGATTGAAAAACTCAACAATCCTTTCAGGAGGATATTGAAGGTTTCTGCAACCAGTCCAGCCCTTGTGGTGAAGTTTTCCATCAAGGAAAAGTTCGATATTCAACTATTGAAAGAGTGTAATGAAATTGCTGAACAAATTGTAGAGTTGAATTTGTCCGGCATGCCCGTTGATGATAAGGTTTTTCCAATCCTTGCGGGTTTTGAAAACCTTGAAAAAATAAACCTTAATGCTACATCCATTTCAGGTAATGGCATCAATGCATTAACTGGCTTAAAAAAATTGGAACAACTTTCATTGGTAAACACAGCAGTTGATATACAATCAATTTTACCCATATTAAAAATGGTCTCACTCAAACATGTTTTCATCTGGAACACTGGAATTGGGGAGAAAGACCTTGTTTTACTGAAAAAGAAGTCACCAACGATTAAATGGGAATTAGGCTATCAGGCAAACAAAAATGAAATCCTGCAATTATCTCCACCTTACCTTGAAGACAATGACAAACTCATCTTTGAAAATGGATTGAACATTGCACTAAAAAATCCATTTCCCAACGCCAAGATCAGGTATACAACTGATGGATCGATGCCAGATTCATTACATGGAAATATTTATAAAGGGGGAATTTATACAACAACAATATTGCGTGTCAAAGCATTGACATCTTTGGAAGGATGGAACACAAGTGTTGTTACAGACTTCACTGTTTACCCAAAAGGAATAGCATGCGATTCCGCAACACTTTTGAGCAAGCCAAACAGGGGGAAATCATTTGGTGCAAAGATTCTCATTGATGGCAGGAAGGGATACAGTCAGACCGCGGATCAACTCTATAACAGCTGGCTTGGTTTCAAAAAAGAAGACTTTAAGGCAGGCTTCCATTTTGGCAGTAACCCCAATCTCCAACAAATTGTAGTAAGTGCCGCTGACATGACCAACTCCTCTGGAGCATCCGTGTTTCCTCCTACCAAGATCACGATCAAGGGTGGAAAAAATCCCAAATCATTGAAAACCATTGGAAGCATTACGCCTGAAATGCCGACATCCCCCAGACCCAATGCATCCATCCCTTACATTGTCCCCATCAAACCAGGAAACTACGCATACATTGAAATAGAAATGTTGACGCTTAAAACACTTCCCGAATGGCACCAGGAAAAGGGTCAAAAGGGCTATGTGTTTTTAGATGAAGTGTTTTTTTATTAATGAGTTGTGGGTTGGGAGTTGTGGGTTGTGGGTTAGACTTTCCATGATGTCTCAACAAATTCTAAAAACTTGTACAATTTACGGCTCAGTTGATCATTCCTCTCTATCATTTCAGAAACAGAGATATTGAGATGGGGATATAAAATCACAATTTTTTCAAGATGACAAGCAACCTCGAGGTTGCTTGCACGGGAAAAAACGAGAAACCTGATAAACTCAGCCTTATACCGTCTTCTTCCATAACCTTCTACAATATTAGTAACAACCGAATCCGCTGATCGGCGCAGTTGACTTCCCAGTTCATACAACTCAAACTTGGGCAAATTCAAAGTCAATTTATGGATATCAAAATAAAGACTCAAAGCCGTCTTATAAATTTCCAAATCAGCATATGTCTTAGCCATATTCGTTTTTAACAAAAAAAGCAATAAAATGAAGAATTGAAGGAGGAAAAACTTCATAAATTTGCAGTATTTTACCCCTCTTTGCAGTTCAATACCCCAATCTCACAACCCACAACCCACAACTCCCAACTCAGAACCCACAACCCAAAACCCACTTTGATCTCCCAGCAAACCATACAAGAAATTCAAAACAGGATCGATATCCATGATATCGTGGGGGCTTTCGTAAAACTGAAAAGACGGGGAACCAACTATATTGGTAACTGCCCTTTCCACAACGAAAAGACGCCCTCCTTCACTGTTTCCCCCTCCAAAGAAATTTACAAATGCTTTGGATGTGGAAAGAGTGGCAACGCCATTGGCTTTGTCATGGAGCATGAAAAATACTCCTATGTTGAAGCCCTGCGCTGGCTTGCTGCACGTTACAATGTAGAAGTTGAAGAGACAGAAACAAGCCCTGAGTACAGGGAACATCAGCAACTGGCGGACAGTCTTCATATCCTCAACCAGTTTGCTGCCAAATATTTTGCCAACCAACTCAAGGAGTCAGAAGAGGGCAGAAACAATGCGCTGAGCTACCTCATTGAACGAGGCTTCAACGACGAAACCATCGAAAAATTCCAATTGGGCTATTGCCTCAACCAACGCGATGCATTCGCAAGGGAAGCCATCAAGAGCCAGTACAGTCATGAGCTCCTTAAAAAAAGTGGGCTTTGTATTGAGCGCGATGGTCAACTGGTAGACAACTATAGGGGCCGCATCATATTCCCCATCCACAACCAAAGTGGCAAGATCATTGGATTTGGTGCCAGGGTTATTGGCAGCAGTGACCGTGGTCCGAAATACATCAACACCCCGGAGAACGAGCTCTACATCAAAAGCAGGATCTTGTATGGATCCTTTTTTGCAAGACATCCCATCGACAAAGCTGATGAGTGTTTTTTGGTTGAAGGATATACGGATGTTACAGCCATGCACCAGGCAGGGATAGAAAATGTTGTGGCTTCCGGAGGAACTTCTCTTACACCAGACCAGCTTCGGTTGGTCAAAAAATATACCAACAACCTTACCATCATTTATGACGGCGATGCAGCTGGAATAAAAGCAGCATTGAGGGGTTTGGACCTTGCCATTGAGGAAGGCCTGAATGTTCAGCTGGTCTTGATTCCTGACAAAGAAGACCCAGATAGTTATGTAAAAAAAGTCGGTGCTGATGCATTTAGGGAATTTGTAAAGGCCAACAAAAAAGAGTTCATCCTATTCCAACTGGAAGTAGCCTTGAAAGATGCGGGCAACGACAGCAACCAAAAGGCTGCTGTTGTCAACCAGATTGCAGAGTCAATTTCAAAGCTCAGCAGAACCGAAGATTTTACCCGTCAACAAGATTATATCAAGCGTTGTGCGGCCATCCTGAAGGTTGATGAACAGGGCCTTACTGCCCTTGTAAACAAGTTCAGCAAGGACAAGATTGGCAAAGAGGAAAAACGGGCACAACGGGAAGGAATTGACCAAGTTGTACCGACCGAAACACCAGCAGATGAAGGTGCAGGTATCGATCTTCTTTTCAAGGATGAGTTGAATGAACAGGCTGTCATCCGCTCCCTGATTGAGTTTGGTGGATTGGCATGGGATGATCAACAATCCGTAGCCTCCTTCATCTTCAAAGAAATTGAACATGACGGGCTGGAAGATCTTTTTGACAACAAGCTGCTGGTTGGGGTTTTGAATGCTTATAAATCCATGCACCAGGACGGCAACAACCCTACTGAGAAAAACTTTCTCTACCATGAAGATCCCCAAATAGGACAGATGGCAGTCTCGCTGCTTACAGAGAAACATGAGATAAGCCCCAACTGGTCAAAATTTTACAAAGGTGATATTCCGCAAAGAGAAGATCTTTACAAGGAAGAGGTTCGTTCCAGCATGACCTACCTTAAATTGAGAAAAGTAAAACGCCTGATCCTGGAGAACCAGGCAGATCTTGAGAAGGACAACAATGAAGAGGATACGATGATCCTGCTGCAAACCCATCTGCACCTGAAACAAGCAGAGATGGAATTGATGAAGGCAATTGGAACAGTTATATTCAGATGATTTTCCTACTGCGGATCCACATTCACCTGAACATGTACAGATTTAAATAACGCATCATTCAACATGATGGCCATCACTTGTTGTATATGGTTCCTGGCCAGCATATTTTTTGAACCATCCCTCGGCAGCTTGAGGAGAATCTCATAGATATATTTATTGCGAACCCTGTTCACCACTGGTTCTGCAGGCCCAATTAAATAATCGCCAAACATGGGCTGGATGCGGCTTGCAAAAAAATCTGCAGCATTCAGGGCTTTCAGTTTATCGGTATGCCTGAAAAACAACTGGATCAGTCTTGTATAAGGAGGATAGTGGAACATCTTGCGCGATTCCATCTCCATGGTATAAAAAGCCTTGTAATCGTGTGCCGCCACCAATGCAATGATGGGATGACCAGGATTGGATGTTTGAATGATTACAGCCCCTTGCTGCCCTCTTCTTCCGGCCCTGCCACTCACCTGTTCCATCAGTTGAAATCCACGCTCATTTACCCTGAAATCGGTAAAACTCAACAATCCATCTGCATCCAGGATGCCCACCAGGGCAACATGCTCAAAGTCCAGCCCCTTCACCACCATCTGCGTACCCACCAGGATATCCATTTGGTGCTTTTCAAAGCTTTGGATCATCTCGTCGTGGGCATATTTTCCTTTAACAGTATCAATATCCATTCTTGCAACTGTATGCTCGGGGAACATATCAATCAGGTCTTCCTCCACTTTCTCAGTACCAAAATTCCTCTCCACCCAACTGGCACCACCACAGGCAGTGCAGGCGAGCATTACAGGATAAGAAGTCCCACAATAATGGCACTGAAGCCTGTGGTGAAGTTTATGGTAAGTAAGGGTAACATCACAATGTTCACAATGCGGAATGAAACCACAGGTGCCACAAATCTTGTAAGGTGCATATCCCCTTCGGTTCTGGAAAAGGATGACCTGTTTTTCCTCTGCCAAGGCCTTGTCCATGGCCTCTTTGAGTGCAGGGGTGATCATCTGACGGACCATTTTATTGTTGACCATTCCTCGGGTATCAGCCACTGTGATGGAGGGCAGTTCAACACCACCATAGCGCTCAAACATTTCCACCAATCCATATTTTCCACTTACTGCCTGGGCATAGGTTTCGATGCTGGGTGTTGCACTCCCCAGGACCACTTTTGCATTGCACATCCTTGCATAATAAAGCGCTGCATCACGGGCATTGTAACGAGGGGCAGGATCCTGTTGCTTGAAGGATGCATCTTGCTCTTCATCAATGATGATGAGTGAAAGGTCGGTATAAGGCAGAAAAAGTGCCGATCTTGCGCCCAATACAACCCTGATTTCCCCTTTTTTCACCTTGTTCCAAAGCTCTACCCTTTCATTGGGATTGAACCTGGAATGATAAATAGCAATATAACCACCAAAATGTTGTTGTAATCTTCTGATGATCTGTGCAGTCAATGCAATTTCCGGAAGCAGGTAAAGCACTTGTTTGCCGGCCAATACCTGCGCTTCAATCAGCTTGATATAGACCTGCGTCTTTCCGCTTGACGTTACTCCATGCAACAAACAAACTTCTTTTTCCTCAAGGGCCTTGACCAATTTTTCATGGGCAAGGGTCTGTACGGGAGAAAGGGTGAAATCAATCTTCACCTGCTTGGATTGAAGCTGCAGGCGGTCCACCGATTGCTTTGAAATGACCAGTATTTTTTTCTCCACCAAACCTTTCAATTGAGCGGAACTGGCATCCGCTTTTTTCAGCAAAGCAGGCTGCTTCACCTCCCCTTCTGTTTTCTGCAGATGAAGAAAAGCCAGCAACAATTCCAGTTGCTTTGGAGCCCGGTTGTTCCATTGATTCAGCAACCCGGCCAGTGCTTCTTCATTGTGGTAATCAGGATGAAGATGAACAAAATTCTCTCGCCTGGGTGTATATTTTTCCTTGAGTGATTCCCATGCGATGCATACTTTTTTTTCCAGTAACCTTTTGACTACAGGGTAAACATGTGATGCATCCAAAATATCCTGTACCTCTTCAATTTTCAGTTCTTTTTTCAGCAACAACCCTTCTGCCACCAGGTATTCCTGATCATCCAGATCGGTAAAATCCTCCCCATATTCCTCATTCAGCATCAGGATGGTTTCACTGCTAAGCTTGAGTTGGGTAGGCAGGGCAGCTGCCATCACCTCTCCCTCACTGCACATGTAATAATTGGCCATCCAGTTCCACAGTGCAAGCTGTTGATCAAACACAACGGGTTCCGGATCGAGCACCTGAATGATGGGCTTGGGATCAAAACCCTTTGGACCTATATCAGACAAAGATTTGATGATGCCGGAATACCTTTTTTGCCTGCCAAAACTGACCTCAACCCTTACACCAGGAATGGCAAGAGACTGCATCTCTTCCGGAATGGAATAGGTATAGGTCTTGGGCAAGGCTAATGGTATAATGATTTCTGCAAACAAGGGTTGAACTGCTTAGGTTTTCAAAAAATAATTGGGGTTGATCCAGGATGCCCTGTATTCAATCAGCTTATCCGCCATTTTCTGCTTCGCGATGGCTTTCAATGCTTTGGGATCGGCCTCAGGATAATCTGCAGGGTCAATAGGTTCAAGGTATACAGCCCTTGACTTGCCTGGAGTAAGTGTAAGGAAATGGCGGTAATGCATGCGGTCGTAAGTATCCAAAAAAAGAATGGGCTGTAATTTCTTGCCCGTCTCTACCGCCAACTTGAATGCACCGTCATACATTTCAGCCATGGGGCCATCCGCCATATTGAATGTCCCTTCAGGAAAAACAGCAATTGAAATTCCTCGTGCAAGGGTCTTGCGCAGGTCATTCAAACTCCTGGCCCTGTCTTCGGGGCTGGATCGATTGACCGTTATCACACAGAATTTGTATAAGAATCCAAAGATGGGCACTTTGAGCAACTCATATTTTCCAATGGCCCTGAAATGATGCTTGATGGCCAGGATCACAACAATAGCATCAAGATAAGAAATATGGTTGGGGATAAAGATGTATTGCTCATCAGGTTCCGGCTTAAATTCATAGCGGTTGATATGCCTTATCCCAACCAACAGAAAGAAGAGACGTCCTAAAACCCTGTAAATCTCAAACATGATGTTTCCACCCCGGAATTTGCCCAAGGGCAGACAGAGGATCAAACAAGGAATCAGGGAAAAGATGATGATTACAGCAAGAATATAGGCATACAAGCAATACAAGAGCTGAAATGGGGCGATAAGGAACCTGGCTTTGCGCATATATTAATTCAAATATACACTTTCCCGTTTGTATCTTTGCCGGCCAATGACAGCGGAAAAGACCATAGCACTGCATACACTGGGTTGCAAGCTGAATTATTCAGAGACCTCCACATTGGGGAGAATGCTGGAAAAAGAAGGCTTCACCAAAAAGGAATTTGACGAGCCTGCAGATGTATATGTGATCAATACATGCTCCGTAACAGAAAATGCAGACAAAGAATGCAGACAACTGGTCAGGCGCATCCAGAAACAAAATGCCGAGGCAGTGGTTGTGATCACCGGATGCTATGCGCAGTTAAAACCCAAAGAAATTGCTACCATTCCGGGTGTAGATCTTGTCCTTGGCGCTGCAGAAAAATTCAACCTTCCAGAGCACCTCAGGAATTTTACAAAGGGTGATTCAACAAAGATTTGCAGCTGCGACATCAGCGAGGTCAATGATTTCAATGCCTCTTTCTCTGTTACCAACCGCACAAGAACTTTTTTAAAAGTACAAGACGGATGCGATTACAATTGCTCGTTTTGCACCATCCCACTTGCCCGTGGCAAAAGCAGGAGCAATTCAATTGAAAATGTGGTTCAACAAGCAAGGGAAATTGGTGTCCAGGGGGTGAAAGAAATTGTACTGACGGGTGTGAATTTAGGAGATTTTGGATTGATGGATGGTGAAAGAAAAAATAGTTTTTTTGAACTTTGCCAAGCACTTGATACAGTCGAAGAGGTAAGCCGGTACAGGATTTCATCCATTGAACCCAATTTGCTCACAAGGGAAATCATTGAGTTGGTTGCATCAAGCAAAAAGTTCATGCCTCACTTTCATATCCCGCTGCAAAGCGGAAGCAATACCATCCTTGGATTGATGAGAAGGCGATACAAGAGAGAACTTTATGCAGAAAGAATTGAGATGATCAAAACACTGATGCCTGATTGTGCCATTGGTGTAGATGTCATTGTTGGATTCCCATCAGAAAGCGAAAAAGAGTTCATGGAGACCTTTGATTTTCTCCATTCCCTTGATGTTTCCTACCTGCATGTGTTTACCTATTCAGAGAGACCCAATACCAAGGCCCTTGAGATAAAGAGTGTTGTCCCAATTCATATCCGTAACGAGAGAAACAAACTCCTCAGGAACCTCTCCTACCAGAAAATGCAGTATTTCCGGGCCTCACAGGAAGGAAAATCTAGAACAGTCCTGTTTGAACAAGAAAATAAAAATGGGATGATCGAAGGGTATACCGACAATTATATCAGGATCAGTACTCCATTCAGGGATGAACTGGTGAACCAAGAAATGGAATGGCCCATCAGATAAAGCAATCTAGCGAACTACGATTTTCAATACAGGAGCCAGCTGCAGTTTCCCTTTTACATTTCGAAAAAGTACCTGATTGAACAGGATTGTATCTCCGGGCTTTACATTGTCTTTGATGCTTTCCGCCCAGACCTGACTGAGTTGCGCCGTATTGTTGAAGTCTCCCACACGAAGATCATTCATTGATTTTGTTTGCCCTGATTCATCATCCCGGTAAGTGCTTTTGAACTTGTAATTGATCCGAAATGTGTTGACTGTGTATAGCTTCCCGACATTGTCCCTCACCAAAATCGCAGCAGGAGCGATGGCAGCGATTTGTGCAGCCAGCGCATTCCCGGTTCCTACAGGGCCCCAGTAAGTGGCAAATGTCAAGGGCATGGGGGCTGGTAGCGTATCCACCTTTGCTTTCTTGGATTGCGCAAAGGAAAAGATTGATGCCAGAAAAAAAACAATTGACAAGACAGTTTTGCTCATGTTGCAAATCTAATCGTAGTGATTCTAATGAACAGTTAAATAAATCCTGATCTAGCCGAGGTTGGCCAATCCCTCTTTCAGCATCTTGATTTTGTCTAGTGCATCCGCCTGCTTTTTTCTTTCCATGTCTACGACTTCCGGTTTGGCATTGCTGACAAACTTTTCATTGGAGAGTTTTTTCTCAACACTTTCAAGAAATCCCTGGAAATAAGCCAGTTCAGTTTCAAGCTCCTTTCGCTGGATGGAAGTATCCAATACCTGATCCGCTTTTACATAGAACTTGTCTCCGCCAATCACCAGCTGAATGGACTCAGGAACAACATCATCTGTAAATGAAAATGTTTTCGCATTCACTTGTTTGCAAAGCAATTCCTGTATAGGCATCCAAATTGTTGTGTCTTTTGCTGCTACAAATAATGTAACAGCATCCTTGTTCTTGATCTGTGCCTTCACTCTTGCGTCCCGGATGGCAGAAATGGCTGATTTAAGCAATAAAGCCTCTTTCAGGATCGCATCGTCTGCAACCCTGGCAATGAATGATGCATCCATCTGTCTTACACAAAGATCAATAGGCTGATCGTCCCTCAAAAGGTGGTACATTTCTTCCGTCACAAATGGCATGAACGGATGCAGCCTTTCCAATAATATTTCAAAAAATCCAATGGCCTTGTTGAGATGGGCTTCATCCATGGGCTTTTCAAAACCTGGCTTGATCCACTCAAGGTACCAGCTGCAAAAATCATCCCAAACCAGTGTGTATAAGGTTTTGAGAGCCTCGCTCAGCTTGAATTGTTCCATCAACTGGTCTACCTCAGTGCAAACTTCACGCAACCTTGCATCAAACCATTCATGGGGCCAGTCAGATCCCAGGGTCATTTCATCAGCAGTCAGATTGGGTTTTGAACGCTCTTTCCAGAGTTGGACCAGTTTGAGTGCATTCCATATTTTATTGATGAAATTTCTTCCCTGTTCATTCGACGCCTTGTCCCACAAAAGATCATTGCCTGCAGGAGATGCGATGAGAATACCAAAACGAACGGCATCAGCACCGATATCATCAATCATTTCAAGCAGGTCTGGAGAATTGCCGAGCTGCTTGCTCATTTTCCTGCCCTGCAAATCGCGAACGATGCCGGTAAAATATACATCTTTGAAAGGCTTTTCGCCCATGTATTCATAGCCCGCCATCACCATCCTGGCCACCCAGAAAAAAATGATTTCGGGTGCAGTTACAAGTGTGTTCGTAGGATAATAATAAGCAACATCCTTGTTCCCAGGATTCGAAATGCCTTTGAAAACTTCAAAAGGCCAGAGCCAGGAAGAGAACCAGGTATCCAAACAATCCTCATCCTGCTTGAGCTGTGGATTTTCTATGCCATACGTTGCTGAAAACTTTTGCTTGGCATCATCCTCATTCATGGCAACGATAAAACGCCCTTCTGCATCATACCATGCGGGGATTTGATGTCCCCACCAGAGCTGGCGGGAAATGCACCAATCCTTGATATTTTCCATCCAATGCCTGTAGAGATTCTTGAATTTGGCAGGATGAAAATTGATCTCCCCATCTTTTACAGCGTTTAGGGCTGGTGAGGAAATTTTCTTCATGTCTACCCACCACTGCAATGACAACCTTGGTTCCACCACAACATCCGTACGCTCAGAGAAGCCCACCTGATGGGTATATTCATCAATCTTCACAACATGTCCGGCCGATTTCAATGCCTCAACAATTTGCTTTCTTGCATCAAACCGATCCAGGCCTATGTAAAGCTGGGCATCAACGCTCAATGTACCATCTTCATTCAGGATGTCATAAACAGCAAGGCCATGCTTGATACCAATTTGGTTGTCATTCATGTCATGTGCGGGCGTGATTTTTAATGCGCCAGAACCAAAATCAGTGGCCACATAATCATCTCCGATGATGGGGATTCTCCTGTTGATCAGCGGCACAATGGCCTCAGTGCCAATAAGGTGTTTAAAGCGTTCATCGGCTGGGTTTACGGCAATAGCTGCATCACCCAGGATGGTTTCAGGGCGAACTGTTGCGATGGTGATTCCTCCATTTTCAATCGGCAGGGGGTTTCCTTCCTTGTCAGCCAACTGGTACTGGAGAAAATAAAGTTTCCCTTGCACCTCTTTGAAGATCACTTCTTCATCACTCAATGCCGTCTTTGCGCGCGGATCCCAGTTGATCATGCGTTTTCCGCGGTAGATATACCCCTTGCTGTAGAGGTCATTGAATACATGGATCACAGACCGATAATAATCCGGGTCCATGGTAAAACTGGTCCTGTTCCAATCAAGGGAACATCCCAGTTTTTTCAATTGTTGTAAAATAATTCCACCATATTTCTCCTTCCACTCCCAGGCGTATTCAAGAAATGCCTCTCGACTCAGACTCGACTTTTGGATTCCCCTTTCGCGCAACATGTGTACCACTTTGGCTTCGGTTGCGATAGATGCATGGTCGGTACCCGGTACCCAACAGGCATTTTTACCCATCATGCGGGCACGCCTGACAAGGATATCCTGGATGGTATTGTTCAAACAATGACCCATATGAAGGATCCCTGTAACATTGGGTGGTGGGATAACAACCGTGTAGGGTTCCCTGTGGTCTGGTGTACTTTCAAAGTATTTTTGATCGAGCCAGTGCTGGTACCATTTTTGCTCTGCCGACTTAAAATCAAATGTTTTGGAGATCTCCATGAATTGCGAACGTTTAAGGTCCACAAAGGTAACAAGAAAGTTAGACCTTGCACGATGGATGTTACAGGGAAATCATCGAATGGCTCATGAAATCAACCAATTGGCAAAATGAGCATTTGAGCACACAAGCATCACTTGGTGAAATAAAAATCTGACTTCTAGAAAAGGATTACCAAACCAGGTAGGTTACCAGTGCAATAAGTGCATAAATGGCCAATACCACTAAAAATATTTTTAAGCTATTGCCACCGGGGCTGGAGGTGAAGATATTCATGATTTTCTTTTTCATTGGTGTATTCAATTGAAATTGGCATATCATGATATTGGATAGGGGCAGCCGAGAACTAGACGAAAAAAACTTGAAACAAGTTACAAATCTTTACAAAGATAATGTTAAATTTTTTACAAGATTCTTGCTTCAAGGGTGATCTCGATTTCTACATCAGCTGATGCTGGTCATTTTCCAAGGTAAATCCAGGATGTAATGTTGCAATTAGTTCACTCCTATTTAACTGACAATTAATCTTTTATATGAAAAAATCAGCAAACCAAACCATCTATGCCATTTGGATTGACAGAAAACATGCCATGGTGATGAAAGCAACAACAGAAGGCGAACCCGAATTCATTGAAATCAAATCTGGTGCAGGCAGAGAAAGATTTCAAGGGGAAACAACCAATAAAACCGGCATGTTGGGCACTTCCCTTGACTGGCATAAAAAAATGCAGGAAAGAGAAAACAACCATGTGCAGCAGTTCCTGAAAAAAGTGGTTGATCAAATACAAAAAGCCAAAGAAATCCTGATCCTGGGTTCCGGTGATACCCGGTATGAACTTCAAAACATCATTGAAAAGAGTAAAACGTTGCAGGATATTCCTTTGAGAAATCGCGCATTCCGGAAAATCACCAAACGAGAGCTTGAGCAGGAAATGGAAAAAGAGTTTAGCCTACACCTGGACTAAGTTTTCAACAAGCCAATTGCCTTCGGAATTATCTTGTTAATTTCGGATAATATTCGTGGGCAAGGCATGTATGCAATTGTAGACATAGAAACAACAGGAGGCAACGCAGGAACAGGAAGCATCACTGAGATTGCTATCCTGATCAGCGATGGGAAGACCATCATGCACAGGTATACCACCCTTGTGAACCCTATGCAACCCATTCCCATTTTCATTGAAAAACTAACAGGAATCACCGACAGGATGGTCAGCAAGGCCCCTGTGTTTGGTCAGGTTGCAAAAGACGTATATGAACTGCTGCAAGACAAGGTTTTTGTCGCCCACAATGTCAACTTTGATTTTTCGTTTATTGCACACCAGCTTTCGCAACATGGATTCAAGTTGCAGTCAAGAAAACTGTGTACCGTAAGGCTGAGCAGAAAAATATTTGAAGGCCACCAGAGTTATAGCCTGGGCAACCTTTGCCGTTCGCTCGATATCCGCATTGAAGACCGGCACCGGGCCATGGGAGATGCGGAAGCAACTACCATCCTCTTTCATAAACTGCTTCAGCATGATAAACAAAACCATATTGAAAGCATGCTCAAGAAAGGCAGCGGAGACAGCTACCTGCCCATGCATCTTTCCAGCAATGATCTTGAGCGGATGCCCAATACTCCGGGTGTATATTATTTTCACGATAACAAAGGGAAAATCATTTACGTTGGAAAAGCAAAACGCTTGAAAAAGCGGGTCACCAGTCATTTTTCAAACAATGACGTCAGCAAGAAAAAACAAGACCTCATCAGGATGGTCAGCAAGATCAGCTTTCGGGAATGTGGCAATGAACTGATGATGGGTGTTTTCGAGAGCATTGAAATCAAAAGATTGTGGCCGGCATTCAACAGGTCGCAGAAAAAATTTGAAAATCGCTTTGGCATTTGCAGTTACGAAGACATGAAAGGAATCATTCGGCTGGGAATTGTCAAAAAGAAAAAACACCTTCAGCCGCATACTTCATTTCCCATGCAGGTAGATGGCCAAAGGCTCCTGAACAAACTTGCAAGAGAACACAAGCTTTGCCCCAAAATGTGTTTTCTCCAAAAAGAGCAGGTTACCTGTGTAGGAAAAGAAGAAGCATTTTGCGAAGGAATCTGTGAACATACTGAAGACATTGCATCCTACAATACGAAGGTAAAAACTGCAATCAGTGAAATGATCCATTACTCCCCCACCATCGCGGTATTTGGCGAGGGCCGGGAAAGTAATGAGTTGACCTGCATCATGATTGGGAGAAACGATTTTCTTGCGCTGGGATATGTTCCCAAAGAAGCAAAGAAATTAAAAAAAGATAAACTGGTAAAACTGCTTGAACCTGCAGCCTCTAATGAATTCATCCGGTCTCTGGTCATCAACCAGGCCGCGCTACATCCAGCCATGAGTGTGCATTTCAAAGAAAAATTGAACTAAAGAAAAGCTATCCCTTCACCTCTTCCACCGTAGCACCAATGCCCCTGTCGGTGATGGCATCACACATGGGTTTCAATTCATCGTATGAACCATGTTTTACCCCATATTTGCCTTTGTAATGAATGAACATGGCACATTGTTCCGCCTGTTCCCTTTCATGTTTGCAGACTTCCATCAGGGTTTTGATGACATGATCAAATGTATTCACTTCGTCATTCCATACAATCAAGGCATAACCGGCACTGTCAAGTACTTCGGTTTCAAATTGTTCCTTGAAAAGTGGATTGGATGACATGCTGCGGGTGCAGTTTAAAAGGTAAAGTGGTGGAACATACTGGACTCGAACCAGTGACCCCTACTCTGTCAAAGTAATGCTCTAAACCAACTGAGCTAATGTTCCTAACGAGTGGCAAAGTTAAGGGAAAAATCGGAATCATTATGCCTAGCAGTGCTTTGAAATTCTACTGCAGATGCATCAGCCAAACAACTCCTTTACTGCCTTTCCTTTACCGTCAGGAGTCGTATAAAAAGGTCTTTCTTCTACCACATAATTGGTCTCCGGATCAATCCCAAGTGCATGATAAATGGATTGGTGTACCTGATCAATTACAATGGGATCTTTGATGGTTTTGCAGGGCCTTTCGTCTGCAGTCTGGCCAAACACATTACCCTTCTTGATGCCTCCACCAAACATGAGCATGGAGCATCCGTCTGTGAAATGACGGTGCATGCCATAAAACTTGATATCATTGATGATATCGGGCTGTTTAACCTGCTCCTGTACCTTCAACTCAGGCCTGCCTTCTACCATCATGTCCCTGCTGAACTCCGTTGCCAGGATGATCATGGTCCTGTCCAGGTGCCCAGACTGTTCCAAGTCCTTGACAAGCTGCGCAATGGGTGCATCAATCCTCTTTTTCATGTCGGCCAACCGTGTATGACCATTTTCATGGGTATCCCAATTCTTGAATGGCTCATACTCAGTTGTTACACTGATGAACCTGGCACCTTTTTGGGTGAGCCGCTTGGCCATCAGACAACCCAAACCAAATTTTCCTGTATTGTAAATATCGTAGCTGGACTTGGGCTCCTTGTTCAAATCAAAAGCAGCTGCCTCTGGAGATTTGAGCAAGCGATAGGCCTGCTCCATCGAGCGCATCATGGATTCCTTGTGATAATCAGAACCATACTCACCCATGGCCCCCTGGCTCATCAGTTCTCTGTACAACTGATTCCTTTTCTCAAATCTGGTTTCAGACATGCCAACGGGTGGTCGGACAGCTTCCAATCCAGCGGTGGGATCTGGGATCATGAAGGGTCCAAATTCATTTCCTAAAAAACCTGCTGTGTGAAAGGCTTTCAATTCTTCTCCTTCTCCAACAGTAAAACGCTGCCCAATATCAATGAAAGCCGGAATGGCTGAATTGATTGGACCCAACTCTTTGGCAACCCAAGATCCAATATGAGGAGCAGACACCGATTGTGGTGGCCGGTAGCAAGTATGCCAATGGTATTGATGGCGGGAATGCAAAATATGCCCCATGTCTGCCGCCACATAAGAACGAATGACGGTTCCCCTGTCCATGATCCGACCAATGGACTCCAGTCCTTCAGAAAAATGAACACCATCAAGAATGGTTGGCACAGACTGAAATGTGCTAAGCACATCATTGGATTTTATCCCTGTTGAGTATGGCGTGAACCGCTTGGGATCAAATGTCTCGGTATGTGCCATGCCACCCCCCATCCAAAGAAGGATGACCGTATCTGCAGTAGATTGTTTGCCGAAAGGCTTCATGCTGCTGAGGAGTCCGGACAAGGGCATGGTCGCCCCCAAGGCTGCGATGGTTGCGGCACTGGTGTTCTTTAAAAATTTCCTTCTATCCGAGAATTTGCTCATGGCCAATGAAGTTAATAATTAATCAATGATCTGAATTTCTGGCAACAACAACACTGCCCAGAAAAAGTCTTGAATGCCTTCCAGAGATGGTACATCCCCCAAAATTTTCATCGCCACTACCTTTTCCTTGCTGTTGGGTTTACGCCCTAATGAAAGTGCATAGAAAGCTGACAGCAGTGATTCACCATTGGGGTAGCGTCTTTGCCATTTGATGGCGCCACGATTTATCATGGCATTGAATCTTTCACCATTGGTCAGTTCCAGCGCCTGCAGCAGGTTGGCCTGGGACTCACGTGCTGTAGTAACATTTTCCCTGTTGGGTCTTCCTAACGCAATCAGAAATGGATTGTTTGCCACAAAGGCTGCCCTTGCAAAATATCCCCCAGGAGGAACAAAGCCTGCTGCATATTGTGGCTTGAATTTCATGATAGAATCCGGAAAAATAGGATCAATGATGCCACCTACAACATCAGAAAACTGCTCTGCAGTGATGCGTTTTCTGAGGGAGCCTCTGAACACATAATTTTGTAAAAAAACATCGTTGGGGTCTTTCAGACCAACAGATTTGGTTTGGTATGTTTTTGATGTGGCAATAGAATAGATCAATGCTTTGACGTCCCCTCCTTTTTTCTGAAAATCAAACGCCATCCAATCCAACAAATCCTGGCTCCATGGCTGATTGTCCATCTGATCTACAGGCTCAACCAAACCCCTGCCCAGCATTTGCTTCCAGATGCGGTTGACGATGGTGCGATACAACCGTCCATTTTCAGGCTTGACGATGATTTCAGCCAATTGTGCCATTTTCACTTTTCTGGATTCCATGCTGTCAATCTTGCCCAGATCCTTCCACAACATCTGAGGGCGTATAAATTTTCCAGTGGGTTTGTCGCAGCGGTTGATCTCCAATGAACTGTCTGCAAAAATATTGGCAAAGCCATAGGCATCGGTAAGCTTCCAATCGCTGATGAAACTGTTGTGGCATGATGCACATTTAAGGTTCAACCCTAAAAATACCTGTGCAACATTCTGGGCAGCCTGCATTTCTGTCCGTTGACTGGCATTGATTTCTCCACGCCATTTGATGCCCTCAATAAATCCTTTGGACTCCTTGCCTGGGTTCACCAGTTCCTGTACAAATTGAGGATAAGGTTTATTTGTTTTGATGGCAGTGTACAGCCAATTGGTGATATTAAACCTTCCACCCGTGATGTACCCTGTTCCGGTATAGTCATTGCGCAAGGCATCATTCCAGAAACTCAACCAGTGGGCTGCAAAATCATCCTCTCTGTCAAGCAACTGCCTTACCAATTTATCCCTTTTGCTGGCTTTTTTATCCGCCAAAAAGCTTTCCATTTCTTCTGGTGTTGGCACTACTCCGATCAGATCAAGGTAAACCCTTCGAATAAAAGTCCTGTCATCTGTCTGACTGGGCCAGGGCAATTTCTTTGATTTTAGATAACTGTTCGTCCATTTATCAATAGGATTGCCATATGCGGAAGCATCTGATGGCAATGCAGGATTTCTTGGCGCCAGCGCTGCATTCCTGAATGCTTTTTTGACCTGCTGGCTGTCTGGCCAGGCGGCTCCTGCATTGATCCATTGGGCAATGACTTTGATTTCCTGTTCAGTGAGTTTTTTGCCTTTAGAAGGCATGATGTCTTCATGGCCTTCAGGCAAGCTGATGCGCTTGTAAAGCTCACTGGCATTAGCATTGCCTGGAATAACAACAGGACCACTCTCTCCACCTTTCATGATCAGGTCGATATGATCCAGGCGCAGGTCTCCCTTTACTTTTTCCGGACCATGGCAATCATAGCAATTATGGGCAAGGATGGTCCTTACCTGAAGCTGCAATGATGCCTGTTGTTCCAACGAGGGTGCTTCCAGGCTGGCAAATAACTGCTCATTTTCAAGAACCAATGCTGGATCTGTTTCAAGCCCAGGTTCCGGTTCTTGAGCCATTGAAGTAGTCTTGTTTTTCAACGGGGTTGTGGCAGTTTTTTTGGATGCTTCTGTTGACCAGTAATTTGTGCCGTGGGTAAGGGATGCTCCAAAATAGGTTGCCAACAAGAGCAGCAATACATTGGCGAAAAGGATTATCCTGAATATTTGAATGCGCTGATTTGTTGGATGTTGCAGCAGATCAGCATGCCTGAACCAGGCCAAGCCATTCAAGAAAACCACACCCATCGCCAACCACTGGTGCTTAAGCAGCAAAGAACTGGCATGATCCCCTTCAGCAGACAACATCAATCCGGTAATTGCAGAAAATAACCCTGCGATGAGTCCTATCAATAAACTCAATTGAATGGCCTGCCGATAGGCCGAATGCTTTTTGAAGACAATCAAGATTTCAAGGAAGGCAGCAAAAAGAATCACTCCGATGGGTAAATGAACAGCAATCGGATGTAGCCGACCCAACAACTTCCATGCCAGGGATCGCGCTAAATCAAGCCCTGATCCTGAAAGCTGTATGGTATTGAATACCGCAAAGATGCAAATCCAGGACAAAGCTATAGCTACCCAGAAGAGCCGCTTATTGTAAAATGATTGTTTAGGTGAATCGCTCATAATTTATATATAACATACTCGCCAACTTGCGAGTAATTGTCAACACACTCGGTGCATAAACTTTACCCGATATATTTTTTTAATTGAAGGGTAAGGCCTATTTTACGAGAGCATATATATAAAGGCAATTTAAGTAAACTTACCATTAAAATGGATGAACTGGGTGTGCTGATTTTGCCGAATTAAAACTGCCATCATGAAAAAAAACTCAGTCCTGTTGTTCAGGCTATTCGCCCTTGTCCTGCCTATCGCTCTGGTCATTTCGTTTTCTATTCAAAGCGAAGATGCTTTTTTTACCGCCGATGATCCAAAAGTTGCCAACCTTAAACTGCCCCAGGGGTTCAAAGCAGAGAGACTTTATGGGCCTTCTGAGCATGAAGAAGGATCCTGGGTATCGATGACCTTTGACAACAAGGGCAGAATCATTGCGTCAGACCAATATGGATACCTCTATCGTCTCAGTGTGCCAGCCATCGGAGACACCATCAACAAAACAAAAGTTGAAAAACTGGAGGTATTGAAGGATCCTGCATTCATGACTGACACAACAACGGGAAAAGTTTCCATGGGTTATGCCCATGGCCTCCTCTATGCTTTCAACAGTTTATATGTGATGATCAACCATCGCGGCAATGGCAAATTAAAAAGAACCAGTGGTCTTTACCGACTCCAGGATACCGATGGTGACGACCAGTTTGATAAAATAACCATGCTCAAATTGTTGAATGGTGAAGGAGAACACGGGCCACACAGCATTGTAATGGCTCCAGACAAACAATCCCTGTTTGTTGTTTCCGGCAACTTTACAAAAATTCCAAAATTGGATTCATATCAGAATATTCCAGATGGAAAATTTGATAACCTGTTCCCTTTGATCAAGGACCCCAACGGCCATGACAATACCGTCGAATCCCATGGTGGATGGGTGGCCCAGGTTGATTCAACCGGCAGCAAATGGAATATGTATGCCTCAGGCTTCCGCAATCCTTTTGACCTCGCGTTCAACAATGCTGGAGAGATGTTTACTTACGATTCTGACATGGAGTGGGATTTTGGTACACCATGGTACCGACCTACCAGAATTCTGCACGTTACCAGCGGAGGTGAATACGGATGGAGACCCGGCACAAACAAATGGAATGCCAACTATCCTGACAACCTTCCTGCAGCCGTTAATATAGGACAGGGATCTCCCACCAATTTTGTATCTGGATCCAACGCAAAATTCCCGGAGAAATACCGCAATGCATTGTTCGCCTTTGACTGGAGTTTCGGTATCATTTATGCCATCTATCCAAAATCAAACGGTGCATCCTATACTGCAACAGGTGAAGAATTCATCTCAGGATCTCCACTACCATTGACTGATGGAGTTATAGGACCTGATGGCGCATTGTATTTCCTTACCGGAGGCAGAAGGCTGGAGTCCGACATGTACCGTGTTTATTATGCAGGATCTGAAACGAAGAATACAGTCATGGCAAAAGTTGAATTGAATGAAGCACAAAAAACCCGCAAAAAGTTGGAGACCTATCATGGTAAACCAACAGCAGGTGCTGTGAATGAAGCCTGGCCCTTTTTAAAGGACAAGGATCGTTTCATTCGTTATGCGGCGCGCATCGCTGTTGAAGCGCAACCGCTTGCGGAATGGACGGATAAAACAATCAATGAAAAAGACCCTGTGATTCTTACCAATGCAGCGATTGGTCTGGCAAGGCGTGGTGATGTAAAGTCCAAGAAATCATTGCTGACAGCACTTACCAATGTAAATATTTCCTTGCTGACAGCAACACAGCAACTCGATTTGATGCGTGCCATTGAACTGGTATTTGCCAGGATGGGAGCACCTGATGGAGCTGAAAAAGATGCTGTAGCTAAATTACTAAACCCGATTTTCCCTGCCGCCACCAATGAGCTCAACAAAGAACTCAGCAAGCTGTTGGTCTATGTTGATGCGCCAAAAGCTGTTGAAAAAACAATGGCCCTATTGGCAGTTGCCAAAGATGACATGGCCGCAGAGAAAACAGTTTCTGAATCATCAGACCTGATTCTCCGCAACCCACAATATGGAATGGACATTGCAGGCATGTTATCGAAAATGCCTCCGCTTACACAGACCTGGTATGCCAATGTTTTGAGCCAGGCCAAGAATGGCTGGACCACTGATTTGAGGAACAAATATTTTCAATGGTACTATACTGCCTTTGGTTACAAAGGAGGTGTTTGTTATGTAGGCTTTATTGACAAGGCACGTAAAAATGCATTGGAAAATCTTCCGAAAGAAAGCTTTGCATTGTACAATAAGATTTCAGGTGATTCTATTGTAACCCTTGCCAGAAAAGGGTTAGACATTGGACCTGTTAGGCCAAAAGGTCCGGGCCGAGGATGGAAACTGGCTGATGCATTATCGGTTGTAGACAGTGGAAATGGTACAAGAGATTTCGAGCAAGGCAAAGCCATGTTTGCCGCATCCCTCTGTCGCACCTGTCATCAGGTCAGAGGAGAAGGTGGTATTGCAGGACCAGACCTTACCCAGTTGGGAAACCGATTCTCGAACAAGGACATGCTTGAGGCCATCATCTCCCCCAGCAAGACCATCTCAGACCAATATGGTTCAACGGTGTTCTACCTCAGGTCCGGTGGTTCACTCATGGGAAGATTGATACGCCAGGACAAAGACAAATACTATATTTCTCAAAACCCCTTTGATACACAAACCATCAAGGAAGTTTTGAAAAAGAATGTGGTTAGAACGCGTGTATCTGAGGTTTCTCCGATGCTACCGGGCATGATCAATGGCCTGAACCCCGACGAACTCAAAGACCTGATGGCCTATTTGAAATCTGGTGGCAATCCGGCTCATCCTGTTTACAATTCAACCAAATAAAAATGCCTCAAGAGCAGATTTGGAGTGATAAGGTTGGGAATGTAACTCAGGTTGGCGGCATAGAAACTGCAGTGCTTGACAATGGCATCAGCAGGGGTATGCGCGTTGCCTGGATCAATACGGGAGCCGGACTTCGCTTCAAAGTTTTGATAGACAGGGCAATGGACATTGCCGATGCTGCTTACAATCAATACAACCTGGCCTGGTTGAACCACGCTGGGTTTCCGCCACCACAACCCTTTTCAGACAAGGGTTTGGATTGGCTCAAAACCTTTGGCGGCGGCCTAGTGACTACCTGTGGCCTCTCCCATGTAGGCGGGCCAGAAAAAGATGCATTTGGTGAAAGAGGCGTGCACGGCAACATCAGCAATATCCCGGCAGAAATTGTCTCCATTGTTCAACCAGATCCCGAAAATGGAAACATGAACATGAGCATCACCGGCATCATCAGAGAATCTAAAATTTTCGGTCCGGCATTGGAACTCAGAAGAACCATTTCCGCAACGCTTGGTGTTCCCGGATTCAAGATCCATGATGAGATTTCCAACAGGGGCAATACACCTGCACCACACATGATTTTATATCATTGCAATTTCGGATGGCCCCTTGCAGATGAGGGAAGCCAGCTAAAGTGGAAAGGCAAAATGCTTACCCGTGATGGAAATGATTTCCCTAATGGTGAAGCATTCAAAACCTGCCCTGATACCCTGATGAACCACAGTGGCAATGGTGAAGAAGTGGCCATTGTTGATATTGATGCTTCTGAGAGCGGACAATGCATTTGTGGCCTCCACAACCCTGCATTGGAATTGGCCGTAGCCATTCAATTCAATAAAAATGAATTGCCATGGATGACCAATTGGCAACACTGGGGCAAAGGTGAATATGTTACAGGCCTTGAACCGGGTTCTCATCCGCCTATTGGCCAATCCAAAGCCAGGGAAAATGAAACACTGATTTTCATCGCGCCTGGAGAGCGCATCCAGTACAACCTTTCATTTCAAGCCATTCAAGGAAATGAAAACATCGCTAAAATTTTTCATTGATTATTTAACCCTAACATAAGCCGATATGGAACAACAAAGCATTGCAAAAAAAGCACTCGAACAAGGCAAAGGAATTCTTCGATTAGCCCCAACTTGGGTACCCAGGTCTTTTTGTGTACCGGGCAGGAGGATAAAATTACATCCGGATGATTACTATATTCTAGGAGGAGAAAGAGGCGGCATTGATGAGCGCTGGCTTTCGTCCACGACACCTGCAAAAAATGGTCCATTGACAGGAGAGAATGAAGGATTGAGCCCAGTTGTATACAATGATGGCCAAACCACCCATCAGATCCTGTTGAAAGATGCCGTTGATGAATTGAAAGGTGAACTTATCGGAGACAGGCTCTGGAATGAATACCAAAGCTGGCCCATGTACTCCAAGTTTTTTGACAACATGGGACCACTCCCTCATCATGTTCACCATAACGATGAAAAAGCTGCCCTGATTGGACAAAAAGGAAAACCAGAGGCTTATTATTTTCCTCCTCAACTGAACAACCATGGAGGTGATTTCCCTTACACATTTATCGGTATCGCACCAGGCACACCCAAAGAAGTGATCAAGGAATGCTTGATGAACTTCACCAAGGGTGACAACAAACTCACGAACTATTCTCAGGCCTATCGACTTGAACCCGGTACCGGATGGGATGTTCCTCCAGGATTGTTGCACGCACCGGGCAGCATGTGTACCTATGAGCCACAGAAAGCATCGGATGTTTTTGCCATGTACCAATCATTGGTAAACGAGGCCATCATACCAGAAGAATTGCTCTGGAATGGCACACCCAAAGAAAGCATTGGCGATTATGATGCATTGATGGATGTAATTGACTGGGATCTTAATGTTGATCCCAATACCATGGCCAACCGTTTCATGGCACCCAAGCCTGTGCATGACCTGGAAGAAATGAAAGCCAATGGGTATGTTGAAAATTGGATCTGCTACAAATCAGAAGCCTTCGGCGCCAAGGAACTGACTGTTTTCCCGGGACAAACGGTAACCATAAAAGACAGTGCAGCTTACGGTATCATCGTCATGCAGGGACGCGGAACATTTGGTGTTTGGGAAATTGAAACCCCTGCCCTGATTCGCTATGGCCAGCTGACCAACGATGAATTCTTCATCAGTGAAAAAGCAGCATTAGGAGGTGTCAAAATAGTCAATACATCTGCCACTGACCCTATTGTTATCCTAAAACATTTTGGCCCCAATAACCCCGACATGGTTTTATAAACCAATTTTAACATGAAAAAAAATCGCATCAAACATTCATTCAGCTTCGCAGGCATTGTACTGGTTGCAGCCATGATTGGAGTATTTTCCTTCATGATGCCGGGTTCCACCAAACTCAGTATTGAAAAGGGTTCCCATATCATCCTCATCGGCAACAACCTGGGTTCCAGGATGCAGGAGTTTGACCATTTTGAAACGGAGCTTCAGCTTCGCTATCCAGAAAACATGCTCTATGTCCGCAACATGTGTGATGGAGGAAATACGCCTGGATTCCGTCCTCATTCCGGAAGAAAAACACCTTGGGCATTTCCTGGTGCAGAAAAATTCCAAACCGAACTGGCTAAACCAGCAAGTATGGAAGGTTTTGTAGAGTATCCGGATGAATGGATGACCAAACACAAGGCTGATATCATCATTGCCTTCTTTGGATTCAATGAATCATATCAAGGTGCGGCCGGTTTGGCCAACTACAAGGCAGAGCTGGAGGCTTTTATCAAGCATACCCAGGCACAAAAGTACAATGGTAAGTCTGCCCCCCAATTGGCTTTGGTTTCACCGATAGCATTCGAAAATCTCTCAGGAAAATATGACCTGCCGAATGGAAAAACAGAGAATGCCAATCTCTTGATCTATACACAGGCCATGAAAGAAGTTGCTGCAAAAAACAAGGTTCATTTTGTTGATGCTTTCACGCCCAGCAAGATTTGGTTGGATGATCCTGCCACAGAATTGACCATTGACGGCAGCCAACTGAACAATGAAGGATATGCAAAATTTGGCCCCTTCCTGGCCAATGAGGTTTTTGGAAAAACCAGCATTCCAACACCATCCAACAAAGCAGCAGTACATGCTGCCGTCATGGAGAAAAACTGGATGTGGCACAACGACTACAAGATCCCCAATGGTGTGCATGTTTTTGGAAGAAGGTATAACCCATTTGGACCAGACAACTATCCCGCAGAACAAAAGAAAATCAGGGAAATGACCCTGATCAGGGATACCGCCATCTGGATGGCGGCCCAAGGGAAAAAAATGGACATGGCTGCTGCTGATGCAAAAACCTCCATCCTTCCTCCGGTTCAAACCAACTATAAACCCAAAGATCCCAATGCTGCGATGCGCTATTTGTATGGCCAGGAAGCTTTGGATAAATTCACTGTTGCTCCCGGATACAAAATAGATTTGTTTGCCTCTGAAGTAGAATTTGCTGATCTCGCCAACCCCGTGCAGATTTCCTTTGATAATAAAGGAAGACTTTGGGTGGCGGTCATGCCAACCTATCCCCATTGGAAACCAGGTGATCCAAAACCGAATGACAAGCTCATCATTTTGGAGGATACCAACAACGATGGAAAGGCTGATAAACAAACCACTTTCGCAGACGGATTGCAGTTGCCATTGGGCTTTGAACTTGCTCCTGAAGGAGTGTATCTTTCACAAGGAACAAATTTCATGTTGCTGAAAGACACCAACGGTGATGACAAATGCGATAGCAGGGAAATTCTTTTGAGTGGCTTTGATGACCATGACACCCATCATGCACACCATGCCTATACCACTGATGCATCCGGATCTATTTACATGGGACAGGGTGTATTTCTGGCCAATGATATTGAAACTTCTTATGGTCCTGTGCGCGGCACCAATGGTGGATTTTTCCGCTACGATACCAAAAAGAAAAAGCTTGATCGCATTGCTCAGCTGTCCATTCCCAACCCTT
>JBIIQT010000016.1:0-41379 GCA_044341875.1 Chitinophagaceae bacterium | reverse complement strand
ATGTGGGTCTGTTGTTTTTTTTGGTTTCGCTCTTTTGCTTCTTGCCTTCATGCAGCAGTGTAAAATGATAGTTGCAATCCTTGCAATAAAACCGTTGTTTGTCTCTGATGATTCCTGATTTGAGGATTCTTTCGGTAATCTGACACTTGGGGCATTTTGCTCTTGGCATTTCAAAAATTTTATATCTATCGCAAACGTTTGTGCAAACACTTTCGATAGTCAATTGCGGAAATCACACCTGAATTATACCCCGAATCTAATGTAAATACTCTATTTTGGTTATGATTTTTGATGATTTTGTGTAAATCATCTATCTCAACGACAACCAAAACTTGCATTCATTACATGAAAAAACAACTGAAGCCCCCAGTGCAGTTTTTCGCTTTGCACATGAAGGAACCCAAGAGTCTCTTTTTCACAATTTTCACGAATTTCATTGTATCGATGCTGCTGTGTTTATCATCGGCACAAGCAAACCATCGCATTGAAGCATTCGGCAGTTTCAATCATGTTGATCGGATCCTGTTCAGCGGTAAACTGGTCAACGAAATTGGAGAACCTTTGTCTGGATGTACCATCAGTGAAAAGGGTGGGAAAGCCACCTCACAGTCCAAAGCAGATGGAAGTTTCTCCATTGAAGTGTCCGGGCCCAATGCTGTACTTGTGGTTACCTATGTTGGATATGAAACCCAGGAAGTAAAAGTGGGCAACCTGAATAATTTGACAATTACACTGTCTCCATCTGCATCAAGCCTTGACCAGGTGGTTGTTGTAGGATACTCAAGTCAAAAGAAGGCTACTGTTACAGGGGCTATTTCAACAGTAAAAGGTGCAGATCTACTCAAAGCGCCTGTTCCCAATTTGTCGGCTGCAGTGGTGGGCCGTGTTCCCGGTTTGCTGGCGGTTCAGCGAAGCGGCCAGCCTGGTAATGATGAAACAACATTGCGCATTCGTGGAATTGGAACGTTGGACAACGGAAATGCAGCACCCTTGGTGTTGGTTGATGGCGTTGAGCGTCCGTTCTCAAGAATCGACCCCAATGAGGTGGAGTCCATCTCTGTATTGAAGGATGCAGCATCTACGGCAGTGTATGGAATTCGTGGTGCGAATGGTGTTATCATGGTTACTACCCTCAAGGGTAAGGAAGGACCTGCAAAAGTCAGTTACAATGGAAACTATGCATTACAGGTGCCAACCCGTTTGCCAGAATTTTTGAATGGTTATGATTTTTCGGTACTTCAGGTAGAAGCTCAATTGAATGATAACCCTACGGTTACACCCATGTTCACTAAGGACGAATTGCAGAAGTTTAAGGATGGCAGTGATCCGCTTTTTTATCCAAGTGTTGATTGGTTGGATTTTATGATGCATGACAATGCCCCACAGCAACAACACAACGTAAACATCTCAGGTGGAACCAGTGTTGCAAAATATTTTGTCTCTCTGGGTTATTTAGATCAAGTGGGTTTGTGGAAGCAGTTTGTGAAGGATTACAACAACAATGACCTGTATAAAAAATTCAATTTCCGTTCCAATCTTGATCTTGATATCTCAAAAACAACCAGAGCAAATATTCAAATCGGCGGATTTACATCCAACCGAAGCTCTCCAGGTGGTTCTCCTTTTGTCGACATTTTGGCAGCCGCCACCAATGGTACTCCAGGAATGTGGGAAGGTAAGGTAATCACCATACCAAGGGCAAATGGAAGAAATGCATTGGGAACTTTTTTTGATGGATTTGATCGTTTCTCCAACAGTGTACTGAATTTGAATGTGGGATTGAAGCAAAAATTTGATTTCCTCCTCAAGGGCTTGTCTGGTAGGCTGATTGGCGCATACGATAGTGAGTATGGCCAAAGCAGGGGATTTTCAAGAAGTTTTGCCCGTTACTCTGCAGAGAAAGTTGATGTAAATGGTGATGGTATTCCAGATCCGATATTACGTCAGTCTGGAGAGGACGGAGTATTGAATGACCCAACTGAAAGTTTTACAAGGTCAAAACGGGTATATCTGGAAGCTGCCATGGAGTACAACAAGACCTTTGGAAAACATGCTCTGGGTGGATTGCTCTTGTATACACAGCGCAAACAATTCTATCACTCGCTATCTCTTCCGGGAGTTCCTTTGGGATACCAGGATTTTGTAACCCGCTTTACTTATAACTATGACCAAAAATACCTGCTTGAATTCAACATGGGCAGGAATGGATCAGAAAACTTTCCTGTACAAAGCCGTTTTGGTTGGTTCCCTGCAGTTTCTGGTGGTTGGGTAGTTACCAACGAACCTTTCGTGAAAAAAGCCATTGGAGACAATATACTGTCTTACATGAAATTGAGGGCATCATATGGTGTTGTAGGAAATGACAGGATGGGCTCTTTACGTTTTATGTATTTCCCAAGTGAATACCTCAGTGGGGGAGGCGCAATTTTCGGTGATGATCCCGTAAGCAGAGCTGGTTTTATTGAAGGTAAATTGGGAAATCCCAACGTAACCTGGGAGAAAGCATTGAAGCAGAACTTTGCTGCTGAATTCCGTTTCTTCAAAAATAAGTTATCGTTGAATGTTGACTATTTTATTGACGAACGTTCGAATATTCTTACCGCACGCAGAACCGTTCCTTCACATGTTGCTGCTGTTTTGCAGGATGCATACAATATTGGAAGAGTGAAGAATAGAGGGTATGAAATAGAGTTGGGCTGGTCAGATATGATCGGGAAAACAAATTATTACATAAGGGGTAATTATTCATTTGCACGAAACAAGATTCTCTTCATGGATGAAGCGTTCAACACCAACTATCCATTGCTCAACCAAACCGGTCAACGTGTCGGAGAAGTTTTTGGTTACCAGTTCATGGGATTCTTCAACAACCAGGAGGATATCAACAAATGGCCAAGACAGTTCAACATGAACCAGCGCCCAGGTGACGTTAAGTATGCTGATTTAACGGGTGATGGCATCGTTGACGTGAATGACAGAAGTCCTATCCTAAACCCATCGTTCCCTGAAATCAACTATGGTTTCTCAGGTGGATTTACGCACAAGAATTTTGATGTAAGTTTCTTGTTTCAGGGCGCTGCCAACATGAGCATGAGTCTTGGGTTTAACGCACTTTTGCCCTTCAGTGCCCTGGGCTCTGCAATGGGTTTTATTCGTGACAGATGGTATGCTGAAAGCCCAGACAACAATGCCAATGCCAAGATTCCCCGCCTGACCTTGAACTATGCAGACATGAGCAATTACTCCAACTCTGCCCTTTGGGTAAGGGATGCATCTTATTTGCGTCTGCGCAATGTGCAGGTTGCTTACAACTTGAATAGTGCACTCCTCAAGAAAATTGGGGCGAGCTCAATGAGGTTGTTTGTAAGTGGACAAAACCTGCTCACATTTGACACCCTTAAATTCATCGATCCTGAGAATTCAGCATCTGGTGGAATGACTTATCCTCAATTGAAGGTTTTCAATTTTGGCATTACCCTTCAATTTTAAATCAAATGAAAATGAAGCTTAAAATACCTTTATACCTGATTGTTTTATTGATGTCCTCTATGTTGGGACTCAATTCTTGCAAAAAGTTTCTTGAAATGCCGGCCCAAACATCTTTCAATGTTGATTCGGTGTTTTCCAGCTATCAAAATACAGAACGTCTTGTTTTTGACCTGTATCAATTTCAAGGCAGGGCGCTTGCTACAGCCTTGAATTCCAAATTGGGTTTGGCTTCGGTGTCAACCATTACTGATGAGGCCATTTGTTTTACAGCACAAAATGGATATACTGCCAACAATGTCTATGCTGGAAGTGTCAACTCCAACTGGTTTACGGTGAATGGTGCCAATGGTGAAGATGTATATGACAACCACTGGAGGACCATCAGAAAAGCGCTTATCCTAAAGCAAAACATTGACCGCGTTCCTGACGCACCAGCTGATGTGAAGGGGAGGATCAAAGGCGAGTGCACGGCCATGCTGGCCCTTGAGTATTTTGAAATGTTCAAACGTTATGGTGGCGTTCCAATTGTGAAGTCTGTACTCAATGATGCAGAGCAATTCAATATTCCCCGTGCTCCAGTAGATTCTGTTTACAATCATATCATCAGTCTCTGTGATGAGGCCATTGCAAACCCCAATTTTCCTGCAAAGGTTCCCGATGAAAAAGAGTTTGGCAGGTTGACGAAAACATTTGTGTATGGACTCAAATCCAGGACCATGCTTTATGCTGCAAGTCCGCTTTTCAACAATGATAAGCCATATCAAGATTTTGGTGCAAACAACAAGTTGATCAGCCTCATGAAGTATGACAAGAATATGTGGACGATTGCTGCCAGGTATGCGCGTGAAGCCATCACTTATGCTGAACAGAATGGGTATGCCATCGTTAGAAATTTTGGTGTCAACCGGAACTATAAAGTTGCATGTGAGGATGTTCCAAAGGCAGGAAATACCGAGGTGATCTATGGAACTTTTCAAGGCATCAACCAATCAAGAAATTACTGGACTGGACGTGGTACCAACATGAATGGTTTTGCGGCAACCGAGCCCACACAAAATCATGTTGAAAAATACCAAAACACAAATGGAACGAGTGTAAACTGGAATACGCCTATTACAACACCAGTAAACGACCCTACTGCACCTTATAGAAATCTTGATCCTCGTTTTCATCTTTCTGTGGCATACAATGGATGTTTGTGGGTTACAACCACGCCAACATACAACCTTGAAATTTATAATGGTGTTGACCCAAGTGTTCCAAATGGTCGAAATGGTCCTATTGTTGCCAGAACCCAGTTTGCCTATTTTACCCGTAAATGGTTGAATGGACTGGAAGTTGCAGGTGTTTGGACTCCCATGAGTCCTTACATGCGGTTGGCGGAGATGTACCTGAATTTGGCTGAAGCACTCAATGAAGCCAACGGACCAAGTCCGGAAATTTTCGCAGCATTGGATGTAATCCGCAGCAGGTCAGGTATGCCCAATGTCTCGAGAACCCTTGACCAGGCTGGTCTGAGAAATTTTATTGAAAATGAGCGAAGCATCGAATTGTACCTGGAAAACCACCGTTATTTTGATCTTAAAAGGATGATGAAGGGTGAAGTTTTCAAGGGGCCTATTTTTGATGTAAGGGTTATCAGGCAGCGAAACAATACGTATACTTATACCAAATACAAGTACCACGACAGGGCGTGGTTTACACATTGGTACTTGCACCCTTTTCCAAACAATGAAGTGAACAAAGGGTATGGACTTATACAGAACCCAGGCTGGTAGTATCATTCAAGAATTCAATTAATGCGTGTAAACATGAAAATTCCCTTTAAACAATATTGCAGTTGCTTTATCATACTCATTGCCCTCCAGGCAACAGAACTGCTGCAGGCGCAAAATAAGCCTGTAAAAAAAGATTCAATTATTCATTTGTCAGAAGATTTGCAGGCCATTGCTTATGGAAAAGTAAAGAAGCGTCAAGTAACTTCTTCTATTTCCACTTTGACTGGCGATGACATCGAAAAAAATACCGTTTTCTCATTGGGCAATGCCTTGTATGGTAAAGTTGCAGGTCTGGTTGTAGACCAGAACAGTGGTGAACCCGGCAATGATTTACCAGGTTTTTCACTCCGGGGCGTTACCACTTTTGGATTTGCCCGGGCTCCACTTGTTTTGGTAGATGGGTTTATCCGAGACCTTAACTCGGTTTCAGTATTTGACATTGAAAATATTTCGGTGTTGAAGGATGCATCTGCTACTGCCATGTACGGTATTCAGGCGGCCAATGGCGTCGTACTTGTTACTACTAAAGGTGGTAAGGAAGGAAAATCAAAAGTAACTGTAGATTTTTCAAATGGAGTTCAGTCTCCAACAAGATTGCCCCAATTCAACAATTCCGCAACTTTCGCCCAAATGTACAATCAGGCATTGTCCAATGACAAATTGCCTCCCTTGTTCAGCCCTGCTGATATTGCCGGATATACTGATGGTAACAGAAGCCTCTTTCCTAACGTTGATTGGTTAAAAGAGATGGTGAGGCAAAATGCACCGATTACATCATTAAACATCAGTTCATCCGGAGGAAACAAGGTTGCACATTATTATGTCTCGTTGGGATATTTGAACAATACGGGTATTTACAAAAACACAGACATGAACGATGGCTATAGTACAAACTCAAATTTGAACCGTTTGAACTTCAGGTCAAATATCGATGTCAAAGTGCTTAATGACCTTACCTTAAAACTGAATTTGGGTGGACAGATCAATGATATCAACGCTCCCCGCATGGCAACCTCAGATATCTGGAATCGTCTGTATGATTATCCCACACATCTTTTTCCTGTTTATGCAAGACCAGGTTTACTCGGAGGTACTTCTGCCTTTGCAGATAATCCTATGGGTTATATCAACAACAGGGGTTACAGAGAAATACATAATCGGTTTTTTCAATCTGACCTGGATTTAAAGTACGATGCAGGGAAATATGTCAAAGGATTGGAGTTGGGTGCACGCGTTGGTTTCGACAATTTTTATACTGTAACCGATGGTTGGTCAAGAACCTTTGCTGTATTCCAAACCAGCAGAGATCCAATTTCAGGAAATCCGGTTGTTGGTGCTCCCATTGGTGCCAATACGAATTTGGCATACAATTCACCCTATGACAATGCACAGAACAGAAGGGGGACGGCTGAGTTGTACCTGAACTATTCAAAAAAGTTTGGTAATAACCATTCCATCAATTTTTTGGGATTGTACAACCAGACGCGTCAGGTTGTGGGCAGGGAAAACCCCTTCAACATGCAGTCCATGAATGCAAGATTGCACTATGACTACAAAAACCGTTTTTTTGCTGACCTCACAACTTCATACGGTGGAACCGAGGCATTTGCGAAGGGCAAACGTTTTGGCTTTTTCCCGGCCCTCTCGGCAGGCTACGTATTGATCGACCAAAACCAAAAACAATCATCAAGTGCCATCAATTACCTGAAGGTAAGGGCATCGGGTGGTATGGTGGCAAGCAGCAATGTAGGAACCCGATTTGGCTATCGTGAGCTTTATGTCGGTGGAGCATCCTATGCATTTGGAAATACCAATGCAGGTGCATCTTCTATTACAGAAGGTACTATTGCCAACCCAGCACTTGATTTTGAAAAATCCTTTCAATATGATTTGGGACTTGATGCGCGTTTGTTCAATCAGTTGGACCTTAGTGTGGCATTGTTTCAGCAAGACCGAAAGGATATCTTGACTTCTCAGTCTACAACGGTTCCTGCCCTTTTTGGTGGTAGCTTGCCAAGTGTAAACTTGGGTGAAGTGCACAACCGAGGCATTGAATTGTCCTTGTTTTGGGAAAAACAATTCAAGCATTCAGGTTTCTTTGCACGCTTTAATATGAGCGTTATCAAGGACAAAGTCATTGCGATGGCGGAGGAAATCGTACCTGCAGGGAGTGAGTATTTTTATAGGAAAGGAAGTCCTGTGTTTTATACATATGGTCTGCAATCAATCGGATTTTTTGCATCAGATAACGATATCGCCAACAGTCCAACACAGATTTTTGGTCCGGTTCAACCTGGAGACATCAAGTACAGAGACAGGAACAACGATGGTGTCATCAATAACTATGATATCGGTCCAATAGGGAATGGAAGTATACCGACAAAAGAACTTGGTCTTGAGCTGGGTTTCAATGTGGGTGGATTTGATTTTCAGATCATGATGCAGGCACAGTTGGATCGGAACATCAATTTGGCAAGTTTTGGGAATATGTTTTTCCCATTCCGTTCCACCCAAAAGTTATCAACTTTTGTAAAAGATCCATGGACTCCGCAAAACAGTGCAACTGCAGCTTATCCCAGGCTTTCAACACTGGATAATGCAAACAATTACCGTACTTCAACATTTTGGTTGAGGGATGGCGATTTTCTGAAAGTACGCTCATTGGAGTTTGGATACAATTTCTCATCATTGTTTCTTAAAAAGACTGGCTTGTCCATGAGTCGGGTATTTGTTCGTGGCATGAATTTGTTCACGTTGGACAAGTTCAAGTATTCAGATCCTGAAAACATCACTGGATATCCATCCATGCGTTCTGTTAACATGGGATTCAAGATTCAACTTTAAAATTCATCAACATGAAAATCATATTAAAATCTATCATAGGGCTCTTTGTGTTGTTTCAATTCAGTTGTTCGTATTTGGAACCTGAGGCCTTGTCGTTGACTACACGGTTGGATGTTATTACCAATTTCAGCAACTTGACCAGGCTGCGCAACAACATGTTTACCTCTATGCCAGAGGGCTATAATGCTTTAGGAAATTCATGGAGGGCTTCAGCCTCTGACGAATCAGAAGACGTAAATGAGACAGAAGCTGTGCAGGATTTCAATTCTGGTAACTGGAGTATCTATTCCAATCCTGATGATGCATGGGCAAGGAATTATCAGGGCATCAGGAAAACATTTGATTTCAGTGAGGCTACCGATACCATAACATTTATTGAATTCAAATTACCGGATCCGGTAACCTATGCAGCAAGGGTCAGCAACATGAAAATGTGGAGGGCTGAAGCCCAGTTTCTTCGTGCATTTTATTATTTTGAACTGGTCAAAAGATACGGAGGCGTTCCGATTGTAAACCGCAAAATCAGCATCAGTACTGAAACTGGTTATTTGACTTCCATCAAAAGGGATAATTACGAAGCTTGCGTTAATTATATCGTTCGCCTCTGTGATTCCTCGATACAAAGTCTACCCAGGAGGCTATCTGACATCGCCAATGCAGATTGGGGAAGGCCAACTGTAGGTGCTGCACTTGCTTTAAAGGCAAGGATGCTTACATATGCAGCGAGTGACTTGTTCAACCGCCCATCCAACAACAACCCCTTGGTTGGTTATACAGATAACCGTAGGCAGGAGCGGTGGAGATTGGCAGCTGCAGCCAACAAGGCTGTTTTGGATCTCATGCCAGTTGCGCCTTACAGCTTTCAGTCTACATATCCTGCCTTGTTTCAGCTGAAGACATTGCGCAGCAACGAGGTTATTTTTGAGAGAAGATACGGCGCAAGCAATACTTTTGAAACCCTGAACTATCCTATCGGTTATCAGAACGGTAGGTCAGGAACCTGCCCCACGCAAAATCTGGTTGATGCACATGAAATGAGAACAGGCGTCCCTTTTGATTGGAGAAATCCGGCGCATGCTGCTGACCCTTATGCCAATAGGGATCCAAGGTTGTTGATGAATGTAATTGTAAACAATTCACTCTGGAAAGGGACAAATGTTCAGTTATGGGAAGGTGGTGTGAATGCCAAACCCCTTTTCAGGGCGTCAAAGACGGGATATTATCTGAAGAAATATGTTGATGAAACACTGAATCTTGCAACAGGTCAAACCAGTGCGAAACAATGGATTTATTTTCGTCTGTCAGAGATCTATTTGAACTATGCAGAGTCGATGAACGAGGCGTTTGGACCAAGCGTTCCCGATACCCTTAAACTAACTGCGCTTCAAGCCATCAATGCCGTTAGAACAAGAACGGGTGTAGCAATGCCAGCTGTTCCGGCAACCGTTACAAAGGACGACCTCAAGGAAAGAATCCGCAATGAGAGAAGGGTAGAGCTTGCTTTTGAAGACCATCGTTTTTGGGATGTCAGGAGATGGATGATTGGAGATAATACACTTGGTGCTACCATTCGTGGAGTGAAGGTAACCCGGGAAGCCAATGGTTCATTCAGGTATGTTCCATATGATTTGGAAAAAAGAATCTTTTTGGAAAAAATGTATTTGTATCCAATTCCGCAACCCGAGATTGTCAAAACAAATGGCAATATCCTTCAGAATCCTGGTTGGAATTAATATTTTTATCAAATGATCATTGAAAATTCAATTGGCAAACGTGAGCTGAATACACACCAATCTCAGCATGATCTGGTGGTTGTCGGCGGTGGTCTTTCAGGTGTTTGTGCTGCGTTGGCTTCAGCCAGGCTGGGTTTGAAAGTTGCCCTTGTACAAGATAGGCCAGTACTTGGCGGCAATGCTTCTAGTGAAGTACGTTTGTGGATTTTGGGTGCTACTTCTCACATGGGCAATAACAACCGATGGGCGAGAGAAGGTGGAATCATGGACGAGATTCTGGTGGAAAACATGTTCCGGAATCCAGAGGGAAACCCGTTGATTTTTGATACCATCTTGCTTGAAAAAGTAAAACTGGAAAGCAAGATCAGTTTGTTGCTCAATACCGCAGCCTTTGAGGTGATCAAGGAAGATGATCAAAAGATTTCTTCTATCAAGGCTTTTTGTAGTCAAAATCAGCAAATGTATCATTTGGCTGCACCGCTTTTTATTGATGCATCCGGCGATGGGATTCTTGGTTTCCTGGCTGGTGCTGCTTTCAGGATGGGGGCAGAATCTTCAGATGAATTTGACGAAAAATTTGCACCCTCAAAGGAGTATGGAGAACTGCTGGGGCATTCCCTTTATTTTTATTCCAAAAATATTGGGAAGCCTGTTCGGTATGTTGCTCCATCTTATGCTCTAAAGGATATCACTAAAATTCCAAGATTCAGGTCTTTCAATACAAAGGATTTCGGTTGTAAATTATGGTGGGTTGAGTACGGGGGAAGGTTGGATACAATTGCTGAAACTGAAACAATCAAGTGGGAATTGTGGAAGGTCATTTACGGCGTTTGGGACCATATCAAAAACTCAGGTAATTTTCCTGAAGCGGAAAATCTTACACTTGAGTGGGTTGGTACCATTCCTGGGAAAAGGGAAAGCCGCAGGTTTGAAGGCGATTATATGTTAAACCAACGCGATATTGTTGAACAAAGACCTCATGCAGATGCTGTTGCCTTTGGTGGTTGGAGCATTGACCTGCATCCTGCTGATGGTGTGTTTAGTGAAAAACCTGGTTGTAACCAATGGCATAGCAAGGGCATCTATCAAATCCCTTACCGTTGCCTCTACAGTAAAAACATCAGCAATCTCTACATTGCCGGACGCATCATCAGCGCCAGTCATGTTGCTTTCGGATCAACCCGGGTAATGGCTACAAGTGGTTTGATTGGTCAGGTTGTGGGTACTGCTGCCTATATTGCTGCGCAGGAAAAGTTGATGCCCAGGGAATTGCTTCAACAACAGCATTTGGAAAATTTGCAACAGTTGCTGTTGAAAGAAGGTGCTTTTATTCCTGGTGTGTCCAAAAAGGAAAATGATCTAACTGCAACTGCAAAACTTTCTTCATCATCCCATTTGAAATTTTCAGGTTTTTCCAGTGTTGCTGAATACAAGCCAATTCAAACCGCTGTGGCACAAATGATGCCATTGAATGCTGGTCCGATTCCGGCAATCAGTTTCAAATGCCTTGCTGCATCAACCACGCCAATTGAAATACAACTGAGGGTGAGTGATGCGGAAACAAATCATACCCCAGAAATTATTCTTGAGCAAAAAACAATCCATCTTATCAAGGGAGAGAACCAGGTTGAATTTTCATTTGATGCTGTCATGCCCTACAAGGGTTATGCCTACATCACTTTTCTGAAAAATGATTCGGTATCTCTTCCATATACTGATCAGCGCATCAGCGGCATATTGAGTGTATTTAATTATATCAATCCTGCTGTATCCAATTGGGGAAAGCAGGAGCCCAAAGAAGACATTGGGGTTGACACATTTGAGTTCTGGTGCCCGATGCGCAGGCCTGATGGATGCAATCTAGGCCTTGCGATAGCATTGAGTGATGATGTTTTTGGAGTGGAAAATATCCGAAATGGTATTGATAGACCAGTTTCGCACCCCAATGCATGGGTGGCTGATCTTTCTGATCCATCTCCTTCCATAACATTGGGTTGGGATACCAAAAGAGAGATAACCTCTTTGGAGATTTGTTTTGACTCAGATTTTGATCATCCAATGGAATCGGTCTTGATGGGACATCCAGAAAATGTCATGCCTTTTTGTGTAACAAAATTTAGCGTTGAAGATGAAAATGGCAACATACTCTGGAATGTTCAGGACAATCATCAAACCATTCGAAGATTCAAGGCTGCAGAAAAAATCAGTACGCAACATTTGACCTTCAGATTTGAGCATCCATCTGATCAAGTTCCTGCTGCTGTTTTTGCCATTCGGTGCTTTAATGATTAAACCCTTTACATGGTCCAGCTTGATTTTATTGTCCTAGTCATTTTTGCTTTCCTGATTTTTGGGATTGGTCTTGCATTCACACGCATTGGGAGCAAAAGCAGTCAGGCTTTTTTTGAAGCCGGTGGTGCTACCCCTTGGTGGATCAATGGATTGTCTTTGTTTATCAGTTATTTTTCTGCCGGTACTTTTGTTGTATGGGGCTCTATCGCATATAAATCAGGAATTGTTGCCAATACCATTCAGTTGACCATGGCCATCAGTGGGTTGTTGGTAGCCATCTTTATCGCCCGAAAATGGAAAAAAACAGGTGTTAAAACGGCTGCAGAGTATATCGGAAAAAGATTCAACCTCAAGACTCAGCAGTTTTATACTTACATGGTGCTGCTGCTTAGTTTGTTCACTACCGCATCCGTACTTTATCCTGTTGGCAAGATGGTGCAGGTGGCTACACCGTACTCACTGAATACCTGCATCATGATCATTGGATTGATCATTGTTCTGTATACAGCTGCTGGAGGCCTGTGGGCGGTATTGGTTACAGATGTTGTTCAGTTCGTTATCCTTACTGCATCAGTATTGATTGTTATTCCCATTGCATTTGATCAAATTGGCGGTCCTGCTAACTTGGTTACCCAGGCACCTGTTGATTTTTTTAAACCTTTCAATGCGGAATATACTTTTCCATTCATGCTGGCATTCATCGTTTACCAAACCGCTTACATTGGTGGTAACTGGAGTTATGTGCAGCGGTATACAAGTGTCAAGGATGAAAAAAGTTCCCGCAAGGTGGCTTATCTTTTCACGATCCTTTACTTGGTGAGCCCATTCATTTGGATGATTCCGCCTATGGTATACAGGATCATGAATCCTGATCTGGCCGGTCTGGGGGCAGAAGGAGCCTACATGATGCTTTGCCAAAAGATTCTTCCCGCAGGACTGATTGGATTGGTCCTGGCCGGCATGATATCAGCCACTTCAAGCAAGGCCAACACCACCATCAATCTCGCTGCCACCGTTTTTGCTACTGACCTGTACAAGAATCTTATCAGGAAATCGGCAAGTGAAAAAGAGCAAATCTTGGTTGCGAGAATTTTTACCATTCTCTTTGGTGCAGGCACTGTTTTTATTGCGTTGTTGGTTCCCCGCATTGGCGGTATTGTTGATTTTGTTTTGAGCATTGCTTCTATTGCGGGTGGTGCACTGTTTGCTCCCATCATCTGGAGCCTTTTCTCAAAACGTCAAACAGCAATCTCAGTTGTAACGGTTACCCTTGTCACACTTTCCATCAATTTGTTTTTAAAACTATTGGCACCATCCTTGTTGGGTCTGAAGCTGTCCCGAACCATGGAAACGGTCGTCGGTCAGTCCATTCCTTTGATTTGTCTGTTGGCTTTTGAGTTGTACTATAAATCCAAAGGAATGGTTGCTCCTACACCTGTTGTTGTCGCAGATATTTCAGTATCCGAAACGGATATTGCTGATGAAGAGGATGCCAGAGCACAAAACAATTTCGGCATCAAGGTGATTGCCATAGCCATGGCCATTGTAGGTTTGGGCATTGCAACACTTGGCTTCTTGTCGATTGAATCATCAACCATTGTAATTACTGTCGGTGTTTTAATCGTATTTATTTCTGTTTTCATTTGGCGTGCTGCCATGCCTTCAAAGCTGCTTTCTGTGTTATTGCTGATTGGTTTAACCATCAGTGCAAATGCTCAGCCAGATGCCATCAAAAAAGTATTGGTGAACCAGGCAGGATATAATTTGAATGAATCAAAGCGTCTGGTCGCCTGGGGTATCAAGGATGATGAATCATTTCAACTGAGATCAGTTACATCCGGAGGCATTGTATTTACCGGTAAGATAAATCAGTTTGCAGGAGATTTTTCTGCCTTCAACCCCGCATCCAATGATCAGTACATCGCAGAGGTAGCTGGATTGAAACCATCTGTTCCTTTTCGCATCAAGGCATTTTATCAGGAACTGGTCTCTTCCAAAATGGCCTATGATTTTTTCATTGATGTGCGTGGTTCAACGGATCCAGTTCATTCTAATGAGGCAAAAGTTTATGGAGGCGGGCCTTCCAGGGATGTAGGTGCATATGGGCTTGAGACCGTTTTTGAAGCCATGTTTTTTGCCAGCAATCCTGCTCTTTTTGACAATTGGAAAAATGAAATGGGGAATGGTAAAGTTCCAGATCTGATTGCTTTGATACTTTGGCATGCTGAATTCGCATACAACCATCATGCATTCAATGGCCCAATTGCAAACCGCCATGGCTGGTTGGGATATGAAGGCACACCCAAAATGAATTATGATTACTGGAATACACTGGATCAACTTGCAGCAGTATGTGCAGGCTATCACAGCTTTCTCAAGCCATATTTATCTGAAGAAAAATACAAGGCATACAGAAAGGTTTGTTTGGAAAAATGGACAGCCTATGAAAGGCACAAGGTTGTTCGCTATTGGACTTACAGCAACAAATGGGTTGATCTGGGATACCAGGAATTCAGTGAGATGGGTAATGCCTATGGGCAGTCTGTGTTCAGCAATCTTTTCATGTACCTGACAGAAAAAAATGAAAAAGATGGTCAACCCGAAAAGTTCCTGGCATGGGCAGAGGAAAGTGTGGATGATATTGTAAAGCATTGGGATTTTAACAATGTACGTCACATGTGGTGGATCAGGAATGCCGAGCATATCACACCACAGGCATTGGCTTTTTACACGATGACAGTTCCGGAAAAAGATTCCAAGGCTGCCAAAAACAAATTGGGTACCTGGATGGATCATATTCTTTCCAGATCAAAGAATCCATGGCAATACAGGACGCACAGCGATACTGAATGGGCACATCCCAAAACCAAGGAATTGGGCGGTGCTCCAGCTTTGGGTGGTAGCTTGTTTGCAGCTGCGCATGTTTTGAAAAGGCCAGATGCAAGACCAGTTGCCTGGTCTCAGGTTGACTTTACATTTGGGCTGAATCCATTGGGCGCACATTTCAGCAACAAAAGCAAGGAAAGGGTAGCCATCAAAGGATATTGGGAAGATGTTGAAGTAGGATGGCCTCAGGCACATCCCAATGGTTACGGTATGCTTGGACTTGCAAGGGGAACCCTTGACGGCACACCACTGGACAAGGATTTTCCACGATACGGATCTTTTGCAAACGTCGCCGATGCTGATTCAGCGTCTGACAAGATAGGACTCAATGCTTATGCTACGGAAGGTTGGGCTATATCCAACCGGGGTTGGTTGGCAACCCTTACATTTTCAACCCTGCACAGTATTGAACTCCGTATCGTCAATGCATCAGGTAAGATGATCAATGCTTCTTCTACCGACAATAAGGTTTTTGTTGAATTAAAGGCTCCTCTCAATATAAATCCAACGCAAAAGGATGTAGCCTGGGTAGTGCAAACACTTGAAAATGGAGATGTCATCCGGGTCAACCTGGTTGAAACTGGCGAGGATACAGGTATTTTTCGCGCTGCATTGAAGCCTAATCCTGGCAATAAGACAAGGCTTTCATATGGATACTGGGGATTCAGGAAAGAAGCCGTGCTGAAATGGAATTGATTTTCTTCTAACAAACAAAACGATTGATCATGAAGTTTCATCCGCTCAGCCAAATGTTATTGACCCTGGCTATATGCATTGTCGCTATTCATGTACAAGCGGATGATTTTCCGATTGGGCAACAAAATTTTGCTCTTCCAAAATCATGGAAGTTCAGCATTGATCCCAACAACAAAGGCCTTTCATCAGGATGGCAGAAAAGCAGTTTCAATGATCAGGGCTGGGAATCCATGAAGGTACCTGACAACTGGGATTTGCACAATGAATACGCCAATTACAGAGGAAAGGCCTGGTACAGGACTTCATTTTTTGTGCCAGCATTGAAAGGCCGAAGCGCCATATTGGCTTTCGGTGAAGTGGGAAATTCATACAAGTTATTTATCAACGACAGCCTGATTGCACAGGTGATCTGTGGGGACTTTACTCAAGAATTTGATTTCACTAAAATCTGCAAACAAGGCGCTCAAAATCAGTTGTCTGTTGAAGTGGACAATTCACTTTCCTGGGGTGCTTATTGGAATTGGGGTGGTATACGCAGACCTGCAATGGTTCATTTGCGCAATTCGGTCTATATCGAGCGTCAGGAAATAGTTGGCATGCCTGATTTGCAAAAAGGAACTGCATCGATCAGAACAGCGGTCTATGTAAGAAATACAGGAAAACTGGATAAGCCAGTTCTGCTGGTTCAACACATTTCGAAATCCGCACAAGCCGTTGTTTCCACTTCAAAACAAGTTGTTGCAAAGGCAGGCGCCACGACTCAATTCATCATCGATCAATCATTGACAGCATCGCAAGTGGCATTGTGGCATTTTGATCGTCCACATTTGTATGAAAGCAAGTTAGAAGTGAAAGAGACTGGCATTGTAACTTTCCAACACAAGGACAGGTTTGGTATTCGGAAAATTGAAATGGATGGATACCAATTTAAATTGAATGGAGAGTCTGTAAGACTTACAGGATACAACTGGGTGGCAGATGACAGAACAACGGGAAGCACACTCCCTGAGCATCGTTATAAGGAAGATATTGACATGATGAAGGAGGCTGGTGCAAACATGGCAAGGCTTTCCCACCGTCCATTGCCAAAGGATGTGATGGATTATTTGGATGAAAAAGGAATCCTGGTGTTGGCGGAATACAACAACTGGCCAGACTTCATGAATGACAGAACAATTGAGGCAAAAGAATTTGCTTCACAATTCATCAGGCAAAACTTCAATCATCCTTCCATTTTTGGGTGGAGTGTTGGAAATGAGAATGGCAACCTCAAGGAGAATCCTGAAGTCAACAAATACGTCGCTGCCATTATTCCCTTCATCAAAAAACAACTTGACAGCAGCAGGCTGGTAACCTATGTTTCCCATACTGCCGATTTCCAGGACAATGATGCAGCGCAGTTTTGTGATGTACTGATGATCAACAAGTATGGCGGTTACGCAAAAGCCGTTGACAATTTGAAGGCCAGGTATCCTGGCAAGGGGGTATTCATGTCTGAATACGGAAGCCATACCGATAACTTGATTTATGATACTCCAGATAAATCAATGTTTAAAAGCCTGATGGTTGATGAAGTGGCAAAAAAGGAGAGTTTATTTGGATATTCCCTTTGGACTTTCAATGATTATCGGAGTGCATACCAGGTGCCCAATCCAGCCACCAGCACTCCTTTGCATCAGAACAGGCAATGGGGAATTATCGACAACTACCGCAACAAGAAAAGGGCTTTCAGTCAGATGCAACAATTTTATGCGCCCGTTGCTGGCATCAAGGTGAGCATGCAATCATTCCAACAGTCTGTTTCTCATTTGACCGCAGTTATCCATCCAAGAAAAAAAATGGATATCCCTGCATATATTTTGAAGGGATATTCCCTCCAACTCATTGCTAAAAATAATCAGCAACAAGTTAATGTTGTTCAGGAGATAGCATTGCCAGAGATTGCTCCAGGCGCGGATAGTCTTGTTTTTAACATCAAGGATTTACCCTCTAATGTTAACTGGTATAAAATGTCATTGGTTTCGCCAACTGGGTATGCTGTTTTGGATACCATTGTTCATACAAAGCTGCCATCTGCTCCCAAGTTGATTGATTTCATCAAAGGTTCAAATACTGCAAGAATAATTTTTGAGAGGAATGATTGTGCTACTGAATATATTGTCAAATACAGGATAGGTGGAATCGTCAAATCATTGCCCGCCACCATTGATCATTATGCAGATCTCACCAATTTGCCTTTGGACAAAACATGTGAGGTTTGGGTTGTTGGCAAAAATGCCTTGGGAGAAGGTGTTCCATCTGAAATAAAATCGTTTCAACCCCAGGCAGGGTATGACATTCTCCCTCCGGTTATCTGGTTGTCTGAAGCCGGCGAAAATAGTTTTTTTGTTGCACCCTCATTTCAACCATCTGATATTCAATATCAGGTGCGCTATGGCACCTCTTTGAATGCAGTCACAACATGGAAATCTGTCACATCTTCCAGCTTTGGCATGTTCAGGGTCGGTGAACTTACCAACGGGATCAAGTATTATTATCAAATTAGAAAACGGAGTGGGTACAATGCCACCTATAGTGTATGGAGTGAGGTGATGGAAGTTATACCAGGCACAAGGGAATACCTGAAAAAAAAAAGTTCCACTAACGGATTTGAAGCATCTATAGCGGAAAGCCAGACGGGATCTTTGCCACTCAGGTTTTCAACTGATAGCACGTACGGCTTCCCTTTTTTTGAAAATTGGCAGGATTCCTCTGAAACATTTGTACGCAAGGGTTTGGGGAAATTCGCACAGAAGATAAAACAGAAAAACGGAAGCCTTTGTATTGCTTTCCTTGGTGGAAGCATTACCAGGGCTCATGATCAATACCGGCAGCAGACGCTCAATTTTATCCAGTCCTTGAATCCATCCCTGAAAATAACTGGGGTGAATGCCGGGGTTTCCGGAACCGGTACTGATCTTGGTGCCTGTCGTTTGCAGGACCAGGTACTGAAATACAAGCCCGATCTTTTGTTTGTTGAATTTGCTGTCAATGGAGGTGATTTTGCTGCAATGGAAGGTATTGTCAGGCATGTCAAAATGTCCTCACCATCATCAGCCATTTGTTTTATCTATACAATTTCCGGTGAACAGCACAAGGCCTATACCGCTGGGAGAATTCCTGAATACATCAGTGGCCTAGAAAAAATCGCTGCGCATTATCAACTGCCTTCCATTCACATGGGATTGAGGGCTGCCCAACTCGAAAGCGTTGGAAAGCTTGTTTGGAAATCCAAGGAGGATGTAGAAGGGAAAACAGTTTTTTCAAGAGACGGGGTTCACCCTACACGACAAGGTGGAGACCTTTATGCAGCAGCCATTGCGCGGGGATTGAATAAAATCTTGGGCGTGAATGCAAATTATAATGCCGCAATTCCAATAGCCTTGTATGGAAACGAATGGGAAAAAGCCAACATGATTGATCCTGCGCAGTATGCAAGCTTGACGGGTCAATGGCAGCAAGTGACTGCTGCAGACAACAAGGATCTTTCAACCTTTGCATCATGGTTTCCAAACATATTGAAAACCGAAACACCCAATTCAAGTTTGTGCTTCCGTTTTTCAGGCACAGGTTTTGGTTTTTTTGATATTGGCGGACCTGAGGTGGGACAGGTTTCGATAACAGTGGATGGAGTACCCGCGTCACTGGTTCGCACCAGCGGATCAAGAAACTGGGTGTTGAACGATGATCCTGCCATCACTGGAAAAAATACCTTGAACCGTTTCAATGAATATTGTTTTGGACGGTACAGGGGGCAATTCGAATTGATGCGTGTAAAGGAGGGTGTTCACAAAGTTTGTTATGTTTTATCTAACGAAAAAATTGATAAGTCAACGTTTGTATCAAAAACCACAGACGAAGATTTTAGGAACAATCCCTTGAAATACGAAAAGCAGACCTTTTATCTCGGCAAAATATTGTTGTTGGGTACACCGCTAAATAAGTAATGATTGTATGAAAAAAAATATCCTTTCAACCTTAGTATTTTTTCTCTTTGTTTTTTCTTCTCTTGCTCAAGATCTGGATGTATCCAAATGGATTCAACCGGTGGACCTCAGTGCAAGATTCAGATTGGACAGCTTCATGGTTTGGTGTGGTTCTGCTGTCAAGGGTGATGACAACAAATACTATTTATTTTACAGCCGTTGGCCAAGAAAACTTGGACACCTGGCATGGGCTACACATAGTGAGGTTGCTATGGCGGTGTCGGATCATCCCACCGGTCCATATACCCATGTGAAAGTGGTTTTGCCCAAAAGGGACAAAAAGTTTTGGGATGCTGATGTGACCCATAATCCAACCGTTCACAAGTTTGGTAAAACATACTACCTGTATTATATGGGCAATTATGGTAATGGCGAGTGGTGGGATCACCGCAATCACCAAAGAATTGGTTTGGCAACATCCAAGAGTCCTTTGGGCCCATGGAAGCGTGTTCAAGAACCTTTGGTAGATACCACTACAAATGGATTTGATCATGTCATCGCGTCCAATCCTTCTGTCATTAAAAGACTTGACGGTAAATACCAAATGATTTACAAGGGTGTCAGCAAGGGACCCATGCCATTTGGTGGAGTGGTGACGCATGGCGCTGTATTGGCCGATAAACCCGAAGGGCCTTTTGTGAAAACTCCCTATAAAATTTTCATCAAGGATACCGTGAAGTTTGCTGCTGAAGATCCATACATATGGGCACAGGATGGTAAATATTGGGCAATTGTCAAAGACATGAAAGGCGTTTTCACCAATGCTGGTACAAGCCTTGCCCTATTTGAATCAGCCGATGGTTTTGATTGGAAACTTTCAAGACATGCATTAGTATCTACCACTGTTATTCCCTGGAAATCAGGTTCCAAAAAAGTTGAAAAACTAGAACGCCCACAGTTGTTGATAGAAGATGGAAAGCCAACCGTATTGTTTTGTGCTGTCTATGATGGCAATGATAATTACAATGTTGCCATTCCACTTGATTCAGCACCGAAAGATCCTGTTGCAAAGAACCTTCCTGGAAAGGGCTTCCAGTTGTTGTATGAAGATCATTTTGTTGGCAATACATTGAACGAGCGTGATTGGCAATACAGAACAGGGCGACGCACTGGCATGGGATACATGGACGGACTCAATTTGAAAGAAAATGTTTTTGTCAAGGACAGCGCCTTGCACATTGCGGTGAAGCACGAAATGATCAATGGAAAATGGGAGAACACAGGTGGTGGCATCATCAGCAAACACAATTTTGGCTATGGCTATTATGAAACCCTGTCCAAGCCTTTCATGGAAGGTCATGGTGTCCATACCTCTTTCTGGCAGCGTGGTGGTGCCAATCCCAACAACAATATTTTTGAGATTGACTCTTATGAGATTGATTCGAAAACATGGGTAGCTACCAACAATTTATATGTTGATCTACCATACAATGGATACAGTTACACCCCCTGGCCACACAGGGCGCAGGTTCCATTCAGTTTTCAAAAAGACGGATGGTTTCTGGATGCATACGAATTCACTCCAGAGGGAGTCATCTTCTATGACAACGGAAAAATTGTAGCCAAAGCAGAATACAATGATTTGAATGCCCACCAGGTGGTATGGTTGACAGCCCTCAATGGTGTGGGTAAAGTGGATTCCACAAAATTACCTGGTGAATCCATTTTCAAGTATTTCAAATACTATGGCAAGGATTATCCAGGGGTCTCGATTCTTCCCAATGGTAATTTTGAATTCAACCAAGAGAAGACGGATCCATTCAAGCCCTTGTGTTGGAACATGACAGGAACGGAAGGTGCTGTAAAACTGGTTGCAGGTGATGCGGCAAAGGACAAGTACAAACTTTCCATTGGGCTTGGAAAACAGCATGATGTTAAATTGGCACAATCGCTCCATTTCATCATGAACGGGAGTTATGAATTGACGGCCATGGTCAGGTCTTCAGGAGGCCAGGAGCATGCCACAATCGTGGTTGATGGACATGGTGGTGAACCAATGCGCATCAATGTTCCTGTCAGCAACAAATGGAAGAAACTGGTAATACCTGTTGTAGGGGTAACATCCAACCGCATCACCATCTCCATTGAGTCAAAAGGTTCAGCCAACCAATGGCTGGAGGTTGATGACATTCGTTTCTTCAAACCACTGCCTAAGGGAGAAAAAATACCAGACACAAAACCATTTGCTGACAAAGATTCGCCCATGTGGAAGCTAGGCATGAAGGAGCCTGTTCAGTTTACCGGAGATCAGAAGTTTTATTTCTTTGACCGGAATGTTGGATATGGCGACAGCATTTCAGTCTTGTTTGACCTGACTGCTGATGTGTTGGCCAATGCCACACCCATTGCAAGAATTCCCAAAACCGGAAATTCAGGATGGTCTGTCCAAACCACCGTTTCAGGTGGCTTGATTTTTAGGATTGGTGGCATAGCATCACACATGGATATCGTTGCCGATAAGCTTTATGAACCTGAAAAAAAAGTGGGTGTTGCACTTGTATTTGAGAAAGGGAATGTTTCCATTTATAAAAATGGTCAGTTGGTCAAAACAGCATTTGTTGGAGAATTCAATACAAAAGATGCGACAGCTGCAGGCAGGGTTGGAACAGTCGGAAAAGATTTTGAGGCAGTAGGTGATGTGGTGATGCAAGTGGCCAATGCAGACATGGAATCCGCTGCAATGAAAAACTTCAGGGGAAGCTTGCAGAACCTGCGTATTTATAACAGGATTGTTTTGAAATAACATTAATCAACCAATACATGCGTAGCGCTATTTTGAATTTTTACCTGTTCCTTGCTTTTGTAGGAACAATTGGGTTGAATGCAAATGCACAGCAGCCCAGATTGAACGCAAAAGGAGAATTGATGAACATGGATGAACTTGATCTTTCATCCATGGCACAACCTGTTCCTGAAAACAACCGCTTCATTGATTCAGCCTACAACATCTGGTGTGGTTCTGTGATCAAAGCAGGCAATGGAAAGTACTATATGTTCTACAGCCGCTGGCCCAAGTCTGAGGGCCATGGTGCCTGGATTACCCACTCCGAAATCGCATTGGCGAGAGCTGACCGTCCTGAAGGGCCGTACAAACACTTGAAGGTTGTTTTCAAAGCCAGGGGCAATCAATATTGGGACGGGGTTTGCACGCACAATCCTGCAGCCATTGTCCATAACGGAAAATATTATCTCTACTATATGGGTGCTACCGGCACTGCTGAAATCAAAAAAGGTTTTGATTATTCACCTGCCTGGTACAACTACAGAAACAACCAGCGCATCGGTGTTGCCGTAGCCGATCATCCCGAAGGGGAATGGAAGCGGTTTGACAAACCTGTACTGGATGTCAGCAAAGATTCAGCGGCTTATGATGCCATGATGGTTTCCAACCCAGCAATCACGGTAGACCAAAACGGACGTGCGATTCTTGTTTACAAACAGGTTGAGAAGAACGGCACTTATCGTGGCGGAAGGGTGAGGTATGGCGTAGCATTTTCAAAGTCCATTATGGGGCCTTTTACCAAACATCCCCAACCAATTTTTGAGGACAAGCAAAATCCCAATGCCAAGGAATGGATGATTGCAGAAGATCCATTCATCTGGAACCACAAAGGAACCAATTATGCGATTGTGAGGGATGTGATTGGAAAGTTCACCGGAAGCAGCGGAGGGCTGGCGTTGTTTTCATCAACGAATGGTATAGACTGGTCTCCAGCAAAAAATCCGAAGGTGCTTTCCAAGGATGTATATGCTGCAGATGGCAGCCGTTTTGATGACAAGCTGGAACGCCCATGTTTATTGCTTGAGAAAGGATTGCCCACTTATTTGTTTGGCGCCATGGGCATCGACAAAAGAAAACATTCGATGAATGTGGCTGTTCCGCTCAGGTGGCAGGATGCGCTGGAGAAAAATTTTACTCAACCATCTGTTGATTCGAAACCCTATGTATGGTGGCACTGGATGGGATCAAATTTTTCCAAAGAAGGGATCACCAAGGATCTAGAGGCGATGAAGGAGATGGGAATCGGTGGTGCCACTATTTTCAATATTGCATCGGCTGTACAGGAAACGCATTTCCCGATTTTGAACAATCCCTGGCCAACACAAACATACAGAAGCCCTGCCTATTGGGAGGCCATTCGTCATGCCGCTGCAGAAGCGCAAAGATTGGGCCTTGAAATTGGACTCCACAATACAGCCGGATATTCAACTACAGGCGGAACATGGGTTACAGAGGAAAAAGGAATGCAAAGAACAGTTGTATCAACCATTGAAGTGGAAGGCGGAACGCCGCTTAAAATACAGCTGGTAAAACCCGAACCACCCATTTTCATGGGATGGGGTTCCCCTAAAATAAAGCCAAGTTTTTACAAAGATATTGCTGTGCTTGCCATTGCATCCAAGGCTGTCATCACAAGCGCAGACATCATCGATGTTTCAGGCAAGATGAACAATGATGGCTTTCTTGACTGGACTCTGCCTCCGGGGAAATGGACAATTTATAGATATGGACATGCACCGACCATGGCCAATCCACATCCGCTTCCTGATGATATCATTGGCAAGAGTTTGGAGGTGGACAAGATGAGTGCAATTGAAAATGAATTTCACTGGAAAACAGTACTGGACCCACTCAAGGAACATGTGGGTGATTATTTTGGAACTTCCTTCAAACATCTTTTGATAGACAGTTATGAAGCAGATTTTCAGAACTGGACACCTGCCTTCCGTGATGAATTTATCAAAAGGAAAGGATATGATCCTGTTCCCTGGCTGCCTGTTTTTGAAAAGGACAAGAATGGTAAATTCCTGGTGATCAACAGTGAGGAGCAAACAGCCCGCTTCAAATGGGATTTCAAAGATGTTGTCAACAGGTTGTTTTTTGAAAATGGCTGGAACAAGGGAAAAGAGATGATGAAGAACCTGGGGCTGCAGCTGCAATTCGAACCTTATACAGGACCTTTTGATATTGTTGAAGGTGCTGCACTTGCAGACATCCCCATGGGAGAATTCTGGACCCATCGTGGTGGCATACAAGCTCAGATACCACCAGCTGCAAGGGCTGCGGGCAAGACCATCATTGGTGCTGAGGCATTTACCGGAAGGCCTGAAGTCAGCCAGTATACCGAAGATCCCGCATTCCTCAAACCCACTACAGTTCAGGCTTTTGCTGCAGGGGTGAACAGGTTGATCCTGCATACCTGGGTGCACCAACCCTTTGATGATAAGTACCAGCCCGGGATGAGCATGGGATGGTGGGGTACCCATTTTGGCAGGCACCAAACCTGGGCCAAACCCGGCAAAGCTTATTTTGATTTTCTTGGAAGGGCACAATCGCTCTTGCAATATGGGGAAACAAGCGCTGATTATCTCTGTCTTGAAAAGCCAGAAGGTGTCAGGTCTGATGTGATTGCCATCAATGATTTTCTTCTCCAACAGATACAGGTTAAAGATGGAAAAATTGTTTTGCCTTCCGGCAGAACATATCCGTTTTTGTATTTGCCCAATGCAACGGCTATATTACCTGAGGTCTTGAAAAAAATACAATCACTGGTTGCTGCAGGAGCTGTTGTGGTCGGTGCAAAACCCCTCAAGTCTTCAAGTCTGCAAAATTATCCTGCCTGCGATTCCGAGGTTGCTTCAATTGCCAATCAACTCTGGAGTGATGCTGGCGTCAAGCAATATGGAAAAGGATTTGTTTACACTGATTTGACAACTGCACTTCAGCGCATCAACATCATCAGTCCTGTTACAATAGAATCAATTGATACAGTCAAGGCCATCCAAACCCTGCACCGACACGGAAAGGATGCCGATGTATTTCTTTTGGTCAACCTCAGCAAACTTCCCAAGGCTGTTTCCGCTTCTTTTGGTATCAAAGGAATGAAACCCGAATTGTGGGATGCTGAAAATGGTCGGATCACGAATGTTCCTGTTTGGAGAGAGGAAAATGGCCGCATCCATGTTCAATTGTTTCTCAAAGACTACCAAACTGCTTTTGTTGTTTTCAGAAAATCAATTCAACCCAATGTCTCCCACGCAACAAAAATGAACATCAAGACTGGAGAAAATGCTGTTGATTTCGCCACCACACCCAATGGCAAATCACTGCTTGTTGCCTCATCAAAACTGGAAGCAGAACTCTATCAAAACAATCAATTGACAAAGTTCAACCTTGAACAACCTGTAAAAATAAACCTCGATGGTCCATGGCGCATGCAGTTCCAACCCAAGCTGGACAAGCCTTTTGATACAACGTTTTCAACCTTGCTTGATTTCAGCCAAAGCCTAGATGAGCGCATCAAATTTTTTTCCGGTACTGTCAAGTACCTGAAAGAATACAGTCTTTCGCCCAGCCAATTGAATGGCGAAAAACGCATTTACCTGGATCTTGGGGTATTGCATGATATTGTTACCCTGAAAGTTAACGGAATGCCTGTTGGGGTAGATTGGTATCCTCCTTATGAGTATGACATTACTGACCTGCTAAAATCTGGAACCAATCTTTTTGAATTGGACGTTACCAACAATTGGGCCAACCGATTGATTGGAGACGAACAAGCCCCTGCAGATTTCGAATGGGGGGCAGACAGGGGTGATAAGGGAAGGGCGATGAAAGCTTTTCCTGATTGGTTTATCAATGATCACCCAAGGCCATCTCAAGACAGAAAAGCCTTCCTCTTGTGGTACTATCACCGCAAGGACAGCAAGTTAAATCCTGCCGGAATGATTGGTCCAGTCCAATTGGTTTTCAAATCCTTCAAACAATTATAGCATGAGAAATAATCTTCACAAATTTGTTGGTGTAGCATTATTGGGTGTTTTGATATTGGGGCTAAATATCATTGCAATTGGACAGTCAACAGTTTCTAAGTCAACAGACAATAATCTGATGTGGTACACTACTCCAGCATCACATTGGTTGGAAGCACTTCCATTGGGCAATGGAACCCTTGGCACCATGGTGTTTGGCGGCATCACAAGGGACAGGATCCAGTTCAATGAAAACAGTTTAGTGACTGGAACGCCTGATAATGTTGGGTTCTATCAACCATTCGGCAATCTTTATCTTGATTTTGACCACAAAGATGTAGTTGATTACAAAAGAAGTTTGTCCTTGGACAAGGCCGTTCACCGCATCAGTTATGCAAAGGATGGTGTCAAATTTCAAAGGGAATATTTTGTGAGTCATCCCGACAAGGCCTTGGTGATGATGATCACTGCCGATCGCAAGGGAGCCGTTTCTATGTCGGTTGCTTTAAAAGACAGCAGGCCCAGCAATGTGGTTTATGGCAAAGATGAGGTTCATTTTGCTGGTTCACTGGCAGAGAACAAGATGGAGTACATGGCCAAACTGAAAGTTATCACAAAAGGTGGAACAAAAATTGTGCAGGACTCATCAGTAAAGATTAACAATGCAGATACTGTCTTGCTTTACCTTGGCGCGACAACTTCTTTTTTGCGCAACAATACGAGAAATGTATTTGGTCCACTCCCGGTTGCTGCCTTGAATAAATCAGTTGATTTGGTGGCATCAAAGCCATATGCAGTTGTCAGAAAAAAACATGTGGATGATTTTGGTGGCCTGTTCAACCGTGTCAGCCTCAATCTTGGTCCTGCTCCTGATCTGTCTACCACTGAGCGTGCCATCGCTTATAACAAGGGTTCACAGGATTTGCCATTGGAGGCACTTCTTTTTCAATATGGAAGATACCTGTTGATCAGCTCATCCAGAATCGGAGGTTTGCCCGCCAATTTGCAGGGCTTGTGGAACAATGAAGTCAAGCCTCCATGGTATTCCCAGTACACTACCAACATCAACATCCAGATGAACTACTGGCTGGCGGAGGTTACTAATTTGCCTGAGGTTCACATGCCCATGCTGGACTGGGTTGAAAACCTGGGCAGGGTACAGAAAACCAGCACGGATTCTGTGCTAAAAACCAATGTGGGTTGGGTTGCTTACAGTACTAATAACATCATGGGAGGATCAAGCCGCTGGAGATTGCACCGGCCAGGCAGTGCCTGGTTGAGCCAGCATTTCTGGGAACATTTTATGTTTACACAAGACACTGTATTCTTGAGAAAAAGAGCTTATCCACTTATGAAAGAGTTGGTAAAATATTGGGAAGGACATCTGGTAGAGGGAAAAAACGGCAAACTGATTACCCCAGACGGATGGTCTCCCGAGCATGGGCCTGGTAAAAATGAGGGAGACAAAAATCCCTATCCCGGAGCATCCTATGATCAGCAGATCGTTTATGATTTGATGAGCAATTACATTGAAGCGGAAAAAATACTGGGTATCGATAAAAACAACCTGGCAAAAGTCCAATCCATGCAGGCCAGGTTATTGGGTCCGCAGATAGGCAAATGGGGGCAACTACAGGAATGGATGGAAGACTGGGACGATTCAACAGACCACCACCGTCACAATTCCCACATGTTCGCAGTTCATCCCGGAAGACAAATTGATACCCGCAAAACACCCGATTGGGCAGCTGCGGCAAAACGATCCATGATTGCCCGTGGCAACATCAGCACGGGTTGGAGTTCTGCCTGGAAAATGAACATCTGGGCCCGTCTTTTTGAAGGCGACAGGGCACATGATTTTGTGCGGGAATTGCTCAAGCCTGTAACCCCCAATGCCCCGGCAGGTCAGCGAAGTGGCATATATCCCAATCTGTTCGGTGCTCATCCGCCTTTTCAAATGGATGCCAATTTTGGATTTACTGCCGGGGTCGCAGAAATGTTGTTGCAAAGCCAAAATGGAGTTATTCATTTTTTGCCAGCCCTTCCATCTGTATGGCAGGAAGGAAAGGTTCAAGGATTAAAAGCCCGTGGAAATGTCCTGGTGTCCATGGCATGGAAAAACAATCAACTTCTTCGCGTGGATTTGAAGGCTTCGAAAAATGGTGAGCATACAATCTTGTACAAAGGCAAAATGGTCAAGTTGAAATTGAAGGCTGGCTTGAACTATCATTTAGATGGTAACTTGAACTTGCACTAAATTTATTTGCCTTTAAAAAACATCATGATCATCATCAATACAACAACATGAAAAAAACGATTTCAATCTTCCTCTGTCTTGCCTTAGCATCAGTTTTGATTGCACAGCAGCCAAGCAAGAATCTTTCCATCAATGGAATATACCCATCCCTGGCCATGTACAATCAGGAGGGGGAATGCGGTACAGGTGCAGTGGTTCCATGGGCAGGAAAGTTATGGGCCATCAGTTATGGTCCACATTTGCCCTTCGGATCTTCCGATAAACTCTATGAGATTTCCTCAACCATGCAACAGACCATTAGGCCTGAAAGCGTTGGAGGAACTCCCGCCAACCGTATGATACACCCAGAAAGCAATCAGCTTTTCATCGGTCATTATGCCATTGATGCAAAAGGAAAAGTTCGTGTGATTCCGATTACAGAAATGCCTGGAAGGCTCACTGGTATTGCAAGGAGCATTACCGACCCTGCAAATAAATTGGTATTTGCTACGATGGAAGAGGGATTTTATGAAGTGGATGTGCATACCCTTGCGGTAAAATTGTTGTTCAAAGACGGAAACGTCATGCGCAGGGAAGGTGCAAAAAGCCATGAAAGTGAGTTGTTGCAGGGTGTGCATGGCAAAGGCTTTTATTCTGGTCAGGGCGTTTATGTTTACTCAAACAATGGAGAAGCAGGCGAGAGGGCCAGGGTGGATCCAAAGATTGAAGCGGGGTCATTGTCTGAGTGGGACGGGAAGACATGGAAACTGATCAGAAGAAATCAATTTGTTGAGGTCACAGGACCAGGAGGCATACATGGGAATCCATCACCATCATCAGATCCCATTTGGTCAACCGGTTGGGACTACAAGTCTGTGATCATCGCTTGCAGGGACAATGGCAAATGGTCCTTTTATCGCCTGCCAAAGGCCTCCAATTCCTACGATGGGGCACATGGTTGGAATACCGAATGGCCCAGGATCAGGAATGTCGGCACAGATCAAAACAAAGATTTCATGATGACCATGCATGGCATGTTTTGGCGTTTTCCTGCGAGCTTCAAATCAAGCAATACCGCGGGTATAAGGCCAAGATCATCATACCTCAAAGTCATTGGCGATTTTACCCGCTGGAACAACCAGTTGGTTTTTGGTTGTGATGACGCTGCCAAGAGTGAGTTTCTCAACAAAAGAAAAGAAAAGGGCGGCATACTCGGTCCAGGCCAATCCAATTCAAACCTTTGGTTTACTTCCTTGAAGACACCTGATAGCCTTGGCTCAACTGGCGCACAGGGATCTGTTTGGTACAATGAACAAGTTCAGGCAGGTGCAATTTCTGAACCTTTTCTTTTTGCAGGATGGGACAAGCGTTCAGCACTCTTCAAAAACCATGGCAACGCATCCGTTTCTTTGGTGTTGGAAGTGGACAGGATAGGCAATGGTAAATGGCAACCGCTTCAGCAATTGAATCTTTCATCAGAGGGCTCGGTTGTGGTTCCTTTTGCAAAGGAGATCCAAGGCGAATGGATAAGGGTCAAATCATTGCAATCTTCAACCCTCTCTGCATCTTTTGTTTATGGCGACAATAAAAATCAGCTTATCAAACCAGCTGCCATGTTCAATGGTCTCAGCAAGGCTGTAGACCAAAATGGTTTGGGTGGATTGTTGCTTTCCTTGGGTGATGATAAGCGAAAGCTTGGAATCCTTGCCAATGCAAAAGACGGAAATGCTTCCATCGAATCCGGATATTATGAAATGGACAGTGCGATGAACATTGTCTTGAAAAACGAACTTACCAGTGCCGCCATGATCAGGGATAAAGTAGCCATTCCTTCCCAGGTTGTCCAGGTAGAGCCTTCTTCCATTCTTTTGGTGGATGGTGCTGGAAGGCGTTGGAGACTGCCCCATGGTGGTGATGCCTACAAAGGGTTGATGGAAAGACAATCACTGCGCATTTGCAGGGAAGTGGCCACAGAGCGCGACCTTTTCAACTGTGCGGGCACTTTTTATGAACTGCCATCAGAGAACGCAGACGGGTTTGCCAAGATCAGGCCCATCACCAGCCATGGACTGCGCATCAATGACTACGCTTCATTTAGGGGCATGTTGATCATGACGGGTATCGATCTGAAGGCCTTGGGAAACAATAAAAATATTTTTACATCCACCGATAAAAAAGCGGCCTTATGGGCTGGGGTGATTGATGATCTTTGGAAGATGGGTAAGCCAACAGGGCAGGGTGGCCCTTGGTTGAATAGTCCCGTCGCTGCTGGTATTGCATCTGACCCCTATCTTTTTGGCGGTTATGATGCCCGCAGTGTTCAATTGTCCCACCAAAATGCAGCTATGGTAGAATTTACCCTGCAGCTTGATGCAACAGGCGATGGTGTTTGGTATGATTACAAGACAATCACTGTACCTACTGGAAAATCCATTTCCTTGGTGTTTCCGGCCTCAGTGCAATCCAAATGGATTCGTGTGGTGGCCAACAAGGACGCAGTCGCTACTGCTCAGTTTGGGTATAAATAAATCCATGCAGGATTCACTATCTTGCTTTTTATAAAAGTGATGAAATGAATGTGAAAAGCGTATTTGCTGAACATTTCGGGTATACCCCTGCATTGATGGCAAAATCTCCGGGGAGAATCAACTTGATTGGTGAACACACCGACTACAACCTGGGTTTTGTTTTGCCTGCGGCGATTGATTTATGTGCCTTCGTTGCTGTAGCCAAACGGGAAGATAGCATCATCAGGCTTTTTGCCAAGGACCTCGAAGAGAAATACGAGATTGATTTGCATGCCCTGGTGCCAGTGGAAAACCATTGGTCTGCCTATATTTTAGGGGTTGTTGATCAGTTGCTCAAGTCCGGAAAATCATTGACTGGATTTGATCTTGTGTTGACCTGCGATGTTCCCATTGGGGCAGGCATGTCATCTTCTGCCGCAGTAGAATCTGCCACTGCTTTTGCGCTGAATGAATTGTTTGGATTTGATCTTGGTCGTATCGACCTTGTTCGGTTGGCCCAGAAAGCTGAAAATGAATTTGTAGGGGTTAAATGTGGTATCATGGATATGTTTGCCAGTGTGATGGGAAAAGATGCACAGGTAATTCAATTGGATTGTCGGGACCTTTCCTATCAGTATTTTCCATTGCAATTGGAAGACTACAAAATTGTGCTGTTTGATACAGGAGTCAAACATTCCTTGGCCGGAGGAGAATACAATCTACGCCGACAGCAATGCGAGCAGGGTGTAGCATCACTCCAGCAACGCTTTCCCGATGTGCAAAGCCTCAGGGATGTGCAATTGTCGATGTTGGATGATGAATTCAAAACATTAGTGACGGATATCGTCTACAAGCGTTGTCAATACGTGATTGAAGAAAATATGCGTTTGGAGCAGGGATGTGCTTTGTTGCTTCAAAATGACATCAAAGGATTTGGCGAAAAAATGTATGGATCGCACAAGGGGCTCAGCGAATTGTATGAAGTCAGTTGCAAAGAACTTGACTTTTTGGTGTCTTTGGCAAAAGAGGAAGAATCCATTGCCGGCGCCAGAATGATGGGTGGCGGCTTTGGTGGTTGCACCATCAACCTGGTCAAGGCTGATGCTGTGCAGGATCTTTATGATCGGTTCAGCCAGGCCTATCATTCCACAATGGGAAAGGAACTGAAGATGTATGTTACAGTGCCTTCCTCAGGAGCTGAATTGATCGATCTTGTTTAAATGAACAACATGGGATTGAAACATGCACTGCTGGCCATACTGATTGCACTCTGTTGCAATGGTTTCCTGGAAGCCCAGGTCATCTATGTTTCACCAAAAGGAAATGACAAGGCATCCGGTACCAGAAAAAATCCCATTGCAAGCTTTGCAGCAGCTCAGGAACGGGTAAGGAATTCAAAAGAAAAAAATGCAAAAGTCATTTTTTTAGCGGGTACATTTTATCTCCCAGAAACTGTTCATTTTACATCCAAAGACAACAAATCCTCCGTGGTATACATGGCCGAAAAGGAAGGAACGGTAGTGATCAGTGGAGGTAAAAACTTGAAACTGGAATGGCAGAAAACAGGCGAAGATTGGTACACTGCCAAAGTACCCGCCGGATCTGAAATTGATCAGTTGTACATCAATGGCGTACGCCAAAGAATGGCACGTTTCCCCAATGCAATTGGCGGAAAGAATGTGTTTGATACCTGGGACCTGAGCCACAGCATGAAGGTTGATTCTGCTCGTGACCCATTGAAGCCAGAAAGAATTGTAACATGGAATAATCCTGAAGGAGGATACATCCATGCCATGCATACTGCCCTCTGGGGAGACATGCATTGGAGAATCATCGGAAAGTCAGCCACTGGCGAGTTGTTGGAAGAAGGCGGATGGCAGAACAATCGTCCATCTCCCAAACATCCTGCTTACCGCATGGTTGAGAATATTTTTGAAGAGCTTGATGCATCAGGTGAATGGTTCTATGATGCAAAAACATCGCTTCTGTATTACATCCCCGAGCAGGGCCTTGACCTGAGCAAAGCATCTGTAGAAATTGTTCGGCTTAAACACTTGATAGCGTTCAATGGAACAAAAATATCTCCTGTTCAAAATATTACCTTGAAGGGATTTGTTTTTAAACATACTGCAAGAACCTTCATGGAAAACAAGGAGCCATTGCTCCGTTCTGATTGGACCGTATATCGCGGAGGATCGGTTGTATTCAATGGTGCAGAAAATTGCAAAATATCAGACTGCGAATTTGATCAGGTTGGTGGCAATGCAATATTCATCAACAACTACAACAGGAAAATTGCTATCACAGGATGTTATATCCATCATGCCGGTGCCAATGGCATTGCATTTGTAGGAGATCCGAAAGCTGTGCGGAGTCCATTGTTTCGTTACTCAAAACAGGACTTCAACAGCATCGACAGAACACCGGGCCCCCAATCGGACAATTATCCTTCCGATTGTATAGTTGATGATTGTCTCATCACCATGACCGGCAGGGATGAGAAACAAACATCACCTGTACATATCTCAATGTCTCATAAAATTACGGTTCGCCATTGTTCTATTTATGATGTGCCAAGGGCGGGGATCAACATCAACGAAGGAACCTTTGGTGGACATCTTATTGAACATTGTGATGTATTCAATACGGTGCTGGAGACAGGAGACCATGGTAGTTTCAATTCCTGGGGAAGGGACAGGTACTGGACACCCGATATCAATGAATCTGTTCCAGAAGTCAACAACAATCCTCGATTTCCCTTCCTCGATATGCTGGACTCCAATACCATCCGTCATAACCGTTGGCGATGTGATCATGGATGGGATATTGACCTTGATGATGGGTCCTCATGGTACAGGATCTATGATAACCTGTTGTTGAAGGGCGGCCTAAAAATGCGTGAGGGATTTGATCGGGTGGCAACCAATAATATCATCATCAACAACGGCCTTCATCCCCATGTATGGTATCCAAACAGTGGCGATGTGTTTGCCAACAATATTGTTTTCAAAACCTATAGCCCTGCATTGATGAACAAGGGTATCGCCAAAGATGGCAAATGGGGAAAAAAATTGGATTCAAATTTTTATGTGGCAAGTACAACTGCACTCAAAAAATTTATGGTAAACGGATGTGATCTGCATTCCATTGCAGGCGATGCAGGGTTTATCAATCCTGCTCTTGGAAATTATGGATTAAGCAAAGATTCAAAGGCATTGTTGATGGGCTTTGTACCATTTTCGACGAATGATTTTGGGGTTAAAAAACCCTCCCTGCGGGCAATCGCCAAAACACCTGTTTTCCCTGAAGTCAATGCAGTGGCAGATGCTGAAAAAATGATCAATGGGCGCAAATATGCCTATTGGGAAAAGGCAAAATTATGGACACCCAAGGGTGAGGAATTTTCTGCCTTTGGCATTGATTTTTCCAGCACAGGTGTTGCCATAGATGGCATTGAAGAAAACAGTGTCATGTATCCAATGGGTTTCCGGAATGGAGATCTGATTCAATCGGTGAACAGCAACATTGTCAATACCATCGCGGACCTGAGCAATCAATTATTGAAAGGTCAAGGCCTTGCCCAGCAGGTGTTTGGGCTCATCAGAAACCAGAAAAAAATTCAATTGGCAGTCAAAGGAACGTTGCCCAAGATTGTTGAGTAATTCAATAAACATCCTATCTAATTTCAAATAGAAATTAAAACATGAAAGAGCTTGAAGGTAAAGTGATTTTTTTGACAGGGGGTTCTGATGGAATTGGATTTGAATGTTTCAAAGCATACGCAGCAGCAGGTGCTCATGTTGTCATCGTTGCAATCAATCAGGATCAGATCGATGCCGCATTGGCTGAAGTTCCCGGCAACCATCTTGGTATCTTGTGTGATGTTGCTGTTGCCAATCAAGTGATGCATGCTATTTCCAAGACCATCGAAAAATACGGTAAGATTGATGCAGTCCACAACAATGCAGGCATTGCGGGTGCTTCAAAAATGTTGCATGATACTTCTGAAGAAGAATGGGATGCATTGATGAATGTCAATCTTCGCGGTATTTTCAATACCATCAAGCATGGATTCGAAGCATTGTCGTCTTCAAAAGGCTGCATCCTGAACACCAGTAGCATGGTGGGTGAAATTGGCCAATCCTTGCATGCCGCCTATACGGCAACCAAGGGTGGTGTGAATGCTTTGACCAAATCAATGGCCCTTGATTATGCACAATTTGGCATCAGGGTCAATGCCGTCAGTCCTGCTGGCGTTTGGACGCCCATGCTCAGGTCCTGGTCTCAATCACAGCCAGACCCAGCAGCCATGGAATGCTATTTGAACAACATTCACGCATTGGGTTATTGCCCCAATGGAGATGTCATTGCAGATGCCTGTGTATTCCTATTGTCAGAAAAAGCAAGATTCATTACCGGATGCATCATGCCAGTAAGTGGTGGTGCAGAATTGGGATATAAACGATAATTCAACAATACCATTGATAAAAAAAATACAACAATGATCCATAGAATTGAAATCAGGGATGCACGATTTGAGTTGGAAAAAGGTGCCGGTAGTGATGCCATTCACCGCGACCCAACTTACTCTTATGCTGTGACCAATTTGATCGATGACAGTGGCCTTGTCGGAACAGGATTTGCATTCACCTTGGGAGAGGGCAACGACCTGGTATGCAAGGCCGCAGGATTTTATGCTGAGCAGCTGAAAGGAATGGACATTGAAGAATTGATGTCTAATTTTGGTAAGGTCTTCAATAGGTTATCCAATGAACAACAATTTCGCTGGCTCGGTCCGCACAAGGGCATCGTGCATTTGGCATTGGCTTCTGTAACCAATGCCTGTTATGATCTCTGGGCCAAAAAACGTGGGCTTCCCTTGTGGAAATTGTTGATTGATCTCAGCCCTGAACAGATTGTCAATACATTGGATCTGTCCTATTTGGAGGATGTGATGACAAGGGAACAGGCCTTGTCTTTGTTGGATCCTGAAGGAAAGCAGCAACGTTTTTCCATCATTGAACAGGGCTATCCGGGGTATGATACTTCAGTCGGCTGGTTCAATTATGATGATGAGAAAGTAAGGCTCAATTGCAGGAAAGCCATTGCAGAAGGATTTACCGCCATGAAATTGAAAGTAGGTTCCACCGATCCAAAAAGAGACATCCGAAGGGCCCATATCGTAAGAGAAGAAGCCGGAGACCATAGCAAAGTAATGCTGGATGCCAACCAACAATGGACTCTGCCACAGGCACTTTCCATTTGCAAGGAGTTGCTGGCCATGAATCCCTATTGGATAGAGGAACCAACACATCCTGATGATGTTCTTGCCCATAAAACCCTGGCCGATGCCATCACACCAGTGAAGCTGGCCTTGGGTGAGCATGTACCCAACAGGATCATCTTCAAGAATTATCTCCAAACGGGTTCTGCCGGTTTTATCCAGGTGGATGCTGTTAGGGTAGGAGGAGTAAGTGAATTCATCACCATCAGTTTGCTCAGCAAGCAATTTGGCATTCCTGTTGTTCCCCATGTAGGCGACATGGGGCAGTTGCACCAGCACCTGGTACTGTTCAATCACATTGCAATGGGCCATGAGGCATTGTTTCTTGAACATATTCCCCACCTGAAAAACAAGTTTGTTAATCCTGTCAACATCGTGAATGGGGTATATCGCACTCCGATGGAGCCCGGCAGCAGCTGTGACCTTTTGTAGTCCAACCCATTAATCAAATCACATGACCAATATTGATCTTGCCATCAGTGTCCTTTATTTCCTGGGAATCGTTTTTGTAGGACTTTGGACGGGTTTGAAAAAGAAAACCGTTTCCAGCGGAGATGCTTCAAGCGATTATTTTCTTGCTGGGCAGTCCTTAAAATGGCCCATGATTGGCTTGGCACTTTTCGCGACAAATATTTCTTGCCTTCATCTTGTAAGCCTTGCCCAGTCTGGATTCGATACCGGCTTGTTGTCAGGTAATTTTGAATGGATGGCCTCTTTTACCCTGATTTTGCTTTCGCTGTTTTTTGTTCCCTTTTATATCCGATCCAAGGTGGCAACCTTGCCAGATTTTCTGGAAAAAAGATACAACAGGGCCTGCCGGGATTGGTTGGCCGTCATTTCAATTGTTTCTGCTGTTGTGATTCACATTGCATTTTCATTTCTTGCAGGAGGAATTGTGCTAAAGACCTTGTTTGGCGTTGACATGTATACCAGTGTGATTGTGATTGCATTTTTCACCGGACTTTATACCATCATTGGTGGATTGAGGGCTGTTGTTGTTACAGAGTCCATTCAGACCATTGTATTGTTAACGGGGGCAATCGTTATTACAGTTGTCTGTTACAACAAGGTAGGTGGATGGGGTGAAATAACCAGCACACTGCAATCAACAGGTGAATTGGATAAATTGTCAATGTTGAAGCCAGCTGATGACCCAGGAGGAATGCCTTGGTATGCTATTTTTCTGGGCTATCCTGTGTTGGGGATTTGGTATTGGTGTGCTGACCAAACCATCGTACAACGGGTCCTGGGAGCAAAAGATGAAAATCATGCCAGACTGGGATCCTTGTTTTGCGGCTTCATCAAAATACTACCTGTATTCATTTTTGTTTTGCCTGGCCTGATGGCTTATGTTTTGGCAAAAAAAGGAATGTTTGATATCAGTTCGATACAAACACTTGGTACAGATGGAAAAACTGTTACAGATTCAAAGGCTGTCTATACACTGATGATCACGCAGCTGGTCCCCAAAGGATTGGTGGGCGTATTGGCTGCTGCCTTGTTGTCTGGACTGATGAGCCAGATATCCGGGGCTTTGAATTCAATTGCCACCTTGTTCAGTTATGATTTGTACAAAAGGTTCAAGCCAGAAGCTGGTGATCAACAACTGGTAAGGATTGGGCGAATTTCAGCTGGCGTTGCCTTGGTAGCCTCTATTGGATTGCTACCGCTGCTCAATAGGTATGAAAGTCTTTTCAGCGGCATCAATGACATCATTGCCCATATAGCTCCGCCCATCACTACAGTTTTCCTGCTCGGGATATTTTGGAAAAAAGCCTCAGCAAAAAGTGCACAATACACCCTCTGGTTGGGTTCCCTGCTTGGCGCAGTTGTTTTTGTTATCAACAAAACATATCCCACAAGCATCATTGGCGACATTCCATTCATGATGATGGCTTTTTATTTGTTCTGCAGCTGTGTGGTGCTTCAGGTAATTTTGTCTTATGTCTTTCCGGTTCAACATACGGAAAGCAGTGCTGTTCTTTTTTGGAAGTCTCCCTTGGAACCTTTGACAGCAAAAGGCTGGAGTGGATTCGGCAATTACAAGTTCCAGTCTGTATTGCTTTTGTTGGTGATGACTGTATTGTATTCGATATTTAAATAATCATTTCTTAAACGCTTGACGATGAAATTGATCTGTTCAACACTGTTTTTGATTTTGCATTTATCATGCAATATTCAAGGAATAAAAGTATTTGATCAACCATTGCAGAAAAGTTCATCCCCGGTGCGATATGGCATGGTAACAGGTTTGAATCCAAATAAAATTGATGATTACAAACGTTTGCACGCATCCCCATGGCCTGAAGTGCAAAAGCGCATCAGTGAATGCAACATCCGCAACTATTCCATTTATCTTCAAAAAATAGATAATCAATATTTCCTTTTCAGTTATTTCGAATACACCGGTTCAGACTTTGATGCAGACATGAAAAAAATGGCAGCTGACTCCATGACGCAAAAGTGGTGGAAAGAAACTGATCCTTGCCAACTCCCCCTTAAAGAAGCCCTTGCCAAACACCAGATCTGGTCTTCCATGGAAGAGGTGTTTCATCAGGATTGAACATAAATGGATTTTTTTGATGTACTAAGGAGAAGCAATACTCATCAATTTAGTGTATCTCTCGAAAACGTTTGCGAAACCGGTTGCGATATATAATTGCAGGTATTGGATTCTAACCGCCATTGTTTACATATATATAATTAATAAATTAGGTTAGAATATTTTATTGAGATAGCTATCTCAATAATTACCTAATTACAAAACAACAACTGCTGTATGAAAAAAATGAAAATTGCTTCTGTCATGCTGTTTTGTTTTACCCTCTTATTGGGTATGCAAAATGCTTTTTCCCAAGCCTCGCCGCTTAAGGGGAGTATCAAGTCTGAAGATGGAAAACCCATAGAATCGGCTTCCGTCACCATCAAAGGTTCCTCTGTTGGCGTTGTTTCTGATGCCACAGGTTCATTTGAGATCAACGCCCAAAAAGGTGATGTACTTTTTGTTACCGCTGTTGGTTATGTTTCAATGGAAACAGTCAACAATGGTACTGCGCTCAATCTGGTTTTGAAGGCTCAAAATGCCGACCTGGAGCAGATTGTAGTAATTGGTTACAGCAAGCAGAAAAAAGTAAACCTTACAGGCGCTGTTTCAGTTGTCAGTGGACAAGAGCTAGTTAAAAGACCAGTCTTTAATACAACAGTTGCCCTTCAGGGAGCACTTCCTGGTGTTACGGTTTCACAGTTCAATGGCGTACCGGGTTCAGAGGCACAGATACGCATTCGTGGATTGGGTACTTTGGGCAACAATGAACCACTGATCCTGATTGATGGGGTAGTTGCTTCATTTGGTGATGTGGATCCAAACAACATTGAATCCATCTCTGTCTTGAAGGATGCTGCATCAGCATCCATCTACGGTTCAAGGGCTGCTGGAGGTGTAATTTTGATAACATCAAAGAGGGGTAAGTCTGGAAAAATGAAGGTTGATTATGATGCTTTTTATGGGTATCAAAGGCCTGTAGACAGACCGAAATACCTCGGTGCCACTGATTTTATGACGTTGTACAACGAGGCGCTTACTAACGAAGGGGCGGCTCCTCGTTTCACAGATGCCTACATTAAATCCTATGCAGACAGCAATAGGGTTAATCCTAATCTTTTCCCCAATACAGACTGGCAGGATGTTACTTTTACAAAAGGATTGCAGCAACAGCACAATGTTACCTTGAATGGTGGAACAGACAGGATGAAATTGCTGGCAGCTGTCAACTATATGGATCAGGATGGTATCATTGCCAATTCTGGTTTTAAAAGATACAGTCTTAGGTTGAATGCAGACTACAAGGCAAGTGAAAAATTAAGTTTCCAATTTGACATTAACCTGAGACAGGAAGAATTCAAGACACCAGCTGTAGGGTACGGCAGCCTGTTCTACCAGATGTACAGGGTTCCGCCCATTTATGCCTCAAAGTATTCAGATGGTACTTGGGGCCCAGGATGGGAGGGTGGCAATCCTTTGGCCTGGTCTCAGGCTTCAGGAATCAATTCAACAACTGCTAACAATGCACTGTTGAACCTTCAGGCCAACTACAATCCTATCAAGGGATTGAATCTGAACTTCAATTTTGCACCCAAGTATTTTACAGATTATACCATCAATAACACAAAGAAGATTGATTTCTATAATTTTGTTTCCAAGGCACTTTTCTTGAGCAGTCCTAACAAAAGCAGTCTTTCCAATTCAACGTCCAACAACCTCACGAACTATCTCAGGTTCCAGGCCACGTATAACAAGAGTTTCAAATGGCTCGATTTCAACGTCTTGGCAGGTGCTGAACAAACAGATAGCAGGTCACAGGGATTCAATGCATACAGAGAGTTGACTTTGTTCCCAGATTTGGTTCAATTGAATGCATACCCGTCACTCAATCAAAACCTGGGTGGCTTTGGAAATGCCTGGGCACTGAGGTCTTATTATGGAAGAATGAATTTTGTTGCAAAAGACAAGTATCTGCTGGAAATCAATTCCAGGTATGATGGGTCCTCAAGGTTTGCCTCAGACTTTAAGCGGTATGGTTATTTTCCTTCTTTCTCTGCCGGATGGATCATCTCCAAGGAAAAGTTCATGGACAATTTGAAATTTGTATCCCTGTTGAAGATAAGGGCATCTTATGGAGCATTGGGAAACCAGAACATTGGAAACTATCCTTACCTTTCTTCACTCAATCTTGGTCAGGGCGTGTTCAATGGCAACATTGTAAGTTCTGCAGCACAGTTGATCGCTGCAAACAGGGAGATTACCTGGGAATCCACCAATGTGCTTAACCTTGGTCTTGATGCAGCAGTGCTCAACA
>JBIIQT010000067.1:0-12539 GCA_044341875.1 Chitinophagaceae bacterium | reverse complement strand
AAGAAGTAACGGGTTCTGTTCGATATCATCTATGCAAATATAAGAAACTTAAAACATTTTCAAAAATCAAATTAAAATCTCTTTCTTGGGCCTCCGCTGTCAGCATCGTTCATGCGGATCTGTCTGCCCTTGAATTTTTTGCCATCAATCATCTTGATCATTTGATTGGCAGCACCAGTTTCAATCTCCACCCAGCTGTTCATCTCTTTCATGTCAATCTTGCCCAATACCTCTTTTTTGAGATCACTGAGGTCAAGAATGAATTGCAGGAAACTTGCTTTGTAGAAACCATCCTTGGTTCCAAGATTGATGAAAAGCTTCTTGTAACCGGCCCCACCACGGTCATTGGATGAACGCTCCATTCTTCTTCCACCAGGCTCACGCCTGTCGGTTGATCGCTCATTGAACCGATCGCTGGTTCTTTCAGACCTGCGGTCGTCTCTAACATTGAGGTCAGCAGCATTCTCATAATACTGAAGGAACCTGTCAAATTCCAGCGCAGCAACCCTGGTAAGGATTTCTTCCTTCTCCATGTCCACGAATTTCTCGCGGAGCAGAGGAATATAGGTTTCATACTCGCCGTGGCTGATATCAGCTTTCAACATTTTATCGATAAAATGGAAAAACTGCTTTCTGCAAACGTCTTTTCCTGAAGGGATATCCAGCTTGTGGAAGCGGTTGTTCAGTAATTTCTCAATCTGGCGCAACCTGTACGCTTCGCGCTGACTGATGACGGAAATACAAATTCCACTGTTGCCCGCACGGCCAGTTCTACCACTTCTATGGGTATAGACTTCCGGATCATCAGGAAGCTCATAATTGATTACATGGGTTATGCCCTGTACATCAATGCCACGGGCAGCTACATCGGTAGCAATCAACAACTGAAGGCTTTTCTCTCTGAACCTGGCCATCACCTTGTCTCTCTGGGCCTGTGTAAGATCCCCGTGAAGGGCTTCAATGTCATATCCTTCCCTGATCAGTGATTCAGTGATGCTTTGTGCATCTGCCTTGGTACGGGTGAAAATAATTCCGTAGATACCAGGATTGAAATCGATGATCCTTTTCAGGGTATGGTAGCGGTTAACCCCTGATGTGGTATAATATTGGTGATCAATGTTGACATTTGACGAATTGGCCTTTCCAATGGTCACTTCGGCAGGTGTTGTCATGAAGCGCTTGCTTACCTGCTTTACTTCTGAAGGCATGGTAGCGCTGAACAGCCAGATGCTGTTTCTGTTGGGGGTGTTTCCAAGGATAAACTCAATGTCTTCCCTGAAACCCATGTTCAACATTTCATCCGCCTCATCCAGTACTATATAATGGATGTTTTCCAGGTTGATGGCCTTTCTCTCAATAAGGTCAATCAATCGACCGGGAGTAGCTACGACAATTTGTACTCCTCTTTTGAGGTCCCTGATTTGGTCGCCAATAGAAGCACCGCCGTATACGGCTACAGACTTGATGGATTTTTTATGAAGGGAGAACTTTGCGATGTCTTTGGTGATCTGCATGCAAAGCTCACGGGTTGGGCATACCACCAAAGCTTGGGGGTGGCGTGCCTCACTGTCTACCAATTGCAAAAGGGGAAGACCAAAGGCTGCAGTCTTACCGGTACCCGTTTGGGCCAGCCCGACGAAATCCTTTGTACCGCTTAATAGAATGGGAATAGCTTTTTCCTGAATGGGGGTGGGTTCAGTGAACCCAAGGGCATTAATACCTTGCAATAACGACTCTTCAATGCCTAACGCTTCAAAACTCATATTAAATACTTTTAGCAAAGGTAAACTTATTCAGCGAGAAAGGGAAGCAAACAAGGCAAAGAGCTGATAATCAATAAAATAAAAAAGTCATCCCGTAGAAACGGGACGACTTCAACGATTGCTTGCCATATGAAAAAAAGATTACTTGGCAGCAGCAGTGTCTGCAACAGCAGTAGTATCAACAACAGCAGTTGTATCAACAACAGCAGTTGTATCAACAGCAACAGCAGTTGTGTCAGCAGCTGGAGCTTCAGAAGAACCACCACATGATGCGAGAGCTACGATAGCCAAGATTGCGAAAAACTTTTTCATTCTTTTGGGTTTTTGAATGTTAAAATTGAATAATTGTGAATTAATACACAAAGTAAAAGAAAGTAACCCGGAATTTAAAAGAATTTTTTTTGTTCTTTTGTGGGTTACAAAAAGGCCTTACAGGTATTAAAAAAGATAATTGTGGCTATTACAGAACAAGAATTGGGTGTATTCAAGGCCATTGGCAACAATGACAAGGCTGCGATTGAGGTTGTTTACAAAGAAAATTACAGCCTCATCCAACATTTTGTAGTGAACAACAATGGTACAGAGGATGATGCCAGGGATATCTTTCAGGAAGCCATGATGGTACTCTATGAAAAATCAAGGTTACCTGAATTTGAACTCACTTGTCAGATCCGCACCTACCTTTATTCTGTGTGTAGAAGACTGTGGCTCAAGAAGTTACAACATTCAAGGCGAATAGAGACCCAGGTGGAGAACTTTGACAGAATCGTACAGGTGGAGGATGATATTGAGGAGCATGACAAACTAAACCTCCAGTACCAAACCATGCGAACGGCCATGGGAAAGATTGGAGAACCTTGTAAAAGCCTCATTGAAGCCTTTTACGTACACCGGAAAAACATGCTGGAAATAGCAGGGTTTTTCGGATACACCAACGCAGACAATGCAAAGAACCAGAAATACAAATGCCTGGTCAGGCTGAAAAAGCTCTTCTTTGCCCAATATAAAAACGCTTAAGTACATTATAATGGAACAATTCGAATTGGCAGAAGTGGTTGAAAGATATCTTTCAGGTGAAATGGGACCTGAAGAGAAGCATGCCTTTGAGGAAATGAGGAAGAACAACCCTGAATTGGATCAAACTGTAGTAGAATACCATTATTTCCTTGAACAAATGGGTCGTTATGGTGAAATCAGAAGGTTCAAGTCCAACCTATATGACACCCACCATACCCTGCAAGAATCTGGAGAAATCAAAGAACTTGAGCTGACAACAGGAACCCGCATCATCAATATGTGGAACAAATACCGTAGGGTAGTTGCAGTTGCTGCCTCAATTGCAGGAATTACTGCACTTTTTATCAGTGGCATGATGACTATTTTTACACCCAAAACACCTTTCAGGGATATTGAAGAGCTGAGAAGAAAGGTAAGTAACCTTGAAAAGCAATCAAGCAACCAAAGTGCCGAATTCAACAAATTCAAAACCAAGATTGCTCCTGGATCGGATGTTAAGTTTGGCGGTACCAGTTTCATGATTGACCCCAAAGGTTATCTTGTTACGAGTGCACACGTGCTGAAAGGCGCAAAAAAGATTTACGTACAAAGCATTGATGGTGAAGACTTCCTTGCTGAAATCATTCATCAGGATGCCAACTCCGATATTGCAGTCATCAAGATCAATGATCAGGACTTTGAGTCTCCTAAGCAATTGCCATACGGCTTTACCCGCCTTCAAACCGATTTGTCAGAGGCGGTTTACACCCTGGGATATCCTAAAGATGAAATTGTTTACAACGAAGGTTACCTGAGTGCGAGGACAGGTCTGGAGGGAGACACCATGTCTTGCCAAATAACCATTACCGCAAATCCTGGAAACAGTGGAGGCCCCGTATTCAACAAAAACGGAGAAGTGATTGGCATCTTGAATGCCCGCCAGGCCTCAGCAAACGGCGTTGTTTTTGCAACCAAATCAAAGAATATTTTCCAGCTTGTTGAAACATTGAAAGAAGCGGACAAGGATATCAACATCAAACTCCGCAATACCTCATCCATCAGAGGTGTGAACAGGTCACAACAGGTCAAGAAAGTACAAGACCATGTTTACATGGTAAAAGTTGTCTTGGGCTAACCGTAAAAGATCAATGCCAAAGGCCAGAAGGATATTCGCCTGTTGCCAACAACTTGTCAATACCAGCCTTTACTGCAGGGGCATCATTTTTATATGTTACACCAAACCAAATTGCACTGGTTGCAATAACTTCTACCCTGCCTTCTCCATCGCGAATGAATTGATCTGCAACGATTGGAATAAAAAATTCTGATTTTTCCTCCTGTCCCCTTTCTGCAAGAAATTCCTGGAACAACTTTGAGGAGTATTCAAATACAGAGGGATCGAAGCACCAGAAATTCATTGAAACAATGGTATCCTCATGCAGCTCTGCAGGTTCAAGTCCGTCATCGCAACCAACAGTCCCATCTTTTGTTGCGATATTCAACCGTTCTGTAACCCCAATTAGATCCCCCATTTCATTGACGGTACAAACCCCTCTGTTGACTGTACCATAATCAGACAGTGTTTGCTTTAATTGATACCCAATGATGGAGTAATGTTTCTCATTGCAGGCTCCTGTTAAAAATGCATAGGCTTTTACAAACGCATCCTGACCGTAAAAATCATCTGCATTGATGACAGCAAATGGTTCTTTGATTACATCAGCAGCACAGAGTACGGCGTGGGCAGTTCCCCAAGGTTTAGCACGATCTCCCCTTCTTTGGTATCCTTCAAGGTGCGCATCAAGGTGTTGATATACATACTCCGTCTGTATCCTCCCTTTCAATTTCGGCTCGAATATGGCCTTAAATTGCTCTGCAAAATCTTCCCTGATCACAAAGACCACTTTTCCAAATCCTGCCCTTATGGCATCGTAGATGGAATAATCCATGATGGTTTCGCCTTCTGGGCCGAATGCTTCAATCTGTTTCATTCCTCCGTATCTAGAGGCCATACCGGCGGCTAATATCAACAAAGATGGTTTCATGCGAGAATTTTATGGTGCGAAATTAGTCCGAAATTTCAAAGCACCAAAATACGACCTTTGCAAGGATAATGTTATAAAAAACATGATACATTCCATCAGTGACGAAAAGATTCAATCATGTGGGATCAGAGCTGCTATCCTGAGGCTGGACCTGTTGCACCCTGTTGTATCGGGCAACAAAATTTTTAAACTCAAATATTACCTTACGGCAGCAAAGAAAGATGCAAAAAAAGGAATCCTTACTTTTGGGGGCGCTTATTCAAATCACCTGGTTGCCTCAGCCTATGCAGCAAAAGAAAACAACCTGGAAGCCATTGGATTTGTGAGAGGAGAAAAACCTGAAAAACTTTCCCACGGTTTGAAAGACTGCATTTCCTACGGAATGCAACTTAAATTTCTGAGCAGGGAATCTTTCGATTCAATTGATCCAGCGCAATTTTCAACCACCTATCCCGACCATGCCATCATCCCTCACGGTGGGTATGGAAGAATGGGAATGTTGGGGGCAAAAGAAATCATGGAGATCCCTGGTGTTGAAGCATTTGACACCGTTGTCGCAGCCTGTGGAACGGGAACAATGGCGGCTGGATTGATTGCGGGTTTGCAACCTCACCAACATTTGACACTGGTTTCAGTGCTCAAAAATAATTTTAGCGCAATAGATGAAATCAAGGAATTGTTGTCAGAAGAGGAGATCAACAACAACGGGTTTGACCTACGATTTGACTTTCATTTGGGTGGATACGCCACAAAAAATGCGCTATTGTTCAAGGCAATGAATGATTTTTTCAGCATACACCTAGTTCCTACCGATTTTGTCTACACAGGAAAACTTGTAAACGCTTTTTACCAGATGTTGGAAGCTGGTTCATTCAAGAGCGGTTCAAAAGTATTGTTAATTCATAGCGGAGGCCTGCAAGGAAACCGCTCACTTTGCAACAATGAACTCATTTTTTAATCCCGGGAGATTACCTTTGTAATCTATGTATAAACCAAAAAACGGAAATGTATTCATTTGTTTCGTTTCTATCCTGCTTTCATTGTCTTCAGCAAAAGCACAGGATAGCCTTCCTTTTTTTACAGTGAAAGAAAGAAATGGAATGGTGATCATCGGATGGCTCAATCCCCATCCTGAACTGACACAATTGATCATCCAGCGATCTGTTGATTCTGTGAATGGATTCAGGTCAATTGTATCCATGCCAGATCCCACATCAGTTTCCAATGGCTATGTCGATAAAAAGCCAGGCGTAACCAATAGTTACTACAGGATATACTATGTCAACCCAGGAGGACGATATCTTTTTACGGCCTCCAAAAAACCTGTTAAAGATTCTGCATTGAAATCTCGCAGTGTGCCCATGACAGCACCGGTAAATCAATTGGTCATTGATACCAATCATGCAATTGGCACACCTGGTCTGACTCCTGACAAAGCCATCAAAATAAAAAGGGAAACAGGCATCGGGATTAATCTAACAGGAAAAATTGAAGACAACATCAATGAAAATGTATTCACCCCTTCAGGGCTTATTTTTACCAACAGTGAAGGAAACCTCATCATCGCCCTTCCTGATGCCAATAAAAAGAGATTTACACTAAGGGTATTTAAGGAAGATGGCACGCCCATGTTTCACATGAGAAACATCAAGGAGCCCCAGCTGCTGATTGACCGTTCTAATTTTCTGCACAGCGGCTGGTTCAAATACGATCTTTTTGAAGGCGAGAGGCTAAGAGAGCAGAGCAAGTTTTTCATCCCTCCTGAGGGAAGATGATGGAACACTCAAATACCTGTTCGAAATTTTTCAAAATCAATTCCTTGACCTCCTGCGTGTCCACAGTAGATCCGAGCTCTTTTTGCAATGAGGTAACTTGCTTGTCTGGAATTCCACAAGGAACAATTGAGCTGAAATAGTTGAGGTCAGTATTGACGTTCAGTGCAAATCCATGCATGGTCACCCATCTGCTGCAACGGACACCCATGGCACATATTTTTCTTGCCAACATCTTGTTGGAGGGATCTAACCAAACACCGGTTTCTCCAGGACTCCTTTCTCCCTTCAAACCATAATGGGCCAATGTGAGGATGATGACATCTTCCAGACACCTGAGGTACCTGCCAATATCGGTGAAAAATTTTTCAAGATCGATGATTGGATATCCTACCACCTGACCTGGACCATGAAAAGTGATGTCTCCTCCCCTGTTGGTCGGATAATAGCCAATATTCCTTTTGGCCAATTCCTCCTTGCTGATCAACACATGTTCTTCCTTTCCACTTTTTCCCAGGGTATAAACGGGTGGATGCTCACAAAAAAGCAGGTGATGAATGGTTTCACCAGCATCTTCACCCTTGGCGAGCTTTATTTTCTTGTTGGTGTTTTCAAGCAACAGCGAATCCTGAACACGCCAGGCATCCCCATATTCCATGTCCCCAAGGTCCCTAACATATACCGCTTGCTGCATGTTTCTTCAATTGGTGTACAAAGACGTTAACTTTGCAAAAATACGCATTATGCCGCAGGAGAACAGCAATGAAATGATGGGCGAGGAAATCGTTGAGCAAGGGTCAGAGGAATTGTATGAAAGATTGGCCATTGAAGTGGACAAAGGCCAGGATCCCTTGCGCATAGACAAGTTCCTCTTGAACAGGGTGGTCAATACTTCCAGGAATAAGATCCAGCGGGCCATTGACAATGGCATGGTGCTCGTCAATAACCAAGCCATCAAGGCCAACTATAAAGTCAAACCTGCAGACCAGATTATTTTTTATTCAGACACTGATCCCGTTACGTATGAGATCATCCCTGAAAAACTGCCGTTGAATATTGTATACGAAGATGATCACATTTTGCTGATCAATAAGCCAGCCGGCATGGTGGTTCACCCTGGCTCCGGCAACTTCAGCGGAACCTTGATCAATGGTGTGGCCTGGCATTTGCGTGAACAACAACCAGACCTTGACGAAACCAAACTACCCAGGTTTGGCATGGTGCACAGAATAGACAAAAACACTACCGGTCTGATTGTGCTGGCCAAGTCTGAGCTGGCTGCGGTAAATCTTGCCAAGCAATTCTTTGATCATACGGTAAAGAGAAGGTACATGGCCCTGGTTTGGGGAAATTTCGATGAAATAGAAGGTACCATTGAAGGCAATATTGGAAGACACCCCAGGTTCAGAAAATTGATGGACGTATTTCCGGATGGCGACCAGGGGAAACATGCCATCACCCATTATACTGTATTAGAAGACCTCAAATATGTGAGCCTGGTGGAATGCAGGCTGGAAACGGGAAGAACCCATCAGATCAGGGTACACATGCAACACAGGGGCCATCCCCTTTTCAATGATGATGTGTATGGAGGAGACCGTGTAGTAAAAGGAACTGTTTTTACAAAATACAAACAGTTCGTTGACAACTGTTTTGACCTCTGCAAACGACAGGCCCTTCATGCAAAAACACTTGGTTTTATTCACCCTGCGACAGGGGAGGAAATGCTTTTTGAAAGTGAGCTGGCTGAGGACATGCAGGCTGTCATCCAAAAATGGAGAGGCTATTCCAACAATGCTCAGTTGACATCAAGGTCATAAATAGTTGCGGTAAACAACCCTCGTTCCTTGCCCTTGATCAATACTCCCCAGTTGCCATCGTAACGGATGATTTTGGGATAAAGGTATTTCCCAATTTTTCCTATCTCCACTTGCATGGAAACATTGAATTTGTATACCCCTGCATTGTAGCTCATGCTGTAATTACGGGCCATTACTTCGAAACTATCATAGTTGAACCAGGTTGTCATTTCATCGATGACAACATCATCTTTTTTGTAAAAAGCAAGTCCGTCCTTGATTTTCAGGACAAAAAGATAGGCAGGCTTACCCTTGTATTCCTGGATGTCGATGCTGAAGTCATATAGATCAGAGTGTGCCTTATCAAAAACCTTGACCTTGTCTCCCATCAGGGGAATGCCCGGAATGTCTTTTCCCGGATTGAAAAACAACATCTTCAATTGCTCCTTGTGTTTGTCCAATCCTTTCTTGCCCCTGAGTGTTAAATTGATGTCCTTGATGATGTTTGACTGTCCGCAAACAGTATCTTTTGAAAAAAAGAGGGAAGCATATAGCTCGGCAGTATAGTAGTTGTAATCACCACCCGCCTTGTAATAATTACCAGTGGTCTTTTCCTCTAATACCTTGGTCACCCTACAGGAACGTGAGGCCCACTGCCTTGTTTTGCTGAAAAGGCTGGCCTCTACTTTTCCCTTTTTATCAAACATCCTCACATCATTCAGGGAGGAATAATTGAGCACCCTTAGATTTTTGAAGGCCTTGTAAAATGTGGTATCGTTTTCAACGCGTTTGATGAACCCTGGCACATTGGTTCCACTCCTGATCACAACCGGCGAAAGCGTTACCTGACGGCCTTGATCACTGATGGTGGTGTCTTTCAACTGGGCGAAAAGACCCAATGGCAGGAAACCTGTCAGAAACAATACCAAGATTCTGCATTTGATCATCAATGCAAAAATACAACCTGAAAAGAGAACATTATTTTTTGTTTCCGGTCTGCTGAATTTCCCTGTTGATTTCGATGATGTCAACTGGTTGAGAAAAATCACCCAGCAACCATTTGCTGAAATAATCCCCCATCTGCCAGAAAAAATACTCCGTCATGTCTCCATATCCATGTCGTTGGCCGGGCAACAAAACCAGGTCAAACCGTTTGTTGGCTTTGATCAAAGCATTGGCCATGCGAATGGTATTGGCAGGATGAACATTGTTGTCAATATCACCGTGTGAAAGCATCAAATGCCCCTTGAGGTTTTTTGCCAGTTCTGAATTTTTTTCAATAGCATATAGAAAACTGGTATCCCCTTTATCTGACACCTGTTCTCTCACCCCATGGTGCTTTTCGCTCCACCACCTGTTGTAAATATTGTTTTCATGGTTACCCGCAGAAGAGACTGCCACCTTGAAGAAATCAGGATAGACCAACATTGCAGCGGTTGACATAAAGCCGCCACCCGAATGCCCATGGATGCCCACGCGGTTGATGTCCATATAACTGAACCTTTGTCCGAGTTGTTCGATGACTGTTTTCTTGTCAGCCAATCCATAGTCGCGCAGGTTGCCGTAACCATAATTGTGGTACCATTTAGACCTTGAAGGGTGGCCGCCCCTGTTGCCCAATGTCACCACGATAAAACCAAACTGGGCGAGTCTGTCTACACGATCCATCCCTCGTCCAAAGGCCTTGTTCACTGCCTCGGTTTGGGGCCCGGGATAGACATAAGCGATAACAGGGTATTTCTTTGTCGAATCAAAATCAAAGGGTTTGTATACAACACCATAAAGATCTGTGATGCCATCATCGGCCTTGGCAATAAATGGTTCTGGAAATTTATACCCTGCATGAAGAAGCGATGAAAGATCCGCTTTTTCAAGATCCATGATTTTTTTTCCTGTAGCATCAAACAAAGCAGAAACAGGCGCAGTATTTACCCTGGAATAATTGTCAACAAAGAAACGCCTGGTATCATCCAGGTTTGCACTGTGATCATGATCTCCGGGATTGAGTAATTTCAAACCACTGCCATCGAGCGCTGTTTTGTAGAGATGCAGATAGTATGGATCTTCTCCTGCCTCCTTGCCATTGGCAGTGAAATAGACTGTTCTTGTCTTGTCGTCAATATCCTCTATTTCCTCAACATGCCATGGCCCAGCCGTGATCTGTGATTTCATTTTACCTGAAGAATCATAGAGGTACAGATGCCCCCATCCGTCACGTTCACTCCAATGGATGAATTCCTTTCCATTGTTGAAGAACAGTGGTTTGCGCAACTCAAGATAGGTATTCATCCGCTCCTCCACCAGCACCTTGACTTGTTTGGAGGCAAGATCAAATGCACAAACATCAATTCGCTTTAGGTCGCGGCTTGTTCTGCTGAAGTAAAACTTGGTATCATCACCCATCCAAATCATTGGGCGGCGTTCATCATCTCGGGCTCTTTTTTCAACATTCGCCGACCATGCACCAAGCTCCTGGTCCTTGAACTGGGAGGCATTGATTTTTTCCATTTTTTTGGAGGCCATATCAAAAACCATCATCTCCCTGATGGGTGCTTCCTTCTCTCCTGGCATATGGTATTTATAGGTTTCCAGTGTCGGTCGAGGCTCTCCGATGCTATTGATCACCCAGAGGTCTTTTACATTCCTGCTGTCGGTTCTTGAGACCACAAAATGTTTTGAATTCGGAGACCACATCACCCCTGCAAATTTTCTTTTTTTGCGGTTGGCAGCCTTTTCAAGATTGGTCTCACCAAATGATTCGCCAAATCCATAATTTTCAATGCCGTCAGTGGTCAGCTTTTCTTCCACGATTGTACTATCATCCTCTTTTGCCATTGCCTTGCGCAGGTTGGCAGAATCCATCCTGTACAAATTGAAATCCCTTGCGAAAACCACCCATTGCTGATCAGGTGAAACATTGGCCCAGGAAGGCTTTGGTGTTGGCTTCTTGTGGTCTTTCAATTCAACAAGCGAATCAAGTGTGATATTATACTGAAAATGAAAAACCTTCTTTTCTTTGGTGGATGGGCCTTTTTTGGTGGTATCTTTTTTCTCAACTTCTTGAGTGCTTTTCACTTCAAACTGTATCCAGTTCTCATCCTTTACAAACTTGAGGTTATCGATAGAAAGATGTTTGCCATCAAAAGGATCCTTGACAATTTTCGTGATGGATGCAGCCAACTTATCATTGTCGAACATGGGCTGTTTTGTCATCTTTACGGGATCAACCACATACCATTTCTTGCCTGCAGTGGTTTCATAGGTATACCAAAACTTTACGCCGCCTTTCATCCAATGAGGATCAACGGCCGTGGAGAACAACATTTTTTCTAATTTTTTGGGAGAGAACTTTGCGGCCAACTCATAGTTGGCTTTGGCCACAGGCAGTTGTTGTGCAATAGAAATCGTGCAGCTTGCTAATACGAGCATCAAGAAAAAAATTCGTTTCATGCAGTTGGTTTTCGGTTGTGCATAAAGATAATCCCATTTTGTCTAAATTCGGGTTCATACCAGCAACATGAAAAAGCTTTTTATCATCCTTTTTTTCCTGACCGCCATGACGCAAAACAGTACAGCACAAAAGACCCTGAGCTTTCTTGCTTTGGGAGATTCCTATACCATAGGGGAAAGCGTTCCAGTCTACCAGTCATTCCCCTACCAAACCGTACAGCTGTTGCGGAAAAAAGGAATGGCTGTACATGCAGCTGAAATAGTAGCAAAAACAGGATGGACCACAGATGAACTAATGGCTGGCATTGATAAAACAGTGTTTGAAAAAAACTATGACATTGTAACGCTCCTGATCGGTGTCAACAACCAATACAGGGGAAAATCTGCGGATGCCTATGCCATTGAATTTGAAGCATTGCTGAACAAAGCCATTGCATTTGTAGCAGGCAATAAAAAACAGGTATATGTATTGAGCATCCCGGATTGGGGAGCAACGCCATTTGCAGAAGGCAGGGACAGGAAAAAAATTGCTTCAGAAATTGATGTTTTCAACAGCATCAACAAGAAGATCACTGAAGCCAGGGGTGTCAAATACATTTCAATCACTGAAGGAACAAGAGAAGTACCTTCAAATCCAAAGTTGGTGGCAAAAGATGGACTTCACCCGTCAGGCGATGATTATGCGCGATGGGCAGAAAAACTCAGCACTGCGAT
>JBIIQT010000015.1:0-42060 GCA_044341875.1 Chitinophagaceae bacterium | reverse complement strand
CCGGAAATCGACTTTTATCCAATTTAAACAATAATCATGTCCAGCAGAGGTAAAATCAAACAGGTGATCGGTGCGGTGGTTGACGTTCAGTTTGAAGGTCAGCTCCCAGAGATCTACAACGCTCTTGAGATCAAAAGAGAAAATGGCGACACACTTGTCATGGAGGTGCAGCAGCACCTTGGAGAAGACAGCGTAAGATGTGTAGCCATGGACGGAACAGAAGGCCTTGTAAGGGGTACTGAAGTGCTTGATACAGGAAGGGCCATCTCAATGCCTACTGGTGCAGCCATCAATGGTCGTCTTTTCAACGTTACAGGAGATCCTATCGATGGATTGCCTGCAGTTTCCAAAGAAAACGGAAGAGCCATACATGCCAAACCTCCTAGATTTGAAGACCTGAGCACAGCCTCTGAAATACTTTTCACTGGTATCAAGGTAATTGACCTGATCGAGCCTTATGCAAAAGGTGGTAAGATCGGTTTGTTTGGTGGTGCAGGTGTTGGAAAGACTGTACTGATCCAGGAATTGATCAACAACATCGCGAAAGGGCACGGCGGTTTGTCTGTTTTCGCAGGTGTGGGTGAGCGTACCCGTGAGGGAAATGATTTGCTGAGAGAGATGATTGAAGCCGATATCATGAAATATGGTGACAATTTCAAGCACAGCATGGAAGAAGGTGGATGGGACCTGGACAAGGTGGACATGGAAAGTTTGAAAGATTCAAAAGCGACATTTGTTTTCGGTCAGATGAATGAGCCTCCTGGAGCCCGTGCAAGGGTTGCCTTGAGTGGTCTGACCATTGCAGAATATTTCCGTGACGGAGATGGCGAAGGAAAAGGAAAAGACATTCTTTTCTTCGTAGACAATATCTTCCGTTTTACGCAGGCAGGTTCAGAGGTATCAGCCCTTTTGGGAAGGATGCCATCAGCGGTGGGTTACCAGCCTACCTTGGCTACTGAGATGGGATTGATGCAAGAGCGTATCACTTCAACCAGGAATGGTTCTATTACCTCAGTTCAGGCGGTTTACGTTCCAGCGGATGACCTTACTGATCCGGCTCCTGCAACAACATTTGCCCACCTTGATGCAACCACGGTATTGAGCCGTAAGATTGCTGACTTGGGTATCTATCCTGCGGTAGATCCATTGGATTCAACGTCAAGGATTTTGACCCCAATGATTGTGGGTGAAGCCCATTACAATTGCGCCAACAGGGTTAAGTTGATTCTTCAGCGTTACAAAGAATTGCAAGACATCATTGCCATCCTTGGTATGGATGAATTGAGCGATGAAGATAAACTGACTGTATCCCGTGCAAGAAGGGTTCAGCGTTTCCTCAGCCAGCCTTTCCACGTTGCCGAACAGTTCACCGGTCTCAAGGGTGTATTTGTTAGCATCGAAGATACCATCCGCGGTTTCAACATGATCATGGATGGCGAGGTTGATGAGTATCCTGAAGCGGCTTTCAACCTGGTTGGAACCATTGAAGATGCCATTGAAAAAGGCAAGAAAATGATGGAAGCCGCCAAAGGTTAATCGAATAACAAATAAGAAACGCACATGCAGGTAGAGATATTGACACCAGAGAAAAAATTGTTCGCAGGTGATGTTTACGGGGTTCAACTGCCGGGCGTCAGCGGATCATTTGAAGTCCTGGAAAAGCATGCACCCATTGTGAGTGCCCTTGGTTCAGGAGTTGTGAAAATTTTGCTTGATAAAACAGGCAAAAACAATTCCTATAAAATTTCAGGCGGATTCATAGAAGTACTGGACAACAAGGTATCTGTCCTTGTGGAAGGTGCTACAGCATTATAAAATACCTGATATTATTGTATAAAAAAGGGACCAATGGTCCCTTTTTATCTTTACTCCAGTTTTTGAACAATGCCCAGAACAGCCATTTCATTGTATTTTTTCTTTGCCGGGCTCATCTTTTCCAGTTGGGCTTCCAGGATTCCTGATGTGAAGGATATGTTTGCACTCAACGAGGCTGAATTGGGTGCAGTCCTTTTTATGTTGCCCTTGGGAGCATTGCTGGCATTGCCAGTGGCAGGCTGGGTAGTGCAGCGTTTGGGCAGCAAGCAGGCATCGGTGGGTTCAATTTTCCTCTACATTGTTCTGCTCTTTTTGATTTCAAAGGCCCATTCCGTATTGAGCATCTCCATCATCCTTTTTCTGTTCGGCATCATTGGAAATTTTGCCAATATCGCCATGAATACACAGGGACTTTCTGTTCAGCACCAGCTTAAAAAGCCTATTCTGTCTGGACTTCACGCCATGTGGAGCCTGGGTGCTTTCCTTGCTGCAGCCATCACCGGGTGGACCATGTCTGCTGGGTGGTCAATGGAAATGCATTTTGGTGTCATCTCCATTGCAGCGGCAGTCGTAGCACTGTTTTTCTCCTTTTCACTGATCAAAGATGCTGCTGGGGAACATCCGCAGAAAGTCTTTGCTCTACCCAACAGGGGATTGCTCCTGTTGGGTATCATCTGTTTTTGTGTGGCAATGTCTGAAGGTGCCATGGCTGATTGGAGTTCGCTTTATTACAGGCAGGTTGTTCATGAACTTGGTAAAGTAAGCACGGTTGGATATACGGCATTTGCGCTTTGTATGGCATTGGGCAGATTTTTTGGAGACCGGTTGTTACAGGCATTCGGCTATTCAACGGTATTGAAATTAAATGGTATCCTTGTATTCATTGGCATGGGCCTTGCCCTTGCCATCAATTCGCCCGGGGCTGTCATCATTGGCTTTGCATTGGTTGGTTTGGGTGTATCTTCTGTGATCCCCATTGTTTATATGCGCTCAGCCAAGAGCAAGTCCATGGCACCTTCTGCTGCCATTGCGGCCGTCAGCAGCATTGGTTTTATGGGATTTTTATTTGGCCCACCCATCATCGGGTTTATTGCCCAGGAAACAGGGTTGCGCATGGCCCTTTCGATAGTTGCTTTTCTTGGATTGATGATTTGGTTGCTTTCCATCAGAATGAAAACGGATCGCATCAGTTAAAAGAGGGATCCAGTGGGTAATTGATCATCTCTGAAAAACCATCTCCCAGCTGTTTTACAGCTGCTTTCCACATGCTTTTGGGATCTTCGTGGAATACAATTTCTTCTGCAGCCAGCACAGACAACCAGCTTTTTTCTTTCATTTCCTGCTTCAATTGCCCAGCTTCCCATCCTGCATAGCCAATGAAAAACCGGATGCCATCATTTCCTGCCTTGCCACTGTTGATGAGGTATTTGGCCGCTTCAAGGTTGCCTCCCCAATAGATATTTTCGGCGATTTTTTTTCCACCAGGAATTTGAAAAGGCAGGCGGTGAAGAAAATGGAGTTGATCGAGGCCTACTGGCCCACCTTCAAAGAGGGGCAGCTCATGGTTGCCAATACCTTCAATAAAATTGGCGACTTTTTCGTCAATGACCCTGTTGATGGTAATGCCGAAACTGCCCGTTGATTCATGCTCACATAGCAATACAACTGATCGCTGAAAGTTGGGATCTTTCAGGAATGGCTCTGCAATAAGCAGCATACCGCTTTCAATCCTGTTCATAAACCTAAGTTAAATAAACTGGCATTATGTAACTTCATGGAGGGCTCAACTTATTTTTGTTACAGGATGAAGCGCATTTTTACAGTGATTACCATACTCATCAGCATTTCGCTGATTGGCATTATTGTCATCCAATATTCCTGGCTGAAGAATGTTGTGGCCATCCGCAAGGAGCAGGTAAGGTTCAAGGTGCAGGAAGTGGAATATGAGGTGGTGGAAAATTTGGTTGATGAAAAAATGAGCATGTTGCCAGCTATTCCCCAGGATGCATTGCCCAAAGGTGCCACCAAGGAGTTGCTGAGAATGCTGGCGCCACAAACATTGGCAGAGCGTTTTTCAGTGGCAGAAATTCAGAAAAGTATTGCAAAATCTTTTGACGACAATGGATTAAAAGGCGCTAAGTTTCAGTTTGCTGTTATTTCCAACAACAACAATACTGGCTTTGATCTGGCCAGTCCTGAATTTAAAAAGTACTATGAAATCGGCAATGTAGATACAATAAACTATGCCATTCATTCATGGCCATTGGTTGATCTTTCGGGTGATGAGGCCGTTGCTCTTTTGCCAGATGAAACATTGGTCCTCATTACCTATGACATGCAGGATTTTGTATTGAAATCGGTGGGTTGGGTTATTCTTGTTGCACTGATGTTTACCCTGATCATCATCACTGCCTTTTATCTGACTGTCAGAACAATCCTGACACAGAAAAAACTCAGCGAAATGAAAACAGATTTTATCAACAACATGACCCATGAATTGCGTACACCCCTTGCTACCATTGCAATTGCAGTGGATACCTTGAAGAATGAAAAAATAATAGGTAATAGGGAGCAACTGCTTTCAATCTCCCAAATCATCAAAGCAGAAAATGCCAGGATGAATACACAGGTTGAACAGATTTTGCAGGCGGCGCAGCTGGACATCAATCAAGTATTGAAGGATAAGCAACCACTTCATGTTCATGAGGTGTTGAGTAAATTAGAAGAAAAATTTTCCCTGCAGGTAGCTGAAAAAAATGCCCATATCAGCTATACGTTGATGGCAGCAAAAGATGAGGTGCTTGGTCATCCTGTACATTTTGTCAACATGATCAGTAACCTTTTTGATAATGCACTAAAGTACTCAAAGGAAGAGGTTGATCCCTTGATCAAAGTATCTACCAAAAATGAGAGAAATAACATTGTTTTGACCGTGGAGGACAATGGCATTGGCATGAGCAAAGAAACCATCTCCCGGATTTTTGATAAATTTTTTAGGGCACATACCGGCAATGTGCACAATGTAAAAGGTTTTGGGCTAGGATTGAATTATACAAGAAAAATGGTGGAAGCCCATGATGGCAGCATATCGGTTCAAAGTGAATTAGGGAAGGGAAGCAAATTTACCATCAGCATCCCCCTTCTTTGATTATTCTTTATCATCAATGAAAAGAAGTGAACCATCACCATAACTCAGAAACCTGTACTCGTTTTCCAGTGCGTTGGCGTACATGCTTCTCCATTCATCACCCATGATCGCTGATATAATCAAAAGCAGCGTGGATTGTGGTTGGTGAAAATTGGTGATCAACGCATTGGCCACTTTGAATGCATAGCCTGGGGCGATGCAAATTCCGGTATGTCCTGCTATGCTTTCAACAGCATTTTCGTTCATCAACTCTTTCAATTGTTGAAATGCCTCTGCCCTTGAAGGGAGAAGTTCTTCCGATAGAGACAAGTGCTCCCATTGGCCAAGATTGTTGTTGGAGGTAAAGCCATTGTTTCTGTTTCTTATGGCTTTCACTGCAATCCAGTAAATGCTTTCAAGGGTTCTGAGAGAAGTTGTACCCACTGAAACAACTGTTTTGTCGGTATTCGCCAGTTGATTGATCAGGCCGATATTTACCTGAAAGTATTCCTCATGCATGTCATGCTCTCCAATGAAAGTTGCTGTCACCGGTTTGAAGGTGCCTGCACCAACATGCAGCGTAACAAATGAATGTTCTATTCCTTTTGCAGAAAGTTTATTGATAAGGCTTTCTGTGAAATGGAGACCTGCAGTAGGTGCTGCCACTGAACCTTCATGTGCCGCATATACAGTTTGGTAGCGGTGTTGGTCATCTTCTGTGGCTTCTCTTTTGATGTAGGGAGGCAATGGAATTTTACCTGTATCGGAGATGATTTTTTCAAACGTAAGTCCACTGCTCCACTGGAAGTTGATCAGGCAGTGGTCATCTTTCTTGCTCACCAATTGGGCTTGAAGTTTGTTGTTGTGGATATCGCTGGATACTTGAAGCAGTTCATTGTTCTTCCATTTTTTTGCTCCCCCGACCAGGCATTTCCAGCTGGATCGTTCAAGATTGTTCAAGCTCTCATAATTCCCATCTGCAGGTTCAAGGAGAAAGATTTCAATTTCTCCACCTGTAGATTTTTTGAACCGCAGCCTGGCGGCGATAACCCGGGTATTGTTGAATACCATCATGCAGTTGGAAGGCAAGAAGTCCGGCAAGTGCTGGTAGCTGCTGTGTTCAATTTTTTTGTTTTTCCTTACCAATAATTTGGATGCATCTCTGTTAACCAGGGGGGTCATTGCGATGCGGTTGCTGGGCAGTTCATAATGGAATGCTGCCATTTCAACTTGGGGTATGAGTGCTTTATTTTTCATTTATTCACATGTAATTCACAGGTAATTCACATTTATGGGCAGCATATCCACAGCAATATGGGTAAAATAGGCTGTAATGTAGGCCTGTATTGGGTTTGAGCTGTGTATAAATATAGAATCTCAAATCAGTGTATGAAAGTGGGAAATTGTGTTAATTTGTGTCATTAAATGGTATTTTTCTTCTAAACCAAGGTAAATGATTGGATTCATAGGCGAATATGAGGCTACCCTCGATAGCAAAGGTAGGTTTCTTCTGCCGGCAGGCATAAAAAAACAGCTGCCGGAAGGGGAAGTGCCTGTCTTTGTGATCAACCGTGGCTTTGAGAAATGCCTCACTGTTTATCCAATGCAGAGCTGGAAGCCGATTTATGAAAATATCAGCTCCCTGAACGATTTTGATCCCAAGGTGCGGGAGTTCAGGCGTTATTTTTTAAACGGGGCTACCCAGATTGAAGTAGATGGTGCTGGAAGATTATTGTTGCCGAAAAGCCTGATGGAGCATGCGGGGTTGGAAAAGGATATTGTGTTGGTTTCGGCAATGGACAAATTGGAAATATGGGATAAAAATAAGTATCAGCAGTTCTTTGAAAACTTTTCACCCGAATCCTTCAGCGGTCTTGCTGCAGAAGTGATGGCAAAGAAAGTACAACCATGAAAAAAGGAAACTGATGGCGTTGGATGAGCAAAACAGGGAAAGGGCAGCTGAAACTGAAGGGCAGGCCTATCACATTCCTGTAATGCTTATGCAAGCTGTTGATGGATTGGATATCAATCCTTCCGGTACCTATGTGGACTGTACTTTTGGTGGTGGTGGGCACTCCAGGGAAATTCTTTCCAGGCTCAATGAAAAGGGGAGGCTGTTTGCATTTGATCAGGATGATGATGTGCGGGCCAACCTTGCTGCTGATACGCGCCTTGTCTTCATTCCCCACAACTTTCGCCACCTCACCCGCTTTCTTCGTCTCCATGGGGTTCTTGAGGTGGATGGCATTTTGGCTGATCTGGGCGTTAGCAGCCATCAGTTTGATAAGCCATCAAGGGGGTTCTCCATTCGGTTTGATGCGCCATTGGATATGCGCATGGATCAATCAGCTGCCCTGACGGCTGCAGATTTCATTCAACAGTCTTCTGCGGAAACGCTTCAGTTGGCTTTTCAGGAATATGGCGAGGTTACCAATGCAAAAACACTTGCATTGCTCTTGAATGAGCACTGTCGAAAAAGCCAGATTCGCACAATCAATGAATTGAAGGCAGTCATTGCTCCGGTCGTTAAGGGGAATCCCAACAAGTATTTTGCCCAGGTTTTCCAGTCGCTAAGGATTGCAGTGAATGATGAGTTGGCTGCCTTAAAGGACCTGCTGGTTCAATCTGCCTCACTCATCAAGCCTGGCGGAAGGATGTCTGTCATCACCTTTCATAGCCTTGAAGACAGGATTGTGAAACAGTTTTTCAAATCGGGGGATGAAGATGCACAGGTGGCTGATCCTGTTTATGGCACAAGAAAAACAACACCTTTTGAGCCGATAAACAGAAAGCCAATCGAGCCTTCAGCTGAAGAGGTGAGTAAAAATCCAAGATCGAGAAGTGCAAGATTAAGGATAGGTGTAAAGAAATAAAGAACATAAAAAAGAAGAAATAAATATAGCATATGGCTTTTGAGAAGAATGATGTCAAATGGTTTTTTGTCAACCAGGTTTGGTTGGTAAAAAACGTTCCATTTTTTCTTTTCCTTTCTGCATTAGCTGTAGCATATATATACAATGTACATCATGCAGAAAAGGCAATCAAGGATATCAACAGAACAACAAAAGAATTGAAGGATTTGCAATATGAGTTCAAGATGGTGAGAAAGGATTGGATGTTCATGACCAAGCAATCTGAAGTGGTAAAATCAGTGGCAGTTTCGGGAGTAAAGGAAATTCTTGAGCCTCCTGTTGCATTGAATGATTCAATAAAGCAAAAAGAGGTTAAATAATAAAAGTCATTGGAGACAAAAAAGGACATATTATGGCGTAGTTACCTGATCTACTTGCTGATGCTTGTATTGGGCATTTGCATTTTTGGAAAGGCACTGTTCATTCAACGGGTTGAAGGTGGATACTGGAAATCCTTGAGCGATAGCCTGCACCTTGAATACAGGGAAATGGATGCGGAGCGAGGAACAATATACAGTGAGGATGGTAGAATGTTGAGCAGCTCGATTCCTTTTTTTGATATTTACCTGGATTTTGGCTCTCAGGGTGTTCAGGAAAAAAATGGCATCAGGTTTAAAAAAGCCATTGACAGCTTGTCAATTCATCTTTCTTCCATCCTTGGCGGAGGTACTCCTGGCGCCTACAAGCATGAGTTGATAGGTGTTTTCAACAGGGAGGATCGCTATCATTTGTTGAGGAAAAACATTGATTTCAAGCAATACCAATTGCTGAGAAACATCAGTTTTATCAAGTCTAACAGGAACAAGAGCGGGTTCATTTTTATTGAAAAAGAGAAAAGGATGGCGCCTTTCGGATTGCTTGCCAACAGAACGATCGGGCTTTCGAGAGAATACATCGATTCGATGGGCAATTTGGTCAGCAAAAATGTGGGTCTGGAAAAAACATATGACAGCTTGCTCAAAGGGGTTACTGGAAAGCGGCTTGTGCGAAGGATTGCAGGTGGTGCATTTGTTCCTGTGGAAGGTTCCGAAATTGAACCTGAAAATGGAAAAGATATCATTACAACCATTGATATCAATATTCAGGATGTAGCAGAGCAAGCATTGCTTAAGATGTTGGAGGCCAATGAATGTCTCAATGGAACCTGTATTGTAATGGAGGTGAAGACTGGGAAAATCAAGGCCATTGCCAACCTGGGTAGACAGACGGACGGATCTTACAAGGAAGATTTCAATTATGCCATCACCCGTTCAGAACCTGGCTCAACATTCAAGCTCGTAACCATGTTGGCAGCACTGGAAGACCAGTACATCAACCTCAATACCCCTGTGAATCTCGAAGGAGGTAAATGGGATTTTGGGGGACGAACCGTATGGGACAGTGAAAGGCACAATCATACAAATGTCAGTTACAAGCAGGCATTTGAGTTGAGTTCTAATGTCGGAATGGCCAAACTTGCTGTGACGCATTATTACAAAAATCCAAAGAAATTCATTGGGCATCTTGAGCGATTGAACCTCAACAGGTCGTCAGGAATTAATCTTTTGGGTGAATCCATGTCAATCATTCCCAATCCAAGCGGAAGAAATTGGAGCGATGTTACGTTGCCCTGGATGAGCTTTGGTTACAATATTTCCATAAGCCCCTTGCAGACATTGATGGTGTACAATGCAGTAGCCAACAATGGTAAAATGTTGAAACCTTACCTGGTCAATGCCATCATGAAAGATGGTAAGGTTGTCACGGAATTCAAAACCACCGTTCTTCGCGATTCGATTTGCAGCAGGTCAACGTTATCGCAGCTTCAATCATGTCTTGAAGGAGTTGTGTTGTCGGGAACGGGAAAGAGTTTACTCAACCGCTTTTATACCCTTGCTGGGAAGACAGGAACTGCGCAGGTTGCCAATGGAAACAAGGGCTATACCGATCATATTTACCAGTCATCATTCGCCGGTTATTTTCCTGCACAAAATCCCAAGTACTCTTGTATTGTAGTGATCAAGAACAAACCATTTGCCCCGAAGTATTATGGAGCCCAGGTTGCAGGACCAGTTTTCAGTGAGATTGCAAACAAGTTGTTTACTGTTGACGCAGATCTATATGCAAGTTACCAGCATCCAAAATTTGCAGACAGTAGCAAGTCTGAATGGAACGGCTCATCGAATGATTTCAAGGCCATCGCCAAAGGAATTGAAAAACCGATACTTGACGCTGGAAAAAAAGGAGAATGGAGCAAGGTAATGAACGGTGAGAAAAATTTGGCTTCAAACAGCTGGTCAACACAGCATGGCAGCATGCCAGATCTCAAAGGCTTTGGTTTGAAAGATGCACTGGAATTGCTTGAGCGGCAGCAATTGCAAGTGATTGCGACCGGAAAAGGAAAAGTTATATCACAGTCTATTCCAGCAGGAATGGCTGTGCAGAAAGGACAAACTGTTTATTTGAATCTTGGCAGTACAATTGATTGATGAGCATGAAGTTATTGCAAGACATATTGTATAAGGTAAGGATCAGGTCATTGACCGGAAGGACTGACCTGCATATCAGTGATGTGCAGATCGATTCTCGGCTTGTTGGTCAGGACAGTTGCTTCATTGCCATCAAAGGTGCTTCGCAAGACGGGCATGCATACATCGATACTGCTATTCAAAACGGTGCCATAGCCATCGTTTGTGAAGTACTTCCAGGCAGTTTGCAACCAGGCGTGAATTATGTTCAGACGGATGATGCTGCAAAAGCTGCAGGCATCATGGCCCATGCCTTTCACGGTGAGCCAAGCCATCATTTGAAATTGGTTGGGGTAACAGGGACAAACGGCAAGACAACGGTAGCGACGCTCATTTACAAATTGTTCATGGCATTGGATGCTAAATGTGGCCTGATCTCAACAGTGAATAACATGATTGGTGAAACCGTTTCACCATCAACCCATACAACACCCGATGTGATTTCACTCAACATATTGTTGAAACGTATGGTTGATGCTGGTTGCAAATATGCTTTCATGGAAGTAAGCAGTCATGCAGTGCACCAGCAACGCATCACAGGACTTGAATTTGCAGGAGGAATTTTTACCAATATTACGCATGATCACCTGGATTATCATAAAACATTTGATGAGTACATCAGGGTGAAAAAGAATTTTTTTGATGGTCTTTCATCCGCTGCATTTGCCATATCCAACATGGACGATAGGAATGGGGCAGTAATGTTGCAGAACACCCATGCAGACAAATTCTATTATAGTCTTCGTTCTGTTGCAGATTTCAAGGGAAGAATTGTGGATAACAGCATTACCGGATTGCAAATGTTGGTGAATGAGCAGGACGTTCATTTCCGTTTGATAGGAGAGTTCAATGCATACAATTTGCTGGCAGTTTATGCAGCAGCCATTTGTTTGGGAGAGGATCGCCTGGATGTACTGCAGACCATGAGCAATCTTACTGGAGCAGAGGGCAGGTTTGATTATACTGTTTCTCCAAAACAAAGCATCATTGGAATTGTCGATTATGCCCATACACCTGATGCACTGCTCAACGTACTTGCAACCATCAGAAAATTCTTAAAAGGTGGGGAGCAAATCATTACTGTTGTAGGATGTGGAGGAGACAGGGATAGGTCAAAACGAAAACTCATGGGAACTGCGGCAGCTGAATTCAGCACCAGGGCAATATTTACGTCTGATAATCCCAGGAGTGAAGATCCTGCAGCTATTCTGAAAGATATGAGTGAAGGGATGGATGCCTTGTTGCAAAGAAAAATCTTGGTGATAGAGGACAGGAAGGAAGCCATTCGCACGGCAGTGATGATGGCCAGGGAAGATGATATTATTCTGGTGGCAGGAAAGGGACATGAGAAGTACCAGGAAATCAGGGGGCAGCGATTTCCATTTGATGACAAGGAAGTTTTGATGAGAACATTTACGGAACTCGATAAATAAGAATAAATGCTTTATCACCTTTATCAATGGTTAATACATGAACAGCTCCGTTTCCCGGGGATGGGCATTTTTCAGTTCATTACTTTCCGGGCAATGTTGGCGGTATTGCTGTCTCTTTTCATTACCATGGTTTATGGTAAGCACATCATTCAGTTTCTTCAAAAAATGCAGGTAGGTGAATCTGTCAGGGAGCTTGGTTTGCAGGGAGAGGAGCAAAAAAAAGGTACCCCCACCATGGGTGGTTTCATCATATTATTGGGTATCCTGATACCTACCTTGTTGTTTGCCAACTTGGATAAGGTATACATCAAGCTTTTGTTGTTGAGTACCATTTGGTTAGGACTGGTTGGATTCGTTGACGACTACCTGAAGCTTCGTTCAAAACGCTTGGCCCAAAGCCAGGGTGTCAATTACAAAAAGGGTGATAAGGATGGGTTGGCAGGATGGTTCAAGGTATTGGGTCAAGTGGGTTTGGGTATCATCATCAGTGCTACATTGTTGTTCAATGACAATGTCAAGGTGATGAGGGAATACAAGGGGAAAGTCAAACCGGCCAATGCCATTGAAGTAAAGTACCAGGGTGGAGTGAGGTATTTTGTAAAAGCCAATGAGCCTGTGACCACCATCCCTTTTATCAAAGACCATGAATTCAATTATGCAAAATTATTGCCAGCCTCTTTGAGATCGTATGGCTGGGTAATCTACATGCTGGTGATCATCTTCATCGTCACAGCTGTTTCCAATGGAGCAAACATAACGGATGGTTTAGACGGATTGGCAACTGGTGTTGCTGCGCTCATTGGAGCATGCCTGGCACTATTTGCCTATGCCAGTGGCAACTTGATCTTTGCCGATTACCTCAACATCATGTACATCCCCAATCTTGGTGAAGTTTCAGTATTTATCGCTGCCATGATAGGAGCCTGTATTGGCTTTCTTTGGTACAATACTTATCCGGCACAGGTTTTCATGGGGGATACCGGAAGCCTTGCCCTGGGTGGTATCATTGCCGCTTTGGCTATCATCGTAAGAAAGGAACTGCTGATACCATTTTTCTGTGCTGTGTTTTTGATAGAGAACCTTAGTGTGGTCATTCAGGTCGGTTATTTCAAGTACACCAAGAAAAAATTTGGTGAGGGGAGGAGGGTTTTTCTGATGAGTCCACTGCACCACCACTATCAAAAAAAAGGATACCATGAAAGCAAGATTGCTGTGAGGTTCTGGATTGTAACCTTGCTGTTTGTTGTCTTCGCAATCATGTCATTGAAAATGAGATAAACCATTTATAGAAAAACGTTGAATAAGAAAATTGTCATATTGGGAGGCGGCGAAAGCGGAGTAGGGGCTGCTCTATTGTGCAAACAGCAGGGCTATGACGTTTTTCTTTCTGACGGTGGAAAAATGAAAGATCATTATCAGCATGAACTTGAATCCAACCAGATTGATTTTGAATGCGGCGGACATAGTATTGATAAAATCCTTTCGGCTGACGAAGTGATGAAAAGTCCTGGCATTCCCAAGAGCAATCCTGTTGTGGTTCAAATCAATGAAAAAAAGATTCCTATCATCAGTGAGATGGAGCTGGCATACAGGCATAAGGCTCAAAGCAGGATCATCGGGATTACTGGCAGCAATGGAAAGACAACCACAACATCCCTGATCTATCAGATCTGTAAATCGGGTGGCATTGATTGTGCCCTCGTAGGGAATATTGGCAATTCAATTGCAAGGCAAATAGCCGTTGACCCCAAGCCATTGTATGTGGTGGAGATCAGCAGCTTTCAGCTGGATGATATCATTTCCTTCAGGCCTGATGTGGCAGTACTTACCAACATCACAGAAGATCATCTCGATAGGTATGATCATGATTTCGAAAAATACATCGCTGCAAAATTTAACATCGTTAAGCACCAAACTGAACAGGATTTTTTCATCTACAATGCAGATGATGCTGTTACAGTGAAGTACCTCGAACAATACCCATTCAATTCAAAACCATTACCGATTAGTATGCAAAAAGAATTGCCAAAAGGCGCCTTTATTAAAGAAGGCCAGATGAACGTGAAGCATGGCGATGGATTTGCCATGAGCATTTTTGATTTTGCACTCAAAGGGAAGCACAACCAGTACAATACCATGGCTGCTGCAGTTGCATCCTCTGTTGTAGGGATAAGAAAGGAGCGTATCAGGGATGCTGTAACATCCTTTGAAAGCCTAGAACACCGGATGGAAAAGGTGGCAACTGTTAAGGGGATTGATTTTATCAATGATTCAAAAGCAACCAATGTGAACAGTGCATGGTTTGCACTGGAAAGCATGGACAAGCCAGTTACCCTGATTCTGGGTGGCGTGGACAAAGGAAATGATTATGATTTGATAAAAGAAATGGTTGCAGAAAAAGTCAAGGCCATTGTCTGTCTGGGTATCGACAATGAGAAAATTCATAACGCATTTGAAGGAATTGTATCAACCATCATTGATGTGACCAGTGCAGCCGAAGCGGTGAAGGCTGCCTATGGTGTTTCACAGAAAGGGGATGTGGTTTTGCTCAGTCCGGCCTGTGCAAGTTTTGACTTGTTCAAAAATTATGAAGACAGGGGAGATCAGTTTAAAAAAGCAGTCAAGGAGTTATAATAAGAAAACATGCAAGGAGAGGGATTAGATATCAAGCAATATTCACTGGGAAGCATTTCCAGCAGAACCCGCGGTGACAAAGTCATCTGGGCCATTGTGGTTTTGCTCACCATGATGAGCCTTCTTGCCGTCTACAGCAGTACGGGTACTCTTGCATACAAATTATCAAAAAGCACCGAGTCTTATCTTTTCAAACAGATCATGTTCATTGCTGTAGGTGTGGCCATCATCTATTTTGCCCATCTGGTCAACTATACCGTCTACTCAAGGGTTGCGCAAGTCTTGTTCATTGTTGCAGTTCCATTGCTCCTTTACACATTGCTGTTTGGAACGAACCTCAATGATGCCAACAGGTGGATCAAGCTTCCGATCATCAACCTTACTTTCCAAACTTCAGATCTGGCAAAGCTTGGCCTATTCATGTACCTCAGCAGACAATTGAGCAAACGTCAAGACAAGATCAAAGATTTTAAGAATGGATTTCTTCCCGTCATCCTGCCTGTTTTACTCATCTGTGCCTTGATTGCACCGGCCAATCTATCCACTGCATTGCTCACCGGTGCAACAAGCCTTTTTCTGTTGTTCATTGGCAGGGCAAGTATGAAACATATTGGATTGGTTATTTTATTGGCTGCGGTTCCGATTGTTATGTTGATTGGGTTTGCCAAAATGTATTACAACGAAGAGACGGGGAAGGCAGATCCGATGCCCACTGTATTGACAAAAGGCCGTGTTGAAACATGGATCAAACGTGTGCAAAGTTTCATGTATGCAGACAAAGCGGAAGCATCTTATCAGGTACAACAAGCCAAAATTGCTATTGCAAAAGGGAGTTGGTTGGGCCTGGGTCCTGGTAACAGTGAAGCCAGAAATTTCTTGCCACATCCCTATTCTGATTTCATTTATGCCATCATCATCGAAGAGTATGGTTTGCTTGGCGCAGCGGTGATGCTAATGATCTATTTGCTTTTCTTGTACAGGTGCATAAGGATCATGCGCAAATGCCCATATGCCTTTGGTGCATTTCTTTCGCTTGCCCTGGGCTTTACTTTGGTGATTCAGGCCCTTGCCAACATGGCGGTAAATGTGAACCTGTTTCCTGTAACAGGTGTCACCTTGCCCCTGGTCAGCATGGGTGGAAGTTCTTTTTTGTTTACATGCTTGTCCATTGGCATCATTTTGAGCGTTGCCAGAAATGTCGAAAAATTGGAAGGGAAAGCAGAACCGCAAACGCAGCAGGAGGGTGAATCAAAATGAAACTGAATAAAATTATCATAGCAGGAGGAGGAACCGGTGGGCATATATTCCCTGCCATTGCAGTGGCCAACGCATTGCGCAGGATTGATGCATCTATCCAGGTATTGTTCATTGGGGCCAAGGGCAAAATGGAAATGGAGAAAGTGCCGCAAGCCGGTTATCGTATTGAAGGACTTGATATTGCTGGATTCAACAGGGCTTCCTTGTTAAAGAACTGGAGTCTTCCATTTAAATTGATCAAGAGTTTTTACCAGGTGAGGAAGATCTTCCAATCCTTTGAACCAGATGCGGTTTTTGGTGTGGGCGGATATTCAAGTTTTCCTGTGCTTAAATATGCACAAAGCAAGGACATCCCAACTTTTCTGCATGAAGCGAATTCTTTCGCAGGAAAATCAAACATCATGCTTGGTAAGAAAGCAGCATTGGTGATGGTGGCAACTGCTGGCATGGAAAAGTTCTTTCCTGCTGAAAAATTGGTGAGAACTGGAAATCCTGTGCGAAGGGAAATTGCAGAGAGTACTGTATTGCGTGAAGAAGCATTAGAATTTTTTGGCATCAAAGGCGGCAAGCCCACAGTTCTTGTGATTGGTGGCAGCCTTGGCGCAAGAAGCATCAACAATGCCATTGCCAAACAGATCAACAAGTTTTTTGAAGCCGGTGTTCAGTTGATATGGCAGACAGGAAAAGGCAACCTGGAACTGGTCTCTGCTGAAATCAGGAACAGGAAAGATATATGTGTAACAGAATTCATCACAAAAATGAACTATGCTTATGCAGCTGCTGATGTAGTTGTGTCCAGGGCTGGGGCCATTGCATTGGCAGAGATCTGTGCATGCGGAAAACCATCTGTACTTGTGCCATATCCCCATGCAGCAGAAGACCATCAGACGGTCAACGCTTCCATCCTGGCGAACAATGGAGCAGCATTGATGGTGCCTGATGAAACCGCAGATCAGAACCTTGTTGATGCTTTGTTGGGCCTGGTTGCAGACAAGGAGAAATGTGATCGGTTCGGAACTGCCGCATCAAAACTATATGTAGAGAATGCTGATATGATCATTGCTGAACATATCATCCAAATATTGGAAAAAAGAAATGGTTGAGTTGATTGACATAGCAGATATCCGCAAGGCCTATTTCATTGGAATAGGAGGCATCGGTATGAGCGCCATTGCAAGGTTTTTTTATGACCGTGGTGTAAAGGTGTCTGGTTATGATAAAACAGCAACAGCACTAACGCATGCGCTTTCTGCAGAAGGGATCGAGATACATTATACGGATGATGCATCAATTTGTCCTGCAGATGCTGATGTTATTGTCTATACACCTGCTATACCCAAAGACAACAAAATAATTGCATACTGCAGGGAACAGCAGATGAACCTGTTGAAGCGCAGCGATATTTTGCAGGTTATTTCCAAGGGCACTTTTAATATTTGCATTGCAGGAACACACGGTAAAACTACCACCAGCACAATGGTTGCACATATCCTGCGGGATACAGGTTTCGGATGCAATGCTTTCCTGGGAGGTATTTCGACCAACTACCATACCAATTTTTGGAGTGATCCCAATCCCGTTTGTGTGATTGAAGCCGATGAGTACGACAGGAGTTTCCTGAAGTTGTATCCCAACATTATTTCTGTTTCCTCCATGGATGCAGATCATCTTGATATCTATGGTACTGCATCAGCCATGGAAGATGCATTCATCCAGTTTACTGGAAATCTCAAAACCAACGGATTGCTGCTCACCCGAAAAGGATTGAACCGTGAGGATGAATTCAAATCAACCGGCCATCTCACTTATGCACTTGATGATGCTGCAGCTGATATTCATGCTTTTTCATTGCAGATCAACAATGGGTCTTATGTATATGGTGTAAAGGGAAAGGACTGGGAAATGGAAGGCCTTCGGTTGAATATGGGTGGCATGCACAATGTGGAGAACAGCCTTGTTGCCATTGCCATTGCCAAACACCTTGGAATTGAGGATGAAAAAATCAAATCAGCAGTAGCGTCATTTGCTGGGGTAAAAAGAAGGTTTGAATACATTGTGAGGACTTCTTCGATTGTTTATATTGATGACTATGCGCATCATCCTGAAGAGCTGAGGGCTTTGATTACAGGGGCAAAGGACATGTATCCATCAAAAAAATGCACCATCATTTTTCAGCCGCATCTTTTTTCCCGTACAAGAGACCTGGTCGATGGTTTTGCAGCAAGTCTTGATCTTGCTGATGAAATTATTTTGTTGCCCATTTATCCTGCACGGGAACTTCCCATTGAAGGGGTAAACAGTGAAATGATCATGCAGCGGATGAAAGGCAAAGTTGTTTTGAAACATATGCATGAATTGGAAGCTTTGATAACTGAGATGCAACCTGAACTGCTATTGACAGCAGGAGCGGGTGACATTGATACCTTGATTCAATCACTTAAAAACGCCATGCTCAACAGATGAAAATCAACATGAACATCGTGTATAAGGTATTGACCATTCTTCTCTGGACTGCTATCAGTTCGGGGTTGATGGTATTGCTGGTGAGTGCAGTAAGAAAGGAGCGTACGATGGTTTGCAAAGCAGTGCAGGTTGAATTTACGGACAACAAACCATTCAGGATGCTGGATGAAATGGAAATCATTTTCACGCTTTGGCCAGATCAGAAGAAAGCATTTCCACAGGGGAAAAAACTTGTATCAGTTAACATAAATGCATTGGAGCGCCAGCTAGAGAAAAATCCCTGGATTTTCTCTGCAGACCTTTTCTTTGACCAACACCATGTATTGCATATCAATGTGCAACAGAGAACCCCCGTTGCAAGGTTGTTTACGCCAGAAGGCAGTTCAGTGTATATGGATGAAAATTTTACAGTACTACCAGTGAAGATGAATGATGCAGTATCACTTCCTGTTTTCAGTAATTTTTACATCAGTCCATCAGGGGCAAATGCTCAAGACTCTTTGGTGATGCAACGCATTATTGGTCTGGCCCAGTTCATTCAATCAGATCCTTTTTGGATGGCACAGATTGAGCAAGTCAACATCAATGCAGATTACAGTTTTGAACTGGTTACCCAGGTGGGTAATCAAACCATCCGTTTGGGCAACAGAAGTGATTGGGCTGCAATGTTTGATAAGCTCAAGAAGGTATACAGGCGCATCACCAAGGAGAATGGATGGACCAAATATTCAACCATTGATCTTCAGTTCAAGGATCAGGTAGTTTGCATAAAAGGAAATGGATTGTACCAAGTTGCTGATAGCACTGCGCACATGGATTCTCTCAAGGCTGTTGCAGCTGCAGACAGCACACTCAACATAAAAAATAACGTACAGACAATAACCCCAGTAAAAAGTAAGCTATGACAAATGAACAACCCATCATTGTAGGGCTAGACATTGGCACCACCAAGATCGCAGCAATTGCAGGCAGAAAAAATGAATTCGGGAAATTGGAAATCCTGGGTTTTGGATTGGCCAACAGCAATGGTGTTCAACATGGTATGGTCCTGAACATTGATCAAACCATCAAGGCCATTGAGACTGCCTTGAAGAACTGTTATGAGTCCAATCCTGGATTGGAAATCAACGAAGTGTATGTTGGTATTGCAGGCCATCATATCAAGAGCCTTCAGACCAGGGGAGACATTGTGAGGCACTCCACAGATGACGAGATCAAACAATTGGAGATTGATCAGTTGGTGGCAGACCAATACAAAACCTATATCCCTGCAGGTGATCAAATCATTGATGTCATTCCTCAGGAATACACGGTTGATAATATTCCAAATATCGTAGACCCGATCGGATACACTGGGGTAAAGGTCGGCGCGAATTTCCATATCATCACCGGTGACCGCAATGCCATCCGCAACATCAACAGGAGTGTTGAAAAGGCAGGCTTGAAAGTAAAGGACCTGATGCTACAGCCGCTCGCTTCTTCTGCAGCAGTAATGAGTGAGCAAGACATTGAGGCGGGTATTGCCATCCTGGACATTGGTGGCGGTACCACGGACCTTGCCGTTTTTTATGAAGGTATTCTCAAGCATACTGCCGTGATTCCTTTTGGTGGTGAAAACATCACCAATGACATTAAAATGGGATTGGGGGTATTGAAAACCCAGGCTGAGCTCATGAAAGTGCAGTATGGTAGTGCGCTTTCAGAAGCCGCACAAAACAATGCCTTCATCAAGATACCTGGATTGAGAGGACTTCCATCCCGTGAGATCAGTGTAAAAAACCTTGCTTCCATCATTCAGGCCAGAATGAGTGAGATTCTTGCATTTGTTACTTTTCACCTCAAGCAGGTTGGGATGGACAACAAAATGATGAATGGCGGCATTGTATTGACTGGTGGAGGATCACAGCTCAAACACCTGATACAGCTCACTGAGTATGCAACCGGATTGAATGCGCGCATTGGTTATCCAAATGAACATCTCGCTTCCAACCATATTTCTGAGTTGGAGAAGCCCATGTATTCAACCTGTATAGGACTCATTTTGAAAGGTTACAATGTATATGAGAGCAACCAGAACAGGTTGAATCCGGAGCAACGCCGTAGCCCTTTAAGGCCACCGGTGCAAGTGGAAGAACAGGCGGCGCCTGAAATAGTAATCAAGGCAATTCCTGTCAAGGAGAGAAAAACCCTGAAAGGATTCATGGACAGCATCAAAGGCGGTCTGATTGATCTCTTCAAGGAAGATGGAGACAGTGCCCTTTGATGCATCCTTCAAAAACCCATATAAAATCCAATATTTAATTAACCCATAACCATTAAATTCTAAGAAAATGATACAATTCGATTTACCCAAAGAGCAGTCCTCCATTATAAAAGTAATTGGCGTTGGCGGTGGTGGAAGCAATGCCGTCAACTATATGCACAGCCTTGGTATTGAGGGCGTTGATTTCATTGTCTGCAACACAGATGCACAGGCATTGGCATTGAGTAAAGTACCCAATAAAATTCAATTGGGACCATCGCTTACCCAAGGATTGGGGGCAGGTGCAAATCCGGAAATCGGGAGGCAGGCAACCGAAGAGAGTTTGGACGAGATTCGCCGTATTTTGGAAGTGAATACCAAGATGGCCTTTGTCACTGCCGGTATGGGCGGTGGAACTGGAACGGGCGGTGCTCCCATCATTTCTAAGATCTGTAAGGACATGGGTATTCTTACAGTAGGCATTATCACCACTCCTTTCTCCTATGAAGGAAAGAAAAGGGCATTGCATGCTGATAGTGGTATCCAACAAATGAAGTCTCAGGTGGATACCTTGCTGGTGATCAGCAATGATAAGTTGAGGCATCAGTTCGGAAACCTGACCATGAGCGCAGCATTGTCAACAGCAGATAATGTTTTGGCTACAGCTGCGAAGTGCATCACAGATGTGATCAATACAACTGGCCAGATCAATGTGGATTTTGCAGACGTTTGTACGGTTATGCGCAATGGTGGTGTGGCCATCTTGGGAAGTGCCCGTGCACAAGGAGAAGACAGGGCGCAAGTGGCCATTCAGCAGGCTTTGAATTCACCTTTGCTGAACAACAGTGATATCAAAGGTGCGAAGTGGATTTTGATCAACATCAATTCTCAAAAGGGTGATACCGAATTCACGATGGATGAGGTAGAAACCATCCAGGAGTATCTGCTTACGCAAGCAGGTTCTGATGCTGATGTTATTCTGGGTCTTGGCTATGATGACGCTTTGGGTGAGGACATCAGCATCACCATCATCGCAACTGGCTTTGATCAGAAGCTGCCTTTTGATGAGCAGGCCCCTGAAGCAAGGCAAGCGCCTAAGGATGAAAAAATCATGTTCACTTTGGATGTCAATCCTCAACCCAAAGCAGAAGTGGTCAATATTGTTCCCATTCAGGAATTGAGTGAATTGAAAATGGAAGCGGTAGAGATGGCGGCTCCAGTGGTAATGCAAGCGCATCAGCAAGAGGAACCCATTGTGGAGAAGATTGAACTTCAGCCCGAATACGTCCCAACACTAGAAATGGAATCTGTAACAGCAGTTGAAGAAACCATTCTAGTAGAAGAGCCTGTCTCTCAGGTTGAAGAGCAGGTTTTTGTTGAAGAAGAGGCCCCTATGGTATTTGAGCTTGATCTTACCATTAAGGAACTACCAGTGATGGCTGAACAAGTGGATTCTCCTGACATGGAAATCTCTGAAGAGCAAATGCAAGAAGAGATCAAACCTGTCATTGTAGCGCCTGTTGCCAGCAATACACCTGGTTCTTTCTTGAAGCGTCCAGCCAATATTTATGCTAGTGAGGCAACAGCAGAAAGCCAAGCTCCTGTTCAAGTACCTGAAGCAAAACTTCCGGAAGCGCTTGCACCCTCTATTGAACTGGTAGAAAAATTGGACATGGAACCAAGCATTGTTGCGGAACCTATGGAAATCAATTCAAGTCTGCCCACCCAACCCGTTGAGCAGCCGAGCCAAGAACTGAAAGAGGCAGAGGAGCCATTTGAAATGGTTTATCATGAAGAGTCTTTGCCCCAAGCTGTAGTGTCTGAAGAGCCTGTGCTGAACAGTGCATTTTTTCAGGAAATGCCTGCATTGGACGAAGCGGAAATGCAAAAAGCAAGGGCAGCGGAAAGGTTGCACAAGTTGAGGAACCTTTCTTTTAATTTCGGTACTGCTGACCCCAACAATGAGTACGAGAACATTCCCGCCTATGTCAGGCAAAACCTGCAGGTACACAATACCACCCTGGCTTCTGTGGAGAAATTTTACAGCAGTTATGCGGTAGGAACTGACGAAAATAATATAACCCAGATCAGTACGATCAATACTTTCCTTGAAGGAAAGAAACCAGACTGATGATAAACCTTCCTTTGCCCTGGGCCCCAGATATCTATCTGGGGCTTTTTTATTTTTTGATCCATACATTTCTTTTGTTTCATCGTAATTTTGCAAAAAGAAAAGCCATGCCAACAGTTTTGATTACAGGAGGAACAGGGATGATCGGTACTGCATTGAGCAGGCATTTGCTCAACCAGGGATATGATGTAATCATCCTTTCGAGGAATCCTGTTGAAACGGCTTCTGTTTACAAGACCAGTTCTTCTCAGAACAGCTTCAGGCCAAGCGGTAATATTTTTTATGCCAAGTGGGATACAGACAAGAAAATGATTGATCCCCAGGCCATTGCGAAGGCTGATCATATTGTGCATTTGGCAGGTGAGGGAGTAGCCAAGAAAAGATGGACAAAAAAGCGCAAGGAAGAAATTAGGCTCAGCCGGACCCAATCCAGTGAGCTTTTGTTCAGCTGTCTTTCTTCTCAGTCGAATAAGGTCAAGTCTGTTATCAGCGCCTCTGCGATTGGCTGGTACGGTCCTGATCAGGGAAAAGTTTTCACTGAGACTGACCCATCCTCCAATGATTTTCTTGGGCAAACCTGTAAGGCCTGGGAAGAGAGCATAGACAAGGTGCAATCACTGGGTAAAAGGCTGGTTAAGTTGAGGCTTGGCATTGCCTTGAGCAATGAGGGTGGAGCATTGGCGGAATTCAAAAAGCCGGCACGTTTTGGTGTTGCTGCAGTATTGGGTTCTGGCAATCAGGTAACCAGCTGGATTCATATTGATGATTTGTGCAGGGCATTCATTCATGCCATTGAAACCCCCGAAATGACTGGGGTGTACAACCTTGTCGCACCACAACCTGCTACCAACAAAGAGTTGACGCTGTTGATTGCCAATGCCATGAATGGACATTTTTTCATCCCTGTCAAGGTACCTGCCTTCCTGCTAAAATTGATCATGGGTGAGATGAGCGTGGAAGTCCTCAAAAGCACAACTGTTGATTCAGGTAAACTGCATAGCACCGGCTTCAATTTCATTTATACCAACATCCATTCAGCGATAAAACATCTTATTGGATAGGGTTATATCCTGTAGAGGCTTACTGCATCATCATTGATCTCTAATGCATACGTTTGGCCAATGGCGATGGCAACATTTTCTTTTTCATGGCTGATTGGAAATCCAAAACATTTTGGATAATTATATTCCTGAACAGCCTCTGCAATGATGGCATATGCTGTTTTGCCAAATGTTCTTTCCGTGTCCTTGTTGTCAGAAAAACCACCCACAATCAAGCCCTTGAGTTTTTTCAATTTGCCTGCCCTTTTCAATTGCAACATCATCCTGTCAATATTGTACAGTTGTTCTCCAATGTCTTCAATGAAAAGGATCTTCCCATCGGTATCATATTCTGCATTGCTGCCAATGCAATGGGCCATCAGGCAGAGGTTTCCTCCAATGACAGCTGCTTTGGCCTTCCCATTTTGGTTGAGGGGATGTGTTGTTGCACTATAATGAATTGGTTTTCCTTCAAGTGTATCTTTCAATGAAAAGGTAAACCGGTTTTCCCCATCATTGAAAGCGCCAGCCATCGGCCCATGAATGCTGCATACGCCCAGTTGTTCATGCATGTACCCATGGAGCACAGTGATGTCACTAAAGCCTATGATCCATTTTGGATTTTTTTTGAAAGCCCTCCAATTGATGCCATCCAGGATCCTGGTAGTGCCATATCCACCCCTTCCGCAGAGGATGGCATTGATGGATGGGTCATCAATGAAGGCTTGCAGGTCATTCAATCTTTCCTCGTCGGTACCAGAGAAATAATTTTTTGATTTACCACCCAGGGTTTTTCCTTTGACCACTTTATAGCCCCATTTTTTAAGGGTCTGTATGCAGGTCTTGGCCCTTTCTGCGGGCATGAAACCGGCAGGGCATACGATGCCAATTGTATCGCCAGGCTGGAGGTATGGAGGGATCTTCATGGCCTAAAATTAGGTTTTATGGCTAAAAAATGCCCCTAATCCTTCGATACATTTGGTTATTTTTGCAGATACGAAAGAAAGCAAATGAACAATATCCCTAAAAGATACCTTATTACCTCTGCACTCCCTTACGCAAACGGACTGAAACATATCGGTCATTTGGCCGGTGCTTATGTTCCTGCAGATATTTATGCCCGTTACCTCCGGGCCCAGAAAAGGGATGTTGTTTTTGTTTGTGGAAGTGATGAACATGGAACTGCCATTCCCATACAAGCGATGAAAGAGGGAACGACTGCACAAGCCATCATCGACAAGTACCACCAGGCCATGAAGGAAGACTTTGCAGACCTGCAGATCAGTTTTGATGTATACCACCGCACTTCCGATCCGCTGCACCATGAAACCTCCAGGGAGTTCTTCAGTTATCTCCATGAAAGAGGGGAACTCGAGACCAAGGAAACGGAACAATATTATGATGAGGCTTCTTCTACCTTTCTGGCCGATCGTTTCATCAAAGGAACTTGCCCGCATTGCAAGAGCAACAGGGCTTTTGGCGACCAGTGTGAATCCTGTGGAACAGCACTCAGTCCGGATGAACTCATTGATCCTGTAAGTACCATCAGCGGTAATAAACCCATCAAGAAAAAAACAAGTCATTGGTACCTGCCACTAGCAAAGCACGAACAATTTTTAAGGGATTGGATCCTGGATCAGCACAAGGATGATTGGAGACCTTCAGTGGTAGGCCAGTGCAAGAGCTGGATTGACGGAGGTTTGCAGTCCAGGGCCGTGACCCGAGATTTGAACTGGGGTGTTCAGGTGCCCTTGGAAGACGCTGCTGGAAAAGTATTGTATGTTTGGTTTGATGCGCCCATTGGTTACATCTCTGCAACCAAGCAGTGGGCCATTGACAATGACAAGGATTGGAAGCCATACTGGTACGACAATGATACTCAACTGGTTCACTTCATAGGAAAGGACAATATTGTCTTCCATTGCATCATCTTCCCGGTGATGCTCAAATTGCATGGTAATATCCTGCCTACCAATGTTCCTGCCAATGAATTTCTAAACCTCGAGGGAGATAAGATGAGTACCAGCAGAAACTGGAAACTCGAGATGCGCGATTTCATTACTGATTTTGTGAAGAAAGAAAATGGAGGCGATCAGTGTGTTGATATGCTCCGTTATTATCTCACGCAGATTGCGCCGGAGAGCAAGGACAGTGAGTTTACCTGGAAAGGATTTCAAGATGCCGTCAACAGTGAGCTTGTTTCCATTTTTGGTAATTATGTGAACCGCGCATTTGTCTTGATGCACAAATTGTGTGGAGGAAAAGTGCCAAGGTTTGTTGAAGAAATGGCTGATGAGAAAGACCATCAGTTGGTGCGCGACATTGCAGATGCCAAGACCAAAATTCAGGCTTCATTGGAGAATTATAAATTCCGAGAGGCACTGTTTGATGTTATTGATCTTGCCCGAAAAGGGAATAAGTACATGCAAGAAAAAGAGCCCTGGATTCTTGCCAAGACGCTTGCAGAGAACCCTGGCAACCAGCAAAAAATTGACAATTGCATGCACCATTGTTTGCAGCTCACCGCCAACCTTGCCGTGCTCATCAATCCATTTCTCCCTTCCACTGCCAAAAAAATGTGCAGCATGCTGAAGGTGGTTGACAAGATGTTGGATTGGGAAAATGCCGGCAGCATGAAACTGCTGAGTGTTGGATACAGCATGCGTGAACCACAGTTGTTGTTCAGGAAAGTTGAAGATGAAGAAATAACCTACCAGATGGAAAAATTAAGGGCTGGCGCAATAGCTGCTGTTGAAGAATCCAAGCCTGCTGCAGAGACTGCGCAAGCACTCAAAGAAGAAATTATATATGATGATTTTGGGAAGATAGACCTGCGGACAGGTATCATCACCGCCGCACAAAAAGTTCCCAAGGCCGATAAGTTGTTGCAGCTTGAAGTTGATCTGGGATTTGAGAAAAGAACCATTCTTTCTGGTATTGCCATGCATTTTCAACCTGAGGGGGTAATCGGAAAGCAGGTGGTGGTCGTTGCCAATCTTGCCCCCAGAAAAATGCGGGGAATTGACAGCAATGGCATGATTTTGATGGCAGAAGATGCAGCAGGTAAACTTTATTTTGTACAACCTGAAAGTACGATTGCCGCTGGCGCCAAAGTATCTTGAGTAAATCTGGTATTTTAATATGAACCCTACAATAAAGAAGGTAGCCATCTTGGGATCTGGTCTCATGGGCTCAAGGATTGCTTGTCATTTTGCTGGGATTGGTGTACAGGTGCTGCTCCTGGACATGCTCTCTCCGGATGCAAAACCAGGTGCCTCAAAAGCTGAGCGAAACAAGCTTGTCAATGCCGCTTTGCAAACTGCAATCAAATCAAACCCTTCTCCAATTTATACTGCTGATGTTCCCAAAAGGATCATTACCGGAAATTTCGAGGATGATCTTTCTGCCATCAATACCTGCGATTGGGTCATTGAGGCCATTGTTGAAAAGCTACATATCAAACAACAATTGTTTGAACGTGTTGAACAGTACAGAAAGCCTGGAACGCTTGTCAGCTCCAATACTTCAGGCATTCCATTACATATGATTGCAAAAGGGAGATCTGAGGATTTTCAGCAACATTTTTGTGGGACTCATTTTTTTAATCCGCCGCGCTATCTGCGTTTGCTGGAAATCATTCCAACAGCAAAAACGGAAAAATGGGTGATTGATTTTTTAATGCAATATTGTGATCTTTTTCTGGGAAAGACTACGGTGCTTTGCAAGGATACGCCTGGGTTTATCGCCAACCGAATAGGTCTTTACAGCATCATGGCTCTCCTGGATACAATGGAGAAAACGGGACTTTCAATTGATGAAGTGGAAGTTCTTACTGGTCCTATCATTGGCCGCCCCAAGTCTGCTACATTCAGGACCGCGGATGTTGTAGGGATCGATACCCTGGTTCATGTGGCCAAAGGGTTGTATGAACATTGCCCGCATGATGAAGCCCGGGAACAATTCAGGATTCCTGTATGGCTTCAGCAAATGGTAGACAACAATTGGTTGGGAGATAAATCAGGTCAAGGGTTTTTCAAGAAAACAAAAACAGCAGCAGGAGAAAAGGAAATCCTGACCCTCGACCTGAAAACCATGGAGTATGGGGCAAAGAAAAAGTCAAAATTTGCTGCCATTGATGCTGCAAAACCCATTGAGGATTTGGCAGTGAGGATTAAAACTGTTTGTGAATTCCCAGACAGGGCTGGAGATTTTTACAGGAGCTTCCACTATAGTCTTTTCGCATACATTTCCAATAGGGTTCCCGAAATTTCAAGTTCCTTGCACAGCATCGATGATGCCATGAAAGCCGGCTTTGGATGGGAGATTGGTGCATTTGAAACCTGGGATTTGCTTGGTGTCGAACAGACTGTTAATGAAATGAAGAAAGCCGGACATGCTGTTGCTCCTTGGGTAGAGGAGATGGTAGCTGCTGGGTTTCAAACATTTTTCACTGTAAAGGATGGGAAGCGATTTGTTTATGCTCCAGCATCCGGAGCGATGCAACCTGTCTACCATGTAGCCCAGGAAAAGGCTTTCATCGTCATGAAAAACTTTACCGGACAAACCATTTGGAAAAATGATGCTTGCAGGACTTATCATCTGGGCGACGATGTATTGGGGCTTGAATGGTATACCAAAATGGGAAGTATCGGTGGGGAGGTATTGGAGGGTATTCAAACAAGCATTGGTGTTGCAGAAAAAAAATACAGAGGACTTGTCATTGCCAATGAAGGCATTAATTTTTCCGCGGGTGCCAATGTGGGCATGATCTTTATGTTGGCCGCTCAACAACAATTTGATGCCTTGGATAAGGCCATCCACCTTTTCCAGCAATCAGTGATGCGGGCACGCTACTCATCTGTTCCGGTTGTGGTGGCACCCCATGGACTTTCTTTGGGAGGGGCCTGTGAACTCAGTTTGCATGCAGACAAGATCTGTGCTGCTGCAGAGACCTATTTCGGCCTGGTGGAATTGGGTGTTGGCTTGATTCCCGGCGGTGGTGGCACCAAAGAATTTGTATTGAGAGCAGCAGATGAAATGCATGAGGATGAGCCGGAAATCATCACCTTGAAAAACCGGTTCACCACCATTGCTACCGCAAAAGTGGCTACCGCTGCTGCTGAGGCATATCAAATGGGTATACTGCGAAAGGGAAGGGATGAAGTGGTGATGAACCAGGACCGTAGAATTAGCAAGGCCAAGAACAGTGTGCTTGATATGCATGAAGCCGGATACGTGATTCCTCAGCAGCGCAATGACATAAAGGTTTTGGGGCGAAGCGGACTCGGCACTCTCCTTGCAGGTGTGCATGGAATGGAACAAGCTGGGTATGCCACAGCACATGATGCGCTTGTAGCCCGTAAATTGGCCTATGTCATGTGTGGCGGAGACCTCAGCGCACCGGCACTGGTATCGGAGCAATACCTGTTGGACCTTGAACGAGAAGCATTTATGGGTCTTTGTGGTGAAAAGAAAACCCTGGAAAGAATTCAGTCTGTACTCACTGCCGGTAGACCTATCAGGAATTGAGTAATCAAATTGTAAATTTTTAAAAAAGATCTTCAACACTAAACTTTCCTTGTTGCTTGGTGTTCTACATTCGCAACTCAAAACCAAGACAGGATGGAAAATATGCATTTACAGAAACTCGAATCAGCAATCTCAATAACCAGGCAAAAGCTTGTAAATCACCCTGTTTATGCCAACATCAAGGACCTTGAAGGCTTGAGGTGTTTTATGGAAAACCACGTATATGCCGTATGGGATTTCATGTCTTTGTTAAAAGCACTCCAGATCAACCTTACCTGTGTTAGCCTTCCCTGGGTTCCTGTCGGTAATGCTGCAACCCGTTTCCTGATCAATGAAATCGTTGCGGGTGAAGAAAGCGATGTTGATGAGAATGGTGTGCGGACCAGTCATTTTGAATTGTATATCAAAGCGATGGAGCAGGCTGAAGCCAATACGGAGCCCATCCTTGGATTGATCAGGGCATTGAACACAGGAACTTCCATTGATTATGCTCTGGAAAGTACAGAGATTCCTGGTGCTGCAAAAAAATTCATGTCGTTCACTTTCGATACGATTGCATCAGCAAAGCCACACATCATGGCTGCTGTATTTACTTTTGGCCGCGAAGACCTGATTCCAGACATGTTCATCAGCCTGATCAAGGAATTGAAAATACAATTCCCGGACAAGGTGGACATCTTCCAATATTATATTGAAAGGCATATTGAAGTGGATGGTGGGCATCATGCGGCGCTTGCTCACCAGATGACCATGGAGCTCTGCGGTACGGATGAAAGAAAATGGCAAGAAGCCACTGAAGCAGTCAAGCAGGCACTGGAAGTGCGCATTGCCCTCTGGGATGCCATCCACCAGCATATCACTGCAGTTGTTGCATAAAAATGTTATTTTTTACAAGTGGTAAATGCCTTTGGTGCATTTAGCTTTACCTTGTAAAAAATATTTTCATGCCTGTTCTTGAAATCAACGCCATTTCAAAGTCATATGGAAGGATAAGGGCTTTGGACAATGTCTCATTCAGTATACCCAAAGGATCGGTATTTGGATTGCTTGGCCCCAATGGCAGTGGGAAAACCACGCTGCTTAGCATCGTCCTGGATGTTTTGCAGGCAAACTCCGGAAGCTACAAGTGGTTCGGTGAATCATCCAACTACCTGCACAGAAAAAAAATCGGTTCATTGCTTGAAACGCCGAACCTCTATCATTACCTCACGGCCGTACAAAATTTGCGCATCACCCAGACCATCTCTGGCAGGGGAAATGAAGATGATATTCATGCAGTCCTTGAAAAAGTGAACCTTCACGAAAGGAAGAACAGCCGTTTCAGTACCTATAGCCTTGGCATGAAACAGCGCCTGGCCATTGCGGCTGCCTTGCTGGGAAATCCGGCTGTGCTGGTGCTGGATGAGCCTACCAATGGGTTGGATCCTGTCGGGATCGCCGAGATAAGAGGCCTGATCAGGGAACTCGCCACCAATGGCCATACCGTCATCATGGCGAGCCATCTGCTGGATGAAGTGGAAAAAGTTTGTGATCATGTGGCCATCCTTAAGCGTGGACATTTGATCGCTTGTGGTGCGGTGGAAGAAGTACTTTCTGCAGAAGATTGTCTTCTGCTCAGTGCTGCTGACCAACTCCTATTGACTGAAAAAATGCGTGAATATCCTGGTTTGGTGAGGATGAATGCCACTTCCGAAGGATTGGAATGCTATTTTGCAAAAGGAGCATCTTCAGCAGTATCGGTCAACCAATATTGTTTTGAAAAAGGCCTGGTGCTTTCTCAAATATGGGCAAAGAAAAAACGGCTGGAGGAAAAGTTTTTTGAACTGACCAGTGAATAGCCATTCATTGGTCAGACCATTGCAAACAATACATCATTCATTCAGGTAATCCTAAAATGAAAACATGATTTCAATTATATTCAGAACCGAATGGCTTAAAATCAAGAACTACAGGGCATTCTGGCTGCTGCTTGCTGTCACTGCCATTTCTTATCCCGGCATCAACGGCATTGCCTATTATGCCTTCATGGACAGCATTGATGCAAAGACGCAAAGCGGTCAGCTGGTGAAAATGTTATTGGGAAATCCGTTCGCTTTTCCACAATCATTTCATACCACTGCATACCTGAGCTCTTTTTTCACTTTCATTCCCGCCATTGTGGTGATCATGTTGATCACCAATGAATACATGTTCAAAACACATCGGCAGAACATCATTGATGGATGGAAAAAAAGCACCTTCATCTGGGGAAAGTTCATCAGTGTTGTGCTGATTACATTGATTGTGACATTGTTTTACCTGGTTGTTGCTTCCATCATTGGAACAATTGCCACTCCTGATGTTGCTCGGGCGCAAATATTTGAAAAGGCCCATTATATTGGCTTATTTTCCTTGCAGGTTTTTTGCCAACTGTCCATTGCTTTTCTGCTGGGACTCTTGATTAGAAAGGCTTTTATCGCTTATGGCATATTCATTTTTTATTCATTCATACTGGAAAATATTCTCTCTGGCATATTCAAATTGAAATCAAAAAAATGGGGAATTGATTATGGTCATTATTTGCCATTTGAAGTTTCTGATCGATTGATTCCATTGCCTCCTTTCATCGGAAAGTTCAATGAAGCCGACAATAAATTGGCCATAGCGGCCATTGACAGCCATGTTGTTTATACCCTTGCACTTACAGCATTTGTCTGGGTGCTATCATTCTATATTTTTAAAAAACGCGATCTCTGATGGCAAAAATATTTTTTTCAAGCCTGCTTCTACTCCAGTTTATATGTGTACTTCCCGTTGCAGTTTCCGCACAAGCCAACCCATCCGCCATCAAATCTGCTGCCATTGCAATGGGTAATGCCCTGGTGAAAAAAAACAGTGAACAGTTTCTTTCTTACATGCATCCATCGATGATCAAGATGGCTGGCGGCAAGGAAAAGTTAAGCGTCATCTCAGATTCTGCATTAAAGGTATTTGAGCAGTTTGGTGGCAAAGTAAGCCGCATTACTTATGGCAATCCTGCTGAGATTATTTCCTACAAAAAAACTTTGCAATCCGTCATCACCCAAACAACAACTCTCACCTCTTTTATAGGGGATGCTGAATTGTCATCAAGCCTTATTGCCATTTCCAATGACAATGGAAAATCCTGGACCTTTATTGATACCAATATGTTTGGTGTCAAGCAGATCAAGGCTGCCATGCCAGACATCAGTCCTTCTCTTGTAATTCCTAAAGCTGCTGCTCCCAAAATCATGATGAAAGAGCAATAGATAGAGGATAAGCGCCTGCTCATCTCAACAATTTTCATTAATTTGAAATCCAGAAAAAATAACAACATGAAAAGAATACTTTTCCTTGCCATGGCATGCATAACCACCATCAATGCCAGTGCACAAAAAAAGAAATTGGTGGATGCAAAGCAACCTGTTCAGCCTGCTGTCTATGATGCTTCGCTGATCAAGAATGTCAATTATCGCTTGCTCGGTCCTTTTCGCGGTGGCAGGAGTGGTGCGGTTGGAGCAAGTTACAAGAGCAAGAATACATTTTATTTTGGTGCTACAGGCGGTGGTGTTTGGAAATCCATCGATGGCGGCAGCAATTGGAAAAATGTTACCGATAAGTTTTTTGGCAGCTCCATTGGTGCGGTGGAAGTGGCTCCATCCAACGAAAATATTGTTTATGTTGGAGAAGGCGAAAATACCATGCGCGGCAATGTTTCCGAGGGATTGGGAGGCATGTGGAAAAGTGAAGATGCTGGTAAAACATGGAAAAATATTGGTTTAAAAGATGGCAGACATATCACCAATATCATCATACATCCCACCGATCCCAATACTGTTTGGGCTGGGGTCATGGGGCATCTGTTTGGCCCCAATCTGGAAAGGGGTGTTTTCAAAACCACCGATGGTGGAAAAACCTGGAAAAAAGTTTTGTATGTCAATGACCAAACCGGATGCAGTGATCTTGTTGCTGAGCCGGGAAATCCATCTGTCTTGTATGCCGGAACCTGGAGACTGATCCGTACGCCCTATAGTTTAGAGAGTGGCGGCGAGGGAAGCGGCTTGTGGAAAAGCACGGATGGTGGTGAAACATGGACCAACATCACAACTGCAAAAGGCCTGCCCAAAGGAACATGGGGAATTGTTGGTGTGGCCATTGCCCCATCCAATACCGAAAAGATTTATGCCATCATTGAAAATGCAAAAGGTGGTTTGTACATGAGTGCTGATGGTGGACAGTCATGGGCATTGCAGAGCAGCGACAACAACATCCGCCAGCGTGCATGGTACTATTCAAAAGTATTTGTTGATCCTAAAAATGAGAACCTTCTTTATTGTCCCAATGTGAATTTCATGAAAAGCCGCGATGGTGGAAAGACTTTTCAATCTCTTCGCACTCCCCATGGAGACCATCATGATCTTTGGATTGATCCCGAAGATGGAAAGCGCATGATTGTGGCTGATGATGGAGGTGCGCAAGTGAGTTTTGATGAAGGGAACAACTGGAGTTCTTACATGAATCAACCCACTTCACAGTTGTACCGGGTGAGCACAGACAATTCATTTCCTTACCGCATCCTGGCAGCGCAGCAAGACAATTCAACACTGCGCATCCGCTCTGCCACCTATGGATCCTATATCACTGAGCAAGACTGGGATGTTACTGCAGGTGCAGAAAGTGGATATGTTGTGGCAGATCCAACCAATCCTGATATTGTTTATGGGGGCAACTATGGTGGTTATCTTTCCCGCCTGGACCACAAGACAGGAGAGAACCGTGCCATTTCCGTATGGCCTGATAATCCGATGGGAGCAGGGGCGGATGTATTGAAATTCCGTTTCCAATGGAACTTCCCCATTTTCTTTTCACCCCATAATCCAAAGCGTTTGTATTGTGCAGGCAATGCCTTGTTCATGACAGAGAATGAAGGTGCAAGCTGGACGCAGATTTCACCTGACCTTACCACCAACGACAAGGCAAAGCAAGTCTCCAGCGGGGGCCCCATCACCCAAGACAATACCTCTGTTGAATATTATTGTACGATTTTTACGGCCACGGAAAGCAGTCTGGAAAAGGACTTGCTGTGGACGGGTAGTGATGATGGCCTGGTCAACATCAGCCGAGACGGTGGGAAAAACTGGACCAATGTAACGCCCAAAGATGCTCCTAAATGGATGATGTGGAATGCCATTGAAACCGATCCATTCAAAAAAGGTGCTGCTTACATTACCGGTACACGCTACAAACTGGATGATTACACACCCTATATTTACAAGACAGAAGATTATGGCCAGTCATGGAAACTGATTACTGCAGGCATTGATCCCATGCATTTTACCAGGGTCACGCGGGCCGATCAGAAACGTGCAGGATTGCTCTATGCAGGTACCGAGTTCGGGATGTACATCAGCTATGATGATGGCGCTAATTGGCAGTCATTCCAGTTGAATCTTCCTATTGTTCCGATTACAGACCTGACCATCAAGAACAACGATTTGATCGTTGCTACACAGGGCAGGGCACTCTGGATCATTGATGATTTGACTCAGGTACAGCAAATGGATCCATCCATCAAATCCAAATCATTGCATGTGTTCTCCGTCAATCCTGTGCTAAGGATGCCACCGGTATTCAGCAGATGGGGCGCGATGGGAGGCACACCTGCCAATGCTGCGATGAATCCACTGAAAGGTGCTGTCATTAATTTCATTGCAGGCAATACAACAGATTCAAGCACCGGATCTGTGGCCATCTATGATGGGAAAAAGAAATTGATCAGTCGTTATGCTGGCAGTGATAAGTCCAATCCGGTCAAGCTTTCCAAAGGAAGTAACCAGTTTGTTTGGGACATGCAATATCCCGCTGCAGAGCGCATAGAAGACCTAATCCTTTGGAATGGTATTCCGGGTAGCACAACGGCCATCCCTGGCAATTATACAGCTGTGGTGAGGGTAGATAAGGATTCTGTTGAGGTGCCTTTTACCATCCTGGCAGATCCCAATTATCACTGCTCTCAGGCTGATTATGAAGCCCAACACGATTTCCTGGTCAAGGTAAAAGCGAAGTTCTCTGAAACCATGAAAGCCATCAAGGACATTCGTCTGGCAAGAAACCAGATGAATGATTTTGTAAGCAAGCAAGGTCCTGCCTGCCCCAAGGAGCTGAAACAATTGGCGGACAGCCTTTCAAAATCCTTGACGGCTGTTGAAGAAAAGCTGCACCAGACCAAGGCCAAAAGCGGACAGGACGTTTTGAATTTCCCCATCCGTTTGGATGATAAGCTTGGCGGAGTGTATGACATGGCCAGCAGTGGAAACATGGCCCCTAGCAAGCAGGCGCATGATGTTTTTGCAGTGTTGGCTGCTGAGGTGGATGTTGAGCTTGCCAAACTGCAATCCCTCCTGGATGGCGGTTTGAAAGCCTTTAACAAAATGATCAGGGAGAAAGAACTGCCTGTAGTGGTCATCAACTAAGGCGCAAACAAACTTGTATAAAACAAAAAGGAGCCAGGCAAATGCCTGGCTCCTTTTTTATGTTGTCGATATTTTTCAAATAGATGATGCAATCATCAATCCAATCGATGCCTGTTTATTTTACAACGGGCCTGACACCGGTATTCCCACCACCGTTCAGTGTCATGTCGTGAGGCTTGTTGGTTTTCCATGCTCCGCGGGTGAAATCGGGTACATCAATTGTTTTGGAACGTTTGGCCACAGAAGCACCACTGAGTGGGAATACGGAACTCCAAGCAGCAGCGTCGTATACATCCTGATCCAATGGCAATCCATTGCGCAGGCAATCGATCAATCTCCAGTCCATGATGAAATCCATTCCACCATGGCCACCTACATTCTTGGCAATCTCACCAATGTGCTTGACGATGGGTGGAGTATATTTTGCTTGCATGGCTTTCATCTCTTCTTCTTTTAACCAGGAATGTCCAAGGGCAATGCGCTCAGGGCCAGGATATTTCTGTGCTGCGCCTTTGGTGCCGCTGACCAAATGAATCCTTGAGTAAGGACGTGGTGAAGAAACATCATGCTGCACCATCAGTGTTTTACCAAGATCAGACCTGATGATGGTGGTATTCATATTACCCCTGTAGGTTTTGCCTGTGTATTCCTTGAAGAATTCATCTTTGGCCGCCATTTCGTCGGCCATTTTGCCCAATGAAAAATCATTGGTGCTCATGCTCACCAGGTGATCGAATTTATCACCACGGTTGATGTTCATGCATTGTGCAATCGGCCCCAGTCCATGTGTAGGATAAAGGCTTCCATTGTTTTGGATATTTTCTTTCAACCTCCACATGTCTGCATAGCCTTTCTTGTTGAAAAGATAGTCCTTGCTCAGGTCGTGTATATAGGCGCCTTCTGCATGCAGGATCTCGCCAAACAGGCCGTTGCGGGCCATGTTCAATGTAAGGAGTTCAAAGAAATCGTAGCAGCAGTTTTCGAGCATCATCATATGCTTGCGGGTCTTTTCTGATGTTTCCACCAGTTCCCAGCACTCATCAATTGTTTTTGCGGCAGGTACTTCCGAGGCTGCATGTTTGCCATTTTTCATGGCGTATACAGAGATGGGGGTATGCAACTCCCAGGGAGTAGTTACATAGACCAAATCGATATCATTGGATTCGCAAACGGCTTTCCAGCCCTCAGCACCCGAATAGGCTTTAGCCATGGGCAGGCCTTTCTTGGTCAATATTTTTTGTGCTTTGTCAACACGCTCTGGGTATTTGTCGCAAAGGGCTTTGATCTCAACACCATCAATATAACTTAAGCGGTCTACAGCACCAGGCCCTCTGTTGCCAAGGCCAACGACAGCCACCCTGACGGTTGGCAATTTTGGGGCAGCATAGCCACACATGTTAAATGTTGATGGTGCAACAGGCATTGCAGCATCGGTGGCAGCAAATCCAGTTTGAGGAAGGGAACTAGCAATTGCACCTGAACCCAGGGCAACATTGCGGATGAACGAGCGTCTGTTCGTACTCATTTTTAAGGGTTTACATATGAATACTAAAGATAAGGAAATCAGAGATTCAGCCAATAGTTCATCTTGAAGACAATCGCACGGTTCTTGTTTTTCATGAAAGGATCTGTGAAATAGTTGTCACTGTAAACAAGAAACAAGTCGCTCATGGGCTTGTAGCGCCATTGCAGGCGGCTGTTGATATTGAAGTTGTTGCGTTGGTTGTTGTATTGCAGGAAAGTGGTCCAGAACAGGTTGTTGGAGAAATTGATTTCAATCCTTGGAGCAACCAGGAAAAGTTTGTTGCTGCCATAGGGTTCAGGGAATGTCAGGTTGGCCTGCTGAAGGGTCATGCTGAAGTTACCCCAGGGTTGAACCCTTAGTGTTCCACTAATTTCGTACCGGAGAATCCTTCCATTGAAAAATTGTCCAGATTCCAGGTCAGCCCTGAAATAGAGTTTTTTTCTGCTGTCGGTATTGTAGGTCCAACCCAAGGTTGGTGCCACATACCGCCCTGGTGGGATAGGTTTTCCGTCCGTGAAAGAAGTATTGAACAAGAGGTTGTTCACATTGTCGTGTATGTGGAAGATCATGTTGGATGTGTTCTTGAAAAAAAATTGGAATTCAAGATCATGGCTTCTTTCATTCAAGCCGCCATCCAGGTTGTATACGAGAAAATTCTCAAGCCTTACCTTGAGTTGATTAAGCAGTCCTTTTTTTGGGAAAAAAGTATAGCTGGTTTCATTGTATAACAGATAAAATCCTTTTCTGATGCTGGTATCCAACAGTGCATCATAGTTATCGACACGGTTGACAAATCCCATGTCAGCATAGTAGTTATCCGTAATACGACCGGCATCGGCAATGAAATTCAATTTTTTACTGAAATATCCACCTCCAACATTGCTATAATTTTCTGGAGTCTTGATGGTTGATTTGTAAGATTGATGGTGCCCTGTCCATGCATTCCATTTGCCGGACTGACTGATGAAGTTGTATTCCATGCCCGCATTCCGGCCATATTGATCCATGGGGTCCTTGATCTTGCTGTTCCTGCCTTCGATTCCCTGGCGATTCAAAAAATACCCTTTCAGGATAGATCTTTTTTGTACCTGCTGGTTGAAGCTAAATGCTGTATAGTTCTGTGCGACCGTTTCTTCCGTTGCCCTGGTTTGTATGTTCATCAAGCCGATTCTGGTCTTTTCGCTGATGTTTCCACTGATTCTTGCGCCTGCAAGAATGGGGATCTTGTTGCCAAACTTGTCAAGGCCGATCGTCCTGGAATAGAAAGGCCTTATGGGTGGAATGCCATAGGTTGCAAACAGATCACTGTTTTCCAGGAAGAAAGTCCTGCGCTCCGGAAAGAAGATATCGAACCTGGTCAAATTGGTAACCTGTCTGTCTACTTCTACTTGCGAAAAATCAGGGTTGATGGTGAGGTCAAGATTAAGCGAAGAAGTCAGTGCCACCTTTGCATCAAATCCTCCATTGAATTTTCCATTTGCTGAAATATCATTTTCACGATCAGCATTGTATGCGCCGGTTGTGTAGGGTATAAGAGAGATATTGGATTTTGGAGCTGCAGGAGGATTGTCCCAGCGTATGGCTCCGGAATATCCAAAATCAAAAAAGTTGAAATTCAGTGGCATGTCGGTCCAAGTGGAATATTCATTATTCTTCAAATCAGCTCTCAAAACATTGAATCCCCATTTGCTGTTGCCTTGCTTGAACCGCAATGTGCTGAAGGGTATGGCAATTTCTGCGATCCAATGATCCTGGTGTCGGCTTGTTGCAGAGTACCATTTGTTATCCCAGCTGAAACTCATCTCATCATCGGACTGTCCAACATTGACCAGGTCCTCTGTTTGAACATTGTAGGGTGTGATAGAAAAGATGAACCCATTGGTGCGTTGATTTACAGGGTCCAATGCAATGGTTACTGCATCACTGTCGTAAATGCCCTGATCTCTTTTCAAGGTCTGTGCAACATAAAAACTTGTGTCCATGGCCTTGATACCAAAGTAGATGAACTGGTTGTCGTAAGTAACCTTGACGAAAGTTTTTCTTTTGGGACGCCCCTCATCATTGGGCCATTTCATGAAAAAATCCTTGGCTTCACCTGCATCGACCCAGTCTTTTTCATCCAGCATGCCATCAACCTTGATGGGTTCGGATGATTTTTTTATTTGCAGCTGAAACTGTTCCTGGAATTTCATACCATCCTGTCCTGATGCAGTTGCTGTGCAAAAGAGAAAAAATAGGAACAATAGATGGTTGTGTCGTAGCATTGAATGTTTTCTGCCCATTAGGGGTTGAGGCAAATTTCGTAAATTCCCTTCACAGCTGCGTTGAAAATATTTCAGGTGGATACAAAGCCTGATGGGTGGAGATGAACCCTTCACTCCATTTTTTTATTATCTTGTCGGTATGCTGTATCGTTTCGGATGGACTTTGATGTGGATCACTTTCAGGATCTTTTTCAGAAAGATTGATGTGTTGGGCGCAGAAAAATTGCAGCACGGGAAACCTGCCATCCTGATTGCCAATCATCCTGCCTCATTCCTGGATGCCATGGTGCTTGCTGTTTTTCTGGGAAGGCCGATTCATTTTTATGTTCGGGGCGATATATTTTCCCATCCGCTTGTTTACTGGATACTGACAAGGTTGCACATGATTCCCATATTCAGCAGGGAGCATGGAACAGGAAATCTTGCAAAGAACAAGGCAACCTTTGATCGGGGAAGAAAGCTGCTTTCAGCAGGAAACCTGTTGTTGATTTTTCCTGAAGGTTTCAGCAGGCAATCCAAGCAGGCAGAACCCTTTAAAAAAGGCGCCGCCAGGGTGGCCTTGCAGACGGCATTTGATGATGGAAAGGCTGGCCATCTCCACATCCAGACCATTGCATTGAATTATTCTCATCATGGCTTTGGAGCAAATTTATTCATCAGAGTGGGGGATACCCTGGAGCTGGATCAATATGAGACTTCCTATCGCGAGTTTCCTGCGCAGGCTGTAAACAGGCTCACTGCAGACATGCAGGCAATGTTTGAAAAGAATGTGATTCACCTTAAAAAAGGCGAACGGACGGAGACTGCAGAGGCAGTTATGCGCATGGCTTACCATGATCATGCCGAAAACAAGGAAGGGTATTTTTGGGCATGCAGGAATATTTGTGAAAGGGTGGCTGAAATGGATGATGAAACATATGCTGGCTTTCAATCAAAGCTGGAGCGATATCATCAACTGCTTACAGCAAATAAAATCGATGATATCTCCTTGTCTGCCAATGCAGGACAATCAAAAAGCAATTGGTTCAACCTATTTTTATTGTCGCCATTCTTTGCATTGGGAACAATCATCTGGTGGATCCCAGGAAAAATCAGCAAATGGATTGCCGATAAAACCGTTACCCGCATTGATTTCTATACAAGCGTATACAATGGGGTGCTTGGCTTTATGGGCCTGATATGGTGGGTGCTCTGGCAAATTATTTTTTGGATGACGGGTCAAAAACTGCTTTGGTCCATGATGTTTGTATCGCCGGTATTTGGTTATGTTGCATTGGAATGGATTGACCAATACGCCAGACAAAAGGCTGAATTCCATTTTAAATCACTGCTCAAAAAAGACGGAGTATGCATTGATCAAATGAAACAGTTGAGAAAAGAAATCGTATTTGTATAGATTTAAAATGACTGCGTTGCTTTCTCATTTACTAATGCATCAGGCAATTGATGTCAACATTTATTACAATGTCAATCCTTCAACAGGTCAGGTCTTTTCTCTTCCGTTCTTTTCAAGGCCTTCTCGTATCGCCAGTCCTCGATTTTTTTATGGTCCCCGCTCATCAAGACATCAGGTACTTTCCATCCCCGAAATTCAACGGGCCTTGTATACACTGGAGGTGCAAGCAGGTTGTCCTGGAATGAGTCAAAAAGGGCAGAGGTTTCATCATTCAGTACGCCAGGAATCAACCTGCCAATGGCATCAACAATGACTGCTGCTGCAAGCTCACCACCACTCATGACAAAATCACCAATCGATATTTCTTTGGTGATATAGTGATCACGGATGCGCTGATCAATTCCCTTGTAATGTCCACAGATAAACAACAATGATTTTTTGAGAGACAATCCATTGGCCATGCCCTGGTTGAAGACTTCGCCATCCGGTGTCAGGTAGATGATTTCATCAAAATGGTGCAATGCATTCAATTCTTCAATGGCATTGGCTAGGGGTTCGCACATCATGACCATTCCGGCGCCTCCGCCAAATTGATAGTCGTCTACCATGCCATATTCATTCACCGCCCACTTGCGGAGCTGGTGGATGGTGATGTTCAGCAAACCCTTTGCTGCTGCCCGTTTCATGATGGAATGTCCAAATGGACTTTCCATTAACTCGGGGACTACGCTGATGATGTGGATGTTCATGTTGGCTAAATATTTGGGCAACTGATGTTGCAGGGATTTTTGAATGTGAATGGATGCGCATCCACTCCATCAATCATCCAGTTCTAAAAAATCTCCCAGATCCCTTCGCTCTTTTTTGGTGGGTCTTCCAATCTTAGAAGGCCTTTTGCCTGAGAAGAATGAAGCTGACTGGTAAGCGATCCTTTCCACTTCTTCAGGTGCTGTCAGGTCTTCATAGTGCTTGATGGCTTCACTGTATTGAACCCTGGTGTGCAACAATGATATGACCTTGATGGTCCATTTTTTCTCTTCTGTCTTCACCTCATAAATGTCTCCAGCCTTTACCCCCCTGGAGGCCTTTACGCTTTCCTCATTCATCTTCACCCTTCCTTTTTCGCATGCAGCACTGGCAGCTGTTCTTGTTTTGAACAGCCGGATTGACCAGAGGTATTTGTCCAGGCGGAGTTTCTCTTTTTCCATTTTATTGCTTCCATTACAAAATTAACCATTTGAGTATAAGTGAACTTTCCTATTTTTAGTTTCAAGTCAAATACAATGAAAATGAAGCCATTCAACACCCTTGT
>JBIIQT010000066.1:0-12824 GCA_044341875.1 Chitinophagaceae bacterium | reverse complement strand
TTCAAAGGGAAGGTGGAATTGCTAAAGAAAGTTTTTAAATATACCTGATGAAAACAGCACTGAAAATTGGCATAGCCGCGTTGGTGGTAATGGTTACGGCTTGGGCATGTTCTTCATCCAAAATACAAGGCAACATGAGTACAAGACAAAATATGTTGAAATCTGTTTATCCTGCCCTCACAGGCATCACCCGTTTTTTTGGGGTCAACAGCAGGGTGGTGCTTTCCGAAGAAAAGAAAGCGCCGGCCTCTTCCTTGTATGATATTCCTTTTGAGACAATAGCTGGTGAGTCCTCTTCTTTTGCCGCTTACAAAGGCAAAAAGATTGTGATTGTCAATACCGCCAGTGATTGCGGCTATACAGGTCAGTATGAAGAACTGCAATCCTTGTATGCCCAGGCAAAAGGGGAAATCATCATTGTGGGTTTTCCTGCCAATGATTTTAAGGCCCAGGAAAAAGGAAGCAATGAACAGATCGCTTCCTTTTGCAAAAAAAATTATGGTGTTGAGTTTCCCATTGCAGCGAAATCAAGCGTAGTGAAGGGTAAGGAACAGCATCCGGTTTTTGCATGGCTCTCTGATCCTGCAAAAAATGGATGGAACAAGGAAGCCCCTGCATGGAATTTTTCAAAATACATCATTGATGAAGAGGGAAGGTTGATTGGGTATTTTGATCCCGGTGTCAGTCCTTTGGGAAAAGATTTTCTGAAAGCACTCAACATTTCAATTCCCTGATACAGATGAATATTCCTCAAGAACAACTCTTGGTGTTGGTGAATGAACTGGATGAGCCCATCGGGCTCATGGAGAAGATGGAGGTGCACCAAAAAGCCTTGCTGCACAGGGCTTTCAGCGTTTTTCTTTTCAACAGCAAAGGAGAAATGCTTCTGCAGCGCCGTGCGCTGGAGAAGTACCACAGCGGCGGTTTGTGGACGAACACCTGCTGCAGTCATCCTTATCCGGATGAAACCCCTGGCCAGGCTGCCACAAGAAGGATGAGAGAAGAATTGGGTTTTGAAACTTCTGTCAATCCTGCTTTCAGCTTCATTTATAAAGCTCAATTGGACAATGAACTCACTGAGTACGAGTTTGACCATGTATTGATTGGTGAATACGACGGACAGATTTTTCCCAACAAGGATGAAGTGGTTGATTATTGTTACATGAACATGGATGAACTTCGCGGAAGCATAGCGAATCATCCCGGCAATTATACTGAATGGTTCAAGATTGCTTTACCCATGCTGGAGGAATATCTTAATAAGAACAATGCAATGAGCGATGAAAACCACTAAGGCCATTGTTGTAGGTGCCGGCATCGGAGGCATTGCTACGGCTATTAGGCTTGCGGTAAAAGGGTTTGAAGTAGAGGTGCACGAAAAAAATGAGGTTGCAGGGGGAAAATTATACCTGATTGAAAAAGATGGATTTTCTTTTGATGCTGGCCCTTCTCTTTTTACCCAGCCAGCCAATGTGGAAGAATTGTTTTCTTTGGCAGGAGAAGATATCAAATCCTATTTTACCTACGAGCCTGTTTCCATTGCTTGCCGTTATTTTTTTGAAAATGGCAAAAGGCTGGATGCATTCACAGACCCTCAAGCCTTTGCAGCAGAAATGCAACAAGCTGTGGGAGAGCCCGCTGAACATGTGCTGCAGTATCTCCGAGATGCAGAACAGGTTTACGAAAAAGTTGGAACCATTTTCTTAAACCACTCGCTCCACCAACGCGCTACCTGGTTGCACAAGCGGGTATTGGATGCCCTTCGCACGGTCAAATTTCCTTACCTCTTCAATACCCTTGACGGTTTCAACAGAAGCAGGTTCGTCACGCCGGAAGCCGTTCAGGTCTTCAACAGGTTTGCAACATACAATGGCAGCAATCCATTCAGCGCACCTGGCATGTTGAGCCTGGTTCCTCACCTTGAGCAAAACCAGGGAACCTATTATCCCCATGGCGGGATGATCAACATTCCCAATGCATTGATTGCATTGGCAGAAAAAAAGGGAGTAAAGTTTGTCTTGAACAGCCATGTTGAGCAAATTGTTACTGCAGAGGGAAAAGCAACCGGGATCATGGCCAATGGAAGGTTTATTCCGGCAGATGCGGTAATCAGCAATGTGGACGCATATTTTACCTACAAGAAATTGCTTGGCAATGAACAGGGAGCAAAAAAGATTTTGCGCAATGAAAGAAGCAGCAGTGCACTGATTTTTTATTGGGGAATGAAAAAAGAATTTCCTGCATTGCACCTGCACAATATCCTCTTCAGCGAGACATATGAGAAGGAGTTTAACTGCCTTTTCAAAGAAAAGAAATTTCATGATGATCCGACCATCTACATCAACATCAGTTCCAAGATGGAAAAGGGCAATGCTCCTGAAGGAAAAGAGAACTGGTTTGTGATGGTCAATGCGCCTGCCATGGAAGCTGCAGACTGGGAAATGGAAACTGCAAGAGTAAGAAAGCATATTGTAAAGAAATTGAACAGGATGTTGGGTGCAGACATCGAACAAGATATTTTGGTTGAAGAAGTGTTGACCCCTCAAGGAATACAGACCAGAACAGACTCCTACCTGGGCTCATTGTATGGTACCAGTTCAAATTCAAAATGGGCGGCTTTTCTCAGGCATGCCAATTTCACCTCAACAACAAGTGGACTTTATTTTACAGGGGGGAGTGTTCATCCGGGAGGAGGCATTCCACTTTGTTTGAAGAGTGCTGCCATTGTAAGTGATTTAATGGGAAACCCTGCATGAACACACACATACCATATTGGATGAAAAGCACTTTCCATTGGGCAATTTTTTTGGCAGTGCTGGTGCATTTTTCAGGGGCCATTGGCATTGCGTTTTTTAGTCCTTCCTTCTTTATTCCATTCACGCCCGTCAATCTTTTCTTGATGTTGCTCATGCTGATCCTCAATGAGCAGCAGATCAATTTTCAGTTTGTTCAGGCCTTCCTCATGGCTGTTGTGGTCGGTATGACAACTGAAATGATAGGGGTCAATACAGGGCTTCTTTTCGGAGACTATGCCTATGGGGAAGTTTTTGGTCGCAAGTTATTTGGTGTGCCTGTTTTGATTGGGATTAACTGGTTTTGTATTGTCTATGCTTCTCATGTTGTTGCCAAAAAGTTTAATAGCTCTACAATAAAGGGCAAGCTATCTGTTGCACTGCTTGCTGCATCCATCGCTACAGCTTTTGACTGGATCATGGAGCCTGTTGCCATGAAGCTGGGTTTCTGGAATTGGAGCGATGGTACAATACCATTGTTCAACTATATCAGTTGGTTCGTGATATCTTTTGCAGTTTCCATCGCATTCGGGTACCTGAAGATTCAGGCCAACAACAAGTTTGCTCCATATTTCCTGATGATACAGGCCCTGTTTTTTCTTTTTCTTCGCTTTACCCTCTGAGCTCAATCATAATTACGCAAGGGCACTTTTTTGTTTAACTTGTATCAGTTTTTGATGATGAATCAATAAACTCTTGATACCTTAACCGCGTGTTTATGAACCCGGCAATAAGTCCCATTCCTTTTCATGCCTCCATGTTGCAGGCTTGGTCTGCGTTTTCTGATGAGTTCATTGCCGTATGGGATGAAGAAGGCAACGATTTGCTCTATTTCAACACCGCGTACATACATTTGTTTGGTTATGTAAACCAGGAAACTTTCATAAAGGAATTCTCTTTTCTGGGCTTTAGAAAGCATCGCTTGGATGCCGAGATTGCTGAATTGGTATTGGATACGATCAAAAGAAATGGCCACTGGAGCGAAGAAGTGTTGTTTGTAAAACAGCATGGCGATATTTTCCTGGGAAGGCTGGATATCAGTTCCTTCAATTTTGAGGGAAAGATATTTCATCTCCAAAGGGTAATCAACATTGATACACAAAGGATTTTTTCTGAAAACCTGTTCAGAGAAATCAAGAAGTTTGAGGCCTTGTTCCAGTATGCCACTTTGCCCATCTTACTTGTTAATAAAAATGGGGAGATCATTTTAGCGAATGAGCAAGCCACAATTTTGTTTGAATATTCGTTAGAAAAAATAACGAAACTAAAAGTGGAAGACCTCATTCCCGAACGTTTCAAGATGCGCCACCATGGGCATAGGGCAGATTACGCAAAGCATAGGGAGAACAGACCAATGGGGCGTGGTATGGAATTGCTTGCAGTGAAGCACAGTGGTAAAGAGTTTCCAGTGGAGATAAGCCTTGGGCATTATATGATTGATGAGGAGCCTTATGTGATCACATTCATCATCGACATTACCAGGCGTATGGAAACAGAAAATACGCTGAGAAGGCAGAAGGCAGAAGTAGAAAAAGTAAACCTTGAAATTGAGAAACTGAATGAAGAGCTAGAGCAGAAAGTGGAGGAACGCACCCAAAAGCTTACTGAGGCGTTGAGCAAGGAAAGAGAGTTGAGCGATCTTAAATCAAGGTTTGTTTCCATGGCATCGCATGAGTTCAGGACGCCGCTCAGCACCATTCTCTCTTCTGTTTCACTGATAGGAAAATATACTGAATCCATGGAGCAGGATAAACGGGATAAGCATATCCTGAGGATCCGTTCAGCCGTCAGCAACCTTACGGATATCCTGAATGAATTTTTATCCCTGGGGAAAATTGAAGAAGGAAAGGTTCAATTGCATTTTACTGATTTCAACCTGAAGGAACAGTTGCAGTTGATTTTGAGTGAGATCTATCCTATTCTCAAAGAGCATCAGCAGATACGCTATGTGCATGAAGGGAACACACATGCGAATCTTGACCTTTCGTTGATCAGGAATATCATCATCAACCTGGTCTCCAATGCCATTAAATTTTCGCCTGCCCAGTCAATGATTGATGTGAACAGCCTTGTTGATGAAGAGCATGTTGTCATTACTGTAAAGGACGAAGGGCTTGGTATTCCTGAGGAAGACAAGAAACATCTTTTTGAAAGATTTTTCAGGGCAAACAATGTAACCAACATACAGGGCACCGGCCTTGGTCTTCATATTGTTTCCAAATATGTAGAGCTCATGGGAGGCACTATTTCCGTAGACAGCGAACTTGAAAAAGGAACCCTATTCACCTTAAAATTTAACGTATGAACACCATTCTATTGATTGAAGACAACCATGAGATCCGGGAAAACACTGCAGAGATTCTTGAGCTGGCCAATTACAATGTGATCACCGCTGAAAACGGAAAAGACGGCGTGGAAAAAGCGATTGCATCCAAGCCTGATGTAATCATATGTGACATAATGATGCCTGTGCTTGACGGCTATGGGGTATTGCACATGCTCAACAAGAATGAGGAACTCAAAGATGTGCCCTTCATTTTCCTAACTGCAAAAACAGAGCGGTCTGATTTCAGGAAGGGCATGGAAATGGGGGCCGATGATTATGTTACCAAACCTTTCACTGAAATTGAATTGCTGAATGCCATTGAACAACGATTGAAGAAGGTCAGCATCCTGCGCAAGAAATATGAATCTAACCAGGATGGAATCAGGAATTTGCTTCAGGACATTGGCAAACAGGACGTTTGGGAGGAGCTTTCAAGTGGCAGGAATACGAATGTCTACAAGAAAAAGCATGTGATCTACAGTGAAGGCAACCATCCCAACCGTTTGTTTCACATTAAAAAAGGAAAGGTAAAACTCTACAAATCAAATGATGATGGCAAGGATCTAACCGTTGGGCTTTTTGGGGAAGGGGATTATTTTGGGTATATGGCACTGCTTGAAAATTCTGTATACCATGAAACTGCTGAGGCCATGGAGGATGCAGAAATTGCCATGATACCCAGAGAGGAGTTTGATGCACTGATCAAGGAAAACCCAGTGGTGATGAAAAAGTTTTTGCAGATCCTTGCAGGAAATGTAACAGAGAAAGAAAATCAATTGCTTGGATTGGCTTACAACTCACTGCGCAAGAGGGTTGCAGATGCGCTGATTATGTTGCGCCACAAATTCGGAGAAGGACAAACACCATTCTCCATTCATATTTCCAGGGAAGATCTTGCCAATATTGCAGGAACTGCCACTGAATCATTGATCAGAACCTTGAGTGATTTCAGGGCAGAAAAGCTGATTGATATCAAAGACGGGAACATTGTTTTGCTGAATGAGAAGAAACTTGAGGGATTGTACAATTAACCCTCAATGACTGCGCTAATGGCTATTTCTTTTTATTGACGGGAAGGGCAGAAAGATAGGTATTGTAATCTTGCTTGATCAGGGCATGGTCATGCTCAATGAATTCCATTTGTTCCCTGATTTTTTTGTGTGTTCTCTTGATTTCCGTGCTGATGGCTGTACTTGGATTTGATTTCAGTTCTTTCCATTTGATGGCCTGGCCTGTTAGCACATGAAGCATGTGATCATATAGGTCATCCTTGGTGAGAAACCTGTTTTGGTATTGCTCTGCCATTCCGAGGCTTTCCTTGTTCGTTATTTGGTCAATGATTTCAGACAGCCTGTTTTTCATGTGCGTATTCTCCTGGTGCAGGTACTCAATAAGCCTGATCCAAGAGGAGGTTTCAAAAATGTATTGTTGGGCGTTGCTACTGATTATCTTGTTTTTAACCATCATGGGGACAGTTTTAAATAAATATCCCCCCTCTGCACCTGCAGAAGGGGGGAGCGTCAAATCAGTGTACACTGATCTTTTGGGGCACTGTCTTTTTTGCTTCCTCTTTTTTGGGTAGCAATAGTTTCAGTTCACCATTGACATAGTTGGCATCGATTTTTTCCTGGACAATGTCTTCAGGCAGGGAAAAAGACCTGGAGAAAGAGGAATAACTGTATTCCCTTCTGGTGAAAGACTCATCTTTCTCTTCCTTTTTTTCATCTTTTTCAGCACTGATGATAATCATTGATCCATTAACATCGATCTTAAAGTCACTCTTCTGCAAGCCAGGGGCTGCCAGTGTAATTTCATAGTTCTTGTCTGTCTCCTTTACGTTTACGGCTGGCGTCTGGGTAGAAAAAGGCCATTTTTCGTCCGCCCATTCATTCCAAGGTTTCATGACATCTTCCAAGATTGAAGGTCTTAGCAACGATGATCTCAGCAGGGCTCTTCCATTTCCTAGCATAATTGTATTTTTTTAAGTTGATGAATATTTTATCAATACAAATCTAATTTTCATTGCATGCATCTGGAATAATCATGGTCACCAATAAAACTGACTCTCATCATTCAGTTACACAACGCGTTTTAACTTTATAACGTGTTGGCCAGATAGTTCAGGTAGTTGCATTTAAGGTCCAGGAACTGTCGTTCTGCATTCCGGATCCTTTCACGAAGGGCATTCTGGCTCAGCAGGGTATGAACCGGATACGAATTCCCCCTTTTTTCACTGGCCAAAAAATGCTGTTGCTTGGCCAATTCTTCCTTGATGTTCGTCATGCATGTTTCCTGGGCTTGCATTTCACTTTTCAGGTGGTTTACATTTGAAGTGATTTCATCATCCTGGAATTTTCTCCCTTCAAAGATGGATGAAATCATTCTCTCAAGGTTGGGGATTTCTTTTTTTTGTCTGGTGATCATGTCATCCCAGGCATCATTTTCCTTCATGAAAAGTTCGAGAATTCTTCCGTTCATATGGCTTTTTTTAATGTTTGATACAAAACTCAAACATTGTAAGTCCATATTTTATGATGGGAGATCGCCGAAAACATGACAAAAATCATCTCTTTTCGCCCAGTATCCAGCTTGGTTTCTTTGCCATATGGGTTAAGCCGTATTTGTTGATGCAGGTTTTGATGAGCGCGATGGCTTCTTCGATAGAATCGGTTACGAGGAAAAGTTCCATGTCCTCCTTGGAGATGGTGTTGAAATGCTTCATTTTTTCGATATACTCGAGCATTTCCTTGTGGTAATCTTTGCAGAAGATGATGACGGGAAAGTCTTGTATTTTTTTTGTTTGGATCAGCGTCATTGCTTCAAAGAGTTCATCCAGTGTTCCAAATCCTCCGGGCATGATCACAAATGCGTAGGAGTATTTGATCAGCAATGTTTTTCTCACAAAGAAATACCGGATATTCACCCATTTGTCAAGATAGGGATTGGGCTCCTGTTCCATGGGCAACAGGATGTTGCAGCCAACTGATTTTCCTCCAACGTCCTTGGCACCCCGGTTGGCTGCTTCCATCAATCCTGGTCCACCGCCCGTCAGGATGGTAAAGCCCAGTTTGGCAGCTTCTGCCGAAAATCTCCTGGTCAGGTCATAATATTGGCTGTCTTCCTTGAACCTGGCAGATCCAAATACCGTAACGCAAGGTCCTGTGAAATGCAGGGCACGAAATCCCCGTACAAATTCAAAACAAACCTTGATGACAAATTTAAAGTCAACCCATCTTGATCTTGGGCCTTCCAGGAATTTTATCTCTTGTTGTTCTGACATGAATAGTGTTTTAGTATTGAGGTTAGCCAGCAATAGTTCTCTCTAAAAATACGATAAATACAAAGATTTTTTTTAAGGGTTGATGCTGATTGCGCAATTCCTATCGTATAGCATTTGTACAGGAGGTGATAAACATCATTTTGAATACTAAATAAATTAGTATAGTATTGCTAAATAAATTAGTATATATGGATGGCGAACTTTACCAGGGAGCGGCCTACAGCGGCTCCAAAGACTATACGCAGCAACAGGTCAAAACGGCCAATGCCACAGGGTTTGGGGCTGCTGCAGACGACTACGCAGAGCGGGGGATTGACCTCAATGAACAACTGATCCGTAACAAGCCTGCCACTTTCTTCATGCGCGTTCGCGGAGAAGCCATGGTTGGTGCCGGAATCTTTGATGGCGATACCGTGATTGTGGACCGCAGCATCAAACCCGTGAGCGGCAAAGTGGTGATTGCTGTACTGAATGGGGATATGCTGATCAGGCGATTTGAAAAAGGGTTCAATACAATGCGGCTTGTTCCCGAAACCAACCGCCTCGCACCGATTGATATAGATCCTTATGCAGAGTTCACGATTTGGGGAGTGGTTACTTACGTTATACATCAGGTTTAAGCATGTTCGCTATTGTCGATTGCAACAGTTTCTATTGTTCCTGCGAAAGGTTGTTCAAGCCCCATTTGAACAGCAAGCCCGTTGTTGTGCTCAGCAACAACGACGGCTGCATCATATCCCGAACGGACGAGGCAAAAAAGGCAGGGATTGCCATGGGTGTTCCGCTGTTTGAAAGCAGAGAGCTGATCCGCAACCAGGGCATTGCGGTATTTTCATCCAACTATCATTTGTATGGCGACATGAGCATGCGGGTGATGGATACGCTGCGTCTGCTGGCAGATGATTCCACATATCGGTGTGTGGAAGTCTATTCTGTTGATGAGGCGTTCATCAACCTGTCCCACCTTCCTGAACATGCCCTGCAGGGTTTTGCAGAGCGCTTGAGGGATGTGGTGGTGCAGTGGACGGGTATTCCGGTATCGGTGGGCATTGCGCCTTCAAAAGTATTGAGCAAGGTGGCCAATCGCCTTGCCAAAAAAGATAAATTGAAGAGCCATTGTGTGATGGTATTGAATACTACAGACAAGTTGCAGGAGGCTTTGGAGATGACCGACGTGTCTGATCTCTGGGGCATTGGCCGTAAATATGCACGCAAACTCAATGACCTTTATGGGATCAATACCGCCTGGCAGTTGAGGCATATGCCGGAAGAGTGGGCCAGGAAAAACCTCGGTGGCGTGGTGGGCGTCCGCATGATCAGGGAGCTGAATGGTGTGTCTTGCATCCAAATGAAGGACCCTCTGGAGAAGAAAAAAATGATTGCCACCACACGCATGTTTGGCAAGCCCGTCTATGAATTAAAGGAATTAAAGGAAGCAGTGGCCACCTATGTTTCACGGGCGGCAGAGAAGCTGCGCAGGCAATATGGAGCTGCATCTTCCATTGATGTTTTTGTGGTGACGAACGGACAGCAGAGTGGGCAGTATGCCTACGATCCCCAGCACCATCACCGGTATTTTACGCTGATGAAACCCACGTCGGATACAGCCGAGCTCATCAGGGCAGCGCTGCCGCTGGTGGAATCCCTTTACCGCAAGGGTTCCAAGTATGCCAAGGCCGGTGTGATGCTGGGTGGTATTGTTCCGGATGATGCATTACAGGGCAATCTTTTTGATGCGCAGAACAAGCAGCAGAACCGCGCTCTCATGCAGGCCCTGGACAACATCAATTTCAGCATGCGGGATGATATGGTGAAGTTTGTTTCCTCCGGGCTGACCCGCAATTGGAAGATGAGACAGGAGATGCGGAGCGGAAGGTATACAACCCGGTGGGATGAGGTCTATCAATTGAAGCCTAGCTGAACAGTTTTGTCCAGAAGCCTTTTTTCTCTTCTTTCTTCTCTATTTTGGCAATGCGGTACCTTGTTTGGAAGGCCTGTGAATCTTCCGGACCCAGTTCAATCAATCCCATCTTGTTGTTGAAAGAATCGGGAGGCGAACTGAGGTTTTCAATGGCGATGCTTTTTCTGTGGTCTGGCGTATAGACCTGGAGATAGGGATAGGCACGGTCTGGGTAAATATAGAGTTCAAGACCGAGTTGCTCATCAGACAGGGTGCAGTGCGGCATGGGTTCTTCCATGTCGAGCACAAACGAATTGTCGAGAAAGACATCCTTTAGCGGCGCACCCTTGAACCATTTTTTATTCCTGATCAATTTACCTGTAGGCACCAACGTATCGTTGAACTCCACCTGCTTCTTTGCATTGATCTGCAGGGTTGCCGTATCGATGGTTTCACCAAGCTTGAAATAAGGATGCCATCCGTCAGACATGGGGATGGTCCTGCCGCTTCGATTGTGAACCGTCGTGATGACAGTAAGCCTGCAGCCGCCTTCGAGCCGGTACCGGATGTTCATGTCAAAAGCAAAAGGATAGCCAGGGTCGGTGCCTTTGTAGCGGTATAGGAATTTGCATTCGCACATGAAAGCAGAAGCTTCTGCAATGGCAATTTCATGTTGAACATCGTAGAGCAATCCATGGATGGCATGTCCGTTCATGAAGAATTTGCCTGTGGTGTATTGTTGTCCTTCCCAGGTATAGGTGGAGTTATTGAGTCGACAAACAAAAGGAGAAAGTTTTGCCCCAGAAAATGCAGGAGTAAAGTTGGCTCTCCAATCATCAGCATCCTTGAATCCTTCAATGATGTTGATGATTTTTCCATTGTGTGGAACTTCTAATTTGTTCAAGATGGCACCTGCAGAAGGAATGATGGTAGCCTTGAAACCAGTTGCCTCATCGCGCAGGATGATTTCTTCCCATCCATTTTGTTGGATGCGGTCGCAATAAAAAGTGAGTACCGATTGTTTGGCCTGTTCTTCCATTTACCATCCAAGGATATACGCGAAAATGAGCGGGGCAACGATGGTTGCATCACTCTCTACAATGTATTTGGGCGTATTGATGTCAAGCTTTCCCCAGGTAATCTTCTCATTAGGAACTGCACCAGAGTAAGATCCATAAGATGTGGTGGAGTCGCTGATTTGGCAGAAATAGCTCCAGAAAGGAACATCATGCCATTCCAGGTCCTGGTACATCATCGGAACAACACAAATAGGAAAATCGCCAGCAATACCGCCGCCAATCTGGAAAAAGCCTACGCCTTTTCCTCCGCTGTTCTGGCGGTACCAATCGGCTAGCCAGACCATGTATTCGATACCACTTTTCATGGTGGTGGCCTTCATTTCATTCTTGATGATATAGGAAGCGAAGATGTTACCCATGGTGCTGTCTTCCCAGCCACCAACAATGATGGGGAGGTTACGCTCAGCAGCGGCAATCATCCAGCTGTCCTTGGTATCGATTTCATAATCAGCCTTCATCACACCGCTGTTCAGCAACTCATACATGAACTCGTGCGGAAAATATCTTTCACCCTTCGCGTCAGCATCTTTCCAAAGCTTCACGATATGGTGTTGAATCCTTCTGAATGCTTCCTCTTCAGGAATGCAGGTATCGGTTACCCTGTTCAATCCCTGCTCCAGAAGTTCCCACTCCTGTTGAGGAGTCAGGTCGCGGTAATTGGGAACACGCTTGTAATGGCTGTGCGCCACAAGGTTCATGATGTCCTCCTCTAGGTTGGCTCCTGTACAGGAAATAATATCAACCTTTCCCTGTCTGATCATTTCAGCCAAAGAAACACCTAATTCTGCGGTACTCATGGCTCCAGCCAAGGTAACCATCATTTTACCTCCTTCGAGCAGGTGTTGTTCGTAGCCTTTGGCTGCATCAACAAGCGCAGCTGCATTGAAATGACGATAGTGGTGTTGAATGAACGCTGAAACAGGACCTTTTGCCATATGCTTGATTTAAGAGTGGCAAAGGTAGCGGTTTTGGCGACTACTTGTGCGCAACAAACACGGGCATCTTGTGCTGTCCGATCACATCAGAAAGGAAGCTTTTTTTGAACAGGTTGGACAACTCACTTCTTCCGTAGGCACCTGTTACCAGCATGTATTCTGATTGTTCCGCTGCCCAGCTGGCAAACGTTTCTGCAGTTTCATCCGTGACGGCCTCGAGGGTCAGGTTGGAGAAATGTTTGGCTGCCAATTCTTCAATCAGCTCCTGGTGCGGGAGGGGTTCATTTTCCTCTTCCAGAGAGACCAGCTTGGTCTCCCAGTGAAACAATTGGGGGAAAAGATAGGTGAACTGCTTGATCGCAAAGACGGAATCCGCTTTGCCATCGTATGCCAGCATGATCCTGCTGGGCAGTGCATATTTTTCGGGTACCAGCAATACTGGACATTCTGTTTGGCGAAGCACTTTCCTGAGGTAGTCATTGGGTTGCTCTTTGCCAACATTTTCATAGAAT
>JBIIQT010000065.1:0-12980 GCA_044341875.1 Chitinophagaceae bacterium | reverse complement strand
ATTTGCAGCCACATCGCGAAGTAGAGCAGCGGTAGCTCGTCGGGCTCATAACCCGAAGGTCGCTGGTTCGATCCCAGCCTTCGCAACAAAAAAAGACAATCCTTCGGTTGTCTTTTTGCTTTTGATAGGTTTCTGTTCAGATCAATTTCCTTTCTTGATATTGCTTGCTCCGGTAGACCTTTCAGTCCTGCCAGTTGGATTACCATAATAGGTGATATTGCTTGCTCCGGTGGCATTGGCCTTCAAAGTACCGGAAACACTGATCCTGATATTTGAAGCACCTGTTGCATTCAAAGTTGCATTTGTTGACTTCAAGGCGGCTGCAGACATTTTGCTGGCGCCGGTAAAATTAGCATCAAGACTTTCAGTATTTCCCATTGCTTCCATGTCAGAGGCTCCTGTAAAATCCAATTTAAGTTCCTTGCAGTCCAACTTGCCTGTAAAGTCACTGGCTCCGGAAAAATTAAGGGCAAGCTGATTGGCCCGAAGGATGTCTGCCACCAAAAAGTCTACAGCACCTGATGCTTTTACGGATCTCAAGTCAGGAGCAGAAAGGTATACACGAAAATCTGGACTTTGCCCTAACCAACTGGCCCATCCTTTGTCCAATTCGATATACAATTCATTGTCCACTACCCGGGTAACAATATGATCCCTGATTGATACTGACTTAGCACTGACGGCTACCTCATACTCTTTACCCGCTGAAAAATATACCTTGAAGGGCCCTCTTACCACAACAGCATTAAAACTACCGGTTTCCCGTTTGGCGATATTGGGATCATTCATGATGATTTTGTCTTGTGCCTGCACAAAAATATTCATCAATACCAATAACATCAGCAGCAATAATTTCTTCATGTATTTATTTTTTAGATATTGAAAGGTATAACGAAGCACCTCATCAAAAGTTACATCCAAATAAATTTATGTGAAATTGATACAAGCAAAGTTATCATGTCATATTTTTGCACCGTTCCCGGGGTGCTCTGGTTGATTCCAGGGCTGAGATCAAACCCGTAGAACCTGATCAGGATAATGCCTGCGCAGGGAAGGAAGAATACCATCATTCAATCCTTTCCTGTTTTTGTAAACCCGGCTGCTCACCCAGCCATAAAACAAAAACGGAATGAAAAAAATTTCCACACTTTTCTTGACGATCCTACTTGGATCTACCGCCTTTTCACAATCAGAGGCCATCGTAAAAGACAGCATCGATCAAAGCACAGGAGAAAAAATCAAAGTTGGACTCATGTCGCCCATTGAAATTCGGGCAGTCAGGGCCAGCAAGAATTATCCATTTACGCAGTCCCTCATCCTCAAAAGAAATATCGAAAAAAACAACCTGGGGCAAGACATTCCTTTTTTGCTCAACCAGGTACCCGGAACGGTTGTCAATTCAGATGCTGGAAACGGTGTAGGTTATACCGGTTTGCGCATCAGGGGTACTGATGCCAGCCGCATTAACTTCACCCTCAACGGTATTGCATACAACGACGCAGAGTCGCAGGGTGTATTTTTGGTCAACCTGCCAGACTTTCTTTCGTCTACCAATAGCATTCAGGTACAGCGGGGCGTTGGAACCAGCTCAAATGGAAGTGGTGCATTTGGTGCAACAGTCAATCTGCTGACCAATGAGGTGCAGGACAAGGCCTATGCAACCCTGAGCAACAGCATCGGATCCTACAATACATCAAAAAATACATTCAAAGCAGGAAGTGGCCTGATCAATGGACGTTATACTTTTGATGTTCGCTTGTCATCCCTGAAAAGCGATGGATATGTAGACCGGGCCAGCAGCGACCTTAAGTCGTTTTATGTGTCTGCCGCCAGCAGCACCGCTAACTCATCTTTGCGCCTGAATGTATTTTCCGGAAAGGAAAAAACCTATCAATCCTGGTATGGCGTTACAGAAGAACAGTTGACTACTGACAGGAGATTCAACAGTGCTGGTACAGACAAACCTGGAGACCCATACGACAATGAAACGGATAACTATTCCCAAACGCATTACCAGCTTTTTTACAACAAAAAGTTCAACAGCAAATGGAGTTTCAATGGAGCCTTGTTTGCCACCACAGGAAATGGTTATTATGAGCAATACAAAGCCGAACAAAAATATTCCAATTATGGCCTGAAAAATCCGCAGGTCAATGGCATTGCCATCACTGAGACTGACCTGATCAGACAGCTTTGGCTGGACAACCTTTACTTTGGTACCAACTTTTCTTTTCAGATGAAAGATGAAAACCGGGAAATCATCCTTGGCGGTGGCAACAGCCAATATAACGGTAATCACTTTGGCAAAATCATCTGGGCCCAAACTGGAATATCCAAAGACCATCGCTGGTATGACCTTGATGCCCAAAAGACAGAACAACATGTCTTTGGAAAATGGATGGAAAAACTGGGCGCATTCCATTTGTTTGGAGACCTGCAACTGAGAAATGTCAATTATGAAATTGAAGGCTTCAGAAACAACCCTACCCTATCCATTGACAAAGACTGGTTGTTCATCAATCCCAAAGCTGGCCTGCGTTATACTTCAGGAGCATACAGCAGTTTCATCTCCTATGCATTGGCCAACAAGGAACCCAACAGGGATGATTTTGAAGCGGGTACGACCAACATACCCAAGCATGAAACACTGCATGATTTTGAGGCGGGTATTGAAAGAACTGGAAATAAATTAAAGCTTGCCGCAACGCTCTACCACATGCGCTATAACAACCAATTGGTGTTGACAGGGAGGATCAATGATGTTGGTGCTTACACAAGAACCAATATTCCTTTGAGTTACCGCACTGGTTTGGAAATCGAAGCAACACTGACCATCTCAGACCGGCTTCAGATCAACAACAACATTGCATTGAGCAGCAACAAGGTTAGGAACCACAGGGAATTCTATGATGATTATGATGCAGGCAACCAGAAATCTAATTTTTACAGTTCAGCAAACATTGCGTTTTCTCCAGCTGTAGTTGAACAAGGAACCATCTCATTTACCCTGCTTAAAGACCTTGAAACAAGGTTGATCTCAAAGTATGTAAGCCGTCAATACCTCGACAATACCAGCAGAAAAGACAGAAGCCTTGACCCATACTTTACACAGGATTTGATGGTCAATTATTCCCTCCATCCCAAAAGAATGAAATCAATTGAACTCATCTTTCAATTGAACAATATCTGGAACAAATGGTATGCACCCAATGGATATACCTATAGCTACAAATATGGTGGCGAGATGGTGAGAAATAATTTCTACTTCCCTATGGCAGAAAGAAACCTGATGATCGGGCTTAACCTGAATTTCTAAAAGAAAGGATTTATCTGCGAAACTGCAGTTAAATCTAATTGATTCTGCCAATCAATCAAGGGATTTGATTGCTTCAGCTATGTTGCAGTCAAATCCCTTTTTTATGCGCTATCATTTAGGTAACTTATCACTGTTTCTATTTGTTGTTGTATCCTTCACCTACTGTGGATCTGCACAAAAAATAACCTATTCCTGGAAGAATCCTGCCTTCAAATCACAACAGGCTTTCAAGAAAATATTCGTAGCTGCACTGGTAAAAAATCCACACGTAAGAACGCATCTGGAAGAGGAAATGGGGATTGCTGCTGCTAATCAGGGCTTCATCGTAGAAAGAAGCCTGGATTATTTTCCTCCCAGCTTCAAGGATCTGGAACCCGGCTCAAGAGAAACCATGATGGAAAAAATAAAATCACTTCAATGTGACCTGATATTTACCATTGCTTTGGTAGACAAACAAAGTGAAGCCCGTTATGTGCCAGGAAACATGGGACTGTACGGGCCATTCCCTGCCTATGGATTGAGGTTTAGGGGATATTACTCCTATTGGTATCCTTACATGTATGATCCGGGATACTATGTCACAGACAAAACCTATTTGATGGAGGGCAATCTTTTCGAAACGTCGACAGAATCCTTGATTTGGTCTGTACAAACAGAGACACTCAACCCGCCAACGATTGAAAAATTCAGCAAAGCCCTGATAGACCTGATGTTGAAAAAAGGAATTGAAGACCTGGGTGTTTCAAAATAATTTACCCAGGGAAATTATCCCTCCAGGAGAGCATTCCACCTGTCACATTGATGACATTGGTGAACCCAAGAGACTCCAAAACCATGGCGGCCTGTCCGCTCCTGTTGCCGCTGCGGCAATACAAGAAAACCTCTTGTTCCCTCAGATGATCAATGGATTCAGTATCTCCAACCCTGATGTCACCCAAAGGCAACAAGATTCCACCGATATTGAATTCAGTGTGCTCAGCAGGCTCACGCACATCAACCAGGTTCAACATTTCGCCAGCCTTAATCTTTTCATTGAGTGCTTGTACATCGATTGTTTTCATGTTGCAAAGATAAGATTTGTAAAGTTTATTTGATTGGAGCCATGACGGAATCTGGTCTGCGTTCAGGTTTCACCAAACTCAATTTGATGTCCATCAGTTGCCCAGAACGAATCTTGTTGACATTCTGCAATGCGTCATAGGGCATTGGATTCTGCCAATAAACAAACCCCAGGGTAGTGTCTGTAAAATTATCATCCATCAACACTACACCCGCGTTAAGCCCGTTGACTTCCATGACCAATTTTGCCTCAGGATAAGTCAGTCCAAATAGGTCTGGAACAGGAATCTCATCTCCTCCCAAACCTGCACCAATCAGCAAATCTATGGATGACCCCATCCGGATGGGAGAACCAGGTTTGATTGAGTTTCCACCACTGAGCTGATCCTTGACGGCATTTTTTGCCATGTCTGGAATAAAGGTTGTATCCCCCATTTTCAAACCAAGCGACTTCAATTCAAGAATGGCAGTCCTGAAACTCATTCCAATGAGGTTGGGCATGGCTATGGTTGGAGGAACGGTGCAGTTGATGGTAAGGTAAATGATGCGGTTTACTTTCACCGTTGCTTCAGGATCAGGAAACTGTTTGAGGATGATATTGGGTGCGAGGCTATCCACATAGATCGAATCCTGAACAACCACTTCAAATCCTTTGCTCTCCAAGTCAGCAACAACAGCACTGTAGACTTTACCCTTCACTTCTGGTACCGTCAGGTACTCTCCATGGTTGGTGATAAAATTTAGCAACAGTAGAAAAGCCCCTACGATAAACAGAGATAGCATAAATCCTGCCAAGATATTCTGCCAAAGTGGCTTTTTGGTGATAAAAGAAAAAATCATTTGATTAGTTTTTTACTGTCTCCAGCGCATCATCGATCAACATGCTGTAAAAATCACTGAGCACCAATCCTATGGCAGCTACCTGCTGCGGAATGATGCTTGCAGCACTTTGTCCTGGCACTGTATTGATTTCAAGAAGGTATGGTTTTTCCTGGTCTGCATTGTAAATAAAATCCATCCGCACCACTCCCCTGCAATTGAAAACAGCATAAATGCCAGCAGCCGCATTCCGTATTTTTTCAGCCATTTCATCACTGCAAACAGCTGGTGTAACTTCAACCGACTTGCCCTGGTATTTTGCCTCAAAATCAAAGAATTCATTGTCTGTGCTGATCTCAGTAAAAGGAAGTGTGATGATCTTTCCTTTGGATCTGAATACACCAATGGTAAACTCACGGCCACTGATGAATTCTTCAATCAACACCTGATCGTCTTCCTTGAATGCTTTTGCAATCGCCTCTTGCATGTCTTCTGCCTTGTTTACCTTGCTCATGCCTATGCTGGAACCACCATTGTTTGGCTTCACAAAGACTGGCAGTTGCAACCCTGCTATTGCACTAGAGGATGGATCAAAGGAAGACTTGAACAGATGCACTGATTTGGCAACATGAAAACCTGAAGCGCCGGCAACGGCGACAGTAAACCTCTTGTTGAATGTGATGGCTGAGGTGGTAGCATCACAGGAAGTATAAGGGATGTTCAAAAGATCAAAATAGGCTTGTAATTTTCCATCTTCTCCGGGTGTGCCGTGAATGCCGATAAAAACACCGTCAAACCTGATCAGCTGGTCGCCAGTGTTCAGGGAAAAATCACCCTTGTTCACCATCAGTTCAACGCCATCCTTGGTTGTGTGAAACCATTTCTCAGGAGTGATGTCGATCCGATATACCTCATATCGAGCATGATCAAAATGTTTTTCAATGGTGATGGCACTTTTGTAAGAGATCACTGCTTCAGAAGAATATCCACCTGTAACAAAGGCGATGACTGGTTTACCCATGAGCAATATTTTTGAAAAAATCCGAGAGATATAGCAAATATAAGAAAAGGTGAAGGCATCCGCAGATACCTTCACCTTTATAACTTGTTAAACTAGATTTAGAGGTGTAAACTTTCCTTTTTGGCCATCAATGCCTCAACGGTTTCTACATACAACTCATCAGGTACGCAACAATCAACCGGGCAAACTGCTGCACACTGTGGTTCTTCATGAAAACCCTGACACTCCGTACATTTGTTTGGGGTAATATAATAGGTATCATTGCTGACGGGTGAATTTTTTTGGTCTGCATCAACTGCAGAGCCGTCCATCAGGGTAAAAGAACCTTTTACTGATGTGCCATCAGCCACGGCCCATTCTACACCCCCTTCATAAATGGCATTGTTAGGACATTCTGGTTCGCAGGCTCCACAATTGATACATTCATCGGTAATCTTGATTGCCATGATATTTCAGTATTTTTGATGTTAGTTTATTGCAGTCTCCATAAATGGAACAGCTGTATAAAGATATTGAATGATCTGAAAACGCAAAAATGAATTTACACAAAAGGATAGAGGTTCTTGGCTTTCTTGGAGAATACCTGACAGATGACAGTGGGTCCTACCAGGAGTTAAGATACAGGGCTTACATGGAGAACAAATGGTTCACCCCGGAGTATGTTTTCCAATCAGGAAAAATGATCGCCGAGAAGATGCTGAATGTAGACCAATTATCAATTTTTGCGCAGGCATACGACGTTGAAGAAGGGCTCAAAAACAAAACAATCGGCTTGGTGATGGCGGGCAATATCCCCTATGTGGGTCTCCACGATTTGCTTTGCATCTTTCTTTCGGGATTCAGGCAGCGGATCAAACCTTCTTCAAAAGACAGCTTCATTATCAAAAACCTTATACAGGTTGCTGCGTCAGCCTTCCCGGGATTTGAGCATTTGGTCGTACTGGACGAGATGCTGAAAGGCTGTGATGGATACATTGCCACCGGGAGTGATAACAGCGCCCGGTATTTTGAGCATTATTTCAGCAAATATCCCCACATCGTTAGAAAAAACAGGACATCCGTTGCCATTTTGGATGGAAATGAAAGCCAGGAACAACTCGAAGCGCTGGCAGATGACATCCAGCTCTATTTTGGATTGGGATGCAGGAATGTCACCCAGGTGCTTGTACCAGAAGAATATGATTTCGTACCCCTGCTTGGCGCCTTGCGGAAATATGATCACTACCGAGATCATGAAAAATACAGGAACAATTTTGACTACCAGTTGACCATCGCTATCATGAATAACAGGTTCTACATGAGCAATGACTCCATTGTATTGCTCGAAAATGAAAGCCCGTTTTCTCCTATTTCACAACTGCATTACCAATATTACACTGACAAGTCTGCAGCACTGGCAGCACTGGACAGCAACAAGATCCAATGCATTGTAGGAAAGGATTTCATTCCATTTGGTGATGCACAAAAGCCCAGATTAAACGACTTTCCGGATGGCATTGACACCATGAAATTCCTGGCCTTGATCCCTTGATTCAGTAAAAACAACCGGATATTTTCCACAGAAAATAAACATGCAACAAAAGAATTTGTTAAATAGGATGACAGGTTGACTGAAATTCAGACATGTTTGCTTAATTGCAGTTGGTCAGGCATACATTTTGTACCTCTAAACTTAAACATAGAACCATGAACATCAAACAGACATTATCAGTTGTGCTGATTAGCGCAGTAACCACTACCGTGGCCATGTTTGGTTATGATTCATTCATCCGCAAACAAGGCCCCCTTCAACAAGGCAATGGAAAATTACCTGCCAGCTATGCAGGTTTTTTTGACAGCAACAACAATGTGCCCGGTCAACCCGTGGACTTTCAACCGGCATCCCAGGCGGCAGTACCTGCTGTGGTTCACATCACAACAACCATTGGTGGCAGCCAGACCAGCAACAACCTGCCCAAAACCAAAAGGAGCAGTCCATTTGGCGATTTTTTCGGTGATGACCTTTTTAACGATTTCTTCAACGGTCCACAGACAAGAAATATGCCCCAGCGTGCAAGTGGTTCTGGCGTAATCATCAGCGAAGACGGATACATCGTAACCAACAACCACGTGATTGAGGAAGCCAATGAAATTACAGTTACCTTGAACAATAAAAAACAGTACAAGGCAAAATTGATGGGTACAGACCCCAGCAGCGATCTTGCCCTGATCAAAATTGAAGAGAAAGGCTTGAATTTCCTCCTTTATGGAAATTCTGACAACCTGAAACTCGGTCAATGGGTCTTGGCGGTAGGATATCCACTTAACCTTGAAACCACTGTTACTGCTGGAATTGTAAGCGCAAAGGCAAGATCACTTGGTCTCAATTCCCGCAAAAGCAATTCCCCCATTGAATCATTCATCCAAACCGATGCGGCTGTTAACCAGGGCAATTCTGGTGGCGCTTTGGTTGGTCCCAATGGTGAACTGGTTGGTATCGTTTCTGCTATCGCGTCTCCTACTGGCGCCTATGCAGGCTACTCTTATGCGATTCCCGTCAACATTGTAAAGAAAATCATCAACGACCTCCTTCAATATGGCACGGTACAACGTGCATACCTTGGCATCAGTTACCTGCCTGAAAATGCGCCAGAGGCCGAAAAAACAAAACAGAACTACAAGGAAGGACTGGGTGTGTTGGTGATGGACGTAACAAAAGATGGCGCCATGTCTGGCAGCGGACTCAAGACTGGCGATTATATCACCAAGATCAATGGCATCAAGGTGACATCCGGCAGTGAGATGGTGGAACAGGTTGCAGGCTACAAACCAGGAGACAAGATTACAGTGCAATACCTCAGGGAAGGAAAATCATACACAACTACCGTTTCTTTGAAAAACAAGTCTGGCAGCTTCGACATTGTCAAGACGATGGTTACCGATAAACTCGGTGCTGAGTTGCAAACCTTAGACAAGAAAAAAGCAACTGAACTGGGTGTCAAGGGTGGTGTTGTAGTCAGCAAAATCAGTACAGGATTGATTGATGAGCAAACAAGGATGAGGGATGGCTTTGTGATCCTCAAATTAAATGGTGCTGAAATCAAATCAGTTGAGGAATTGAATACTGCCATTGCAAGATCACCCAAACGCATCATGCTGGAGGGCTTCTATCCTGGGTATGATGGCGTGTATCAGTATCCCATTGAGATTACTGAATAATGAACTCAAACATTTCTTTAAAGCGGTGGATCTTTTGATCCGCCGCTTTTTTATTGCAACCAAATCTGATAACTCCAGGGTTGTAAATGGAAATAATGACTTTGCCCATTGCATTCATGGGCGAGGGAGGTAAAATGCTCAACGAAGGTTCCTGTTGCACCATCAAGCCCCATTTCTATATTGTGCAAGGGATACTCCGAAAAATTAATAATCACAATGGCGGTAGAATCATCATGTTGGCGTTTGAAGCTCAATACATGGTGATCAACGCTGTTTTGCAGATGAACCAGATTGGCAGTATCAGCAGCAGTAGTAAAGGCAGCATGGTTTTTCCGAAGATGCAAAATGGAACGGTAAAATGCATGCAAGGCCGGCGACTTTGTCCAATCAATTGGATCCCGGTCGAAAAACTGCAAACGCCTCTTGTTTGGAATCTCCTGTCCACTGTACATGAGCGAAATGCCTTTATAGGTTGCTGAGAAGACCGCAAGTGGAATGGCCATTTCTCCGTATTTCTCGTATTCAGTGCCATTCCAGCTGTTTTCATCATGATTTGAGGTAAACCATGCAGGGCAAGCTGTGGAGGGCAGCAAGTCGCTGTATTGGCCCAATACGTAGCGCAAATGATGAATTTGCCTGGATCCTTCATTTCTGAATGCTTTTGCCGCATTCATCCACCTCCAAGTATAGGCAGCATCAAAAACCTGCATATAGTCAGGGTTGTCAAGTGGATCAAGCTCTGCAAGCCAGAATAATTTTCTGTTTTGATCAAGGGCCTGCCTGGCTTCCATCCAAAAATCAACTGGGGTCAGCATGGCCATATCGCAACGAAAACCATCGATTCCCGATTCGACCAACCAATGATGCATGTTTTGAATCATGGCCTGCCTCAGGTGAGGATTCGAATAATCAAGGTCAACCACATCATCCCATCCATGGGCATCAAAGAATTCGCCATTTTGATCTTTTTTATAAAACTCTGGATGCTCCTTGGTCCAATGATGGTCACATCCGGTATGATTGGCAACCCAGTCGATGATTACCTTCATGCCAAGCCCCTGTGCCTCCTGAACCAATTCTCGAAATTCTTCCATGGTACCATAATCGGGGTTGACAATTGTATAGCTGGAACAAGCATAGTAGCTGCCCATGCTTCCTTTTCGATTTTTATCACTAATAGGCGTAAGTGGCATAAACCAAAGTACTCCAACGCCCATATCAGCCAACCTGGGAAGATGAAGCCTGAAGGCCTCCAAGGTGCCTTCACTGGTATATTGACGAAGGTTCACTTCATAAATATTCGTATTGAGACACCAGGAAACAGGTGTAAAGGCTGACTTCATCCACGAAAGATAAGCAATGAATACCAAAATTGAAGCGACGTAAAAACCGAACAACGAACCAATATCGGGCAAGAATGTTAAATGATATCTTACCTTCGCAATCAATCAATGAAACAGTTTTCAATACCCACAAGATACAGGAGCCCGCTGATTGCTGCCATCAAACAGCAAAGGAAGGAGGCTGACAAATTGAAAAAGGACTTTACACCCACTGTCCTTGATTTCGGCCCTTTGAAAATCTACCTTGCAAGACATTTTGGGTTTTGCTATGGCGTGGAGAATGCCATAGAAATTGCATTTGAAACCATTGAGCAAAATCCTGGTAAACGAATTTTTCTCTTGAGTGAGATGATCCACAATCCATTTGTCAATGATGACTTGATTGCAAGGGGTTTGCAATTCATGATGGACACCAAAGGCAATACCATCATCCCGTTTGACACATTGACCGCCGAAGATATTGTGATCATTCCAGCCTTTGGAACCACCATCGCCATTGAAAATAAACTGAAGTCTATTGGCATCCAGATTGAACGATACAATACCACCTGTCCGTTTGTAGAAAAAGTTTGGAACAGAGCAGAACAAATTGCCAAAAAAGGCTATAGCATAGTTGTGCATGGAAAGCCATCCCATGAAGAAACCAGGGCAACATTTTCTCACAGTGATGCACATACCCCCACACTCGTCATCAATGATATGGAAGAGGCCATTGTATTGGGTGAATTCATCGCAGGGACAAGAAATGCATCAGGCTTTGCTGATTTCTTCAAAGGCCGCTACAGTGAAGGGTTTCAGCTTGAAAAAGACTTATTGCGTTTCGGTGTCGTGAACCAGACAACCATGCTGGCCACTGATACACAGGCGATAGCCGACTACCTCAAACAGGTGGTGATCAAAAAGCATGGCACAGACCATAACATTGGAGACTATTTCGCAGATACAAGAGATACACTTTGTTATGCCACCAATGACAACCAGACTGCTGTAAGGCATTTGCTTGAGCAAGATGCTGATTTTGCCATAGTAATTGGAGGCAGAAAAAGCAGCAACAGTTCACACCTGGTGGAATTATGCGAACAAAAGCTACCAACCTATTTTATACAATCAGAAGCTGATATTTTATCCGATCAAACAATCAGGGCATTCAATTGGATAACACATGAGGAATATACAAAGGAAGGTTTCTTGACTGGCGAGAAAGAAGTTAAAGTATTGATCACCAGTGGCGCATCTTGCCCTGATGCCATTGTTGAGGCAGTAATTGAAAAACTTTCTTCATTTTACCCTGATGCAAGCCCAATGGATAGTATCAGAGAATTCTGGAACTGATCATGCATTAACTTTTTCGTTGGCCCACTGGAGCGCTATGGAGAATTGATTTTCAGGCGTGAGTTCGCTGTTGTCCAATACAAGGGCATCATCAGCTTTTTTCAATGGAGAAAACTCCCTTGTAGAATCCATGTGATCCCTTGATTGGAGGTTGGCTTTGACTTCTTCCAAAGAAATCAAAGGATTTTTCACGATGAGTTCCTTGAAACGCCTTTCCACCCTCACATCAACATTGGCTGTCATGAATATTTTTAATTCTGCTTCTGGGAAAACAGTGGTTCCAATATCTCTTCCATCCATCACTACCCCTTTATCCTTGCCTATCAATTGCTGCTGTGCCACAGCAAAATCCCTAACGGACTTGATGGCAGCCACATCACTTACCTTGCTGGCAACTTCCATTTCCCGAATCAATTGTTCTACATTTTGGTCATTCAACCAAATTTCATTGTTGCCAGTTTGAAGGTTTTTATGAAATGAAAGCCTGATGCTATCCAATGCTTTTTCGACAGCAATATCATTCTCCAGGTCAACCTTATGTTGAATAAAATAAAGGGCAATGGCCCTGTACATAGCCCCAGAATCGATAAACAAATAATTCAAGGACTTGGCAAGTTGCCTGGCCATGGTGCTTTTTCCGCAAGATGACCAACCATCAATGGCTATATTGATCTTTTTCATGTTATGGACTGCAAAAATGAATTTTATTTTGGACAAAAAAGCATGAATAATGCGTCTGATTGAATAACCTTATAGATCTGCTTCATTTTTGGGCAAAAAAAAGCCCTGATCTTTCGATCAGGGCTCAATAAATATGGCACCTACCTACTCTCCCGGGACGAATCCCAGTACCATCGGCCATGAGGGGCTTAACTGCTCTGTTCGGTATGGG
>JBIIQT010000104.1:0-3715 GCA_044341875.1 Chitinophagaceae bacterium | reverse complement strand
CATCCCTGTGGATATACTTGTAAACAGTTCTTTTGTTTGAGGTAGCAGCATCGCCCAATGCCACCGGAGAAGCCTGCTCTTTGGTGAATTTTTGTGTGGGATGAGTATGGTGAGCAGGTGCAGAAAGCAAATAATATTTGGCAGGGTCTTTTTTGTCAGCAGAGTTGAAACTGATTTTTTTAGCACCCTTCCCAACATACAAACACTCAAGCTTTTTCAGACCATGTTTTTTTCCATCAACCACAACCTCACCTTTGCCACCAATGTTGATGATCCCCAATTCCCTTCTTTCTAAAAAATAGTCAGCACGCAACTCTGCAGGATTGGAAAGGGCAATTGACTTTTTAACTGGTAACACACCACCAATGATCATCCTGTCATAATGAGAATAGGTAAGTTTCAGCTTATCCGCCTGAAAAAGCTCGCTGACCAGGAAATTGTCGCGCAAACCGTTCGTATCCAAAGTCTTTGTCTCGTTTTTTCCAATAGCAAACCTGATGTCCATGTGATAAAGTTAAGGATTCAAATATACAAAAACACGGGGGGTGCTTGGGTTTTCATGGCATCTTTTTACGAAATCGTTCCCGTAAAACCCGCTGAAAGCCACACTCAACAATCTGTATGCCACATTGTATTTTTTTATACCTTGGTATAATCGCTATAATACCTTTTTACATGCAAAAAATTCTTGTCACAATATCCATCGCTTTCATCGGATGCTTTGCTAATGCACAACAAACACAGAAACCCCCTTTGCATGGAAAACATTGGATGGCCATCACAGGAAAGCCCCTGGCGGCAACTGCCGGAGCCACCATCTTCAACAAGGGTGGAAATGCAGTTGATGCGGCCTGCGCCATGCTTGCCGCTACCTGCACCATGTGGGATGTATTGAGCTGGGGAGGAGAAACCCAGGCCATCATCTACAATCCCAAAACCAAAAAAGTGATTGCCCTGAATGCCATGGGAGTAGCTCCAACCGGTGCAACCCCAGATTTTTTCAAAGGAAAGGGATACAATTTTCCTCCAGAGTTTGGACCCCTGGCTGCTACTACCCCAGGTACCCCCGGAGGGATTTGTCACATGTTGGCCAACTACGGCACGATGAGTTTAAAACAGGTATTGGCACCGGCCATGCAACTTGCATCAGGTTATCCGATTGATGCACAAACAGCCAACAGCATTGAAAGAGGAAAGGAGAGAATAAAGGAATGGCCATATAGTAAAAAAGTATTTCTTCCCCATGCTGGAGAAAAAAGGGAAGCGCCTGAAGCCGGTGAGATCTTCAAGCAGGAAGAGCTTTTCATCACTTTATCCAAGATGGTGGAAGCAGAGCAACTTGCCCTGAAAAAAGGAATGTCAAGGAAAGCGGCCATCATGGCAGCCTATGACAGGTTTTACAAGGGTGATATTGCTACTGAATTTGTAAGGGGATGCCAGGAGCAAGGTGGATTGATCACCAAGCAGGATCTTGCCAACTGGAGACCCATTGAAGAAGAAACAACCCATGCCAACTACAAAGGAATTGATGTGTACAAACTGCAGTCCTGGACACAGGGGCCATCAATGTTGCAAGCCTTGAACATCCTGGAAAATGTTGACCTGAAATCAATGGGATACAACAGTACAAAGTACATCCATACTGTTTACCAGTCGATGAGCATGGCCTTTGCAGACAGAGACTTTTATTATGGCGACCCCTATTTCGGCCCAAAGCAACCCATCAAAGGATTGCTCAGCAAGGAATATGCAAAAATGAGGGCGGCACAGATCAACCCTGATAAAAATGATCCGAACATTGGCCCTGGAGACCCTTATCCATTTGAGGGAAGAACAAACCCCTACCTCAGCTTGCTTTCCAAAAGAGGTTTCTCAGGATTTGACAGCAGCAAAAGAAATTTTGTACCTGCACACGATTCAGGAGCCATTGCCATGGCTGAACTGGATTATCAGGATCGGTTATGGAGGGGAACTACATCTGTAGAAGCAGCAGATGCTGAAGGCTGGGTGGTTTCCATTACTCCCAGCGGAGGATGGATTCCTGCCTGCATTGCAGGAAAAACTGGCGTTGGCATGAGCCAGCGGATGCAGAGTTTTGTTCTCGATTCCACCCTTAATCCTTTCAATGTGGTTGCCCCCGGCAAACGCCCACGCGTTACATTAACACCCAGCCTTGCCATGAAAGATGGCAAACCATTTCTTGCATTTGCTGTTCAAGGCGGCGACACACAAGACCAGAATTTGCTGCAGTTTTTCTTGAATGTGGTTGAATTTGGCATGACTGTTCAACAGGCTTCAGAGGCCGCCAATATCAATTCAAACCAATTGTGGTTATCCCTTGGAGGAACCAAAACTGATGATAGGAAACCCAGGCCAGGCAGTATTTTATTGCAGGACAAAACCCCCGAATCTGTCAGGACAGCCTTGAAAAAAATGGGATACACCTTGAGTTTTACGGAAAGGACATCAGGCCCGATCAATGCGATAGGATTTGACTGGAAGCATGGAAGTCTATGGGGCGGATCAAGTAATCATGGCGAAGATTATGGCATTGCCTGGTAGAACATCCTAATACCAAGGCATTACCCTTCTGATGGCGTTGGGATCAAAAAAGTGATAAATGACTGAGAGTTCAAAACTCTTGTTCCTTCGATTACCCGTTTGAATGCCAGAAGTGTTGATATCGTAGCTCAGACCAATCTGAATATCGTTCAACAAGTATCCCAAATAAGGATATACAGCGTCCTGGTTTCTGTAAAACAACCCTGCATAAAAGACATTGTTGTCATCCGATATATACGGACTGTAGCCATATGCTAAACCGATGGTAGTATTGTTCACTCCGGCCTGATTCATGAATTGACCGCTGAGAAACAATTCTCCTTGAGCAGCAACCAAAAATGATGCCCCTGCATGCACGGTTGCTCTTGCCGGCAACATGTATTCATCATTGCCTACAAAACTCATCTTGGGTTGATTGAGATGGTAATAGGATGTGCCAAGATAAAACCTGGTTCTGTCTTTCAGGTAATTGTACATCAATCCAACATTGAAATCAACATAAGAACTTCTCCTTGTAACAAAATTTTCGTTGTTGGAAAGCGAAAGATCAAACCCCCTGCTGGCAAATTGATTGTTGAAGGAAATGCGGTTGTAATCAAGCATCCTTGCACCCAAGCTTCCCTGAAAACCAACAGCGAGGTGTTGAAACCCTTCCTCGTCCAAAGCCTGGTGATAGGCAGTTGACAAGCTGGCATAATTGCTGTTGTAAGCACCTGTAGCTGTTCTGTCACCCATCAATACAAGGCCAATACCAAGTAGACTCTTGTCCATTTGCTGTGTCAACATTCTTGTATCGAAACTAACGGTTGCTGTTGTAAACGGATCCCCAGCACCCATCCACTGGTTTCTAAAATTGGTGGCAAGACGGTGCTTTCCATCATAATAACCAGTAAATGCAGGATTCAGGGAAAGCGGAGCATTGAAATATTGTGAATAATGTGCATCCTGAGCCTCTGAAGCAACTGCAAGCAGAAGAATGAAAATGAGTGATATGTTGTGTTTTATCAATTTCATTTTACCTGATTAATACCACCGATCCTGATTTACTGATGGGTTTGCCAGTTTGACCAATTCCATATACCACCCACGTGTAGGTGCCCGCTGGCTGATCCTTTCCTTTTAAGGATCCATCCCAACCCAGCTCCGGATCAAG
>JBIIQT010000103.1:0-3739 GCA_044341875.1 Chitinophagaceae bacterium | reverse complement strand
ACAGCGAAATATTGCAGCATCTTCTCCGGATCTTGTCAGGCAACTGATGCCTTTGTTGGAAAAAGGCGATACAGGTTTGTACAAATAAAAGTATTTATAGAAAATAATTACTTTTATTTATACTAATTTAGCGACCGCTATCAACCATTTCCACCCTTAATTTTTTATTCATCAAACCAACACTGTATGCAACTGATTAACATCAGGAAGCTGTTGCTATTCGTCATGGCAACGGTAATTTCGTCCTTGAGTTTTGCCCAAACCGCTTACAAGGGAGTGGTAGTATCTTCCAAAGACAACACTCCTGTTTCAGGGGCTTCTATTGTAAACAATTCAACAAAAGCAGGTACCAAATCTGATGCCAATGGAACTTTTTCCATCAATGCAAAAGCTGGGGATCGCATTACTGTTTCCAGCGTGGGCTTTGGCAGCATGGAGACTGTTGTTTTGAAAGGCATGACAGCCATCAGCATCAAGCTTGATCCTACTGAAGAGAGCATGGAGTCTGTGGTAGTGGTTGGATATGCTACCCAGAAAAAAGTCAACCTGACGGGTGCTGTGTCTACCATTACTGCCAAGCAGATTGAAGACAGGCCCATCACCAACCTTTCCACTTCGCTTGCAGGTTTGATGTCAGGCGTTTCAGTTCAACAAAGCTCTGGTCAGCCAGGATCAGATGGTGCTTCAATAACAGTAAGGGGTAGGGGAACCTTGAGCGGATCCAGTCCATTGATCATCATCGATGGTGTTATTGGTGCTTTGGATGCTGTCAATCCTCAGGATGTTGAATCAGTCTCTGTCTTGAAAGATGCTGCTTCTGCTTCCATCTATGGTTCACAGGCAGGTAATGGTGTTATCTTGATCACTACGAAGAAAGGCACACGCAATAAATTATCCGTTACGTACAATGGCATTTACTCTTCCACGAGTCCGATGAACATGCCTAATTTTGTTACAAACTATGCTGACCACATGCGCTATACCAATGAGGCACATACCAATCTTGGTCAGGCAATCAAATACAGTGCACTGAACATTGCAGCATGGGACTCTGCAAGCAAAATTCCTGATGCTTTGAACCCCCTTGGAGTTCCTAATTTTCTGGCTTATCCCAATACAGATTGGGCAGATGCTTTCTTTTCAAGCCGATTGGTACAAAACCACAATGTATCCATCAATGGAGGATCTGACAAAACCACTTATCTTCTTTCTGTTGGTTACCTCAACAACCAAGGAACGATAGAAAATACATGGAGTCAGCGTTTTCAGTTCAGGTCTAATATTGAGTCAAAGGTTACAAAATTCCTGACAGTAGGATCACAAACATTTGCCCTTTTTCAAAATGATGCAATGGGAAATGTGACGGATGCATTTACCTTTCTACGCGCAACAACTCCCGGAATCATTCCGCAATACGGAGGCAAATATGGATATGCCCAAATTTCAGAGGAGAACCAGCAGGCCAACAATGTATTTTCATTCCTGAACAACAGGCTGGGTAAAGACCAGACTTCCAGGTTCAATACATCAATATATGCTACTGCAACCATCCTCAAAGGACTGTCCTTTGAAACGAGGTTCAACTACCAAATGCGCCAGAACGAATACAGGAGCAGAACCAATCCTGACGCAGGGGTACGGTATAATTTTGCTACCAATACCCAAATGACTTTCCAGCCAAATCCTGCCAATCTTTCTTCTAACTATAGCTACGATAAAAACTACCAGATTACCTTAGACAATGTATTGCGCTACACCACTACAATTGGTAAAGACCATGACCTGTCCGCTTTTGCCGGCTACAACCAGTTGTACTACAACTATTACAATATTTCTGCATCCAAACAAGGCATGATTGACTATGGACTATATGTTCCCAATGCAGTATTGACACCAACGACAACCTCGGGCAGTGAAAACGATTGGGCCATCCGTTCCTTGTTTGGTCGTGTCAACTATGCATTCAAAGGCAAATACTTGCTCGAAGGAAACCTCCGGTATGACGGAGTTTCACGGTTTGCACCAGAAAGCCGTTTTGGTTATTTCCCTTCCGCTTCTGCTGGATGGAGAATTTCTGAAGAGAAGTTCATGGATGGCATCAAATGGATCAACAACCTCAAGTTGAGGGCATCATGGGGAGAGCTGGGAAGTTATGCATCTGGCAATTACGATTGGCAGGCTACTTATTCACCCCGTCTGTATTCCTTTAATAATGTCCAGGCATCTGGCCTGGCGGTTGGCAGATTTTCCAATCCTGATTTGAGGTGGGAGTCTACCAACATCAAGAATATCGGTATCGATGCATCGTTGTTTGGCAACAAGCTGAATGTTGAATTTGATGTATTCAGAAGGAGTACGAATGGTATCCTGTCTACCATTGCCATTCCGATTACTGCAGGTATCGCATCAGCTCCCACGGTCAATCTTGCTGCAGTACAAAACCAGGGATTTGAAATCACCCTTGGAACAAAAGGGAAAATGGGCAAGGTAAGGTTCAACCTTTCTGGAAACTTTGCCTATACAGACAATATGGTTACCAAGTTCAGGGGTAAACTGGTGGAAGGCTACGTTACAGATGCTGCTGGTGTGAAGACATTCCAGTCAAACCTTGGTGCAGTATTCAATAACGGAGCATTGGAAGACAAAAAAATTGGGGAGCATTATATTTACAAAACCTATAATGGGTCTGGAACATATACAAATGCAGATGGATCTGTCAACATCAACGGGGGGCCAAAAGATGGCATGATCAGAACACCAGCTGATCTTGATTGGGCAAGAGCCATGTTGGCAGCAGGCTACAGACTGCGTCCAGGAACATCTGTCAGGAGAGATGCCATCTGGTACGGAGATCTTCTCTATGCAGATTTGAATGGTGATGGGGATTATGGAAATTCATTTGACCGTTACTTTACAGGGAAGTCAACACTTCCAAAATACGTATTCGGTTTTTCTGCAGATTTCACCTGGAAATCATTTGATCTTTCCTTGATATTCTCAGGTGCTGCTGGTCATCAGATCCAGTTCAATGCAATTGGTTACAACAACTCTGCGGTTGTATGGGGCAATGCCATCAATGCCGATGTTGTAAAAAGCAGGTACTATTACAACGATGCTGATCCTGCTGATCCCAGAAATAACATTACCGGAAAAAACCCCAGGTTGAAAGTTGCTGATGGCCAGAATGGGCTAGCCAGTGATTGGTGGTTGTTTGACGGCAATTGGATGAAGTTGAGAAATCTTCAATTGGGCTATAATGTTCCGTCCAATATTGTTAACAGGCTGGCCATCCAGCGGGCCAGGGTTTACTTCAGTGGAGAGAATCTTTTCATGCTGACATCATTCCCTGGATTGGATCCTGAGTTGGGTGCAAGCATAACCTATCCCACCATGACGCAGTTTGCACTTGGCCTCAACATTACCTTCTAATTAACAAGAAAAAGACATTATATGAAAAAGATATTCATTTTACTTTCATTGGTTTCAGTTGCTTTCAGCAGTTGCCAGAAAGACCTGCTCGATACAGAGCCCTACGATCAACTTGGCAGTGAAACCATGTGGACAACAGACAACCTAACTGAACTGGGCGTCAACTCCATTTACAATGCACTCAGGCTCGACCAGAACACAGGTGGTGCCTCTGGATTGGAATTGTATCAATATGATCGATTTGCTGTTGGAGGAATGCAGCGTGATGGAACGGATGCCTATTTGCTGGGAACGATAACGCCTTCCAATG